>NZ_JBKZCD010000003.1:0-230105 GCF_046938665.1 Lactobacillus delbrueckii subsp. bulgaricus
CAGGATGGCCTGGGCTGGCTGGTTCCAGTCGCTGTTACCTTCGTTATTTTAGCCATTAAGGCTGCTATCAGCAAAAAACGCGCCTAACGCAAAAACAGAGTTTCCTAAGCTAAAAAGGAAACTCTGTTTTTTTATTTTCTGATAAATTGCTCGTCGCCAGCTGCTTCTTCTGCTGAAACATAGCGCTCAACGCTCATGTGGAGGTCATACTTCTCGCGCAGCTCAGCCAGCTGGCCCATCATCGGTGAAGCGTGGTGGACGTCCAGCGCCTCCTGATTTTCCCAGCTGTCGATCAAAAGGATGGTTTCCGGGTCAGCGAGCGGCTGGAAGTACTCATAGCGGAGGTTGCCGGCTTCTTCCCGGATTGCCTGGGCCACCCCGCTTGCTTCCATTTCTTCCGCGAACTTGCGGGCACTGCCGTTTTGCCCGTGATAGTAAAGATTGACTGTTAAGCTCATTTTTTCTCCTTTGCATTATCAGCTTCGTTTTATTTTTTTCTATTCCAGATCCGGATCAGCAGCCTGGCCATCATGCTTTTGCCACTGGCAGTCAGTTAATTCCAAGTGGCTGAAAGTAGCCTTGAAGGATGAATCTTCCGGGCTGCAGGCGTAGATGCCAAAGCGAACCGTCCCGCCGCCTTCCAGCAGGTGGCAAATTCGCATCTGCTTGTAGATCACTCCGTCTTCTGAACATTCGATGCAGTAGTCATCTTCCCGGCGGCTGAGCCGGTACCACATCGACTTGACCGTGGCCGGGATCTCGGTTGTCGCCCAGTCGGAATAGCCATGATTGGTTACCACGCTGCCCAGATGCTGGAAGTCTTCATTCTCATATTCAATTGACCCCTTAAGCCAGTTTTCGCTGTCGAGGTACAGCACCACCCCGCATTGGTCAAAGCGGTGGTGACTGGCAAAGTCAGTTTTAACGATGAAAGAAAAGAACTTCTCATCACTGGACACTTGCAGAACCGGGGCATTGTCATTGCGGAAATGGTAGTAAGTCCGCTGCCACAAGTCCGTGTGCGGCTTGGTCACGATCTCAATCTTATCAGCTGAAATAGTATAGCTGGCCGGCTCTCTGGTCCAAGTCAGCTGGTCTTCCGGAAACTTCATTTTTCTTCTCCCTTGCTTTTAACTTTTTTCTGCTGCAAATTTCCCCGCCTAAAGGCATTCGGTGTCTCATTGTACTTTTTCTTGAACTGCCGGAAAAAGTAGCTTGCCGAATTAAAGCCGGCTTTTTCCGCAATCAGTTCAATCGAATAGTCTGTATTCAACAAGAGCGAACTGGCAATAGACAGGCGCTTCTCCAGTAGGATCGATTGAAAGGTCCGGCCGGTCGTCTTCTTCAAGACATTGCCCAGGTAATTTTTATTATAGCCAAAATGCCGGGCCAAGTCAGACAAAGTCAGGCCCAGATAGTGGTCGTCAATATAGTCCAATACCGCCTCATAAGCAAAGGCCGAACTTGGGTGATTTAGCTGATTATAGCTGTAGATTCGCATCAACTCCATAATAATCAGTTCCAGATACTTGGTCAAAAAAAGAGGCATCTGCTTTTCTTCCGACCAGTATTCCGTCAAAAAGAGCTGCACCAAGACGTGAACCCGAGGGAAGTCCTTGCTCTTAAACAAGACATAGCGGTCATGCTTGGCCTGCTTTTGAAACATGTCAGTCAAGATTACCGCCTGCAAGCTGGAATTGTTCTCCATCTTGACTATAAAAAGCGAGGAAAACGTCTCTTCATTGATCAAGATGTTGATCAAAATGTCATCCTGGCCCAAGGGGGCAATAGAATGCGGCACATTACGGTCAAGCACGCAAAAGTCTCCCGCTTCTAAGTCAACCCTCTTCCCGTTGATTTGTTCCGTGCAGTGGCCGGCATAGACATAGTTCAATTCAATAAAGTCATGCAGGTGCTCCCGCATCGGGGCAAAGCGGTTGTGCTTGCTGATGAAGATGTTCTGCCCATTTTTGAAAAACATATTCTTTGGCAAGCGCACGATATGGCGGTCAGGGTCAACATACGACCGCTGCGGCGAATGAGTGTAATCCTCGTAGTCATTGATGCTGACCCCAGTCTCCTGCTGCTTTTGCTCATAAACATTAACGGTATACAAATATTGTTCTAGTTCTTTTAGATTCATTGAGAGCACTTCTATAATCTGTAGATAGTTCATTATAGCATGGAATTTATGCAATGTAAGCGCAGACAGCATTTCTTATAATAGGCTCGTAACTTGAAAGAAGCATTATTAAAGCTAAAAACTTATCAGCCAATCTGTTATTTTAGGAGGAAAAATCGTGAAAGATTCCAAGTTCAAAAAAGTTATGCTGATTGTCTCCTTACTTGCCTTAAACATAGTTGAGCAGGCAGCCAGTGTCATTTCAGCCACTATTCCGCAAATGGCCAAGTCCTTCCCCGGCCACTCCCAAGTGCAAATTGAAATGATCACCACCATCGTTTCCATGTTCGTCACCATCTTCGTGCTGATTTCCGGCATGATTGTCAATAAGCTGGGACAAAAGGCCACAGCTGTCTTAGGGATTGCCATCGCAGCGGTTTCTTCACTCATCCCTGCCTTTTCAAACAGCTTCAACATGATCATGGTCTCCCGCGCTATCCTCGGTGTCGGGATTGGGCTGGCCAACCCCCTGGCGGTCAGCTTGATCGGCGAGTTCTTTGAAGGCGACTTCCTGGCCCATCTCATGGGCTGGCGGGCAGCTGCCTCCGGGATCGGGACTTCCCTCATGACTCTCTTAGCCGGCCAGTTGCTGAAAATTAGCTGGCACGCTGCCTACCTGGTCTACCTGCTCTTCGTTCCAACCTTGATCTTCTTCATCTTCTTCGTGCCAGACCCAGAAAAAGCCGGGATCAAGAAAGAAGCAGCCGCCGAAAATGACCAGGCTGCCCCTGCTGAAGAAGCGGCCGAAAAACACGCCCGCGGCAAAGTCATCTTCTATGCTGCCGTCCTCTTTACCTACTTCTCAGCTGTCATGGTGGCCATGGTCAAACTGGCGACCATGTATGTTGAAAATGGCGTCGGCACCCCAAGCCAGGCCAGCACGGTCTTTGCCTGCTTGAACTTTGCCCAGCTGCTGGGTGGGCTCGTCTTCGGCCTTCTCTACAAGTTCTTGAAATCCAAGATCCTGCCTTTGGGGATCCTGCTCTCTGGCCTGACCTTGGTAGGCATGGCCATGACTACCAGCAACGGCGCCATGATTGCCCTGGGCATTGCTTCCGGCTTCTTTGGCGGCGTTTCAATTCCTTACATCTTCACCCGCGTTTCCCAATTGTCCGTGACCAAGACCGCTCCAATGAACAATGCCTTGGTTCTGGTTGGTTCCAACATCGGTTCCTTCCTGGCACCGTACACGGCTAGCCTCTTGGGCAAGACAGCCGCCGCTTCAATCAGAAATGCCGGTTTCGCCTTGATCGTAATTGCCGCCATTGTCCTTGTTTCCCTGCTGGCAGCTGAAAAGTCCAAGCCAGACCACGCTTTAGCCAACAAATAATTTTTTCACCAGAAAGGAAAAAACTTACCATGACCATTGATTTAACAGCAAAGCCATTTTACTTAAGCCAAGACCAGCAGACCTGGGTCCAAAAGACTCTGGCGCAAATGAGTACGGACGAAAAAATCGGCCAGCTCTTCCTGCCAATCGGCATGTCCAAGGAAAGCAAGGACCTGGATGCCCTGCTTAAATACCATATCGGCGGCCTCTTCTTCCGGCCAGGCAACAAAGAAGACATCCACCAGGCTTATCAATACGCTCAAGACCACTCCAAGATCCCGCTTTTGACCGCGGCCAACCTGGAAGACGGAAGCAACGGCGCTATCGCTGGCGGGACTGGCTATGGCCGGCAAATGGCCGTCAGCGCGGCTAATGACCCCAAGTACGCCTATACTTTAGGCAAAATTGCCGCTCATGACGCCAAGGCAGTCGGCGTCAACTGGGGCTTCTCACCAGTAGTTGACCTTGACTTTAACTTCAGAAACCCAATCATCAATGTCCGCTCATATGGCAATAATCCCGACACGGTGATCGCCAACACTAAAGAATACATCCGGGCCTTTGATGAGCAGCAGATGTTGACTTCCATCAAGCACTTCCCAGGAGACGGGGTTGACGAACGGGACCAGCACCTCTTGACCTCAGTCAACAGCCTGCCGGTTTCCGCGTGGATGAAGACCTACGGCAAGGTCTACCGGTCCTTGATCGATTACGGGGTAAAAGCTGTCATGGTTGGCCACATCGCCTTTCCAGCTTACAGCCAGAATAATCTGCCGGCGACTTTGAACCCCCGCCTGCTTAAGGACCTCCTGCGCGAAGACTTGGCTTTTAACGGCCTGATCATTACCGATGCATCCAACATGGTCGGCATGAATTCCGCCATGGACCGCAAGACGGCTGTCCCAACGGCAATCCAGTCCGGCTGCGACATGTTCCTTTTCTACAGAGATTTTGCAGAAGATTTCAATTACATGAAGGCCGGGCTGGAAAATGGCCTTTTGACTGAAGACCGCTTAAACGAAGCCGTAACCCGGATCTTAGCCACTAAAGCCGCGATCGGCTTGAACACAGGCGTTGACCACGGCGACCTGGTCTTAGGCAACTACCAGGCTGAACAAGCCGAACTCGCTGACCACGCCATCACTTTAGTTAAAGACGATGACCAGCTTCTGCCGCTGACTGTTGAGAAAAACAAGCGGGTTTTGCTGGAATTGCTAGGCAAACAGGATGAACATGTCCTCAGCCAGCTTAAAAAGCAGCTGGAAAAGCGGGGCTTTGAGGTCACGATTTACCAGCCGGAAAGCAACCTCTTTGAAGTTGAATCTGTTGAAGAATTCAAGGCTAAGTATGACCTGGTCTTGTACGTGGCCAACGTTGAAACGGAAAGCAACCAGACCACGGCCCGGATCAACTGGTACACCCTCTACGGCTTAGGCAACAACCTGCCATGGTTCACCAAGGAAGTGCCAACAGTCTTCTTGAGTCTGGGCAACCCTTACCACTATTTCGACGTGCCAATGATCAGCACCATCGTCAATGCCTACTGCAACTACGACCACTTTATTGCCGCGGCCATTGCCAAGCTGACTGGCGAAAGCGACTTTAAAGGCGTCAGCCCGGTCAATGCCCTGTGCGAGAACAAGATTTTGGAGGAATTAAAACGTGAAAGCTGAAAATTTAAAGCTTAACGGCCTGGTTGAGCCAATCGGCTACAGCTATGACCACCTGACCTTTTCATGGGAAAACATAGGCGAAGACCTAGATGACCAGCAGGCTTTGACGGTCACCGTTGCCCAGGATGCTGACTTTAAGCAGATCCTTGTCCAAACAAGCTGCAGCACCAGCGATAACCTGCTGACGATCGACCCTAATTTTCTGGAAAACAAGACCCGCTACTTCTGGCGGGTACAAGGGATGGGTTTTCAAGCCAGCAGTTTTTTTGAAACTGGCTTGCTGGCTGAAGCCTGGCAGGCCAAGTGGATCTCCTATTCCGAACCTGCCCAGGATGCTGTCTGCTTTTCTAAAGAATTCACCAGCCAAAAGGCGGTCAAGTCAGCCCGCCTCTACATGACCGGCCTGGGCCTGTATGAAGCCAGACTCAACGGCCAAGCCGTCAGCATCGAATATCTCATGCCAGGCTACCACAGCTATGACCTTTACCAGCAGTACCAAACCTTTGATATAACCCACCTCATCAAGGCAGAAAACGAGCTGGAAGTCACGGTCGGCAACGGCTGGTACAAGGGCCGCTTCCTTTTTGACGGCGGCTTTGAAGACATCTACGGCAACAAGCAGAAGCTGATCGCCCAGCTGGAAATTGCTTATGAAGATGGCAGCCGCGAAGTCATTTTAAGTGACGGCAGTTGGTCATGCACGACTTCCTTTATCAAGGAAAACTCCATCTATGACGGGGAAAGACAGGATTTGGCTGCCAAGGCTGAAAAGTTGACGACCCTGGTCCTTGACGATGACCGGGCAACCTTGACTGAGCGCCTGGACTTACCGGTTAAGCCGGTCCGCGTCTATAATCCGGCCGTTTTTACCGATAAAAACGGTGACTTGATCCTGGACTTTGAACAGGAAATCACTGGCTGGATTGCCGGCCGGGTAGAGACGGCCAAAAAGCAGGTCAAATTTACTTTTGGCGAACTCTTGCAGGATGGCTGCTTCTACCGGGACAATCTCAGAACGGCCAAGCAGGAATTTATCGTCGACAACATTGATCAGGCCACTTTTATCCGCCCCCACTTCACTTACTTCGGCTTCCGCTACGTGAAAGTCGAAGGCTTGTCTGAAGAAGAAGCTCTCCGCTTCAAGGGCTACAGCCTGCAAAGCGAAATGGAAGAAAGCTTCTCCTTCGCCTCATCCAGTGCCAAGCTCAACCAGCTGCTCTCTAACATCATGTGGAGCCAGCGGGACAACTTCCTCAGCATCCCAACTGACTGCCCGCAGCGTGACGAGCGCCTGGGCTGGACCGGCGACATTGCCGTCTTCGCCAATACCGCCTCCTACAATATGGAAACCCGGGCCTTTTTTGCCAACTACCTGCGGGCAATGCGGGCTGAGCAGCTGGCCTTGGGCGGGGCAGTACCTGTTTTTGCCCCATACCCAAAGATCAAGCCTTTTGAAGGGATCAACCCCTTCCTGCTAGGCGGAGCTGTTTCAGTCTGGGGTGACGCAGCCACGATTCTCCCGATCACTTCCTACCGGCACAAACGCGATAAAGGTCAGCTTAAAGCAGCTTATCCGCTGATGAAGGGCTGGGTCGACTATATCTTGCAAAAAGACCGGACCCACCAAAACCGCCATCTCTTTGACTTTGACATGCAGCTGGGCGACTGGCTGGCCCTGGACACGGGCATCAAAGGCAGCGTCATGGGGGCAACGGACTCCAGCCTGGTCGCTACCGTCTACTACTGGCTTTCAGCCCAAAACACGGCAGAGGCAGCCAAGATTCTGGACTATCAAGCAGATGGCGATTTTTACCAAAAGCTGGCTGATGAGATCAAGGAAGCGATCCTGGCCTGCTACTTCAAGGGTGATGACCTTAATTTGACTCCGGAGACCTTAAATTCTCCGACTGAGCAGATCCGCCAGCAAATGGCCCAGGGCTTTGCCGGGCAAAAGATCGCCACTAAAGTTGACACGCAAACTGGACTGGCCCTGCTTCTTCACTACCATCTTTACCCGACTGCAGCTGCCAGACAAAAGCTGGCCAGCCGCTTAAAGGAACGCTTGGCTGAAACAAATTGCTCTTTGACCACTGGTTTTGCCGGCACGCCTGTCCTCTTACACGCGCTTAGTGAAAACGGTTTGGACGAAGAAGCCTTTGACCTCTTGTTTAAAGAAGACAGCCCGAGCTGGCTGTTTGAAATCAGCCAAGGAGCAACGACTACCTGGGAGCGCTGGGACTCACTTTTGAGCGATGGCCACATCTCCGGTACTGACATGAACAGCATGAACCACTACGCGTATGGCTCAGTTGAAGACTTCGTCGTTGAAAAAATGCTTGGGATCAATTTGCCAGAATTGACAGGCGATACCTGGACGATCGCCCCGCACTTCACCAGCCACTTGACTTGGGCTGGCGGCACGCTCATGACGGCTAACGGACCGCTGGAGGTCAAGTGGGTCAGAAACGGGGACATGGTCGACAGCATGGTCACCCTCCCGCCAAGAACCAAGGCAGTCTTCGTCAAGCAAGATGGCAGCCGGTGCCAATTAAAGTCTGGCGTCAACCTCTTCTCAGAAACTTTTCCCAGCAGCTCAGCTGCTGATTTGAAGGAGGCCGCTAATGAATTCTAAAAAAGCCATCTTAATTGGCCGGATTGCCAGCATCATGTCAATTCTGATGTACGTCTCCTACATTCCGCAGATCATCAACAACCTGCACGGCCAATACGGCAATCCCATGCAGCCGCTGGTCGCCTGCATCAACAGCTCCTTTTGGTGCAGCTACGCTTTTTTGCAGAAGTACAAGGACTGGCCGGTCTTTATCGCCAATGTTCCTGGCATTGTCTTCGGCCTAATCACCTTCCTAACCGCCCTGCACTAAGCCTTCTTCATCTTTCTTTTTCAATACAAAAAATCTCCCCCTAGTAATCTAGAGGGAGATTTTGCTTGCCTGCTACAGATCCAGCAGGCCGTCTTCATCAAGGATTTTCACCTGCTTGCCTGTCCTTTTCAGATAGCCCATTTTTTCGAGGAGTTTGAATTTGCGGGAGAGGGTTTCGGGAGTAGTTCCCAGATACAGGGCGATATCTTTCATCTTCATGGACAGCTGGATTTGGTCACTTTCGCTCACCTTAGCCAAGTCAAGCAGGTAGCTGGCCAGTCTTTCTTCAACCCGCTCCATAGCCAGGAACTGGGTCTGTCTTTCCGTGGCCAGCAGCTTCTGGGTGCTGAGTTCCAGCAGTTTGAGGGAGAGCTGGGGATTTTCCAGGAGGACCCGGTTGAAGTCTGCCTTGCTCAAGCTGCAGATTTCCGTATTCTCCATGGCCTGGCCGAAGAAGCTGTCGTTTTCCAGGCCAAAAAGCTGCTTTTCCCCCTCATAGTCACCCGGCTGAGCGACCCGGAGCAGCTGCTCGCGGCCGCTGGCGGACAGCTGGTAAACCTTCATGTTTCCCCGGGCCACGATCTGCAGCTTTTCATCCCCTGGCTGAAAAATCGTCTCACCTTTTTGATAGCGCCGGTGGCTGGCCAGGGAATTGATCTTAAGCTGGTCTTTTTCTGGCAGGTCCGCGAATAAGGGAACCAGGCTGACACATATATGCTGCATTTTGCTCTCCTCTGCTGGTAAAAATTAGCCCTGGACCAAGTGGTCGAATTCTTCCAGGGTCTGGTAGGTTTTAGTCATCGCCCCGCAGGCGTCGGCCGGAATGGCGTAATCCGCGGTCAAAGACCGCAGCTTGCTGAAGTCGGCAGTTAAGTCTTCCTGGCCGGCTCTCACCTTCTTTTGGATGTCTTCGTAAACCTTGCGGACTTCAAAGACTTCCGGGTGGTGGGCGCCATGGGCCTTGGTAATTGCCTGCGTATATAAGTCTAACATTTCATCATTCTTGGCAAAAAATTCCTTAATCATCATTTTTCTCCTTTTTTCTTGATCAGTCGTTTTTCTTGTTTTTGCTTTTGCTTTTTTCTACTATTTAGCGCTGGCCTTCAAGACGTCATAGCCGATATTCTTCACGGCTTGCGTGATCGTGTCCAAATTGGTTTTGTCCGGGTCGAAGTTGGCCTTGGCCTTGCTTGCGTTGAAGAGGACCTTGACGCTGGTCTTTTCAACCCCGTCGACATTGGCGATGGCCCCCGCGATCTTCTGCATGCAGGTTGGGCAGGCTAAAGTTTCGAGTTGTAAAATTGCTTTTTGCATGATTTCTTGTCCTTTCTTTTTCCTATTGGATACTTTCGATGCCCTTAGTATACGGGCCTGCTGCTTGAGAAAAATTGTTTTCTATCAACTTTCGCGTTTTTTGTAATTTTGACCGGTAGGCCAGAAGGCGCATGGCGTTTAAGATTACAACCAGGATGCTGCCTTCGTGGACAAACATCCCGATGGCCATGTTCATCCATGAGCTGGCTAACACGCTGACCAGCAGGACGGCGACGACAGCTAGGGCGATGGTGATGTTCTCAATCATGTTCCGCCGGGTGGCCTTAGCCAGGGCCAGAGCCCGCGGAATCCGGTCAAAGCTGCCGTTCATGAGGACTACGTTTGAAGTCTCAATTGCCACGTCAGTCCCGCTGCCCATGGCAATCCCGATGTCTGCCCGGGCCAGTGACGGGCTGTCGTTGATCCCGTCGCCGACAAAGGCCACGATTTCACCGGCTGCCTGCCGCTTTTTGACAAATTCGGCCTTGTCTTCTGGCAAAAGCTGGCCATATGCCTCAGTAAGGCCCAGTTCTTCCGCTACCAGGTCAACCGTCTTCTGGTTGTCACCGGACAAGAGGAGCAGGTTCTTGACGCCCAGCTTCTTTAAAGCGGCCAGGTCTTCCTTGACTCCGGCCCGGATCTCATCCTTTAAGCCTAAAGCAAGTTCCAGCTGCCCGTTAACAGCTACCAGAACCAGGGAATTGCCAGCACTTGCCAGCTCTTCCATGTCCTTTTCCATCTCTTCTGTAATTGGGACATGGTACTGGTCAAGCAGATAGCGGTTGCCGACCAGGACCTGCTGGCCAGCTACTTGCGCAACGATCCCGCCGCCCTGGAGGACCTGGGAAGCTTCAACTTCTTTAGCTTCCAGGTCTTCATAGTAGCCAGTAATTGCTTTCGCCAAAGGGTGGGCAGATTCTTTTTCCACGCTGACTAAAAGCTGTTCAGCCAGCTGGCCCTGGCCGTACTTTTTCACCTGGCTGACCCGGGGGTCGCCGTAAGTCAAGGTCCCGGTCTTGTCGAACATAATCGTGTCGACCTTGCTGAACTTGGTGATGACTTCACTGCCTTTAAAAAGGATCCCCTGCTTGGCCCCGTTGCCGATCCCGGCCACGTTGGAGACCGGAACCCCGATAACCAAGGCACCCGGGCAGCCGAGAACCAGGATAGTTACCGCCAGTTCCAGGTCTTGGCTGATGAGGCCAACAATGATGGCCAGGAGCAGGACGACTGGGGTATAGTACTTGGAGAAGCGGTCAATTAGACGCTCAGCCTGGGACTTGGAGTCCTGGGCTTCTTCGACCAGTTCGATGATCTTGCCAAAAGTCGTTTCATCCCCGACTTTTTCCGCCTCGATCCGGATGGTCCCGTTTTCCAAAATAGTACCGGCATAGACCGGGTCGCCGGGCTTTTTGCCTAAAGGCATGGATTCACCGGTGATGCTGGCTTCGTTGGCCGTTCCGGAACCGGAGACGACTTCCCCGTCAACCGGGATCTTGCCGCCGGTCTTGACCAAAAGGATGTCCCCTTCGTCCAAGTCATCTAAGTCAACTTCTTCAAAGTCGCCGTCTGCCGTCTGCCGGAGGGCGGTTTCTGGCACCATCTCCACCAGTTCCTTGATGGCTGACCGGGTCTTGGCCAGGGTCTTTTGCTCAAGATAGGCCCCAAACAAGAAGAGGAAGGCCACGATGGCGGATTCTTCGAATTCCTGGATGACGAAGGCACCTAAGATGGCCAGGGTCACCAGCAAGTCGATACTGATGACTTTGACCTTCAGGGCCTGCCAAGCGGATGCGGCGATCGGGAAGCCGCCGATGAGAGAGGCGGCCAGGAGCAGGCCGGACTCTGCTGTTTCACTTTTAAATAACCATTTAGCGGCAAAGGCCAGAACAATTAAGATGCCCGTAATTGCCGTCAGCCGGTTGCGCTTTTTCATTAACCATTTTTGCATTGATCTTTCGACCTCCTTGCTTTGATGCTTTTAATATACCGGGAAAGCCGAATTCCCCAATTGATTTCTATCAAGATCGGGATTTTTGCAAAATTTTTTTACGAAAAAAAGCCATCCAGGGGAATTCGATCCTCTGAATGGCTTAGTTTTAGTCGACGCGGTTGATTTTACCAGCCGCGATTGGAAGAGTGACGTGTTGGTCGTAATGGTCGTTGATCTTGCCGCCGATGCTTTCTGGCAATTCCAGGTCAGCTGGCACGCCGTGGATGTAGACCACCCGCTTGTCCAGGGCCAGGTCCTGGTCGTTGAAGACTTCCTTGAACTTGGCTTCCAGCTTGGCTAAGTCGACATCTTTTTCATAGCTGTAGTAGCCGTTTGCGTCGGCAACTGGGTAGTTGTCGTGGGGGATGCACATTTCGTGCGGAGCCGCGTCCAGGGGCACCATAGTCGTGCCGGAGACTGGTTCGGTTTCCAAGAGGTCGATAAAGCCGTCCTGGTTAGTGTCTTGGGCAAGGGTTGGCACTTGGGCATCCTTGCCGTCCGGGAAGCCATGGAAGTGTTCCCAGTGCTGGATGTTGGCCGGGGTGTCGAACATCTCCAGCTTGATGTGGAGCTTGTCATCCGCAGTCGTGAATTCTACATAGCCGTGAGCCTGGCTGCCAATTTTTTCTGCGTTAAGAGCCGTAATGTCGGCGCGGTATTTAGTCATATTTTTTCCTCAACAAATCATGGTTATCGCTTTAACGTTAAAGGGAGTCTTAACTACTTAAAAATAAGTATATCACGTCATGACTATATCGAGTATATCATATAATAAGCTCACTTACTATTTATAAAATAGCGATTTAACGGAATAAGTTTTATATAAAAATATCAACATTTTCTTTCAGCTTACGCCAGTCATCTTCTAAGATAGCCATCAAGATGTCGTCAGCGTACTGGCCCCTGTCGAAAACTGCATCCCGCAAAACTCCCTCCCGCTTGAATCCAGCCCGCAGGTAGGCTTTTTCCGCGCGGGGATTAAAAGAGAAGACGTCCAGTTCAAGCCGGTGCAGATGCAGCTGGTCAAAGGCGAAATCCCGACTCACTTCAACCGCCCAGCTGCCAATGCCCTTCCCTCTTTCCGCCGGATGAAAGATGCAGATGCGGAAATTGGCCCGGCGCAGGTCCCAGGCGATTGCATTAATCACGCTCTCACCAATGATTTTACCGTTGGGGTCTAGGATCAAAAAGAAGTATCTGTCCGTTTCTGCGATAGCTTTTAGAAAAAAAGAAGTCACTTCTTCCTTGGTAAAATGATCTTTGCAGCCAGTCAGTCTGGCCACTTCCTTGTCCAAGGAACAGTAGTTCTGGAAATAATAATCGTCCACATCGCTGGCCTTTGCCAGGCGGATTGTAAAGCCAGCTTTTTGCCAAGTTGTCTTTTTCGTCCAACTAGCTCTTTTTTCGTCCAATTTTGCCCGATTTTGGACGAAAGAGCAAATAATTGGACTAAAAAAGTCCCCTCACGCTTAAAGCAAGCGCTTGTTCATTCGTAGACATGAGTTCATCAGCTACGTTTCCCGCTGCTTCCATAATCGAGGCAGGTCTCTTGACGCTTGCTTGGGTCACGCTTTGGCTGAAGGGATCTTCCCGAGAAGGTCAAATGCAATACTACGGCTCATCGTGCCCGTATAAGCCAGCGCATCCTGGGACGAAGCATTGATGAACGTAGCCCTAGAATCGATGCCCGTAAGGACTTTAGTCACTGGGAATGCAACTTGGTTCTTGGACGTAAGACTAAGGATGACGATGTGTTACTTACTCTGTACGAACGAAAGACGCGTCAATTCTTTATTGATCAAGATTGAGGATAAGACCTCAGCCGGTGTCATGAAGCAGTTGATAAACTTGGAAAGTTGTATGGAACCAAATGGAATCAAATCTTTAAGTCCATCACAACTGACAACGGATCTGAATTCGTAAATTTATCCGATCTTGAGCAAGTCACTAAGGCGCTTGTGTACTACTCTCACCCTTATATATCCTGCGATGAAGGAAGCATAGAACAGGCTTTCAAACGCTATATTCCCAAAGGAGACCGTATGGGCAAGTACAGTGTAGAAATCATTGCTAAGATCGAAACTCTCTTCCCCGGAAGATATTAAACTACAAGACTCCAGATGAATGCTATGACGCTGAACTTAACCGCATTCACCGACGCAGATAATCAAAATCTACTAGATCTTATGGTAAGTGTTCAATTTGTTCTTGCAATTGGAGAATTTCATATTTTCTAGATATGCGCCTTCTGATAGTGAGCAGCTCGTTTAGAGACTTTGCATTGTTCTACAATTTCTTCTTCCGTCATATCTTTAATCTGATCATAGGGCATCAATAATTCGCCAGCAAAACACTCAGCTTGCCATTCAGGATTTTTATAAACTGGTAAATCATCAGTGCGACGATACAAAGTTAATGCTACTGGTTGGTGCAAAATGAGATGAAGCATTTCATGAGCAATCGTCATACGATCACGACCGTTGTTTTGAATTGCACCTTCATACACAGACTCTTTAATATAAATAGTATCCTTTAAAATATCAGTTTGTGCTTGCACTGCCGCTCCTAATTCATCATCATCGACTATTTCATATGAATACTCTGAATCAAGTACATCCAATCTTTCCAAAATCCAAGTGACATCAACATATTTTTTATCAAGGGCGATACCTAGCTCTTTACGAATTAATTTCGCTAAATATCGTAAATCTTCTCGAGACTCTGGTTTAGCTTCAAATGCAGTTTTATAGCTAATGATTGTCCCCATCTCCTTCTAAAATATTCCTAATCTGATCAATTTGTTCGTCAGTTAATTCATCAAACTTTCTTGCAAACATTAAAGTAGCTTCCTGCTTTTGTGGTGAGAATTGTGAGATATCAATCTTATGCTCGCTAAGGCTCACCGCATCTTTCAACTGTTCTTGCTGCTCCATATCCAAGTTATAGGCATCAATAATATTATTAATTAAAGTAGTTGATGCTTTCTTATGACCATTTTCAACACTAGAAAGAAAAGCAGAACTAACTCCTAAATGTTTTGCCATATCATATAATCGCTCATCACGATCTATCCGTATCTTTCTTAAAAATTTTCCCAATGCTGTTGTAGCCATAATAATTCCTCCATGTGATTCATTTTATAATGTCCTATCATTTATTACATTATTAACTGAGAGTAAATCATATCTTTTTACTATCAAGTTAATTTGACTACCAATCTTTACATCTGTGGTAGCTGGCAAATAAAAATTATCACCGTCTGAATTTGATACCTTAAATAAGTTCATCTTACCAACCTTTTCCCGAGATAAAACATAAAATATTTTCCCAGAGCGATTTACTTCATACAGTATGCCTATCTTACAATCATAGATTTCTTGCTCTTTCACAAAAGAGAATTGATCATTTCCAATTAAATCTGAATCATCAAATACTGTATATTGCTGTTTAGATTTTTGACTTTCAACAATGATGTCTCGTGTAAATTCATATTCTTTTATTGCGATTACCTTATACATCAATATTTCCCTTCCTCATATGGATAAAAGCTAACAATATAACCATTGTCACCATAAGCGACCAAATAATGCTTCGAATTTTTCTTATACAGATAGACGTCAGATAGTCTCTTCCCCTTCCCCCTACTAAAGCGTTTTACTGGTTTTAACGATAGGATCTTCATTAATAGGTCCTTAATATCAGTATTTTCGCCAAATTCTTTTTGATGTCGTATTTCGATATGCTTCAGACCAGATGATTCATTTCCCTTCTCCAGCCATAAAAGCTTACCATAATAATTTTTAGCTACTAATACTACGTCTTTTTCAGTATACTTAACTCCACTGTTCTTCAGCTCATCCATGAGCTTTTGTGATTTAAATCGTTCTGTAGCCCCTTGAGTGTGAGAATAACCGCGGTACCCGCTGCCCATCAAATCACCTTCTTATCAAACGCGTTATTACGCCAATCTTGATATTGATAAAAAGGAACCACACTTTGATATTGTCCAAAAATATCAATAGGCATGGGCCCGTAAACAAGAACCTCTCTAGGTTCTGTTTGAACTAACGCTTGCTCAAGGCCTAACTCAAATAGCCTCCGTTTCTCTTTATCACGAATTTGTCCATAAGTACCAACAGCGCAGATTTGATGCTTAGGTATACCTGCAAAGGCAAATTCAAATGATCTTTCATCCCCCCAACGCAAATTGGGAATAATTTCAATTCCACATGACTGCAATTCGCAAGCAACTCGGTTCCGATTAAAAACTGCCATTTTTTGCAGAATTAATGGATCATCAGCATAAATACTGTAATCTGGTTGTACTACGGATCCCGCTCGTCTAAAATCACCGATTAACCTATTCAGATGATTCTCCGCCAACTGACGCTTAAATTTCTCATCCCATTCATAAAAGCAAATAGCATCATTTAAAGAGACATCTTTTCGGTCAGAAAATCTTACCATTTGGAAAGGACGTTGAAAATTATTGTTCTGTGACTGTAATACAGGGAATTCATCTTTACCTGTAAAATAGCCATTTTTTAAGTTTAGCATTCACTGCCTCCTTATTTATTATTAGGTGTCAAATATGGAGAAGTATGCTAAACTTAAATTGCTAGTTGAAGTATTAGCACTTCTCTATTTAGTGGCTGCGCCAACAGCCACTTTTTATTTTACGCCTTCAGTAAATATTATTAACCATATTGGCTAATTTGTCAACCCATGGCAACTTCTTTGTCCAACGAACAGTGATTCTGGGAACAGTAATCTTCTACAACGTTGGCCTTTGCCAAGCAGAGGTAAAGCTATCTTTTTTGCCAAGTTGGCTTCATATGACTGTTGCTCCTTTCGTCTAACTAAGTAATTTTTCGGTCAATTTCATCCGATTTTGAACGAAAAAGATCCTCCCACAACCTATTGTGAGAGGACCTAATTTTAACTTAGTCGCTTATCTTGGTCGCTTGACCGACTAAGTTATTTTCGCTGGTATAAGAGCCGATCAAGTTTTCCTAATCCGCTAATTCTACAAATGCATGATAGATTGCCTGGTAATACTCTATCGCATCTTGGCCGGCTGAGAGGCCAGACACACTGCCGTCTCCTGCTTCAATAATCTTCCATGATCCGTCCGCTAATTCTGCGTAATCGATTGTGTAGTACGGGCTATTTAAGCCAAGATATTTTTCGGCCAATTCCATCGGCAACTTATTCACAGACTCTGGCTGCTTCGAATTTTTGCTTACGCTAATGATCTTTCCATTTGCGTAAAATACGCGGAATTCATTTGTCACGCCATCATAACGTTTTAGTTCTAGATATTCTTTGACGCAAATACCCCCAGTCAGAAGATCGCCCCGGTATTTGTAAAAAATCTTCATTGCCTCATCGAATTCCGCTTGGCTTGTCGACTGGTCAAAAAAGGCTGGGAATTCAGTCCCTTTTGCTGATTTCACGCTGTCCTTGACCATGAAGCGGTTAAAATGCCTCTTCACAGTTTCCAGATCTACCTTTCGATCTGGAAAATAGATCATCTTCGCTGCGTCATCTTTAATCAACGAATAGACATTTTGAAAAAGATGCATGTTCGAGTAAGCTTCCGGCTTAGTCAGCAAGTAAATTCCATTAGCGTCAAGCTCCTCGTACAGCCGCTGGTATTCCTCCGGTTTCAGCATCCAGCCCCGGTAAATAACTGGATTTGAAATGTTGCCGTGATCGGTCAGCTTGAGTTTGTCTCCGGCCAGCCAATTGTCGTAGTTAAACAAGACCGTGTTAAAAAGCTCTGTTTTTTCAGCAGCTTGAAGTTCTTCACTCATATCATCGTCTATTACATGGTAATTCATGTAACTGCCGGGAAATAAAATCGTCATCTTTTTCATCGTCATTACATCTCCAAAAATACTTCTATGAGATAGTTTACGCTTTTCTTGATAATTCTGATATATTACGGGTATTCAGAAAGCAAAACATCTAACTTGGGAGAAAAAAGAATGAAGCCAAACAAAGATCACGTAGAAGAAGATAAGCCTTTCACTTGGGAAAGCTTTATGTTATCTGAATCATGGAACGAATTTCCGGAAAGAAAGGACGATCCGCCTTTAACAATGGATTTTCTTTTCTGGTATCACGGTATCAGATATATCATTACCGCAGCCTACGGAGATGGTGGCTACATGATTGCCGAAGAGCTCAGCGGAAAAGTCATAATTCAAAACAAGAATTTCCGTAAGTTGGTAGAAGACGTTCCTTTGTTTGAAGGCAAAACTTTCAAGGAACTTTTGCCCGATTTAGACGTAGAATATTAGCTCATCAACCAAAACAAGCATCCCTGGCAGAATAACTTTCTTGCTAGAGATGCTTGTTTCGTCCAATTTTGCCCGATTTTGGACGAAAAATCAAATGATTGGACTAAAAAGTCCCTTCACGCTTAAACATGAAGGGACGTTACTTCCTAATGCTATTGTAGCCATAATAATTCTTTCAATGTGCTTCATTCCATAAAATTATAACGCCCTATCGTTTATTACATTATTAACTGAGAGCAAATCATATCTTTTTATTATTGCGATTACCTTATACATCAATATTTTCCTTCCTCATATGGACTTTTACGAACGACCATAATGATTGAAATAACAAAAGCAGGCCGGCTCATAACAATGAGCAACCTGCTTTTTTCGTCTATTTAACTGAATCATAGCTGCACAGCTCGAACAGGTTTCCATCTGGATCACGCAGATAGAGACTCGTCATTTCACCTCGCGCGCCGTGACGCGTGACTGGCCCTTCTTCAATCGGATAGCCGCTTGCATCGATTTCTTTCTTAACCTCCGCTAGCTTGCCGCCGACTTCCAGGCACAAGTCCAGGCTTCCATAAGTCGGATTGGCCGCGGCTGGCAAAAACTCAGCCTTTCTGGTGTGGATATTGAATTTATGCTGGCCAAAAGTCACTGCATAGCGGCCATTGCCGTGAACCACCTGCATTCCAAGGACATCCCCGTAGAAATGCAGGCAGGCAGCTAAATCTTGTGTTGTAATTACGATATGATCAATTCCAATGATTTCCATACCGTCCAGAATACCAGCCTTTTTAGACTATTTCAACAACTTGTCTTTGTCCTCTATTTCGCGCAGCACGCGGCAGGGGTTGCCAACGGCAATCGTATTTTCCGGAATATCCTTCGTTACCACTGATCCAGCCCCAATGACCGCGTTTTTGCCAATCGTAACCCCCGGAAGAACCGTCACATTAGCACCTAACCAAGCATTTTCACCAATATGAACTGGCTTGTCATTAAACAGCCCTTTGAGCCGTTCCTCACCATCCAGCGCATGATTAGTGCAGATGATTTGACAGCCCGGACCGATCAAGGCACATTTCCCGATGGTAATGATATTGGAGTCTAAAAAAGTGCAGCCGTAATTGATCATCGCCATCCCCTCGAAATGGATGTTTTTGCCAAATACGCAGTTGAAGCCACTCTCAATGAAAACATATGGATTGTAGCCAGTCACGAGTTCTTCAACAATTTTTGCTCTTTTAGGGTCAGAAGGACGGGTGTTGTTAAAGTCAAAGCACAAGTCCTTTACATGGCTTTGAAATTCCCGTACATCCACCGCGCGTCGGTCAAACTGTTCTCCAGCTAGTGCTTTTTCAAGTTCGGTCATTTTTATTATCCTCCATAAAAATCGTTAGTTGCTGTCTAATCAGCCTTGGAGGTGTTCTCATGCACCAGAGTATGCTTTATGATGAGATCGATGATCATATCCATGTCATCCTCGCAGTCGCCATCAACCCATTCGCCAATGACCGCCATTGTTCCCTGGGTATAAAAAGCAAGCACGTATTTTTTCTCTTTTTCGCTGACGCCAAAATGCGTCAATGCAGGGGAGAAAAGCGTGCGGTACAGCTCATCAAAAGCACCTCTGGTGTTGAACAGGCTGCCTTTCTTGCGTATCACTCTATATGCTTTCTTATGCTCTTTCACCAGCGTAAGATACGGCCTAAGATATTTTTCCTTGGTCAATACCTCTGTATCAAGACCTGCATCATCAACAGCCGTCAATGAATCGGTAAAGCGCTTGTTGATCAGGCAGATTGTTTCTTCAAGAAGATCGTTGACATTACCGTAGTGCCGGTAAAACGTTGTCCGGTTCACCCCAGCTTTTTCACAGATCTCCTTAACCGTTATCTGGTCAGGGTCTTCTTTTTCAAGTAATCGCAAGAAAGCCTCATCCATGAGCACGGCTGCGTTTTGATATTTTCCCGCTTGCATGTCCACTCTGTTCTCCGTCAATCTTCAATTTTCTCTCGGTTTCCAATTTATTATACCTAAGAACTTGAGATGCAAGCTTTGGCTGTGCTCATTTCAACTCCCTCCCAAGGGCTGTGGTTTTACATTATCACACCAACAATTAAAAATGAGCAACACAAACGGGGAAAAGTGTTGATTTGCGGATTATGACAAATAATTGAACGAAAAAAGTCCCTTCACGCTTAAACATGAAGGGACTCTTCTTTATCTTGGTCGCTATCTTAGTCGCTTATCTTGGTCGCTTGACCGACTAAGTTATTTTCGCCGGTATTTCTGATTTCTACTTTTCGGCTTCTCTGGAATAGTCATTTCTATAAGTCCTTCTTCCAAAGCCGGATTTAAGTAGTTTCTCCGGAAAGTGGGTCTGTGCGAAAGCCCTAGTCGTTCCATCAATTCTGTTGCAGACAGCTCTTCACCATCAAGAACTTCCAACAGTTTTTGAACCTGGGGATTTTCTGCTTTCTTTGTTTTACCAACAACTGTGGTTTCCTTCAGCGTGTCCAAGATGACTTCCAGCATGAATTCCACAAAAGGACTGCTTTCTCCTAGTTCATCAGACTTGCCAAGTGCCTGGTAGTACTCCTCCTGCCTGGACCGGATCAGTTCCTCTATCGGCAGCCAGAAAAAGATTTCATTCCAGTTACCCAGCAGCAAACTATGCCAGAGCCGACCCATTCTCCCGTTGCCATCGGCAAAAGGATGGATGAACTCAAACTCATAATGGAAAATCGCGCTTTTAATCAAGGGATGAACTTTAGAATTACGGTACCAAGTGATCAGATTTTGAATCTCACCTGGGACAAGTTTGGCTGGCGGAGCCATGTGAATGACTTGGTCACCGGCAAAAACTCCCACCCCACTGGTCCGGAACTTACCATTTTCAGAAATTAGCCCCGCCATCATCTGCTTGTGTGCTTCTAACAAGTCATCCACAGAATACGGGTTGAGTTCAAGCATCATCTCATAAGTGGCGTATGCATTCTTCACTTCCCGGATTTCATTGGGATTGCCAAGAATCCGCTTGCCGTCCAAGATAGCCGTAACCTGTTCAAGAGTTAGAGAATTCTGCTCAATCGCCAAAGATGAGTGAATCGTCCGGATTCTGTTTTCCTTCCGTAAGTGCGGATTCAGATTGCCATGCGACAAAACCTTGATCCGGCCAATCTGTTCACTGGTTTCCGCTAACAGGTTCATTATGTTGTCGGTCATCTGAAATGGCGGTACGTATCCACTCATCTCTGCCTCCTATTCTCTATCTTGGTCGGTAACTTAGTCGCTTATCTTGGTCGCTTGACCGACTAAGTTATTCTTCATAGCCACTTTCACTCAAGCTCTTTTTCTGATCACGTCCTTGATAGATAATGTCAAGAACAGAAACCTCTTTTCTATCCTCATATATCTTGAAGTAGATATAGTAGTTCTTGACGCTGATCCGGCGAAACCCCATCTCTCCCCAAGGCTGCTCTGGAATTGTTTGCACAGTTGATGCCCTGTAAGATAGTTCTTCAATTGCATTCAAGAATGCATCAACATGCCCTTCTGCCGCCGATACATTCATAAGTTTCTGCGCGATATATAAGGCAATATTACGCATCGACTCTTCTGCTTGCTTTGTAATATTAACCTTATAGGAGTCCATGCAATTCCCCTAAAACCCGCTTACGAACATCCTCTACAGACGAAACTTCTCCATTATCCACCTGACGAAGCCCTTCTGCCATTCGCGCATCAAATTCCTCACGAGTCATCTCACCCAGTGCCTTCGGAGCTGGGATATTCTTTGAAGGCTGAAATGGAAGGCCGTTATCTGTAATAATCTGTCTATAGAACATGTTGATTGCTACAGAGGCTGGGATGCCCATGCCTTTTAAGATAGTTTCTGCCTTCTCCTTAACTTCAGGTTCTACTCTTGCAATAACATTCGCTGTTCTTGCTGCCATACAATCAGCCTCCTTATATTCTTTCTATGAGGATAGTAACACATTGTATATCGTTTCGCAATCAATTTGAATACGCCTGTTAGAATGAATCATAACAGCATACTGTAGTCCCAGCCGCAGTTTGCAGCTTTTCCACAGTCTCGTCAGACCGCCTTTCTTATCTTTATCAAAAAAAGCGGCACCCACCTCTCCTTTTAGGAAAGACAGATGCCGCAAAAATGGCTTAACTCTATTTTTTAGTCATCGTTTATTTCGTTTTCGTCAGCACGGTCACGCATTCCACATGTGGCGTCTGCGGGAACATGTCGACCGGGGAAACCAGGTCAGTCGTGTAACCGGCCTCCATCAAGAGCTGCATGTCCCGCACCAGCGTTGCCGGGTTGCAGGAGATGTAGACAACCTTCTTTGGACCAGTCTTAACCGCGGCATCGATAAATTCCTTGGTCAAGCCTTTTCTCGGCGGGTCGACAAAAATCACATCCGTCTTCAAGCCCTCAGCTGCCCACTTTGGCATCAGTTCTTCCGCCTTGCCGGCATAGTACTTGGCATTGTGGATCTGGTTGAGCCGGGCGTTGTTCTTGGCGTCCTTAACCGCTGCCTTAACCACTTCAACCCCGCGGACTTCCTTAACGTACTTGGCTGCGGACAGACCGATCGTCCCGATCCCGGAGTAGGCATCAACAATCAAATCGTCCTTAGTCAAGCCCGCCTGGTCAATAGCCAGCTTGTACAAACGCGGCGTCTGCAAAGAGTTGATCTGGAAGAAGGACTGCGGCGAGATTTCAAAAGTCAAATCGCCAATCTTGTCATCAATGTATCTCTTCCCCCACAAATGGTAGTCATGTTCACCCAAGATGACATTGGTTCTCTTCGGGTTGTGGTTGAGGAAGACCGACTTCACCCCGTCGATTTCCTTAATCTCATCTACCACCGCGTGCAGGCCTGGGAAGTCCCGGTCCAAGCAGACCAGGACGACCATCATGTCGCCCGTAGCCGTCCCCCGGCGGACTTCCAGGTATCTTACCTGCCCTTGATGCTTTTCTTCGTCATAGGCCGGAATCCGCTTTTCCCGCAAGATGTCTCTGACTGCCAGCAATACCCGGTCAATTTCCGGATCATTGGTGAAAAAGTCTTCCAGTGGCACCAAGTCATGTGAGTGCCGGCGGAAAAAGCCGATCTCCAGCTGCCCCTTGACCATTCTGACCGGTACCTGGGCCTTGTTTCTGTAGCCAGTTTCCAAAGGACTTGGCAAAGTTTCTGCTACCTTGATCTGGTCCAAGTGGGCCTTGCTCAAAAGCTCCTTAACCTGCTTTTGCTTGAATTCCAATTGCTTGTCGTACTTGAGGTGAGCCAGGCTGGCTAAGCCAGTCTGCACGTACTGGCGCAGAGGCACCTTGACCCGGTCCGGGCTTTCCTTGACGATCTCTGAAATTCTGGCAAAAGCATAGCTCTTCTTGTCCTTCAAGATCTGTGCCTTAACCACTTCACCCGGCAGGGCGTTGTTGACAAAGACCGTTTCGCCATTGACATGGCCGACCCCCATGGCTTCATATGACAAGTCGGTGATTTCGACTTCGACGATTTCATTTTTCTTCATATTTTACTTTTCTCCTTTGCTGCTTCGCTGGCCCCGGTCAAATTCTGGGGCAATAAAATTGATGATCGGGAAGGCCAGGTAAAGCACCATCCCAAAACGTGGATTGATAAAAGAGATTCCAATAAAGAGCAGGTTCAACAGGAGCAGCCAGAAAATTCTGATTCTGGCAAAGCGGCTCATGATCCAGCTCAATGACCGGATATGCGGCAAGGAAGCCCGCATCCCCGCCCTCTCCGTCAAGAGTTCAAAAGTCTGCACAAAAAAGTACACGATTCCAAAGTTGACCACGGCCAGCATCGACAGGTGATCCATCAGCCACTTGGTCATCACCGGAATCAAGGACAAACTGGCCAGGAAACAAAAGTCACAGATCATGGTCCACTTGTTGGCCTTCCAGATGAAATTACTAAAATTCTTGTGCATTTCATACCAGAAGTCCGCCACCACGAAGAAAGAGATCAAGAAGATCCCGATCTGTTCAATAAAATTGCCATAAGCCCGGTCAGCCACCGGAGCCTGGATTTCCAAAACCACGATGGTGATAATAATGGCAATCACCCCGTCGTTAAAGGTGGTCAAGTGGTCAGCCAGCTTGCTTGCCGCCTGCTCCCGGGCCTTTTCCTGGTGGGCCTGCAGCTTTTGCCATTCGGCCTGCTCTTCCGGGCTCAGCTGCAGCTTCTTGCTCCTGCCCGCGATATCTCGATTTCTTCTCATCTCTTACACCTGCTCAAACAAAAATAGAGTCTGACAAAGTCAAACTCTATTATAACAGTTCTAACCGACGTAGAATTCGATCCGTTCCCGCAAGTTTTCAAAAGTTACCGGGAACATGCCGCCTTCTTCCCCGTCCAGGTTGACGGAGAGCTTGTCGTTGCGGTTGTGGCCGATCAATTCCGCCTTCAGGCTGGTCGTCTTGGTGTAGATGATGTTCGGGTCGTCCACGTGCTTGCCGTTCAAGGCCAAAGCCATCAGCCGGAGCAGGTTGCCCGGGTCGCTTGGCTTGACCACGATCAGCTGGAAGAGGCCGTCTGAAAGTTCGGCGTTTGGCATGATCTTTTCAAAACCGCCAATGGAGTTGGTCATCCCCAATAAAAGCAGAGACAGCTTGCCTTCGTAAACGCCCTTGTCAAAAGTCAGCCGCATTTCACATTCGCTGAGGTTTGGCAGCATTTCCGCCCCCTTGATCAAGTAGGCAGCGTAGCCCAGGGCAGACTTGACGTCTGACGAAACCCCATAGGTCAGTTCCGCCAAAGAACCCGCAGCCGCGATGTTGACAAAGTACTTCTGGCTGCCATCGCCGAAGTCGGCCCGGCCCACGTCCATCTTCTGCACCTTGTCCTTAAGAATCACTTTAGCCGCCGCAACCACGTCGTCGCGCGGAATCTTCAAGGCTCTAGCGTAGTCGTTGGTCGTCCCTGCCGGGATGATGGCCATGCGCGGGCGCTCTTCCTTAGGTAAAAAGGCGATCCCGCTCACGACTTCGTTGATCGTGCCGTCCCCGCCGGCAGCCACGACCAGTGAAAAACCGTCCTTGGCTGCCCGGGTTGCTTCATTTTGAGCACTGAGCGGAGCTGGCGTGGTTCTGAATGCACTGGCTTCATAACCCGCTTGTTCCAAAATATCCAAAATATCAGAAACGTTCTTCGGCATCTGTTCATGCCCTGAGACCGGATTGTAAATCAAGCGCGCGCGCTTAGTCATCTGCTTCACCTTTTTCTAAAAAATTTTCTCCTGCCTTAACGGCTAGCCAGGTCGGCCAAGAGGAGCTTGTTGATCACCTTAGGGTTGGCCTTGCCCCGGGTCTGCTTCATGATTTGCCCAACCAGGAAGCCGATCGCCCGGTCCTTACCGTTCTTGTAGTCTTCAACAGACTGCGGGTTAGCGTCAACAACTTCCTTGACCATTGGTGCCAGGACGCTTTCGTCTGACAATTGCGCCATACCGTTTTCTTCAACGTACTTCTTCGGGTCAGTGCCGTTGGCAACAGTTTCCGCGAAGACCTTCTTGGCAATCTTAGATGAGATCGTCCCGTCAGAAATCAGCTTGATCATAGCTGCCAGGTTTTCTGGAGTCAAGGCAATGTCCTTGAGTTCAGCGTGCTTTTCGTTCAAGTAGCCGTTAACCTGGGTGTTCATCCAGTTGGCTGCTTGTTGCGGGTCAGCACCAGCAGCTACAGTAGCGTCAAAGAAGTCTGAGCTTTCCTTGTTTTGCAGCAAAACGTTCGCGTCGTATGGCTTAAGGCCGTATTCATCAACGTAGATCTTCCGCCGTTCGTCAGCCGTCTTTGGCAAGTTGGCCGCGATTTCATCAACCCATTCCTGCTTGATGTGGTATGGAGCCAGGTCTGGTTCTGGGAAGTAACGGTAGTCCGCGTCCCCTTCCTTAACACGTTCCAGTACAGTCTTGCCCGTATTGGTGTCAAAACGGCGGGTGGACAGGCGAACCCGGCCACCGGACAGGAGGATTTCCTGCTGGCGCTTTTGTTCGTAAGCCAGGGACAGACGGACGTGTTCAAAGGAGTTCAGATTCTTCATTTCGACCTTGGTCCCGAATTCCTTCTGGCCAGCTGGACGGATGGAGATGTTGGTGTCAATTCTCATTGACCCTTCTTCCATCTTAACGTCGGAAGCCCCGGTAAATTGCACGATTTCCCGCAGCTTTTCCAGGTAAGCAACAGCTTCGTCCGGGTCAGTCATTTCTGGTTCAGAAACAACTTCCAAAAGCGGTACCCCTTGCCGGTTGTAGTCAACGTAGGAGAAGCCGTTGGTCCCGTGGGTGTTCTTACCGGCGTCTTCTTCGATGTGCATTTCGTGGATGTGGATCTTCTTCTTCTTGCCGTGAACTTCGACTTCAACATAGCCGTTTTCAGCCAGTGGCTTGAAGAATTGGGTGATTTGGTAAGCCTTTGGGTTGTCCGGGTAGAAGTAGTTCTTCCGGTCAAAGTGGGTTACCGGGTTAACGTGGGAGTGGGTGGCCAAAGCGACCATCAAGCCCAGGCGGTAGACTTCCTTGTTAACCATTGGCAGGGTACCTGGGTAACCCCAGTCAATAACGTTGGTTTCGGTGTTTGGCTTGGCCCCGTAAGTTACTGGTGAAGGTGAAAAGATCTTGCTCTTGGTCTTCAACTCAAAGTGGACTTCCAGACCGATAGTTGACGTAAAATTCATTTAAATTAATCCTCCAATCCAGCTGGTGTTTGTTCGTAGAACTTGTTGCTGCGTTCGATGAAGTCAGCTACTTGGAAGACATGGCCTTCGTCAAAACGCTTGGCCATGATTTGGAAGCCGACCGGCATCCCCGTCGTTTCGCTCAAGCCGGCTGGCACGCTGGCTGCCGGAATCCCGGCCATGTTGGCGGAAATCGTCAAGATGTCGTTGTTGTACATCTTGATCGGGTCAGAAATTTCTGAGTTCAAGTCAAAAGCAGTTTCGGTAGAAACCGGCCCGACAATAACGTCGTTGTCTGCGAAGATCTTGTCGAAGTCTTGGCAAATCAAGGTTCTTACCTTAGCCGCCTGCAGGAAGAACTTGTCGTAAGCGCCAGCGGACAGGGCGAAGGAACCCAGCATGATTCTCCGCTTTACTTCATCGCCAAAGCCTTCTGACCGGGACTTAAGGAAGACTTCGTCCAGGTTCTTGGCTTCTGCCCGGTAGCCGTAACGGATCCCGTCGTAACGTTCCAGGTTGGCTGAAGCTTCACTGGAAGCGATGATGTAGTAAGTTGGCACCACGTACTTGGTGTGTGGCAGGGAAACTTCGTTGATGATGGCCCCGTTTGCCCGCAGAAGTTCGATTTGGGCTTCAACTGCCTTGCGGACGCCTTCTTCAACAGCGTCGCTCATGTATTCCTTAGGCACGGCAACCCGCAGGCCCTTGACATCCTTGCCCAGGAAGCTGGTGTAGTCTGGTACTTCCTTTTCTGAAACAGTAGCGTCGCGGTCATCAGCCCCGGCGATCACGTTCAGAACTTCAGCTGAGTCCTTGACCCGCTTGCTCATCACCCCGATTTGGTCCAGTGATGAGGCAAAAGCGATCAAGCCCCAGCGGGATACCCGGCCGTAAGTTGGCTTGATCCCGAAGATACCGTTGAAGGATGCTGGCTGGCGGATTGAACCACCGGTGTCACTACCCAGGGCAGCAACCACTTCACCGCTGGCCACAGCCGCTGCTGAACCACCGGATGAACCGCCTGGCACCTTGTTTAAGTTCCATGGGTTCTTGGTGTCACCGAAGTAAGAAGTTTCAGTGGATGACCCCATGGCGAATTCGTCCATATTGGTCTTGCCGATGATAGTAGCTTGGGCTGCCTTCAGCTTGGCAACAACAGTTGATTCGTAAACTGGTTCAAAGTTGTACAAAATGTGGCTGGCTGCCGTCGTCTTCAAGCCATTGGTGATGATGTTGTCCTTAATGGCAATCGGCACGCCGGCCAATTTGTTGTTAAAGTCAAGGTCTTCTGCTGGCTTGGCGTCTTCATCTACAGTGATGAAGGCGTTGATCTTTTCGTCAGTCTTCTTGATGTTGGCGATGGTGTCCTTGGCCAATTGGTCAGCAGAAACAGCGCCGCTCTTCAGCTTGTCGTTTAAAGAATCGATCGTTTCGTTTAAGTAGTTCATTATTGGTTATCATCCTTATCGATAATTACAGGTACCTTGACAAAACCGTTGCTCTTGTCAGGAACGTTCTTCATCATTTCTTCGCGGGTCTGCCACTTTTCAGGAACGTCTTCTCTGAAGACAGTGTCGCGATCAACTACTTGCACCGTTTCTTCAACGCCAGTCGTGTCAACGGCTTGAAGTTCTTCTGCCATTTCCAGAATCTTCCCCATTTGCGGGGTGAACTTGGCCAGTTCTTCTTCGCTGAATTCAAGCTGGGCTAATGCCGCAACGTGCTTGATGGTATCATTTGTTACCTTTTCCACTTATGTACCTCCTAATTACCGCCATAGATGTGCATCCGATAAGACCCGGTGGCTGTTTCCTTGGCGACGACCGCTTGGGTGTCATTGACCGAGGAAATAGTGATTTCAACCGGTGAGCTGGTTCCCAGATACTTCTTCGCCCGGCTCATAACCGTCTGGGCAAAGCTTTGTACCTGCAGATAGCCGTAGAACTGCGTGGTGATGGCGATGCTTTCGTAAGCCAGCTTGCCATCGTAGTAGCGCAGGGTGGCCGTGACCCCGGAAACGTTCGGGAAGTAATCCTCAATTTCATCCTTAAAACTGGTGAACTTGGATTCGTCACTGGCACTGACCGCGCTGGCCCCATCGACTGTCGGCAGCACCTGGGTCTTTTCGTTCACGGAATTCCATTTAGATATTTTACTACTATTTGCGCTAGCTGTCCCATATGAGAAGTAAGTTCCCCCAACTAATGAGTCGGTGTCGGTCTTAGAGAAAAGGCCAACCATGATCGGGATATTCTTAAGCTTCTTCTTGGCGTGCAGGCGGGAGACGATCGTGTTA
The DNA here is from genome assembly GCF_046938665.1 of Lactobacillus delbrueckii subsp. bulgaricus. Classification (GTDB taxonomy): domain Bacteria; phylum Bacillota; class Bacilli; order Lactobacillales; family Lactobacillaceae; genus Lactobacillus; species Lactobacillus delbrueckii_C. The sequence continues at coordinate 28,690 of NZ_JBKZCD010000003.1, forward strand.
GCCGTCTTCTGCCCGAAGGCCCGCCGCTTGGCCAGGGAAATCTTGGTGCTGTATTCGGCCCCGTCAGTCGTCTTGGTGTAGTAGTCAACTGAATTGAGGCCCAGGCTGATGCTGATGCCAGCCAGCTTGTAGCTGGACCCGCTCTTGACATAGAAGTCTTCTTCCATGATCTGCTGCAAGATGATCGGGTTTCTGGTCGTTGACCCAGTCTTGCCGTTGTTCTTGAGGTTCAGCCCCTCTTTGTTGCTCTTTGAATACCGGCCCAGCCAGTTGGTGACCGTCGTTTCGTCGAGCTGCTGGCCTTCCTGGATGACATAGTCCTTGGTTGAGAAGACCTTCTTGGAGACCCGGATCAAGCCCCGTTCCATGGCCGACTCGTCCACGCTGTTGTCATAGTTGGTGGCTTCCAGGCCGGAGATCGGGCTGGTCTTGTAGACCCCCTTTTTCAAAAGGACGGAGTAGCCGCCGTCAGTGCTGGAAGTTGTCTCGTACTTCTTCGCCTTGCTGGTCGTCGTCGTTGAGTTGCTGGCCAGGTCAGAATTCTTCAAGTTGCCGCAAGCCGCCAGCAGGAGGCTGCAGCTTGCCAAAGTTATTGCCTGTAAAAATCTCTTCACTTTTCCGTGTCCTTCTCTTCGATCTTAGAGATTGCTTCTGCCTCCGTTAAGCGCGGAATGTCCAGGGCTTCGGCCTTGGCCAGTTTGCTGCCGGCGTCTTCCCCGTAAACCAGGCAGTCAGTCTTCTTGGAGACTGACCCGGTCACCTTGGCTCCCAGGGCCTGCAGCTTCTTGGTAAACTCCGCCCGGCTATAGTGGGCCAGTTTCCCGGTCAAGACCACCGTCTTGCCCTTGAAGAAGTTGTCTGCGGCTTCCCCGTCTTCGCCTAAGTAGTCCATGTTGACCCCGGCCTCTTCCAGCCGGGCCAGCAGCTTCTTGGCTTCTTCCTGCTGGAAGTAAGCCGTCAAAGACTCAGCAATCGTCATTCCTATTGTATCGATTGCCGTCAGTTCTTGCACGCTTGCTGAAGCGATTTTAGACATATTTTTAAATTTCTGGGCAATCAATTGGGCGGCTTTCCCGCCGACATTGCCGATCCCCAGGCCAAAAAGGACCAGCTCAACGGAATTCTTCCGGCTTTGGTCAATGGCCGCCAGGAGCTTGTTGATCGACTTCTCCTTAAAGTGGTCCAGCTGGCTCAAATCGTCGGCTGTCAGATAGTAAAGGTCAGCTACATTGTGCACCAGGTCCTTGGCGATCAGCTGCTTGACGATCTTTGGGCCCAGGCCGGCGATGTTCATGGCCTGCCGGGAAGCGAAGTGGGTAATTCCTTCTTCAACTTGGGCCGGACAGGACGGGTTAATGCAGCGCAGGGCTACTTCTTCATCCAGGTGTACCAGGTCTTCCCCGCAGGATGGACACTTAGTTGGCACTTTATAAGGGACAGAGTCTTCTGGCCGCTTGCTTAAGACAACTTCGGAAATTTCCGGAATGATATCGCCGGCCTTGTGCAGCTTAACCGTGTCACCCAAGCGGACGTCCAGTTTGGCCAACAGGTCCGGATTGTGCAAAGAGGCCCGGGCCACCGTGGTCCCGGCCAATTGCACCGGATCCATCACGGCAGTCGGGGTCACGACCCCGGTTCTTCCCACAGTCCATTCAATCTCCCGGACTACTGTTTCTTCTTCTTCCGGCGGGAACTTGTAGGCAATTTCCCAGCGGGGCACCTTAACAGTGTTGCCTAAGTCCGCCTGCAGGGCCAGGTCATCGACTTTCAAGACGATGCCGTCGATCCCGTAAGGCAGGCTGTCGCGCTTTTTGGTAAATTCATCGATATAGTCGTAGACAGCTGCCAGATTTTCCAGCCGGCGGCCGTTTTCATTGGTGTGAAAACCCAGCTTGGCCATTTCGCTGATTGCCTGGTGCTGGGAATCGATACCGGCTGGCGGGTTGATCCAGGTATAGATAAAGGTGCTCAGCTGCCGCTTTTTGGTCACCTTCGGGTCCAGCTGGCGCAGAGAACCAGCCGCGGCGTTTCTCGGATTGGCAAAGATGCTCTCCCCGGCCTCATCCCGCTCCTGGTTCAATTTGGCGAAAGCCTCCTTGCCCATGTAGCATTCCCCCCGCACTTCGGTGGTAATGGCTTCCGGCAATTTCTGGGGCACGTCCTTGATATACTTGACATTCTTGGTCACGTCTTCACCGACCTGGCCGTTGCCCCGGGTTGAGGCCCGCTTTAAGCGCCCTTCTTCATATTCCAAAGACAGGGACAGGCCGTCAATTTTCAATTCGACATTGTAGGCCACAGGGTGGCCGATGGCCTTTTGCACCCGCTGGTCAAATTCCGCCAGCTCTTCTTTGGAAAAAACATCCCCCATCGACAGCATAGGCACCGGGTGCTCAACCTTGGGCAGGTCGCTGCTCACCTCGCCGCCGACCCTCTGGGTGATGGAGTCAGCTGACTTTAATTCCGGATAGGCAGCTTCCAGTTCCAGCAGGCGGGCGTATTTTTCATCATAAACGTGGTCTTCAACCACCGGAGCGTCCTGCTCATAGTAGGCCTTGGCCCACTGGTCCAGCTGGGTCCGCAATTGGCGGACTTCCTGTTTTGCTTCTTCTAAACTTTCAGCCATGCTTCTTCACCTAAATTTTCTTGATCGGGGCAAAAGCCGCCAGCAGGCGCTTGTTGCCCTTGCTTGCAAAAGCAATGTCCAGTTCCATGTCTTCGCCAGAGCCGGTGACCTTGATGACCACGCCCTTGCCCCAGCTCTTGTGCTCAACCTGGTCGCCAGGGTGCCAGCCCTTCTTTTCAGCGCCGACGGCCCCGGCTGCCTTGCTGGCTCGGTGGATCTTAGCCGGCTGAGCAGCTTTGGCTTGGGACTTTTTGGCAAAAGGCAGCCGGTCCAGGTCTAAGAAGGAAGTGCTGGACTTCGGAGCAGTTGAAGCCACGATGTCCAGGTCCTCATCCTTGATTTCGCCGATAAAGCGGGACTGGGAGTTATACTGCTTGCTGCCGTACATCATCCGGGTGTAAGCCGAAGTCAGGTAAAGCTCTTCCCTGGCCCGGGTAATGCCCACGTAAGCCAGGCGGCGTTCTTCTTCCAGCTGGTTCGGGTCTTCGTCCTTGATGGCCCGGGAAAGCGGGAAGATGTTGTCTTCCATCCCGATCAAGAAGACGACTGGAAATTCCAAACCCTTAGCCGCGTGCAGAGTCATCAAAGTTACCCGGTCATCGCTTTCTTCCAGGTCATCCTGGTCGCTTAAGAGGGATACTTCCGCTAAAAAGTCGCTCAAGCGGCTGCTGTCCGGGTTCTCTTCTTCATTGTAATTGTCGTCAAAGCGCTTGGTAACCGTAGCGAATTCCTGCAAGTTTTCCAGGCGGGCGGCAGCTTCCAGGGACCCTTGGGCTTCTTCCTCCTTCAAGGCTTTGATGTAGCCAAAGTCTTCCAGGATCTTGTCGGTCAGTTCACTGACCGTGTGGTCTTGGGCGTAAGCAATGGCGCTAGTCAGCTGGTCGCTGAAGGCCAGGAGCTTTTTGGCAGCAGCGGAAGAAATCGGAGCCAATTCGACATTGCGCATGGCTTCGTAGATCCCGCCCCCCATTTCGTCAGCGAAGGCAGCCAGCTTGGTTGTCGTCGCCTGGCCGATCCCCCGCTTTGGAACGTTGATGATCCGGTTGAAGCTCATGGAGTCGCTGGGGTTGGCCACCAGCTTGAGGTAGGCCATGATGTCCTTGATTTCCTTACGGTCGTAGAACTTATGCCCGCCGACGATCTGGTAAGGGACATTGGCTTCAACCAAAGTTTCTTCCATCCCCCGGGACTGGGCATTGGTCCGGTAAAGGATAGCAAAGTCCTGGTAGCGGCGTTTCTTTTTGTCAACCTCTTCCTTAATTTTGGCAAGGACAAAGCGGGTTTCGTCCCGGTCGCTCTGGGCCTGGTAGTAGTGGACCTTTTCCCCGTCGCCCTTGTCAGTCCACAGCTTCTTGGCCTTCCGGTTTTCATTGTGGTCGATGACCGAGTTGGCCGCCTTCAAGATGTGGCCGGTTGACCGGTAGTTCTGCTCCAATTTGACAGTTTGGGCATGCTTGTAGTCATGTTCAAAGTTGAGGATATTTTCCATGTTGGCTCCCCGCCAGCCGTAGATTGACTGGTCGGCATCCCCGACAACGCAGATATTGTGGTAGCCATCTGCCAGCAGGCGGCAGAGCTCGTACTGGGCCTCGTTGGTATCCTGGTATTCGTCAACCAGCAGATAGCGGAACTTCTGCTGGTAGTAGGCCAGGGTGTCAGGACTGGCCTTAAAAAGGGTCAGCGTCTGCATGATCAAGTCGTCAAAGTCCAGAATCTGGTCTCTTTCCAGGCTGGCCTGGTATTTCTTGTAGACGTCAGCGACGACTTTTTCAAAAGGACCGACCGCGCTGGCCTCATACTGCTTCGGGGTCTGCAGGCGGTTCTTGGCATTGGAGATCTGGCTCAAGATGTTGCGGGGCAGGTATTGCTTGGGATCCAGGTCCAGCTGGCGGAGGATGCGCTTGACCAGGGTCACCTGCTCTGAAGGGTCAGCGATGGAGAAGTCCCGGTCATAGCCGATCAAGTGGCCGTCCCGGCGGAGGATACGGACGCAGAGGGCGTGGAAGGTGGACATCCAGATGCTTTCGGCCTGGTCGCCCAGGAGCTTGACTTCTCTTTCCTTCATTTCTTTAGCGGCCTTGTTGGTGAAGGTGATGGCCAGGATGTTCCAGGGAGCAACCCGCTTTTCTTCCACCAAGTAGGCGATCCGCCTGGTCAGAACTGAGGTCTTCCCACTGCCGGCCCCGGCGATTACCAAAAGGGGCCCTTCAGTCGTCTTGACTGCCTGGACCTGTTGCGGATTCAAACCTTGTAAAATCGTTGCTTCAGACATGCTTTACCCTTTCAATAAATCAAAAAACTTAGCTTATCCATTATAGCAAAAAAAGCTGCCAAAAAGCTCTGGCAGCCTTGTCAAACCTGCTTAATTATCGTACTTATTCAGGTTGTATTGTTCAATTAAATTGATGAGTTTGGTTGAGTAGTCCGGGTCGGTGGCATAGCCGTCAGTGACCAGGGCCTTGGCCTGGCTCTTATAGTCCTTGGCCGCCAAAACGTCCTTGTATTGGTCCTTGTTCCAGCTGGTTCCCTGCTGGAAGAGGCGGACATGGGCCCGGATGGAGGCTTCATAAGAATCATAAATCTGGAAGCGGGCCTTGACGGTCACCCACTTGCCGTTGCTGTACTCCTTGGTCGTCATGACCGCTGAAGTATTAGGGTTGGTCCCCTTGACCCCGAAGAGGTTGTTGTACTTCTGGGACAAGGCGCTTTGCCCGTAGTTGCTTTCAAGGCAGGCCTGGGCGATAGTGATGCTTGGCAAAAGGCCGGTCCCCTTGTCAACTTTTTGAGAGATCGGCCCCACCTTTTTGATAAAGGCCTTCTTTTGCCGCAAAAGCTTAGCGGCTGCTTCCTGCTTGGCCAGTTCAGCCTGGCGGATCTGCTCTTGCTGCAAGGCTTGGCGGCGGTAGTAGCGGAAGGCCACGAACAAGCCCAGGCACAAGAGAATGATGGCAAAAACGCGGACCACGAGGATGGTGGTCGTCTGCTTGCCCTTGCGTGTTTTTCTGTGTCCAGCCATACTTATCTGCTTTCTAGCGCCGCTTCAGTCGCTTCTTGAGGGGCGCGGTAATGAGCGGCGTGATCAAGCCGCTGAAGACTGCTTCCAAAATACCGTTGACGGCCAGGGCCGTGAAGAGGATGACCAGCAAAGACTGCCCGCTCTTGGCCCCCAGGGCTAAAGCCAGCTTCTGGGGATGACTGAAGTAGACCAGGTCAGACAAAAGGATCACCATGAGCGTGTTGACCGCTGAAGCTAAAAAGCCGCTTAAGGCGTAAGCCAGAGCTTTCCTGCTCTCCTTCTCCCATTTATCAGCCAATTGCCCGGCCAGGCCCGCTGCCCAGCCGGCCGCAAGCCGGGGCAATAAGGCAATCAAGGGGTTCTGGAAAAGGAGAATGGTAACCAGGCCATTTGGAGCAGCATAGGCCCTGAGCAAACTAGTCAGGCCCCAGACCAAGCCAAAGGCCGCGCCGGCTTTCGGCCCTCTTAAAGAAGCAAAGACCGCCACTGTCAGCGGAATCGTGGTGATGGCCGGCAGGCCCGGCAAAATCGTGATGTAACCCACATTGGGAATAAAAGCTTCCAGGAGCAGAATGGCCACAAAGACCGCGCTGATCGTCAGGTTCAGGGTCTTCTGTCTGGCTTCAGAATCGTACATTTAGCACACCCTTCTATTCATCTTGCATTGTGTTCTATCAATTATAACAGATTGGAGGAAAAGCAAGTTTAAAGAATCAACAAAAAAGGAGCCGTTTTACAACGACTCCTTATCTTAGTGCGGACGAGAAGACTTGAACTTCCACGACCAAAAGCGGTCACAAGATCCTTAGTCTTGCGCGTCTGCCAATTCCGCCACGCCCGCAAATACATTTAATATTTTAGCAAAGCTGTCCTCATTTGGCAAGGGGGCCGGCGATTTTTTCTAATTTTCCCCGGCAGCGGCCACAAAAATACTTCTTGACGTTGACCTGCCGCTGGCGCCAGTAGTCCTGCCCGCATTGCCGGCAGCGGTAGTGCCAGCGGCTGCTTTTGCTCTCCTCTAGTCTTGGCGCATAGCGGCTGCCGCCCACCTTTTGCAGTAAAAGCTTGAAGTCCCGGTCTTTATGCTGGTAGCCCAAACCAGCCAGGTGGAGGTGGTAGTGGACCAGTTCATGTTTGATGATGCCCGGCAGATAATGGAAGTTTTCTTCCTTAAGAAAGAGCGGGTTAAATTCCAGGTGGTGGTCAGATAATTGATAGCGGCCGCCAGTAGTCTTCAGGCGGCGGTTGATTTTCGCTTGGTGGAGAAAGGGCCGGCCAAAGGATTCAAGGGAGATGCTTTCAACCAGCTGCTGCAGTTCTTGTTCACTAATCATGGGATTATTGTAGCTGGTCAGGGCGGAAAATGCCAACTTTTACTCTTCGTTCAGCAAGATCCCCTCTTTCATTCTTAAACGGCGGTCGTAGACCAGGCCGGGAATTTCGTCGTGGCTGGCCACGATGACGGTCTTGTTTTCACTGCGCAAGTCTTTCATCAGGTTAACGAACTGGTCAACCCCTTCCTTGTCGATCCCCCGGGTTGGCTCATCCAGGAGGATGATGTTCTGGTCTTCCATCACGGCCTGGGTGATCCCCAGCTTCTGCCGCATCCCGACTGAGTAGTTGCCGACGGATTGCGGGTTATCCGGATCCAGGTCAAAGGCCTTGAGCAGGTCCCGGGTCTTTTCGGGCTGGAAGCGGTGGTTGAAGTGACCCAAAAAGGTCAAGTTGTCCCAGGCTGTTTCATATTCGATAAAGCCAGGGTTTTCGATTAGGGCACCGAGGTAGTCGTCCTTGTCAGTGTGGATCTCCCCACTGTCAGCTTTTAAGAGGCCAACGATGATCTTGAACAGGGTGGACTTGCCGCAGCCGTTAACACCGGAGATGTGGACCAGTTCGCCCGCTTGGGTTTCTAAAGAGATGTCCTTTAATACAGCCAGTTTTTTAAAGCTCTTCTTAACATGTGACACTTTCAACATACAAACTCCTCCTCGACTTAGAGTATATACATGTGGTGGATGGCCCGCCAGAGAGGGTCATAAATATTAGCGTATTTCGGTAAAAGCCAGGTTTTCTCCAGCCAGTAATGGTAAAGAATAGGTACTGTGCTGGCAAAAACAATAATAAAGAAAGGATATTTGATCTTGATGCAGAGCAAGATCAGCATGAAACAGGCAATGAACAGCAGGTAATGAATTAAGAGCAAGAGGGTGCCCTTCCAGGCCGGGCCATAGCGGAAGCAGGGATTCTTGCCAAAGAAATAGGGCACGATGGAGAAAACAAGGTAGATGGCCAAATCCAAGAAAAGGAGCTGGGCCAGGCGCTGGTCAAAGTAATCCATTTTGCCGCGGGGAGCCAGAAGCGGCCGGACTGAGCGGAAAGAGAGGATTTGGACGGCTGCCATGACGGTTAGCCCCGGCTGGATGTATAAGCTGATCAAGTTGGCATTCAGATAATACATTGGCATCTCGCCTTCTCCGCCGATCATCGCAAACTGCAGGCCGCATCCCAGGCTGACCGCAAAATCCAAAAAGAGGGTTATGGCAATTAGGCGCTGATAACGCGTTTTTAGCATAATTTAACCTTTCTCTACATTCTTCATGTACCAAATTCGTAACAGAACCGCAGTCAGCATAATATAGAAAACCGCGGTCGTTGCATAATTTAGGTAGTAGATTGCCGGAGATGGATCTTGCACCATAGCATTTTCCATAGGGTTCATGATATTGGTAGTATCCCAGATATTTGAAACAATAAATAAAGTCCCTCCAATATCAGATGATATATTCCCTGTCAGTGTTACCAAAAAACCGACAACTGGCCCTAAAAACAGACACATACTATTTTTCTTAACGAACAAGGCCACGCTAAAAATAAATACAGCGTAAATTCCCCAGCCTATGCCGAAAAGAACTACTTTAGTCAAAAGATTAGCCAGATTGTTAAGTGAAAAATATCCATCTCCTCGAATCAGTATTATTTCGTTATGCGGCATATAAACAAAACCGTGGTAAAAAATACTAATTATCGGTACCTCTAATAAACACCCTAGCCAATACAAAATAACTGCACCTAAAAATGTCAGCCCTATACTCTTAGTAAAAAATTTTTTCCAACCAATCCGACCTACCACACTATACAGCTCATGATTATTCTTGATATAAATCGATAAAGCAGCTCCTACAATTGGAATTAGCAAATATACAGCAATTTCTCCTATCATAGTTTCCTCAACACCATAGGGTTGTACTGCATCGAACATATAGTCAAAACCATAGGGATTAATTTTTAATGTTGGAAGATTATCGTGAATCGCATACCCAACTTGTCCTGCAATTATAAGCAAGTAAATCACTACTGCTCCCACGTATATTTTTCTCGTCCTGGTCAACATTCTATTTCCTCCAAAATGTAAAAGGCAAAAGAAATTTCTTTTGCCTTTTGCATCCTACCGCTCACATCACTTATAGTCCGCACTGAAGTGAAACTTTACTCTTGCTGAGTGAGGATCATTTTTATCAGTACGAGCATCCCCCCAATACTTACGATCTCTCAACCCAGTATTGTCATCGGCACGCTTAGTCTTATTTTTGATTAACACAACAAATGATGATCGCTTTTGTGCTTTATTGTTAATTAATCTAACCTTAATAGGCTTGGTACGCTTCGGAACAACATCCCCATTAAATGAAGCGTAGGACGACTGTGTCTGCTTAACATTAGGATTTCCCCAACTGCTCCATCTTCCGTAAGATGACACATCTTCAACACTAATAGTCCAGGTTCCCGCTGCTTGAACAACAGCCGCACTAGCAAACGGTAACAACAACATTCCACATAAAGCGAACTTCGATAATACTTTATGTTTCATTTTTTCTCATCCCTCTTTCTTGTAATACATTTAATACATAAACAGTTGAACAATTATCTTATTCATACCTCAAATTATAGCTCTTTTTCCCCTACTGTCAATACTTTTTTAATAATTTTGATTAAACAACTATATTTGTTTTAATCCAATCACATAAAGCCGCTTTTAATCGCTTTTTATTGCATAATAAATATACATTACACCAACATGAGCCGTTCCAGCCTAGCCTTTCTCTATATTCTTCATGTACCAAATTCTTAACAGAACCGCAGTCAGCATAATATAGAAAACCGCGGTCGTCGCGTAATTTAGATAATAGATTGCCGGGGAGGGATCTTGCACCATGGCATTCTCTATAGGGTTTATGATGTTGGTAGTATCCCAGATATTTGAAAGCACACGCACCATTCCGCCAATATCCCCAGATAAAGATTCTTGAATTGTTATAAGATAACCAATAACGGGACCTAAAAAGAAGCAAAGACTGGTTTTCTTGACAAACAAAGCTAGGATAAAAATGAAAATTGCAAAAATTCCCCAACCAAATCCATTTAGAATAGTCTTGATCACCAAATTAGCTAAATTATTTAGTGAAAAGTAGCCATCTCCACGGATCAGAATATCTTGTGCAAATGGTTGATATACAAAGTGATGGTAGAAAATATTGATTATCACCATTTCGATCAGACAGCCCAACCAATAAAGGATTGTTGCGCCCCAAAAAGTATATTTTATACTTTTCTTAAAAAAGTGACTCCAGCCAATTCGTGAAACGATACTATACAGTTCATGACTATTTTTCATATATATAGCCAAACCAGCACCAATCATGGGCACTAATAGATAACTGGTAATTTCTCCAATTACAGTTTCATTTGCACCACCGTATTGGACCATATCATATAAATAGTCAAAGGCATAATCGTTGCTTTTTAATACTGGAAGATTGTCATAGATTGCATACGCCACTTGCCCTATGATAACTAGCAAGTAGATCACTACTGCTCCCACATATATTTTTCTCGTCCTGGTCAACATACTCTTTCCTCCAAAACTTTACACAGCACAAACGTGAACAAATTGTGACCTTTTCTCCTTTGATTATAGTTCAATCTGAACTTACGTCAATACTTTTTCTAAGAATAGCGTTTTATATTATTATTTACTCCAGCTACCCCATTATTATTAACATAATATAAAGATTATTGCAGCCGGCTCAAGTCCTTACGATTTCACCATACCTTTTTTCACGCAACAAAAAATGCCCGGACTTGCGTCCAGGCATTTTTGTGAATTATTATCTTTAATTGTTCCGTTGATCAGCTTTTCTCTCAAAGAACTTAACGATTTCGACGATCACGATCATCAAAACGCCCATCCCCAGAACAGTCAGCCATTGATCCAGGTGCAATTCTGAAACTGCAAAGACTCTGGTCAAGAATGGCAATTCAACTGCCGCCATAATCAAGGCTGACAGAATAATCGCCCCATTGAACCACTTGTTGGCAAAAGTGCTCTTTTGGAAGATTGACTGCTTCACATACTTAGAGTTAATCGCGTGGAAGAGCTGGATCAGACCCAAAGTCAGGAAGGCCATGGTCAACGCGTCTTCATGCGGGTTAGTCCCCTGTGGCAGAACGTGCAGACCCAAACCATAAGCGGTCAAGACCAGAACACCTTCCAGGATCCCCTGGTAGATAATTGAGCTGGCCACACCACCTGAGAAGAAGTTAGAATTCTTCCCCCGCGGCTTCTTGTTCATGATCCCCTTTTCAATTGGTTCAACACCCAAGGCAATCGCCGGCAGGGTGTCAGTTACCAAGTTGATCCACAAAAGCTGCACTGGCTTCAAAACATCCCAGCCCAGCAAAGTCATCAAGAAGACCGTCAATACTTCGCCGACGTTGCAGCTCATCAAGTACAGAATCGCCTTCTGAATGTTGGCGAAGACCTTCCGCCCTTGCTTGACCGCTTCCACGATCGTTGCGAAGTTGTCGTCAGCCAGAACCATGTCGGCCGCGCCCTTGGAGACTTCCGTACCGGTAATCCCCATGCCGACCCCGATGTCGGCCTGCTTCAGACTCGGCGCGTCGTTGACCCCGTCACCGGTCATAGCCACGATCTTGCCATTTGCCTGCCAGGCCTTCACAATTCTAACCTTGTGTTCTGGTGAAACCCGGGCATAAACGCTGTAGTCACCGACATGCTTAGTAAAGTAGTCATCGCTCAGCTTGTCCAATTGCGCCCCGGTAATTACAGCATCGTCGCGGCCCTTTTCAACCAGGCCCAGCCGTTCGGCAATCGCCTGCGCCGTAACTTGGTGGTCACCAGTAATCATGATCGTTCTGATCCCGGCCCGGTGAGCTTCCGCGATCGCGTCCTTGGCTTCCGGCCGCTCTGGGTCGATCATGCCGACCAAACCGGCAAAGATCAGATCTTGTTCAACATTGTCAGTCGTCGGGTCAGCGTATGGCTGGTCAACAACCTTGTAAGCCATCGCCAAAACCCGGAGGGCTTGCTTGGCCATTTCATTGTTGCTTGCCAAAATGGCCTTCTTTTGTTCAGCGCTGATTTCGCTCAGCTCGCCGTTGATGTTGACATACTTGACTCTTTCCAAAAGCATGTCCGGCGCGCCTTTGACGGCAACCATAAACTGGCCGTCATACTTGTTGACCGTACTCATCAACTTCCGGTCAGAGTCAAATGGCACTTCCTGTACCCGTGGGTGTTCTGCCAAAAAGTCGCTCACTGGCAGAGACTTGTGGAAACCGAATTGCACCAGGGCAGTTTCAGTCGGGTCACCCAAGAGCTCCCCGCCGTCTTGAATCTTGGTGTCATTGGCCAAAAGCATGGTAATCAAGGCCTGGTTGGTCAAGTCGATGTCATCGCTGGCATCATGCAGGATCCCGTCGTAGTAGACCTTTTCCACCGTCATCCGGTTCTGGGTCAAAGTACCAGTCTTGTCAGAAGCAATGATGTCCGTTGCCCCCAAGGTTTCAACGGCTGGCAGCTTTCTGACGATGGCCTTGTGGTCAGCCATGGTCTGGGTACCCAGGGCCAAAATGATCGTCACGATCGCTGGCAGCCCTTCCGGAATAGCGGCAACCGCCAGGGAAACCGCCGTCAAGAACATGTCGATCAGCAAAGCATTCATCGGTTCATGCTGCGGGTTCCGGATAACCCCGATAATGAAGACGACCACACAGATGGCCAGGATCATGTAAGTCAGGGTCTTGCCCAGCTGGTTCAAGTTCTGCTTAAGAGGAGTATCAGTTTCATCAGCTTCGTTCAGCATCTTGGCGATGTTGCCGACTTCCGTGTTCATCCCCGTAGCGACAACCACACCTTCCCCGCGCCCGTAGGTCACGTTAGTGCTGGAGTAAGCCATGTTGATCCGGTCACCCAGGGCAATGTCTTCCCCTTGCAGGGTTTCATTACTCTTTTCCACCGGAACTGATTCCCCGGTCAAGGCAGCTTCTTCAATCTTCAAACTTTCCGCTACCAAAAGCCGCAGGTCAGCCGGAACCACGTCACCGGCTTCCAGCAAGACCACGTCGCCAGGCACGATTTCCGTTGACGGAACTTCAATTACCGCTCCGTCCCGGCGCACCCTGGCGCTTGGCGTGGACATGTCCTTCAAAGCTTCAATCGCTGCTTCTGACCGGGCTTCCTGGATCACGCCCAGGACCGCGTTCAAAAGCACAACTACTAAAATAATCCCCGCGTCTGTCCATTCCTGGGCAACTACCCCGGACAAAACAGCGGCAACCAGCAGGACGATGATCATCAAGTCCTTGAACTGGTCCATGAAGCGGGCAAACATTGAACGTTTCTTCTTGCCGGCCAAAGCGTTCGGGCCGTATTGGTCCAGGCGCTTCTTGGCTTCAGCCGAACTGATCCCGTGGTTGGCGTCCGAGTTAAACTCGGCTAAAGTGCCCGGGATGTCCTGGCTGTAATACTTCTTAGCCACAGTATTTTCCTCCTTTAAAAAGAAAAGAGACTTACGTGCCCCTTAACAAAAGCACATAAGTCTCACTAATTAAGACAAGCCCAGGAAACCAACGCGGTTCCCGGCTGTTGGGCTTGTCGCAAGCTATGCTTGCCGTTACTCCCTTATGACATGAATAATATAGCAAAAATTAGCACTTTAAACAAGTGTTTCACTAAATCTGCCCCTATTTTTTATAATAATCGTCAAAGATGGTAACCGGCAAATGACGTTTGTGCTCACTCTTGGTCCACAATTCTTCGATTCTTTCGGCTGCCTTCTCGCTGACATCCCGGCCTTCCAGGTAGTCATCGATTTCCTCGTAGGTCACGCCCAAGGCAACTTCATCTGGCAAAGATGGCTTCTCTTCTTCCAGGTCGGCCGTCGGTGCCTTCAAGTAAAGGTGTTCCGGGCAGCCCAGGGCAGCCAGGAGCTGCTTGCCCTGCCGCTTGTCCAAACGGAAGAGCGGGGTCAAGTCAGCCGCGCCATCGCCGTACTTGGTGTAGAAGCCAGAGAAGTTTTCGGCCGCGTGGTCAGTCCCCACAACCGCGCCCTGGTTGGCCCCGGCAATGGCATACTGCATGACCATTCTTTGCCGGGCCTTGATGTTGCCCTTGTTAAAGTCGGTCATTTCCACGCCCGTTTCCTTCAAGGTCGCCACCATGGCGTCAGTGGCTGGCTTGATGTTTTCGATCAAGTCCACGTCCGGCTGGATGAAGGCTACCGCGTCAGCGGCATCAGCGGCATCGGCCTGGACGCCGTATGGCAGGCGGACGGCGATAAACTTGTAGCTGTCATCGCCAGTTTCTTCCCGCATTTCGGAAATTGCCATCTGAGTCAGCTTCCCGGTCAAGGTTGAGTCCTGGCCCCCGGAAATCCCCAAAACATATGACTTCAAGAAGGGGTTGGCCTTCAGGTAGTCCTTTAAGAAGTCAACCGTCTTGCGGATTTCTTCCTGGGGATCGATTTCCGGCAAAACGTGCTCATATTCGACAATTTTCTTTTGCAACTCTCTCATTTGCTGCCTCGCAATCTTCTACTTTGTTTTTTCTACCTTTAATTATACTCAAAAAATGCAGTCCCTGTTTTCAGAAATGTATTTTCACGAGATTCTTTAAAAAATTAGCGTCTGAAGAGCTGGTAGTAAATTTTCGCAGCTTTTTGACTGCGGATATGTAATTTCAAAAAGGTGACCAGGTCATGCTTCCAGGAATTTTTTCCTTCCAGCCAGGTCCCGGTAAAAAGGTGAATGGACCGGGAATGAGGGGAAGGGTTGCAGAGGATCCCGTCTGGATAAACATGGATCCCCTCCTTTAATACCTGCTCTTGGTTGCCAGTCTTAAGGCCGTACTTTTCTTTGAGTATTTCCGTGACGGACAGGGAGTTGACCCCGGCCAGCTGGTCCTTTTGGTCAAAGGCAAAATCCAGGTCGTTATAGTAGTGCAGGATGTCAGCCATAAAAGGATGGCCCTTCTCTGCCGCGATAATGGCCGCTGACAAGTAGTCATTGTTTTCAAAGCCGATAAAGGCCCGGTCATTTAGCAAGTCGGAAAAATCTTTTAAGACCATGACATCGGTGTCCAGGTAGATCCCGCCCATTTCATAGAGGGCCTTGGCCCGGACATAGTCGGAAACGAAAGCCCACTTCTTGGCCTGGTAAGCCTGCTTGACATATTTGTTAGCATTTAGGTCCAGCTTGTCTTCATTCCATTCGATGATTTCATAGTCCGGCAGGCGCTTTTGCCAAGAGGCCAGACAGGTCTGGATGGTCTTGGACTTGGGATTGCCACCCACCCAGACATAGTGGATAATTTTGGGAATCATGCTCTTCCTCCTTGCAGGCAGGCCTGGTAGCCGGCCAGAACGTCAGCCAGTTGCCGGTCCAGGGAAAAGTGCTGGCGGGCATAGGCTTTTTCCGCTTGGGCAATTGCTGCCAGTTCTTCTTTTGGCAAAGCGGCGATGGCTTTTAACTGGCCGGCCATGGCTTTTTCCTCGTTGACCGGCACGACCCAGCCTTTCCCTTCTGGAATCAGCTCCCTGGCCCCGCCCACGTCAGTGGATAAAAGCGGGAGCAGGTTGTCGGCTGCTTCCAGCAAGACCAGGGGGAAGCTTTCTGAGTAAGAAGACAAGACGGCCAGATCCATCTTCCGGTAGAGCTGCCTTAATTCTGCTTGGGTCAAAAAGCCGGTGAAAGTCACTTGGTCGGTTAAGGCCAAATCCTGCCGTAATTTTTTCAAATCTGCTTCCTGGCTGCCGCTGCCAGCGATATAGAGGTGAGCTTGCGGCAAATTGGCTGCTTTAAATGCCTTGAGCAAAAGATCTTGCCCCTTGACCTTTTCCAGGCGGCCAACATTGATAATGTTGAAGCCAGCGTGGTCTTCCTTGCCTGCTATATTTCGATTGTCCCTAAAGTTGATCCCGTTGTAGATAACGTGAATCCGGCCCGGCTTTACTCCGTAATTCAGCAGGATTTTTTCAAAACGGGGAGTGATGGCGAAGACCCCGTCCGCCTGCTTGATCGTCCGCAGGTTCAGCTTGGTAAAAATCTTCCCCGCGATTCCCCGCCCTTCAAAGTCAATCGCGGGATCCGAGTGGACCGTAATCAGCCAGGGGCAAGGCAAGGATGACTTGATCAAGCTGACAAAAAGGTTGGCCCGGGCCCCATGGCTGTGGACCAGGTCGTAATGTCCATCCTTGACTGTCTTTTTCAGCCGCTTGAGCAGGGCCAGGTCGTAGCGGCTGGACCCGCCCAAAACAATAGTCTTGATCCCCTTTTCCCGGGCAGCCTGGGCAACTGGTCCTTCCGCGAAGGTCAAGAGGTCAAAGTCCTGCCCCGCCTTTTTGGCCTGGGAGAGCAGGTTCACGATATGAGTCAGCCCGCCCCCGCTTTCCAGGCCGGCGTTGATGTGCAGTACTTTCATTATTGCTGGTCCTGCTTCTTGCTCTTTTTAACTTCCAGGACGAATTTTGGCAAGACCATCATCCGGCCGATCCGGCTTGGTTCCTTCAAGAGCCGGTAGAACCATTCCAGGTGGGCGTCCTGGAAGAGCTGTGGTGCCCGCTTGACAGCGCCGGCGAAGACGTCAAAGCTGCCGCCCACCCCCATCATGCTGGCTGGCAAGTTTTGCTTGCGCAAGATGGCCAGGAGCTTCTCCTGCTTAGGAAAGCCCAGGGCCGCGAAGACCAGGTCGGGCTTGGCTTGGGCGATCCGGCTGGCAATTTCCGGCAGGGCGTCTTGGGAGTAGCCGTCTTCAGCGCCAACTAAGTCGATGCCCGGGTAGTCCTTGGCGATTTTTTCCTTAACGGCGGCGATCACGGCTGGCTTGGCCCCAATCAGGTAGACCCGCAAGTGGTCTTCATTGGCGATTTGCAGGTACCAGCAGAAGAGGTCGTAGCCGGTTACTCTCTCCGGCAGCTTCAGCCCCAGCATCTTGGCCCCCTTGATGATGCCGATCCCGTCAGCCGTCACGTAGTCAGCCACATTGTTGATGATCTCCCGGTATTCCGGGTCCTCCTTGGCGGCCATGACGATTTCCGGGTTGGCCGTGACCACCAGGGTGGATTCTTTTTTCCGCAAGCGGTCCAAAAAGCGGGCTTCAAATTCCGCCAGGCTGTACTTGTCGAAGCCAACGCCCAAAATGTTGATTTTTACCATGCTTACACGCTTTCTTTGTTTATTCTTGCTGATTTCTTCCTTATTAATAGCTATTTTTTTAAGCGCTTTTTGACGATCGTGACCAAGTCTTCGTTCAAGTCAAACTTCAAGAACCAGAGCATGGCCAGGTACAAGGCCATAATAACCAGGGACTTGACCGTCATGTTGATCAAAGCACTTGGAATCTGCCAAGGCCACAGCATCCCTGCCGCCAGGCTGACCCCCATGGCCAAAAAGCACTTAGGCACGTCGCTGAAAGTTTCCTTGAAGTCGTAACCGTCCCGCACAATCCAGCAGCGCAGAAAGAGAACGACGGCTTCGGTCAAGAGGATCGCCACCATGGCCCCTGCTGCCCCGAAAGGCCGGTCCAAAAAGTAGCTGAAGACCAGCTCCAGGACCGCCCCGATCGTAACCGGAATGGCATAGTCCTTGTCCCGCTTGTTGGCCAGGGCAAACTGGTTGGCGAAGACCCCGCCCATGGGGATCAAGATGATGGTCAAGGTAAAGAAGAACATCAAGGGGGTCATCGGGATATATTTTTTCCCGAAGAAAAAGGGCACGAATTCCTTGGTATTGGCCATGACCACCACGGCAAACATGGTTCCCAGCATGGTCGTGGCTTCCAGGGACTTCTTCAAAACCTTCTTCTGGGTTTCCTTCCCCTGGACCGCCATCTGGGGCATGATGACCAGGGAAATACTGGTGATCACCCCCAGGATCATGTTGGAAATCCGCTGGGAGTTGTCATAGTAAGAGACCTGGGCCGTATTTTGGAAGAGACCCAAAAGGGGCTTGTCCAAGGAAGTGTAAATCTGGGTCGCGATCTGGGGAATCATCAAGGTCATGATGGCCCGGCGGGTTTCCGTAAAGCGGTAAAAGTGCTTGACTGGCCGGCCGACATACTTGCCGATGCTGAACCAGAAGACAAAGGAGCCCAGCATGGTAGACACGGACATGATCAGGAAATACTTCCACAGGTCAGCCGGACTTTTGATCAAAAGCAAGATAAAGACCACGCTGACGATCTTGACGATGGTATTTCTTAAGACCACCCGGCCAAAATCAGCCAGGCCTTGGAAGAACCAGGAGATGTCAAACTGGGCGGCAATCAAGTATGGCAGCATCAGCAAAAAGTAGTTCCAGTAGCGGACCTTGAGGATTAGGCAGGTCAAGACAGTCAAGGCGATGGTTGCCAAGCCGCCGATAAACTGGAAGTACCACAGGCCCCAGAAGGCCTCGGTCAGTTCCCCGCTCTTGCTTTTGGCCCGGGCTTTAGAGATGCTTCTGACCCCGATATTGGATAAAGACAGGACGCAGAAGATCATCAGAAACTGGACCGTGTTGTTGACGCTGGAATAGATCCCGTAGGTCGTCGGGCCCAGGACTCTGGACAGGTAAGGAACCGTGATCAAGGGCACCAGGACCAGGAAGACCTGGTAGACCGCGTTATAGAAGATGTTCAGAAAAGTTTTTTTCAAGGATCAGACCCCGCTTAAGTAATCAAAAATTGTCTGGCAGGCATGGCCATGGTCGGCCTGGTCGCTCAGCTCCAGCCACTTTTTCCGCTCAAGGGCGTACTTGTCTTTTTCGCCCAGCTGCTTGACCAGGTCAGCCTGGCTGGCCACGCAGGGACCTGGGACGATTTTTTCATAAGGCCCCAGCAAAAAGCCACGGGTCTTTTCATACTGGGCCAGGTAGTTGGTAATGAAAATCAGCGGCTTGTCCAAGTGGAGGTAGTCAAAATAGATCGAAGAGAAGTCGGTCATGAGGAAGTCGGTGGCTCCCAGGATTTCGTAGAGGTCCAGCTTTTTCGCCAAAAGGTCGGAATTGTTCAAAAAGGCCACGTGCTTGGCTTCCAAGTGGAAATCGCTGAAGAGCTTCATTTCCCATGGGTGGAGCTTGACCAGGAGGTACTGCTTTCTAGCAGCCAGGGCCTGGTCTAAAGCGGCCAGGTCGAAGTCGCTGAAGGCAAAAAAGTTCCCTTCTTTAATCCGCTCCATCACTTCCGGGTCGTCTAATTCATAGCGGAAGGTCGGCACATAGATCCCTACTTGGGCCTCCGGGTCCTGGCAGGAGAAAAAGTCGCTCAGGAGCTGGTCCTTCTGATAAGGAGACTTGAGCAAGGAATCAATTCTGGGGAAACCCAGCTGGACATAGCGGGGACCTTCAATCCCCATGCAGGCGCTCATCAAGCTTTCATAGAGTTCCGAACTGGAGGTGACCAGGTCGGCCGTCTTATGCCAGAGCTTTTCATTTCTCTGGTTGTCCCGGCGCTGGGTATTGTTGGCCATGGTCCCCATCCGCTTGAGGGGAATCCCGTGCCAGAGGGCCAGGTTGACCTGGCTTTTCCGGACCTTGAAGGGCTGGTGGGTGGTTAAGACGTACTTGGCCCGGCCGATTTTTTGCCAGTCTGACCAGGGCAGGTGGGAAGAAGGCCAGGGCTCGATCAAGTAGGCCGTAACTTCCGGGTGCTCGCGGCGCAGGTATTTATAAAAGAGGTAGCCATTGGACCCCGACCGGCCGGCCCCGTTCAAGATTACGTATGTGTTGGGGTCTTCTTTTTGCCAGCGGGCCAAAAATTTCATGACTGCCAGATATAGGCGGAATAGTATGCTTTTCATAGTGCCTCGTTAATCATTAGCTAATAGTATCAAGTCCATTTTAGCAAATTCGCCCCCTGCCGCCAAAAGCAAGTTCCATCTTTTGGCCTTTTTTAAAGGAAGCAAAAAGAGGCAGGACTGAACCTGTCTCTTTGTCATTTTCATCTTTAGCTAGTCAGCTGGCTATTTACTGAAAGTAAATTCGAAGCGCTCACCCACGTATGAAGCCCGCGTGTATTCAAAGGGCCGGCCATCAGCCAGCTTGGTGACCTGCCGGCGGGTGATCAAGGCTTCCCCGCGGCGGCAGTTGAGCAGGCGGGCTTCCTGTTCATTGGCAACGGCGGCTGAGATGTACTCAGTTGCATCCCCGATCTGGTAGCCCCCCTGCTTCTCCAAGGTCTGGTAGAGGTGGCTTGACACGTCATCCTTGGCAAAAGGCGCGATCAAATCTTCCGGCACCGTCACGATTTCGTGGCAGATCGGCACCTGGTCGGCATAGCGGATCCGCTCCATGCGCAGGACCTTGTCGCTGCCTGCCAGAGCCAGGCGTTCTTTTTCCGACAGGGAAGGCTGGGTGATCTTGTAGGAAACCAGCTTGCTGGACGGGGTCTGCCCGTTGGCCCGGGTGATTTCGGTAAAGGACATGATCCCGGACATCTTCTCCTGGACCTTCTGGCTGGCCACGTAGGTCCCGCTGCCCAGCCGCCTTTCCAGAATCCCTTCTTCCTCCAGGGTCTTGATGGCCTGGCGCAGGGTCATCCGCGACACCTTGAACTGTTCAGCCAGCTGCCGTTCAGCTGGAATCCGGTCCCCCACCTGGTAGACATGGTTTTCAATGTCCCGGCGCAGCTGGTTGTGAATTTTGATATACATTGGTTCTTGCATCGGTCTTTCCCCCCACAGAATCATCAAGCTTGGATCTTAATTAAATTCTATAGCAAAAGGCGGCCTTTAGACAAGTTTACATTTTATTCCTGTCAATTTTACCTTGCCCTGGCCAGTCTGCTTAACCAGCAGCTGGTCCTGGTCGCTCTCCAAAACATTGCCTAAGATCCCGGCTTTGTCAGCCAGGCGCAAGTGGCTGCCAGCCACGTTTAAGAGGGCATCCTGCAGACGGACCTGGCTTGCATCCCTTAAACTAAGCCAAGTGCCTTCGCTGCAGGAAAAGTGCGGCCGGCAAAAAACAGCCTTGCCCTGGCCCATGATTGCCCCGGCCTCCAAGTGGCAGTTGGTTAAGTTGCTGCTGCCGCTGACCTGCTTGAATTGCTTAAAAGTGCAGTTTTGGAAAGCGGCTGATTTAGCTTTTTCCAAAAGGCTTGTCCCCGGCAAGTCACAGTTCAGAAGGTCGGCCTGGCCATTTTTCAGAGTTAAAGACAGGGCAGACTCAGTGAAGTAAAGGTCGTTTCCTTCGCTCAAGCTGGTCACCTGGTCAAAAGCCGTCTGGTCAAAGTGCCCTTCATAAGCCGAACTTTCCTCCAGGACAAAATCCCCCTTGATCTGGGACTGGCTGATGGCTAATGGGCCAAAGCCTTTGCCGGTAAAAGCAGCTGGAGTTGCCGCGATTTCACTGGAAGAGATCTGGACATGCTGCTCCTCATCGCCAACCAGGCGGATTCTCCCTTTGACCTGGCAGGAATAAAGTTCCAGCCAGACCGGCCCTAAGGTCATGAGAGCCATGCCTCTCTCCCCTTCTGCTGCTTCCAGCCGGCAGCCGCGCAGGGTCAGGTAAGGAGCATTTTCTCCTTCATAGACTCTGACCAGGGCTCCAGCAATTGCAGTAGTCTTGACGGCCAGATTTTCCAAGGTCAAATAGCGGCCATCCAGGATGACCGTGCCAACCAGGACCGTCATATCCGCTGCTGTCCCCGTCCCCTTGATCACGATATTCTTCAGCTTTTGCCCAAAAGGAATTTGATAAAAGCCGGGAGCCAGCATGAGCACGTCGTCGTCTTCCAGCTGGTCTAAAGCCTGCTCCCAGGACAAGTCCCGGGGGTCCTGGCTTACTTTGATTAAGCGCATGGTGGCTCCTTTCTATTCCTTCCGTTCAGTCCACTTGATTCCCATCAAAGAGATGTTTTCCGGATGCTCGCACTTGATTTCCAGTGGCGCTCCCTGGTAGTAAAGGGCGTTGGCCACTAAGCGGGCATCATTGTCGACCAGAACCGGCCAGTTTTGCGGGTCAAATTGCAGGTTCCGCCCTTTCAATACCGCCTGGTCAACCAGGAAGATGAAGTAAGGGTAGTCTCCGTTGCCGGAGAAGGTCACTAAGCTGCCGTCCATAAAGCTTTTTCCTTCCAGGCTGGCCGCGGCCGCGATCTGGACATTGGACAAAAAGCTCTGGCTCTCCCCCCGGGCCTGGAAATTATAGAGCTGGCTGTTCTGCATTAGCAAGTGGCAGTGGTCTTCGATGGCTAATTGACTTGGCATTTGGCTCTCCAGGATGTTCAGCCAGCATTCGCCCCGGGCATAAAGGCTGTAGTCCCGGTTAAGAAAACGGCCGGCGTAGACATTGACCCAGCTTTTGCCGCCTAAGTTAAGGTTGCCGATGGCGGAGTTATTGATGTTTAATTCGATGTTGCTGGAATCAAAGCTGTTGACCGTCCCCCGGATCTCGGAATTGTTAATGATAGCCGTCCCGGTCCCTTCCAAAGAGATGGTGCCGAATTTATCTGATTCATAGTCCAGCAGGCAGTCCGCCATTTCCAGGCGGAAATTGGCTTTTTCAAAAAAGGACAGGGTCCCGTTAAGCAGGCGGCAGGAGTACATCTCCACCGTGTCCTGACCATTGACGGAAATCGTGGTCGTCTTGCTGCCGGTCCCGGTCAAGACGCAGCCGCGCAAGATCAGGTAGCTGTTAGTCTCTTCCGGCAAATCCAGGGTGTTTACGTCCCCGTAAGGTTCCAGGGTCAAGTTTTCAAAAACCACCCGGGAGCTGTTTTCACCGATGGAGAAAAAGCTGCGGATCCGGGTGTCTTCCGGACTGGCCCCCAGGCCCTTGATGGTCACGTCTTCTAATAGCCGGCCCCGGGGCCAAACGTAATAGCCGGGCTCCAGCAGCAGATAGTCCCCCGGCTCCATGTCGAGCATGGCCCGGTGCCAGGTCACTTCACCGCCGCCGCTGCCAACCTTGATGTATTTAGGCATCTTTTGCCTCCTCAATAAAAGCTATCTTCTATTGTACCTGCTAACCCTTAAAAATAGGCAAACTAAGCTTGGTATTTTTCGCTTTTCTTGAAATATTAAAAGGCCAAGCCCCCAAATCAAAATGGGGGTCTTGACCTTTATCACCCTTTATACGATGTAAGATAATTTTAGTAATTCAGTGTTTGTTCTTGCCCTACAGGAACAATTGCGAACTTGGCCTTTTGGCTAGTTTTTTTGTTCTCTGCCTTAGCAGTAACTGTGAAGTTACCCTTCTTATCAGCTAATTCTTTTTCGCTGAAAGTAACTACAACCTGCTTTTTATTTGCACGAACACTCTTTACTAACTTATTCTTGTAGTAAAAGTTCAACTTACTACCCTTAGTGGTATTTACCGTGTAAGTAAGTTTTGCTGCTTCTTCTGGATGTGATGCCTTAACAGCAACTGGCTTAGCAGTCGCGTATTTGTCGGAAGTGATCTTATATGCCTTTGTTAACGCTTTACCTTTCTTATCCTGGGCAATCAAAGTGAAGTTTTTGTAGCCGGTAAATTTCACACTTGCCTTAAACTTACCTTTCTTGTCAACTTTTACATTCTTTACCGCTTTGCCATTGTAGCTAATTTTTACTGAATTAGCCCCTTTAGCCTGGCCAGTTACAGACAATGAATTAGTCTTAGACGTGTACTTAGTCTTAACCTTGCTGATCTTGGCTGATGCTGGAATATAGTTAGTAACAGTTACAACTTCTTCTTGACCATCCACTAAATCAAATGATGCAGCGGTAGAATAGATTTTTTCCATTCCTTTTACGTCACAAGATTTAATGGAATAAGATCTGTTAGCTGGATTCATTACTGATACACTACCGGATGAGTTATGGTCTAATCCTAATGCATGCCCAAGCTCATGTTCAGCTACATTAATCTGTTCAGCTTTGGTATATCCATATTTTTTGAAAACTGCTCTGTTTAATCTCACTTTACTTGAAATAATTTTTCCAGTTTTTAAATCGTAGCTGACTTGGTCATACCCGGCATATTTAAGACCGGAACTAGTATCATCTGAATAGCTGCTTACAGTAGTTTTTGAATGATTTGCTGCCTTTTTCCAAGTAAACCCATTCTTCTTCCACGCTGCAGTTGCAGTGTTCCACACATCTTTATAGTAATCAGAGGTGGATAAATCGTAATAGTAAGCATTGTTTTGCTTATAGCGGTAAGCAAGTGATGGGGTAATCGACTTAGTCGCAGCTTCAGCATTATTACTCCCAGTAACAAAAAGTCCAAGCAAAGCAAGTGCTGACGCTGGTACAGCTAATTTCTTTTTTAACATATTTTTCTCCTTCAACTATAGTTATTGCTTGTTTTCACTTTTATAATACATTATACTAAAAGCGGTTTCAAGCGTAAAAACCTTATAATCACAAAAAAATACGCAAGCTATCGCACTATACGGCAGGCTAAAAAGTATTTATATTAACTTGACAAATTCAAGAAAAACATAGCAAACGCTTTAAAAGGTATACAATTATTCCTCATTACCAATTCAGCTTGCTGATAATCAAAGATTATTCGTGATTTTGTAAAACAAAAATGTTATTTAATTAAAATAAGCAAAACATCTTTAAGAAATTAACAAAAAACGGTTCCTGCTCAAAAGCAGAAGCCGTGTAATTTTTACTTAATCTTGACATCCCAGTAGTAGGCAATAGTCCCGTAAGGAGACAGGCGGAAGCCGGTCACCTTGGACTTAAGCAGGTAGGAAACCCCGGCTTGGTAGAGCGGTGCCGCGAAAGCATCCTTTTGGATCAATTGCTTTTCGGCAGCGATCAAACTTGCCTGCCGCTTGGCTGGCTGGGTAGCGTAAGTGCTCTTTGCCTGGTTGATTTCCTTCCAGAAAGTGCTGTTCTTGTAGTCACTTTCCAGGTTAAAGAGGCCGCCGATGGTCAAGTAGTCGATCGGGTCCTGGAAGCTTGGCTGCCAAGTCCCGTAAACCATGTCGAAGTTGTGCTTGCTCGTGTCAGCCAGGCGGGACTTCAGCGGAATTGACCGCAATTTAACGGTCAAGCCCGGCAGGTTCTTCATCAAGTTGCTCTGCAGGTATTCGCCTACCCGCTTGGAAGCATCCATGTCACTAGTCAACAGTTCGATGGTGATCTTGGACTTGCCCAGCTGCTTTTTAGCCAAAGCCCATTCCTTTTGGGCCTGCTTCAGATTGTAGGTCATCAGCTTGCCGGCACTGGTCCGGTAGTCCTTGCCGTTTTCATCATAGATGAAGTCGCTGGCTACCAGGCCTTGAGCCGCCTTGCCTGAGTGCAGGACCGTCTTCACCAGTTCCTGCTTGTTCACGCCCAGGCTGATTGCCCGGCGGACGTGGACATTGCCAGTGGTCTTGCGCTTCAAGTTAAAGACCATGTAGCCGTTGGTCGGCGTGGTCTTCGTGTGGTAGTCGGCGTTCTTTTCATACTGCTTGACGTAGTCAGAATCAACTGGCGCGTAGTCCAGCTGCCCGCCCTTATAGAGGTTGAGGCCGGTAGAGGTGGTCTTGATGACCTGGACCTTGACCGCGCTCAAGCTGACGGACTTGGCATTCCAGTAAGTCTTGTTCTTCTTCAAAGTCCACTTGAGATTGGACCCGGTCCACTGGCTGACAGTAAATGGCCCGTTGTAAACTAGCTTGCTAGAGCTGGTCCCGTAGCTGGACCCGTACTTTTTGACGATCTTCGTGTCTTGCGGGTAGAATTGGGCCCCAGTCAAGAGGTCCGGCAGGTACTGGATCGGATTTTCCAAGGTGATCTGCAGCTTGTACTTGCCCAAGGCCTTGATGCCCAGGCTGGACACCTTCTTCTTGCCGGCCACGATGTCCGTCCCGTTCTTGATCACCTGGTAGCTGTCGCTGTCCAGGGAATCGTTCTTGGGGTCAACCGTCCGCCGCCAGGCAGTAACGTAGTCCTGGGCCGTGACCGGGTCCCCGTTAGACCACTTGGCATTTTTCCTAAGGGTAAAAGTGTAAACCTTTTGGTCCTTGGACTTGGTCACCTTGACCGCCCCGGCCAGCTGGGCCTGCCCCTTTTTATCAAAGCGGTAGAGCCCTTCCATGGAGTTCTGCAGGGTTTCAGAGCTGATGGTGTCCCCGTACTTGCTGGAGTCCAGGGTACTGATTTCCCCGGTCACAGCCGTCTTCATCACCTGCTTGGAGCTGGAAGCCCCCTTGTTTTGCCCGCAAGCTGCCAAAAGCGCGGCCGTTGCCAAAAGTGTTACTGAAGCAATCTTTTTCTTATGCATCTTTTATCTCCCGAGAGTTTACTTGTCCAATCCAATCTAATCTTACTTGTACTTAATGAACTTACTAAAAGTAACCAACAACTTACTTTTTCAGTATAGCAAGTAAACCTAAGAATGTACATCATTACTTATGAAAGAAATCCTTTTCTTTTAAAATTAATTTTCTCATCTGTTTTTAAGTACTTCTTCTGACCAAAAACTATTTTTCTTTTGCTTGGGGCAAAAAAAGAGCTCCTGACTCAGTCAGAAGCTCTTCTTTCGGGTTGGGTGTTCTTTAGAACAATTGCGTTAGCTGGATTCGAACCAGCGCATGACGGTACCAAAAACCGTTGCCTTACCACTTGGCTATAACGCAATCAATGGAGGAAAGTGGATTCGAACCACCGAACTCAGAGAGAGCGGTTTTACAGACCGCCGCGTTTAGCCACTTCGCTATTCCTCCGTTGAAGTACTCTATTATCTTAACGAAAAAACAGGGCAAGTGCAAGGTTTTTTGGCAATTTTTTTACTTTTTGGCTTAAACTTCCAGGCGCAGGTCTTCTGCCTGGGCAAAGCTCAAGCGGTCGATGAAAAGCCAGCGCATGAAGAAGCCCAAGGCAACTGGGTAAACGACGTAGAGAACAGTCAAAAGGACGATGCTCCCCCAGCCTGGCGTCATCTTGGCGTAAGCCGCCAGGGGCCCGATTAGGCCGCTGAAGCCAAAGCCAGCGGAACTCGGCGTCCCTTGCAGGTTAAAGATGGCGGCCAGAAGACCGGACAAAGCAGACGAAAGCAAGACTGGGACAAAAAGCTTCGGCTTCTCCAGCATGTTGGCCATCTGGATCTTTGGCGTCCCGATGAAGTGGGCCAAGGTGGTCCCCATCCCGTTGACGCTGTAGCTCATGATCCCCAAAGTATAGGCTGCCCCGGTGATGCCCAGGTTAGCGGCCCCGGAGGCAACCCCGGTCAAGCCGATCGCCACCGCGATCCCCACTGAAGAAATCGGCGACACGATCATGGCCGCGAAGGACATCCCGATCAAGACACCCATCAAGAGCGGCTGCAGCTTGGTGAAGGCCATGACGATCATGCCGATAAAGGTAGTCACAGTCTTAACGTATGGCAAGATCAAGAGGCCGATCCCGCCGCCAACGACCAAGACGATGATTGGCAAGAGAATGGTCGTGTAGGAACCAAGTCTGTTGCCAATCAATTTGATCAAGAGGATGGCCAGGGTGATCGTCAAGCCGATGTTGATAACGTCACCAGTCCCGGCGACCATGATCAAGCCATTTTTAAAAGTAACCGCGCCAGACCCGATCATGGCCGCGGCTGCGACCGAACACATCTGGATCATGTTCATCTGGAAGAGGTAGGCCGCGCAGAAGCCGGCCATGGCCGCCAGCAGGCTCTGGGTAAAAGTAGTGATGTTGATGACCGTCTGGGAAAAAGCCGGTGCCACGCCCAAGAGGGCCTTCATCAGCTGGCCTAAAATCGCGGCCGGCACCAGGGCGGCAATAACCCCGAGTCCGATCCCGTTTAAAATGTTCAGCGTGCCTTGCTTAAGGCCGTTTGTTTCTTTACTTTCCGTCATTCTTATTTTCCTCGACAAATTTCTTGATTCTGCTTACGCCTTCTTTAATTTCGTCCAGGGCCGTCGCGTAGGAGAAGCGGAGCCAGCCTTGGCCGCCCTTGGCAAACCAGGAACCGGCACAAACCCCGACATGGGCCTGGTCAGCCAGCTCATAAACGAATTCCGTGTCTTTTTGGTTAAGGCCGGCTGGAATCTTGGCCCAGATATAGAAGGCCCCCTGCGGCTTGATCACTTCAAAGCCGGTTTCCGTCAAAGCCTGGTAGAGGTAGTCCCGGCGCTCCTTGAAGGCGGCCTTCATTTCCCGGGCATCCCTGTCCCCGTTTTTAAAAGCTTCCTCGGCCGCGTCCTGCATTGGGGTCGGTTCAGTCGTGGTGATGAACTGGTGGACCTTGGCCAGCTGGTCAGTGATTTCCTGAGGAGCCGCCATGATCCCGATCCGGTAGCCGGTCATGGCCCAGGACTTGGAGACCCCGTTTAAAACGATGGCCTGGCTTCTAAGGGACTTAGCCATTGAGGCGTGCTCTTGCTCGTAGTTCAGTTCACTGTAGATTTCGTCGCAGAGGACAAAAGTTGGCCGGTCCTTGATCACTGCCGCCAAAGCATCCAGCTCTTCCTGGTTGTACATGACCCCGGTCGGGTTGGTCGGGTAGTTCATGACCAGAATCCGGAGGCGGTCGCCGTATTCGTCAACGGCTGCCTGCAGCTGGTCTGGCGTTAATTTGAAGCCGGTCTGGGAAGTGTCGATCTGGACAACTTCAGCTTTTTCCAAGGCCGCGTCAGCAATATATAAAGGAAAGATCGGGGTTGGCAGGACCATCACGTCGCCTGGGTTGATGATGGCAGACATGACCGTGTAGATAGCTTCCGTTGCCCCGTTAGTGGCGATGATTTCGCTGGGTTCATAGTGCATGTCGTAATGCCGGGCCAGGAAGTCTGCCGCGGCTTTTCTGAGGCCTGGCGTCCCGTTTGAAGGAGCGTAGTGGGAGTGGTTGTCCACGATCCCCTTGATGGCAGCCGTCTTGATATGGTCCGGGGTATTGAAGTCCGGCTCGCCAACCGTGAACTTGACGATGTCCGGGTACTGGCTCGTATACTTGGCAAAATTCAGAATAGCTGAAGACTTTACTTCCGCTACCCCCTGCTTAAAGTGCTTAGTTAAATCAACCATGGTGTCCTCCTTGGCTACCGTAAAAAAAACAAAAAATCGCGGATCAGATGATCCACGATTACCAAAGTCTGCTAATGCGCGTGTTCTTGAAACCGCCGGATCCTGATTCCTGCCGTTTCAAAAAATGCTGAGAAAACTCTTATTATTGAAACTGCAGATGCATGTTCTTGCTTGAAGACTTGCACCCGCAGATGCAAGCTAGTTCCAGTAATAAAAGCTAAAGAATTTCGCGTTCTTGCTGATTAAAGCGTTCATGATTCTTGTCCTCTCTCAACATTTGATGCTCTAACTATATCTTAAAGATAAATTAAAGTCAAGCGCGATATGTTAATTTTCTTCCCAATTTTCAGGATTAGCCAACAGGTCCTGCATGGCCTGCAGGAGGTCACGGCCGACCGTGATTGTTCCGGGCTTAAGGAAGTAGCTCAAGGAAATTTCTTCTTCCAGCTGGCCCAGCAGCTTTTGCATTTTCTCCGCTTCTTGTTCTTTTCCAGCCATCTGCTGCCTCTTTTCTTAAAATCCAATTTTATGACAGAAGTTCTTCTTCATTTTACCAGATTTTTGGCCTGCTTTTTTGGCGCGAAAAAAAGGCCAAGCCTTCCGGCCTGGCCTTGCTTATTGCGTTAGCTGGATTCGAACCAGCGCATGACGGTACCAAAAACCGTTGCCTTACCACTTGGCTATAACGCAATCTTACTTGTGAGCTGATCGCTCAACAAATAATATATTACCTAATTTCCTAGCTTTGGTCAACAGTTTTCGGCAACTTTTTCTAAAAATCTTTTCCCTTAAACCCGGGCCGGCAGGTCGACCTGGCTTTCAGCTAAAACCTTGCCGTCCAAGGCACGCAAGAATTCATTGTAGTAATAAGGCTGCTCCAGGTCCAGTTTCTCGCTTAAAGCGTAGACCCGGAAGCGGTAGTCGTGATCCTTGTCCGGCGGAGTCGGCCCGATATAGCCCGTATGCACTTCTTCTGGATCGGTTAAAAAGCGGGAGACGGTACTGTTGTAACCCTGGGGAGTATCCGTCGTCCGGCTGAAGTCAGCTGGAATTTCGCTGACTGCTGGCACGTCGCTGGCCAGCCAGTGGATCCAGGCAAAGCCGCAGACCGGAATGGAATCATAGTCGACCAAGGACCAGGCCAGGTACTTGGTCCCTTCCGGCAGGTCCGTCAGGGTAAATGGGAAAGACACTACCGGGTTGCCGGCTTCTTTAACGCTAGCATACTTGGCATATTCGTCGGGCAAATAGCCCTTGTCCAATTTAACTTGAATCTGCATGGTTAAACCTGCTTTCTTTACTCAAGACTTACTATACATCATCTTCATTTTAACATTTTTTCTGTTAAACTAATTAACGGTGTATTTTATAGGAGTTTTCGCATGTCACGTTACAAAATTCAAGCCTTTCTCTTCGTTTTCGTAGCCTTCATGTTGGGCTGCAATGAATATATGATCGTCGGCGTTTTGCCGGATATTTCCCGGGAAATAAATGCCTCCCTCAGCAGCTTGGGCTACCTGGTTACCGTTTTTGCCCTGGTTTACGCTGTCGCCACTCCCCTGGTCACTTCCCTGACCAAGTATTTCAAGCGCCACCAGCTCCTCTTCTTTTTGATGGGGATCTTCTTTATCG
Organism: Lactobacillus delbrueckii subsp. bulgaricus; assembly: GCF_046938665.1. GTDB lineage: Bacteria > Bacillota > Bacilli > Lactobacillales > Lactobacillaceae > Lactobacillus > Lactobacillus delbrueckii_C. Next base: position 59,243 of record NZ_JBKZCD010000003.1, read on the forward strand.
GCAATACCTGGACGGCCTTGTCTTACAGCTATGTCAGCCTGCTTTTGTCCAGAATCCTGTCTGCCACGACAGCCGGGGCGATTATTTCCCTAATCCTGGTTATTGCCAACTTCGTTGCCCCCTTGGAAAAAAGAGCCTCGCTTCTGTCCTGGATTTTTGCCGGCTTCTCGATTGCTTCCATCATCGGCCTGCCCATCGGGACCTTTATCTCAACCACTTTTTCCTGGCATGCCAGTTTCTGGATGATCTCGCTTCTGACACTCGTAGCCTTTATCCTTTTACTGGTCTTCGTGCCCCGGGACACCCCGCAGAGCCAGTCCAGCAAGGGGAATAAGCAGTTTGCCATCCTGGGCAACCGGCAGATCCAGCTGACCCTCCTGGCGATCATCCTGGTCTGCGCGGCTCAGTATACCTACTATACCTACATCCGGACCTTGATCACCGACTACATGCATTTCCCAAAGAGCTGGCTGAATGTCCTGCTCTTGCTGCTGGGCTTGGCCTTTATTGCCGGCAACAAGACCGGGGGCTTTCTGGCTGACCATGGCGGGATTAAGCGTCTGCCTTTGGTCTTTGGCATCCAGACCGTCCTGCTCTTCCTCTTGGCCCCGCTTTTGCCTCTGTCCTGGCTGGCCTTCCTGTGCATCGTCGGCATCTGCTGCAGCAACAGCATGTACGGGTCTTCCACCCAGGTATATTTCCTGGACCTGGCCGCGGCGGAATATCCGGACTCACTTGACCTTGCTTCCAGCTTCAACTCAATTTTTGCCAATGTTGGCATCTCCCTGGGCTCCTTTACGGCAGCGCAAGCGGCCGGCTTGACCGGGATCGCCAGCACCCCCTACTTTGGCGGGGTCTACAGTTTGCTTAGCTGCCTCTTGATGGTCCTGGTCTGCCGGCAATTAGCTGCTAAGAAGTAAAAACAGGCAAAAGCTGAAAAAATGAATAGATAGCAAAAACTCGCCGTGAGGCGAGTTTTTTAGTCGAATAAAGTTTGCCAGTTGGCATCCCGGTGCGCGGCAAAGCACATCTTCACCTGCTCAGTTGAGTTCTTGTTTTCTGCCAAAGGCGGCAGGTCATCTTCCTTAAACCAGGCTGCCTGGCTGGTTTCGGAGTTGGCCTGGAATTCCCCGCCTAAAGACTGGCAGAGATAATAAATGTCGGTAATCCCGTAAGGGTGGATGGAGCCATGGTGCTTGAAGTGGTCTTGGACAGCGATAATTTTGACCGGTTTAACAGTTAAACCTGACTCTTCCTGGCACTCCTTGACGCAGTTGTCAGCTGGAGACTGGTCGACGTCACACCAACCGCCAGGCAGGGACCAGTGCCCTTCTTTTTCCTGGACCAGGAGAATCTGGTCATCTTTGAAGATTGCCGCCCTGGTCGCGATTTTCGGAGTCTGGTAGCCAATTTCATTGCAAAAGAGCTCTTTGACCTTGTCATAGTTGACCGCGCTTTTTTCCGCCAGCATTTCCGCGGCTATTTCCCGCAGGCGGCTGTAGCGCTCCGTGTCAAAAACATCCTTGCTGTAGGCCAGTCCGGTCTGCCCGATCGCTTGGATTTCCATGGCCCAGTCAATCAATTTGTCGCCTTTTTTCATCATGCCCTCTTTTCCTTTTGCTGTAATTGTTCCTGCCTTAATTATAGTCAAAGGAGAAAATTTTTGCGCAAAAAAGCAGATCCGGAGATCTGCTTTCTTGACTATCTTTAATCCCGATTATTTAACGTAGGCTTCCTTGAAGTCCCAGTTGCCCCGGTTGTAGACCGCGTTCTTGACACTGGTCCGGACCAGCATGACGCTAGTTGAGTAGTAGAGCGGGCAGATACCGGCATCGTTTAAGAGGATGTCTTCAGCCTTGCTCATGTCGCTCCAGCGCTGGCTGGCAGACGTGGTGATCTTGGAGTCAGCAATCAGCTTGTCGTATTCGCTGTTTGACCATTGCCCGTCGTTTTGGCTGTTGCCAGTCGTGAACAGGTCCAGGAAGGAGATTGGGTCAGCGAAGTCGGCGATCCAGTCGATCAAGCCCAGCTGGAAGTTGTGGCTGGCCAGGCGGTTCAGCAGAGTCTTGAATGGCACGCTGTTGACTTCCACCTTAACCTGCGGCAGGGTCGCTTCAATGTTGGACTGGATTGATTCTGCCGTCTTCTTGGCGCTGTCCGTGTCACTGGAGACCAAGGTCAGCTTAATCTTGCTCTTGCCCAGTTCAGCCAGGCCCTTAGCCAGGTACTGCTTGGCCAGCTTCTTGTTGCCGTCCTTCGGGTAGAGGCTCTTGGCGCTGCTGGAGATCAAGCTGGTGTAGTCTTTGCCGTTGACCTTGGTCAAGTCCTTGGAGGTCAAGGTGTTGGCCGGCTGGCTGGCCCCGCCGTCGATGGTGGAAACCAGGCCCCCGCGGTCAATTGCCAGTGACAGGGCCTTGCGGATGTTGGCGTTCTTGACGTATTCGTTGCCACTCTTGCCCTGGCCGAATTCCATGTAGTAGGTCCCGCCTTGCGGCAGCAAGGTGAAGGCCTTATCGCTCTTTAGCTGCTTGATTTGGGAAGAGTCAAGGGAAGTAGCGTCCAGCTTCTTAGCCTGGTAGAGGTTGTAGGAGGTCGTGGTTGACTTTTGTACGCTCCAGTTGATCTGGTTCAGCTTGACCTTGCTCTTGTCCCAGTAGTACTTGTTCTTGACCATCTTCCAAGACAGGTTGGACCCGGTCCAGCCCTTTTGGATGTAAGGACCGTTGTAGACCAGGTACTTGGAAGCTGTCCCGTACTTGGAGCCATACTTCTTAACGGCTTTTTCATTTTGCGGGAAGAAGACCGCGAAGCCCATCAGCTTGTTGAAGTAAGGGATCCGCCGTTCCAGGGTCACGACCAGCTTGTACTTGCCAACCGCTTTGATCCCCAGGCTTGTTGCCGGCTTCTTGCCAGCTACGATCTTGTCAGCATTCTTGATGCCTGAGAAGAGGTATGAGTATTCTGATTCAGTCTTCGGGTTGACTGTCCGCCGCCAGGAGTAGACAAAGTCCTGGGCCGTCACCGGATCCCCGTTGGACCACTTATCGTTCTTTCTCAAGGTAAAGGTGTAAGTTTTACCGTCTTTGGAAACTTTTTCAGAGGTTGCCAGGCCGGGAGTAATCTTTGAGTCCTTGCCCAGGCGGTACAAGCCTTCAAAGGTATTGGAAATCTGGGTAAAGGATACTGAGTCGGTCGCCTTGGACAAGTCCATGGTTGGAATTTCCGCGCTAGTCGTCCAGTTTAAAACCTGCTTAGTACTTGAGCTAGCCTTTGAGCTCCCGCAGGCTGACAAGCTTGCCGCTGCTAGGACGACCCCGGCGCCTATGACGATCTTAGATATTTTCATTAAAAATCCCTGCTTTCCATTTTTTCTTGCTTGTGCTGTTCTTTTTATGCTTGTTCGTTTCTAAGATTTAATTAATTATATTTTCATTTTTTCGGTTTTACAAGTTAAAGTAACGGTATAGGCCAAAATTGTTATAATCTTAACGTCAGCCTTTTCACCAGTTAATAATCAAAAGTAAAGTAGCTTTTTGACTTAATCTTTTTAACATGGGAAATTCAGCAAAAAATTTGGTCTATTTTTTTGAAAAAGTTGAAGACATTTGGCAACTTTTTCCGTTATATTCAGTAGCAGGAGGAGGCGAAAGAAAATTAACGATCAAGAAAACCTGGCACGGCTTTTAAAGCTTTACCAAAAGCTGGTGTTTTCTCTTTGCTTAAAAATCACGCATGACTACTTTGCGGCTGACGGTCTGACCCAGGAAACCTTTTTAACTGCCTATCAAAAATGGAGTCAATTTGACGGGCAAAACGAAAAGGCCTGGCTCTGCCGGATCGCCAGCAATAAGGCAATTGACTATCTCAGAAAGCAAAAGCCTGCCGCGGATCTTGACCAAGTGGCTGAGCCAGCAGACAGGCAAACGCCCCTAGACCAGGTCTTGAACCAGGAGCTAATGGAGGAGCTCCAGGAGGCGGTTAAAAAGTTGCCAGACTCGCTTAAAGGCGATGCTGAGCTCTACTTTTTAATGGGGAAAAAGACCAAGGAAATTGCCAAAGAGCATGGAAAACCGCTTAAAACCGTCCAGACTCATATTTACCGGGCAAGAGAACTATTAAAAAATCAGCTGGAAAGGAGGCAGCCCTGATGAAAGAGAGTCAACTAGAAAAACAGGAAGAGAAAGAGAATGAAAAACAAGCAGAATTCGCCTATCTGACTGATAGCGAATTGGCCGAGTTAATTAACGCAGCCGAAAGGGATTTAGTCACGCCGCCCCCTGACCTGGCTGACCAGGTCCTGGCCCAGGCTAAAGAAAGCGAAACTGAAAAGATAAAAGAAAAAACAGCCAAGAAGACTATCAGCTTAGCCCACTATCAGCGGATCAAGGTCCAGATCATCGCCGCCTGTGCGGCCGCCTGCCTCTTGCTCTTAGCTGGGCAGTTCCTGCCAAAGAACTGGCAAAATAGCCTTGAATTTTTGGAGTCAGACAAGATCTCGCAGATTGCCAAGCAAAATCAGTTCACTAAAAAGCTGAACAGCACCCGCATCAATCTGCCAGATGAAAAAGTAAAAACAGAAAGAAGTAAGTAACAATGCACTTTAGTCATCGTAAAAAAAGCGAAGTTTTAGAATTTTTTACCTCATTCATCCCCGGAGCCACTGAGATGTACATGGGCTTCATGAAGAGCGGCTTCAGCTTAATGCTGGTCTTCTTCACGGTCTTGATCATCCCAACCTTGATCAGCCTGCCCACCCTCTTCATGAGCTTTTCCCTCTTGGTTTGGTTCTTTTCCTTCTTCCACGCCCGCAACCTGATTTCCTGCCCGGACGAGGAATTTGACAAGCAAGAAGACAAGTTCATTTGGGAAGAGCTTTTCCCAACCCTGACTCTCAACAAGCACGTCTTGACCTGGAGCGGGGCCTTCTTCATCCTGGTGGGCCTTGACGCCATCCTTAATTCTGCTGGCGACGGCGGCTACTTTGGGGACTACTACAACGACACCGCCACCAATATTTTGGGTGCCATCATGGTCATCATCCTCGGCGTCTACTTGATCCGTCAAGCGAAAAAGCACGTCGAAAAATAATCAAAAAACAAGAAAACAAAATACGTTATAATAAATACATTGGATTAATTTCGCGTGAGGTTAAGAAGATGTATTTTATTATTGCCAATCCGGCCGCCCAGTCCGGGCAAAACGACAACCACATTATTAAAAAGCTGGAAGCAGCCTTAGAAGCAGCCCACAAGCCCTACTTTACCTGTTTTTCGGCTAGGACCAGCTATATCCGCAACTTCATCAAGCAATTTGGACAAAAAGAAGAAGTCACCCTGGTGGCCGTTGGGGGAGACGGCACCATCAACGGCGTGGTCAACGCAATTGAGGATTTTAGCAAAGTAAAATTCGCCTTCTTGCCGATTGGGTCCAGCAACGACTTGGCCCGTGGCCTAGGCATCAAGAATATCCAAAAAGATCCTAGCCAAGACGACAACATTCAAAAGATCACTGAAGGCAAGATTCTCAGGCAGATGGACCTGGGCGAATTAACCTATGATGATACCTGCCGGGGTTGGCTTTGATGCGGCGGTTTGCTATGAAGTTAACCGGTCCAAGTTCAAGAACTTTTTTAACTCCTTCAACCAGGGCCGGCTGAGCTACGGGACCATTGCTTTAAGAGAACTCGCCACCATCCCCAAAGTCCAGGCAAAGGTAACCTTGGACAATGGCGAAAGCATCAAGATGATCTTCGCCGCCTGCATGAACACCGCCTATGAAGGCGGCGGCTTCCGCTTTGCGCCTGATGCCGACGGCAACAGCGACAAGCTCAGCCTGGCAGCGATTAGCGACTTGAACCTCGCGCAAATTTTGCCCAAATTTCCGGCTGCTTATGTCGGGAAATACTACCACTTTAAGGGCGTCCACCATGGCCAGGGCCAGCAGATTCATATTGAACTGAGTCAGCCGCTCTGGGTCCATACCGACGGCGAGGTAACACGGAAGAGCCAGGCGGTAACGATTAGCTGCCTTCCCCACTGCTTAAATTTGATCATGTAAAAAGACTATTTCCTAGGAAATAGTCTTTTTCTTGCTATTCAATTTTTGGCATCAAAAAAGCGCCATCCCTTGCGGGACAACGCTTTTGGAAGGCAAAACGCAATCGAAAGATTAACGCTTTGAGAATTGTGAAGCCTTGCGGGCCTTCTTCAGACCTGGCTTCTTTCTTTCCTTCATTCTTGGGTCACGAGTCAAGAAGCCAGCCTTCTTCAGTGGACCACGGAAGTCTGGGTCTACTTCAAGAAGGGCACGGGCGATACCATGACGGATCGCACCGGCTTGACCTGAGAAACCACCACCGTTAACGTTAACGATAACGTCGTATTGGCCTTCAGTTTCAGTCAAAGTCAAAGGTTGCTTAAGGTCCTTAACCAAGATTGGCAATGGAATGTAGTCAGCAACATCCTTGTTGTTAACAGTGATCTTACCATCGCCTGGTACTAAACGAACGCGAGCTACGGCGTCCTTACGACGACCAGTACCTGCATATGCAGCTTGTTGTGCCATCTAAACTACCTCCTAGATCAAATTGTTAATGTCTAACTTTTCAGGCTTTTGCGCTTCGTGCTTGTGTTCTTCACCAGCATAAACGTGCATCTTCAAGAATTCTTGGTGGCCAAGAGTGTTCTTTGGAAGCATACCCTTAACTGACAATTCAACCAATTTAACAGGGTTCTTGGCAAGCAATTCGCCAGCTGATACAGACTTCAAGCCGCCACGGTATTCTGAGTGGTGGTAGTAGATCTTGTCAGTTGCCTTCTTACCAGTCAGCTTCAACTTAGAAGCGTTAACGATGATGACGTTGTCACCAGTGTCAACGTTTGGGGTAAATTGAGGCTTGTTCTTACCTCTAAGGATAGTAGCAACAGCAGTTGAAAGACGACCCAATGAAACATCAGTAGCGTCAATCAAGTACCACTTACGTTCAATTTCACTAGTCTTTGCTAATGGTGTAGTACGCAATGTAAATTCCTCCGTTTAATTCGTAGTTTGAATACAATAAGTTTCCGGGGCCTATCGTGGACAAACATACTCTTATATCATATGTCCTAAATACCAAAATGTCAATTATAAATCAAGGTCGAGCCGATATTTTCTTGGCACTTCCTCGTAAAAGACATGGTAGAGGTACAAGCCGCTGGCCTGGGCGGTCTGCTGGACCTCCAGCCGGTTCTTGGCCGCGATCACCCGCTTTAAGTCGTGCACCGGCCGGCGGCCATTGCCGATCTCCAGCAAGGTGGCCACCAGGATCCGGACCATGTTATACAAAAAGCCGGTCGCGATAAAGTCCATGATCACTTCGTTGTTTTCTTCATCCAAGGCCACGTTGACATAGTACATGTCCCGGACTTTATCCTCAATCTGCCCGCCGCTGGCCGCGAAACTGGTAAAATCATGCCGGCCCAGGAGGTCCTTGGCGGCTTCTTGCATCTTTTCCACATCTACCGGATATGGATAATGTCCTGTGTAAAAACGCTTAAAGGGGTTTACGAAGCCATCCAGGCTGACCCGGTAGCGGTACCACTTCCCCTTGACGGAAAAGCGGGAGTGGAAATCTTTATCCACAATTTCACAGTCAGTAAAAACCATATCCATCGGCAGCTGGGAATTTAGGGCCTTGATCATGTTGCCTGCCGGAATTTCCCGGCCTGGATAGTCAAAGTGGATTACCTGCCCGACTGAGTGGACTCCGGCATCCGTCCGGCCTGACCCGAAGACCCGGACCTCCTGGCCCTTAGTCATCCGCTTGAGGATCTCCTCTACCGTCCCTTGAATCGTTCTTTGCCCCGGCTGGGACTGGAAGCCATGAAATTCATGGCCGTCATAGGACAATGTCAATTTGTATCTGCTCGTCATCAATGCATCCTTGTCGTGATCATCAAAATTGTCAACAGCAGGCAGTAAACAGCCGGAATCAAGTCCACCTTGCTCCATTCCAGGATCCGGTAGCGGGTCCGGCCTTCACTGCCCTTGTAGCCCCGGGATTCCATGGCCGTGGACAAGTCCAGGGCCACTTCCAGAGAATCGATAAAAAGCGGCACCAGCATCGGGACCACTGACTTGGCCCGCTTAACCAGGCCACCGTCGTTAAAGTCGGCGCCCCGGGACCGCTGGGCATTCATGATCTTGACCGTCTGATCAAACAAGGTCGGCACGAAGCGCAGGGCGATCGAAATCACCAGACTGATCATGCCCACGTTGACCTTGAAGAGCTTGAGCGGCGTCAGCATCCATTCCATGGCATCCGCGATTTCCAGGGGCTTGGTCGTCACCGTCATCACCGTTGATACCAGAATAATCATGGCAAAACGGATGAAGACGTACAAACCATTGATCAAGCCCTCACTGGACAGGGTAAATATCCACCAGTGCCAGTAGACTTTTCCACCGGCCATGAAGAAGGTCTGCAGAAGTGAGGTAAAAACAATCAGCCAGATCATTGGCTTGACCCCGTCCCAAAAGACTCTGGCCTTCAGTCCCGTCGCGAAAACGCAGGCCAGGCCAAAGACGCTGATCACCAGATAGCTGACCCAGTTGTTGGCCAGGAAGATCATGATGATAAAGTAAAAAGTCGTCAGCAGCTTGGCCCGGGGGTCTACCCGGTAGACAAAGGTCGTCCCCGGCAGGTAGCGGCCGATAATAATCTTACTCATGCTCTCCCCCCTTCAAGCTTTGGCTAATCGCGTCCGCCAGTTCCGGCATGGTCAAAGGCTGGCCCGGCAGCTTTAAGCCGGCTGCCGCAAGTTTTGCGGCAAAACGGGCGCTACGGGGTTCAGCCAGATGGTGCTTTTGCAGCCATTCACTGTCTTTGAAGACTTCCTTAGGGCTGGCATGCTTGATCAAGCGGCCATGCTCCAAAACCAGGACGTCGTCGGCGTAATCTGCCACGTCATCCATGTTGTGGGTTACCAAAATCACCGTATGCCCGGCTGCCTGGTAGTCCTTAAACAGCTGCATCATTTCCAGCCGCCCCATTGGGTCCAGGCCAGCTGCCGGCTCATCTAAACAGATGATCTCCGGCTCATAGGCCAAAACCCCAGCCAGGGCCACCCGCCGCATCTGCCCGCCGGACAGGTCAAACGGCGAATGCTCAATCAAGTCATCTTTCAGACCCACCTTTTTAAGCCATTTTAAAGCCGCCTCTCGGGCCTCATCTTCACTGAAGCCAAAGTTCCTTGGCCCATACTCAACGTCCTTTAAAACCGTGTTTTCAAAGAGCTGGGCCTCTGGAAACTGAAAGGCCAGGCTCACCTTGCGGCGCAGGTCCTTCAAGCCCTTATTGCCAGTCTCCGGGGTAATAGTGTAGCCCGCGATTTCGATCTTGCCGCTGTTGGGCTTTAACAGCGCGTTAAAGTGCTGCATCAAGGTCGACTTGCCGCTGCCCGTATGGCCAACCAGAGCGATAAACTTCCCCTCTTCCAGGCTGAAATTCAGCTGGTCCAGGCCGATCGCCTCCAGCGGTGAGCCAGGGCTGTAGACATAACTTACATTTTCGAATTTAATTGCCATAAGCTCTGAACCAACTTTTCCTCATCATCAATTTCATCCGGGAGCACAATCCCCCGTTCCTTCAAGAGCTGCTTGAGCCGGTAGACAAAGGGAATATCCAGGCCGATCCGCTCCAGCATCTCCACCTTGGAAAAAATTTCCTCCGGCTTGCCCTGGTCTAGCAGCTGGCCGTCGTCTAAAACCAAAACCTGGTCAGCCCCTGCAGCTTCTTCCAGGTCGTGGGTGATGGAAATAACCGTCAAGTTATTGTCTTCCTTGATCTTCCGGACCAGGTCCAAGATCTGCTCCTTGCCTTCCGGGTCCAACATGGAGGTCGATTCATCCAGGATGATGACCTGGGGCTTGACCGCCAGGATGCCGGCGATCGCTACGCGCTGTTTCTGCCCCCCTGAGAGGTTGCTGGGCTCGCTGTCAGCATAATCAGCCATACCAACGTCAGCGACCGCCTGAGCGACGATTTTCAGCATTTCCGGCCGGGGCACTGCCCGGTTCTCCAAGCCAAAAGCAACATCGTCACTGACCGTGGCCCCGACAAACTGGTTGTCAGGATTCTGGAAGACAATGCCGACCTTCTCTCTGACTTCCCAAACCGAGTCAGCCCCCAGCTTGACCCCGTCAACTGTAATAGAGGACTTATCCAAATCATCTGGGGCCAGCAGGCCATTGATCAATTTAGAGACCGTTGACTTGCCGCTGCCGTTATGCCCGATCAGGGCCGTCCAGCTTCCCCGCTCAATCGCAAAAGAGAGGTCAGACACAGCTGGCCGCGGGCTGTCCGGGTAAGTAAAAGTCACATGGTCAAAAGAAATAATATTGTCGCTCATCGCGTCACCACCTATTTGCTCATTTCCTTCTATTGTATCAAGCCAGGGTAAAAAAGCGCAAAAAAAAATCATCCATGAAGAGGGATGATATCGAACCATCTAAGCTAGACTAAGGTTTCCCCATCATCATCGCGCTTATTCTCGCTTTCATGAATAATTTCAAAAAGTATTAAATTTGCAGCTTGAGAATTAAACCAATTCCAAAACTACCATAGGAGCTGCGTCACCCTTACGAGGAACTGCCAGCTTCATGATCCGGGTGTAACCACCGTTACGGTCCTTGTAACGAGGAGCTACGTCGCTGAAGAGCTTTTGAAGTGCTGACTTAACAACTACTTCGTCGCCTTCTTCGTGGATATCAGCGATTTCGTTACGTACAAAAGCAGCAGCCTTTCTTCTTGCAGCCAAGTCACCGCGCTTGCCCAAAGTGATCATCTTTTCAGCAGTACGACGTACTTCCTTAGCGCGAGCTTCAGTAGTGACGATGCGTTCGTTAATGATCAATTGGGTAGTCATTTCACGGAGCATAGCTTTTCTTTGACTACTGTCCCAACCTAATTTACGGTATGACATTAATGTGCCTCCTTTATTACAGACTAGTCTTCTTGACGAAGTGAAAGACCCAGGTCTGCCAATTTATTCTTAACTTCTTCCAATGATTTACGTCCCAGGTTGCGTACCCGCATCATTTCTGCTTCTGACTTAACAGTCAAGTCTTGCAGGGTGTTGATGCCAGCCCGCTTCAAGCAGTTGTATGAACGAACTGAAAGGTCCAAGTCCTCGATAGTCATTTCGAGCTTCTTTTCCTTTTGGTCGTTCTCCTGTTCTACCATAACTTCACCGATTTCGGCAGCAGCGTCAGCTGATTCGAAGGCCTTGAAGTGTTCGACCAGAACACGGGCGGCAAAGTTGAGGGCGTCATTCGGAGCGATTGAACCATTTGTCCAAATTTCCAGGGTAAGCTTGTCAAAGTCTTCTCTCTTACCAACCCGGGTTGATTCAACTTGGTAGTTGACCTTTTCGATTGGTGAGAAAAGTGAGTCAACTGGAATGTCGCCGATGGACATTTCAGCAGTCTTGTTTTCGCTGGCTGGTACGTAGCCCCGGCCGTTGCAGACATCAATCCACATGTGCAGGTGGCCACCTTGAGCGATGGTACAAATGTATTGGTCAGGATTCAAGACTTCAACATCAGCATCAGCCTTCAAATCTTCAGCAGTTACCGTAGCTGGACCTTCAACGTCGAGTTCGATCGTCTTTACTTCTTCAGTGTAGGCTCTGAGTTCAAGCTTCTTCAGGTTCAAGATGATCTTGGTTACGTCTTCTTTAACACCGGGAACAGTAGTGAATTCGTGCAAGACACCATCGATCTTCACCTTCACCAAACCGGTCCCTGGAACAGAAGTCAGCAAAACCCGACGCAGTGAATTACCTAAGGTAGTACCAAACCCACGCTCCAGCGGTTCAACGACAAACTTACCGTAACTGTCTTCTTGATCCACGACGGTAATATTTGGTTTTTTAAATTCAATCATTACTGGGCCCCTTTCAAAACGCACGTCTCAAAGTAAGATTTTATTAAACACGACGACGCTTTGGTGGTCTAGAACCGTTGTGAGGTACTGGAGTAACGTCACGGATTGAAGTGATTTCCAGACCAGCAGCTTGCAGAGCACGGATTGCTGATTCACGACCAGAACCTGGGCCCTTAACTGATACTTCGATGTGGTTCATACCTTGGTCAATTGCGCTCTTAGCAGCAGCTTCAGCAGCCATTTGCGCAGCAAATGGAGTAGACTTACGGCTACCCTTGAAACCCAAAGCACCAGCTGAAGACCAGGCAACGGCGTTACCTTGAACGTCAGTAATCATAACTAAAGTGTTGTTAAACGTTGAGTGAATGTGAGCCACGCCACTTTCAACGTGCTTCTTCACACGACGCTTACGAGCAGTTTTCTTTGCAGGCATCAATAAACCTCCTTATATTATTTTTGGATTAACGGCTTCTCTTAGCACCCTTACGAGTACGTGCGTTGTTCTTGGTGTTTTGACCACGAACTGGAAGACCGCGACGGTGACGGATACCACGGTATGAACCGATATCAACAAGACGCTTAATGTTCATGCTTACTTCACGACGCAAGTCACCTTCAACACGGTACTTGTCGACTTCTGCACGAAGCTTTTCTTGTTGTTCTGGGGTCAAGTCCTTTGAACGAACGTCTTCAGATACACCGGCTGCTGCACAGATTTCTTGTGCAGTGTGTTCACCGATACCGTAAATGTAAGTTAAAGCGATAACAACTCTTTTATCTCTTGGTAAGTCAACACCAGCGATACGTGCCATAGAATGCACCTCCTACTTTCTAAAATTAACCTTGACGTTGCTTGTGCTTTGGATTTGCAGGGCAAATAACCATAACACGACCATGTCTCTTAATGACCTTGCAATGTTCGCACATTGGCTTAACAGATGGTCTAACCTTCATGTTTGCCTCCGTTTTTATTTAATAAACCGATACGTAATTCTACCTTTAGTCAAGTCATATGGAGACAGCTCCACAGTGACCCGGTCGCCAGGCAGGATCCGAATGTAGTGCATTCTGATCTTGCCGGAAACGTGAGCCAAAATAGTGGCACCGTTTTCCAATTCGACTTTAAACATAGCATTAGGTAAGGTATCAACTACCTTACCTTCTACTTCAATGACATCATCTTTTGCCAAAGTTGCCCCTCCGCAATCAAAACAGTCATACTTCGAAATTATAACACGTTCGAAAAAATTTGCAAATTCTTTTGGCTAATCCTTGCTCAGGATAGCGTCGATATCTGCAAAAACTTTTTCAGGTGCTTGTTCGCCGTTTACAGTAGCGAGCAAGCCCTTCTTGTCATAGTACTCCTTCAATGGAGCGTTCATCTTTTCGTTAACTTCCAGCCGGTTCTTGACAACTTCAGGCTTGTCGTCTTCACGTTGATAGAACTCGTGGCCGCCGCAGCGGTCGCAAGTCCCTTCGACCTTAGGCTTCTTTGAGAACTTGTTGTAAGTTGCGCCGCAATTCTTGCACATGAACCGTGCAGATAAACGATCGATTAAAGTCTCTTCCTTGACATCGATTGCGATGACGTTGGTCAGCTGCTTGTTCAAGCGGGTAGTGATTTCGTCGAGCAATTCTGCCTGGTTAGTCGTTCTCGGGAAACCGTCAAGAATGAAACCATTCTTAACGTCGTCTTGACCGAGACGTTCTTCAACCAACTTAGCAGTTACTTCGTCTGGAACCAAATCGCCCTTGTCGATGTAAGACTTGGCTTCCAAGCCTACTGGAGTCTTGTTAGCCATAGCTTCTCTAAACATATCACCGGTTGAAATGTGAGCCAAGTGATACTTGTCAACGATTTGTTCAGATGCAGTACCCTTGCCTGCGCCTGGCAGACCAAGAAGAATCAAATTAATCATATTTTTTCACCTATCTAATAAATCCGGCATATTCACGCTTCATCAACAAACCGTTGATTTGCCGTGACAATTCCAGAACAACCCCGATAACGATCAACAAGCTGGTCCCACCCAAGCCAATTGAACTTGGCAGGTCCCAGATGTTGGTTGCAAGCTGTGGAAGCAAAGCAACCAAACCCAGATATACGGACCCGACCGTTGAAAGCTTCAGCAACATTGAACTCATATATTTCTCAGTGTCCTTACCTGGCCACACGCTAGGAATATATGCACCCTGCTTTTGTAAGTTTTCCGCCAGCTTCTCAGGATTTACCTGAACGAAGGCATAGAAGAAAGTAAATAGAATGATCAAAAGGGTGTAGATAATTGCACCAGGGGTCGTCTGCAAGCTAAAGATATTCGATAAGACCTGATACCAAGTCGTGTCGCCGTACTTGCCTTGGAAAGCCATCAAAATCGTGGCTGGCGTAACGATGAACGAACTGGCGAAGATAACTGGAATAACGCCGGAGACGTTAACCTTTAATGGTAGAAAACTTTCTGATCCACTGGTCGTCGCTCTTCTCGTATATTGGATCGGAATACGACGATCAGCTTGTTCAACCCAGGTAACGAATTTCGTTACCAATAAAATTGCGACAATAAGCGCAACGAAGAACGCAACTCCTTGCCAGCGATCACTTGCACTGTTGTTGATCACCTGATCTTGGAAGACTTGGTAAAGTCCGCCTGGCAGGCGGGCAATGATCCCAGCAAAGATAATTACTGAAACCCCATTGCCTAAACCCTTATCGGTAATTTCATCACCCAGCCAAGTTAACAGGAAGGTACCAGCTGTCATGATCATACCGATTTCGAAGTAGGTTTGCCAAGTTTGAGTCTTAACCAGACCGAAGGAAGACAAGGCGTTAAAACCTAATGTAATCCCCACACTCTGGACAAAAGCAACAAACAGCGTTAAATACCGGGTAACCTGGTTGGTTTTGCGCCGGCCAACTTCCCCTTGCTTGCCCCATTCGACAAGCGTTGGTACGATGTCCATCTGCAACAGTTGGATAACGATTTGCGCAGTGATGTATGGTGATACCCCCAATGAGAAGATAGAGTAGTTGTCCAAGCCACCACCGGAAACCGTATCTAATACGGAAACAAGTCCCGTATTAGCAACTGTCGTCAGAGCCTTCGCATTTATCCCCGGAACTGTAATATTTGCACCGAGTCGGTAAATTACAAGGATAAACAAAGTATAGAAAAGCTTATTTCTAATTTCCTTATCCTTGAAGGCGTTCTTCAAGGTTGAAAACATTAGATCACCTCTACAGTGCCACCAGCTGCTTCGATCGCGCTCTTAGCAGCTTCAGAAACCTTGTTAACCTTTACAGTCAACTTAACGTTCAATTCGCCGTTGCCAAGTACCTTGACACCTGACAATTGCTTCTTAACCAAGCCCTTAGCCTTCAAAGCTTCGAAGTCAACTACGCTGCCTTCTTCGAACTTGTTCAAATCTGCAAGGTTAACGATTGCGTATTCCTTGCGGTTGATGTTCTTGAAACCACGCTTAGGCATAGTTCTGAACAATGGCATTTGACCACCTTCAAAACCTAAACGGGTGTTACCGCCGGAACGTGCGTGTTGACCCTTTTGACCACGACCTGAAGTCTTACCGAAGCCACTTGAAGTACCACGGCCGACACGCTTTCTAGCGTGGCGTGAACCTTCGGATGGGTGTAATTCATTAAGTTTCATTAAATTGGACCCTCCTTGATTTATTTGTTAACTTCTTCAACAGAAATTAAGTGAGCGATTTTCATCAGCGCGCCACGAGTTGCAGCGTTGTCTGGTTGGACAACAGTACTGTTGATCTTGCCTAAGCCGAGAGCTTTAACAACTTTTCTTTGTTCAGGCAGACGGTGGGCAACACTTCTAATTAAAGTAATCTTTAAATCTGTCATCTATAATCTCCCTAATCTTGCAAGCTCTTAGCTGATTCACGAAGCTTCAGAACGTCTTCGCGAGTCTTCAACTTTTGCAGACCATCGATAGTGGCCCGGATAACGTTGATTGGAGTGTTTGAACCCAAAGACTTGGAAGTAACGTCGCCGATACCAGCCATGTCCATAACGATACGTACGGCACCACCAGCTGCAATACCTGAACCGGCTTCAGCTGGCTTAAGCAGAACGTTACCTGAGCCATAGTGGCCAAGTACTTCGTGAGGAATAGTAGTACCAACAGTTGGAACTGAGATCATGTTCTTCTTGCCGGCTTCGACTGCTTTGCGGATAGCTTCTGGAACTTCAGTTGCCTTACCAGTACCAAAGCCAACGTGACCCTTCTTGTCACCAACGACAACTAAGGCAGCAAATCTTTGACGGCGACCACCCTTAACAACCTTGGTAATCCGGTTGATAGCGACCAATTGATCTTCGATGTCGTCCTTGTTTCTACGATTTTTTGAATCGTTGCGGTTTGCCATGTGTTAATCTCCTTTCCTAGAATTCTAAGCCGTTTTCACGAGCTGCGTCAGCCAAAGCTTCTACACGACCGTGGTAGATGTAACCACCTCTGTCGAAGACAACTTCAGTGATGCCCTTGGCCTTACCAGCTTCAGCGATGGCCTTGCCAACAGCTTGAGCTTGTTCTACCTTGGTAGCATCCTTTGAAACGGACTTGTCTAAACTTGAGGCACTTGCAAGCGTGACACCCGCTACGTCATCAATCAATTGAGCGTAGATGTTAGTGTTTGAACGGAAAACACTCAAGCGTGGGCGCTCAGCAGTACCAGAAATCTTACCGCGAACACGTCTGTGGCGCTTTAAGCGCAACTTGTTTTTATCTGGTTTTGAAATCACAATTTCACCTCAAAATTATTTTCTATTACTTACCAGTCTTACCTTCCTTGCGGCGAACGAATTCGTCAACGTAACGGATACCCTTGCCCTTGTAAGGTTCAGGTGAACGTACGGCGCGAATTTCCGCAGCAAATTGGCCGACTACTTGCTTTGAGATACCTTCAACAGTAACGTCAGTTGCTGATGAGGTAGTCACAGTAATGCCTTCTGGGGCCTTCATTTCAACTGGGTGTGAGTAGCCAACGTTCAGAGTCAAGACATTGTTCTTAGCAACTGCACGGTAACCAACACCGATCAGCTTCAATTCCTTCTTGTAGCCATTTACGACACCTTCGATCATGTTAGCCAGGTTGGCTCTCATAGTGCCGTGGATAGCCTTGTCATTTTCGTTTGAACGGCTGAAGCGGATTACACCGTCTTCTTGTTCGAACTTGATGCGTGGGTCGAATTCTCTAGTCAATTCACCCTTTGGGCCCTTAACAGTAATTTCATTACCATTCTTGGTAACAGTGACACTTTCAGGGACGTTAATTACCTTTAAACCAATACGGCTCATTAATTGTTCTCCTTCCTGTCAGAATTACCAAACGTAAGCGATAACTTCGCCGCCGACGTTCTTTTCTCTAGCTTCCTTGTCGGTAAGGATACCAGCTGAAGTAGAAACAATAGCGATACCTAAGCCGTTCAGAACCTTTGGCAGGTTGTCAGCTGAAACGTAGTTTCTCAAGCCTGGCTTGGAGATACGCTTCAAACCGGAGATAACACGTTCACCGTTTGGACCGTACTTCAAGGTAATCTTGATTACGCCTTGCTTACCGTCTTCAGTTACTTCGTAGTCACGGATGAAACCTTCTTGCTTCAAGATTTCTGCAAGTGACTTCTTAATGTTTGATGCAGGAATTTCTACTGAATCGTGCTTAGCCATGTTGGCGTTTCTGATTCTAGTCAAAAAGTCTGCGATTGGGTCAGTCAATACCATCTATGCTATCCTCCTTACCGATTTACCAGCTGGCCTTCTTAAGACCAGGAATTTGACCTTTGTGTCCCAAATCCTTCAGGCAAATGCGGCACAAACCAAACTTGCGGTAAACAGAGTGTGGACGCCCACAACGTTCGCAGCGAGTGTATTCACGTGAAGAAAACTTTGCAGGACGGTGATTTCTTACCTTTTGTGATGTCTTAGCCATGTATGTCCTCCAAATTACTTAGCAAATGGCATGCCAAATTGAGTCAAAAGTTCACGAGCTTCTTCATCAGTTTGAGCAGTAGTTACGATAACGATATCCAAACCTCTAGTGCGGTTAACCTTATCGAAGTCGATTTCTGGGAAGATCAATTGTTCCTTAACACCCAGAGTGTAGTTGCCCCGGCCGTCAAATGAACGAGTTGAAACACCACGGAAGTCACGAACACGTGGAAGAGATACGTTGATCAGCTTGCTCAGGAAGTCATACATTCTGTCGCCTCTAAGGGTAACCTTAGCACCGATAGACATACCTTCACGCAAACGGAAGTTGGCGATTGACTTCTTGGCCTTGGTAATCATTGGCTTTTGGCCAGAGATCAGGGTCAATTCTTCAACAGCTTCGTCCAGGTTCTTTGCGTTGGCAACGGCGTCACCAACACCCATGTTCAAAACGATCTTGTCGATCTTTGGTACTTGCATGCTTGAAGTGTAGTTAAACTTCTTAGTCAATGCAGGAACGATTTCTTCGTTGTACTTAGTTGCAAAACTATTAGCCATTAGTGTCCTCCTTCCCTAATTAATCTTTGTTGCTTTCAGCTTTAGCAATAACCTTAACGTTAGAAGCGTGGATTGAACCTTCAGTTTCAACCACACCGCCGTTAGCGTTAGCAGCTGAAGCCTTGGTAGCCTTCTTGATCATGTTAACGCCCTTAACAACCACGCGGTTCTTCTTAACGTTTACGGAAAGGACAGTGCCTTCCTTGCCTTTTTCTGAGCCGGCAATAACTTTTACCTTGTCACCAGTTTTAACGAACATTCGCGCAACTCTCCTTTTACAATACTTCAGGGGCAAGTGAAACGATCTTCATGAAGTCCCCTTCACGGAGTTCACGTGCAACTGGCCCGAAAATACGAGTACCACGAGGGCTCTTGTCAGCGTTGATAATAACTGCTGCGTTTTCGTCAAACTTGATGTATGAACCGTCTTCACGACGAGCGCCTGACTTGGTTCTTACGATAACAGCCTTAACGACGTCACCCTTCTTTACAACACCACCTGGCGTTGCTTGTTTAACAGCTGCGACAACGATGTCACCGATGTTACCGGTCTTGCGCTTTGACCCGCCCATAACGCGGATAACAAGCAATTCACGTGCACCGGAGTTGTCAGCTACCTTCAAACGAGTTTCAGTTTGAATCACTATTAAATCCTCCCTTAGCTAATCCGTAAATTAAACAGATTTCTTAACAATGTCAACTAAACGGAAACGCTTAGTACGTGATAATGGACGGGTTTCCATGATACGAACGATGTCGCCTACCTTGGCTTCGTTATTTTCATCCATAGCGTAGTACTTCTTTGAGTAGCGAGTACGCTTGCTGTAAACTGGGTGGTTCTTGTAAGTATCAACAACAACAACGATAGTCTTGTCCATCTTGTCGGAAACGACACGGCCTTGGTAAACGTGGCGGCGGTTTCTTTCGATTGATTCGCTCAAGTTAGTATCTCCCTTCCACTAGTTTTGTTCTAATTCTTTTTCGCTCAAGATAGTCTTGATCCGAGCGATGTTCTTACGGACTTGGCTCAAGCGAGCGGTGTTTTCTAATTGACCGGTAGCTTGTTGGAAACGCAAGTTGAACAATTCTTCCTTGTATTGCTTTTCCTTTGCCAACAATTCATCAGTTGATAATGATCTGATTTCCTTAGTCTTCATTAGTTGCGCCACCTGCTTCCTGGTCTTCTCTCTTCACGAACTTGCACTTAATTGGAAGCTTGCTTGCTGCGAGGCGCATTGCTTCACGAGCAGTTTCTTCTGAAACGCCACCAATTTCGAACATGATCTTTTCTCTCTTAACTACAGCTACCCAACCTGCTGGTGCACCCTTACCGGAACCCATACGTACACCAACACCCTTAGCAGTGTAGGACTTTTGAGGGAAGATTCTGATCCAAACCTTACCACCACGCTTCATGTAACGAGTCATCGCAACACGGGCAGCTTCGATTTGACGGTTAGTAATCCAGTGGGATTCAAGTGCTTCAAGACCGTATTCACCAAATGCAACAGTCTTGCCACCCTTGGCAGCACCACGCATCTTACCACGGAATTCACGACGGTGTTTTACACGCTTTGGTACTAAAGGCATTACTTCTTACCTCCCTTTGAACGCTTTGCAGGTTGATTCTTGCGACCTGGCAAAATTTCGCCACGGTTGATCCAAACCTTAACACCGATTTCGCCGTAGGTAGTAAATGCGTTTACCCATGCGTAGTCGATGTCAGCTCTTAAAGTATGAAGTGGAACACTGCCTTCAGTGTGCCATTCACGGCGAGCCATGTCAGCACCGTTCAAACGGCCTGCAGTTTGTACCTTGATACCCTTGGCGCCGGCACGCATTGAACGTTGTGCAGCTTGACGGCTGGCACGACGGAAAGCGATACGAGCTTCAAGTTGACGAGCGATGCCGTCAGCAACAAGCTTGGCGTCGAGATCAGGCTTCTTGATTTCAACAATGTTAATGTGAACTTGCTTGTTAGTCAAAGCGTTGATTTCCTTGTTCAAGGCTTCAACTTCAGCGCCGCCCTTACCGATAACCATACCTGGACGAGCAGTGTGGATAGCGATGTTTACACGGTTAGCAGCACGTTCAATTTCAACAGTGGATACGGAGGCATCCTTCAACTTTTCATCGAGGAACTTTCTGATCCGAAGGTCTTCGTTTAAAGTTTCCTTGTAGCCTCTAGCAGCGTACCATTTAGCTTCCCAGTCGCGGTTAACACCAAGACGGAAACCAATTGGGTTAATCTTTGAACCCATTCAAATACCTCCCTTAATCGTTCAATTCTGAAACAACAACAACTACGTGGCTGGTTCTCTTCATGATTGGAGAAGCTGAACCCTTGGCACGTGGACGGAATCTCTTCAAAGTAGCACCTTCGTTAACGTATGCTTCTGATACGTAAAGGTTTGCACTTTCAAGATCGTAGTTGTGTTCTGCGTTAGCAACTGCTGAACGCAAAACCTTTTCAACGATTGGGGAAGCAGCTTTTGGCGTAAACTTCAAAATTGCCAATGCTTCAGCAACGCTCTTACCCCGGATCAAGTCTACAACGAGACGAGCTTTTCTTGGGGCGATACGAACAGTTCTTGCTTCAGCTCTAGCTGAACTAATTTGTTCTGCCATTTAATTGTTTCTCCTTCCTTATTACTTGGATGCCTTGTCGTCAGCCTTGTGGCCGCGGAAGGTTCTAGTAGGTACGAATTCGCCCAGCTTGTGACCAACCATGTCTTCAGTTACGAAAACTGGAACGTGCTTTCTACCGTCGTAAACAGCGATAGTCAACCCTACGAAAGAAGGGAAAATAGTTGAACGACGTGACCAAGTCTTGATAACTTGCTTCTTTTCTGCAGCTTGTTGCTCGTCAACCTTCTTCAAAAGGTGGGCGTCTGCAAAAGGACCCTTTTTAATACTACGGCTCATTTAATTACCCCCTTCTCTTACTTACGACCCTTACGGTGACGGATGATTAACTTTTCACTAGCCTTCTTGCTGTCTCTAGTCTTAACACCACGTGACTTCTTGCCCCATGGAGTCATTGGCTGTGGACGGCCGACAGGTGCCTTACCTTCACCACCACCGTGTGGGTGATCGTTAGGGTTCATTACAGAACCACGGGATTGTGGACGCTTGCCCATCCAGCGTGAACGACCAGCCTTACCGATGTTGATCAGTGAGTGTTGTTCGTTGCCGACAGCACCGATAGTAGCGCGGCATTCTGAAAGGATTTCACGAACTTCGCCGGATTGCAGACGAACTTGAGTGTACTTGCCGTCAACACCCAAAACTTGAGCTGAAGTACCAGCACTACGTGCGATTTGGCCACCCTTGCCTGGCTTAAGTTCGATGTTGTGAACTTCAGTACCAGTTGGGATGTTCTTCAGTGGCAATGCGTTACCAACCTTGATGTCGGCATCTGCGCCTGATTCTACCCATGAACCTACAGTCAAGCCCTTAGGAGCCAAGATGTAAGCCTTAGTACCATCAGTGTAGTGCAACAAGGCGATGTTTGCTGAACGGTTTGGATCGTATTCGATTGCGACAACCTTAGCCTTAACGTTGTCCTTAGTACGCTTGAAATCGATGATACGGTATTGTTGCTTGTGACCGCCGCCACGGTGTCTTACAGTAATGTGACCGTATGAGTTACGACCTGCAGTCTTTGACTTAGAAGCAAGCAAAGTCTTTTCAGGCTTTGACTTAGTGATTTCTGCAAAGTCAGAAGAAGTCATATTACGACGACCGTTTGATGTTGGCTTGTAAACTTTAATAGCCAATTGACTGACCTCCTAATTACTTGATTTATTCGTTGTTTTCGTCTTTGAAAATCTTGATGTCGTTTGAATCTTCAGTTAAAGCAACGATAGCCTTTCTGCGACGGGCAGTCTTGCCAGTGTAGCGGCCTACGCGCTTTTCCTTGCCGCGAACATTCATGATGTTCACGCTCTTAACCTTAACATCGAAGATTTCTTCAATAGCGTCGCGAACTTGAAGCTTGGTAGCAGTTAAGGCCACGTCGAAAGTGTACTTCTTGCTGTCCATCAAGTCGGCTGACTTTTCAGTGATAACAGGTCTTAAGATAATGTCGCGTGCGTCCATTAAGCCAATACCTCCTCAATCTTCTTAACGTCGTCTTGAGTCAAAACGAGCTTGTCGTAGTTAACGGCGTCTTCAACGTTCAAGCCGTTAACTGGAACAACCTTAACCTTTGGCAGGTTCTTGGCTGAAAGTTGTACGTTCTTGTCGTCTGAAACAACCAGAACCTTGCCTTCAAGCTTCAAGCCGTTCAAGATTGCAACGAAGTCCTTAGTCTTAGGAGCGTCCAGAGTCAGCTTGTCCAGAACTACCAAGTTTTGGTCAAGGAGCTTTTGTGACAAGACAGACTTGATAGCCAGACGGCGTTGCTTTCTTGGCATGCTGTAAGCGTAGGAACGTGGAGTAGGCCCAAAGACAACACCACCGCCGCGCCATTGTGGAGCACGGATTGAACCTTGACGAGCACGACCAGTACCCTTTTGTCTCCAAGGCTTCTTACCACCACCGCGAACGGCAGATCTGTTCTTCACCTTAGAGGTACCCTGACGCTTGCCAGCTCTTTGTCTGATGATTGCATCAAAGACAACAGCTTCGTTTGGTTCAACGCTAAACACGTTGTCGTTTAAAGTTACTTCACCAGCGTTGTTGCCGTTTTGATCCATAAGTTTGAAATTAGCCATTTGAGTCCTCCTTCCTACTTGCTAGCCTTTGCAGATGACTTAACAACGATCAATGAGTTCTTGGCACCTGGCACGTTACCCTTGATCATCAAGACGTTCTTGTCTGCAACAACTTTTTCTACTACTAAGTTTTCAATAGTAACAGTCTTCACACCCATGTGACCTGGCAACTTCTTGCCCTTTGGCACGCGGTTGATGATTGAACCCATTGAACCCGGAATTCTGTGGTAACGGGAACCGTGAGTTTCAGGACCACGTGATTGGTGGTGGCGCTTGATGTTACCTTGGTAGCCATGACCTCTTGAAGTACCAGTAACGTTGACAACGTCACCTTCCTTGAACGTCTCCACAGTAACTTCTGAGCCGACTTCGTAGTCACTAAGCTCTACTCCGCGGAGTTCACGAATGAAGCGCTTAGGTGAAGTCTTTGCCTTATCAGCATGACCTTTTTCTGGCTTGTTGCTCAAAACTTCACGCTTGTCTTGGTAGCCCAATTGTACAGCTTCGTAACCGTCGTTTTCTACAGTCTTAACTTGCATAACAACGTTTGGAGTTGCTTCAATAACAGTTACTGGTACAAGAACACCATCTTTAGTGAAGATTTGAGTCATGCCAACTTTTCTTCCTAAGATTCCTTTGGTCATGATTACACCTCTTTCTATCTAAAAATTAAAGCTTGATTTCGATGTCTACGCCGCTTGGCAGATCGAGCTTCATCAATGAGTCAACCGTCTTAGGGGTTGGGTTCAAGATGTCGATCAGGCGCTTGTGGGTCCGCATTTCGAATTGTTCACGTGAGTCCTTGTTCTTGTGTGGTGAACGCAGAACAGTGAACAAAGTTCTTTCAGTTGGAAGCGGAACTGGACCTGAGATTTCAGCGCCAGTTCTCTTCGCAGTGTCCACAATCTTAGCAGCTGATTCATCGAGAATGCTGTGTTCGTAAGACTTTAATCTAATACGAATCTTTTCATTTGCCATCTAATTACCTCCTATACGTCTTCTTTAAAAGATGACTAGCTCGGCGAAAATTCCCTGCACAACCACTGTGGCAATGCAGCCTGGTGTGCCGCAACCTTCCGCGTCGAAGCTAACTACAATTTGTACTCAGAGGGCATTTTCCCTCTCAAAAGCACTTTATCTAGTATAAGGCCTTAAGCCTTAAATAGCAAGGGTTTAGCCCGATTTTTTTCGAAAAAGTTTCCTGGAATTGCTTTCCCTTGGTGGAGAAATTTTTCTTTCCTTTTTAAAATATTTCCAGAAGAGAATTTTTTCTTGAAAAAACAAAAAATCCTAGCAAGGACACGTAATGTCTTTGCTAGGATTTCTATTTTGGTCTAAATCAAGGCTTAGATCATGCTGGGAAGCATTAAGCGTTGCCGCCGCGCTTCTTGATGATGTCAGCTTGGATTGACTTAGGACATGGTGAGTAGTGGTCCATAACCATCGTGAAGGTACCACGGCCTTGAGTGGATGAACGCAGGGTAGTTGCGTAACCAAACATTTCTGACAATGGAACCATCGCGTTGATGACCTTGGCACCTGCCCGGTCTTCCATACCTTCCATTTGGCCACGACGAGCAGTGATTGAGCCCATAACGTCACCAAGGTATTCTTCTGGAGCGATGACTTGAACCTTCATGATTGGTTCAAGGATAACAGCGCCGGCCTTTGAAGCAGCGTTCTTCAAAGCCAATGATGCGGCAACCTTGAAGGCAGCTTCACTTGAGTCGACTTCGTGGTATGAACCGTCGTACAGCTTAGCCTTAACGTCGATCAATGGGTAGCCAGCCAGAACACCGTTCTTCATGGCTTCTTGCAAACCAGCGTCAACTGATGGGATGTATTCACGAGGAACTACACCACCGACAATGGCGTCTTCGAATTCGTAGCCCTTGCCTTCGTTTGGAGTAAATTCGATCCAAACGTCACCGTATTGACCCTTACCACCGGACTGACGAACAAACTTACCTTGAGCTTGAGTCGGTACAGTGAAGGTTTCACGGTAGGCAACTTGTGGTTCACCGATGGTTGCTTCAACGTTGAATTCACGCTTCATACGTTCAACCATGATGTCCAGGTGAAGTTCACCCATCCCGGAGATCAAAGTTTCACCAGTTTCTGGGTTAGTTTCAGCCCGGAAAGTTGGGTCTTCTTCAGTCAGCTTTTGCAAAGCGACGTCCATCTTGTCCCGGTCAGCCTTTGACTTAGGTTCAACAGAAACTTGGATAACTGGAGCTGGGATGTCCAGGCTTTCCAGAATCAATGGGTGAGCTGGGTCAGTCAAAGAGTCACCAGTAGTGGTGTTCTTCAAACCGATGGCACCAGCGATGTCACCTGAGAAGACTTCTGGGATTTCAGTACGTGAGTTGGCGTGCATTTGCAGCAAACGACCAACACGTTCACGTTGGTTCTTTGAAGCGTTCAAAACGTAAGAACCTGATTCCAATGAACCAGTGTAAACACGGATGAAAGTCAAACGGCCAACGAATGGGTCAGTGGCGATCTTGAAGGCCAAAGCTGCGAATGGCTTGTTGTCGTCAGCCAGCAATTCAACTTCGTTGCCTTCCTTGTCGTGGGCGATGTAAGGCTTAACGTCAAGTGGTGATGGCAGGTAGTCAACAACACCGTCAAGCATCATTTGCACACCCTTGTTCTTGAAGGCTGAACCAGCAAATACTGGGAAGGCCTTCAAGTCCAAAGTTGCCCGGCGCAAGGCAGCCTTAAGTTCTTCGTTGGAGATTTCTTCACCGCCAAGGAACTTTTCCATGATGTCGTCGTCAACTTCAGCGATCTCTTCGATCATTTCTTCACGACGGCTTTCGGCTTCTTCCTTGTATTCGTCTGGAACTGGAATAGTTTCCCAGTTTGCGCCCAGCTTGTCTTCGTCGTAAACGTCAGCGACCATGTCGAACAAGTCGATAACGCCTTCGAATTGGTCTTCAGCACCGATAGGCATTTGAACGGCGATAGCGTTAGCGTTCAAACGTTCGTGCAGACTCTTAACTGAGAAGTCGAAGTTGGCACCGATCTTGTCCATCTTGTTAACGAAGACGATCCGCGGAACACCGTAGTTTTCAGCTTGACGCCAAACGTTTTCAGTTTGTGGTTCAACACCTGATTGAGCGTCCAGAACAGTTACGGCACCGTCAAGGACACGCAGGGAACGTTCAACTTCGATAGTGAAGTCGACGTGTCCTGGGGTGTCGATGATGTTGATCCGGTGGTCCTTCCATTGCGCAGTAGTGGCTGCGGAAGTGATCGTGATCCCACGTTCCTTTTCTTCTTCCATCCAGTCCATTTGGGAGTCACCTTCGTGAGTTTCACCAATCTTGTGGATCTTACCAGTGTAGTAAAGGATACGTTCAGTAGTAGTAGTCTTACCGGCGTCGATGTGGGCCATGATACCGATGTTGCGAGTCTTCTCTAATGAGAATTCACGTTTGTTAGCCATAATTTTCTATCTCCTTAGATAACGAGCACTAGATTAGAAACGGTAGTGAGCGAAGGCACGGTTGGCTTCTGCCATACGGTGCACGTCTTCACGCTTCTTAACGGCTGAACCAGTGTTGTTTGAGGCATCGATCAATTCGTTTGCCAAACGTTCATCCATAGTGTGTTCGTTACGCAGGCGGGAGTATGAAACCAGCCAACGCAATGCCAAAGTAGTTTGTCTTTCTGGACGAACTTCTACAGGAACTTGGTAGTTAGAACCACCGATACGGCGAGCCTTAACTTCCAAAACTGGCTTAACGTTGTTCATGGCTTCTTCAAAGACGTCCATTGGTTCCTTGCCAGTCTTGTCCTTGATGATGTCAAAAGCATCGTACAAGATTGATGAAGCTTGAGCTCTCTTACCATCCTTCATCAAGTGGTTGATCAGCTTAGTAACCAGCTTTGAGTTGTAAACTGGGTCTGCTAAAACGTCTCTCTTTGAAACATGACCTTTTCTTGGCATTATTTAAGTCCTCCTTTAACCCTTCTTAGCGCCGTACTTGGAACGAGCTTGCTTTCTGCCGTCAACACCAGCAGTGTCAAGGGCACCACGAACGATGTGGTAACGTACACCAGGAAGGTCCTTTACACGGCCCCCACGGATCAGGACAACTGAGTGTTCTTGCAGGTTGTGGCCTTCACCTGGGATGTAGGCAGTAACTTCAGTCAAGTTTGAAAGACGTACACGGGCGTACTTACGCAAAGCTGAGTTAGGCTTCTTTGGCGTCATAGTACCGACACGAGTCGCAACCCCACGCATTTGTGGTGCTGGGTTGAAGACTTGTTCCTTCTTCATGCTGTTGTAGCTGTAGTTCAAGGCTGGTGACTTTGACTTAGTAGTCTTTGAGTGACGGCCTTTTCTAACCAATTGATTAATGGTTGGCATTAACTAGTTCCTCCTAAATTTATATATCATTTTGTTCACATATCCGGGAGTTTCTTTTTTGCCTCGCGGAGTAATCTTCAAAACATACATCTGTTAGTATACTCCATTTACCAGCCAATGCAAAGCTTTTTTCAAGAATTTCTTGCCTGAAAAAAGCTGCGCTTTTCCACTCAATGACAGCGTTTTCCATCTATGCTAAGATTGATTTTAGGCGAAAAATATTAATTTGTTGTTAGTAGAAAAGAAAAAATGAGGTAAAAAATGATCAAATTAATCGCAATCGACACTGACGGCACCCTGCTCAACTCCCAGGGAAAAATCCAGGCCAGCACAAAAGAAGCCATTTCTAAGGCACTTGAGCGCGGCGTCAAGGTCGTCCTTTGCTCCGGCCGGCCAATCGCGGGCCTGGCCCCTTACATGGATGAACTGGGCATTACAGGCGAAGACCAGTACGCCGTGACTTTAAACGGGGCAATTAGCCGTAAGGCCAGCGGGCAAATCATGACCAGCGACTTAATAGCCAACTCCGTTTACCGGCAGCTGACCGCCTACGCCCTCTCTTTAAAGCTCCCCTTCAACATCGTGGACTTTGAATCCCGGATCATTACGCCGAACCATGACATCGACCCGATAGTTTACCAGCAGGCTTACGAAAACCAGGCCGTCCTCTTTGTCAGAAGCGTTGAAGAATTTCCGGAGAAGGGCCAGGCCATTGCCAAGGCCTGCTTTGTCGGCAGCCAGGAGCTTTTGGACAGAGTAGAAGACCGGGTCAAGGAAGACTGGGGGCAGGACTTCAACGTTCTGCGGACTGACGCCCGCTTCCTTGAACTGCTCAATCCCAAGGTCAACAAGGGCCAGGGGCTCAAAGAACTCTGCAGCCGGCTGGAAATCGCGCCAGAAGAAGTCATGGCGATCGGCGACGAGAGAAACGACTTAGACATGTTTGCTTTTGCCGGCACCAGCGTGGCCATGGGCAACGGCAATGACCTGGTTAAGCAAGCCGCTGACTATGTCACTAGCAGCAATGATGAAGACGGGATCGCCCAAGCTCTGGAGAAGTTTGTTTTTTAGCAGGTAATTTTTCCCTAAACTGACAATTTTTTGCCTTTTTAAAAAATATTGGCAAAAAAGGTGTAATAGTAAGTGGAGGGAAAAAATGCTCAGCGAAATGATTTCTTTACTCTGCGGTCTTTTGGCAGCTCTCATCGCCGACCGTTATCGTTATAATACCTTTCTTGAGTGTAAAAGCCGGCTGGCGGATGATATCCCTTACATCATCCTGGCCGGAAATTTGTTAGTTTATTTAATCTCCAATTCTAGGAGCAGTGCTATTTCCTTGCTCTTTATAATCAACATCTTTTCAATGGTTGTCAGCGACCTGCATGAACAGTCTTTTGATACTTGCCTGCTCGTCGTACCGCTGGCCACCGGGCTGATGCATTTTTTCCAGGCACCAAACACGGAAGGCCTGGGGCAGGCTGCCATTTTTCTGGCGGTCCTGGTCTGGCTCGCTTTTACAGGGAAAATGGGCAGCGGGGACGTTTGGCATTTTTTACTCCTGTCTTTAAATTTTTCATGTCCTGTTGCTGTGAAGAGTTTCCTGCTGGCCTCCCTGCTCGCCATCACCCACGCGCTTTGGCATAAGCGGCCGGGTAAAGAGCCCTTTGCCTTCCTGCCCTACTTATTCTGGGGCCTCAACCTCCAATTTTTCCTTTAGGGTAAAAGAAAAAACGTTCGGATGACTTTGAGCCATTCGAACGTTTTTTCTTGTTAATTAAACTGAATTACTTGCTTTCAGTTTCCTTGTTTTCGTCTTCCATCTTCTTTTCCAGGTCAGCAATTGAGTAAACTGAGTCTGGTTGTTGAACATCGGCCTTTGGTACTTGGTCGCGGTAAATTGGCATACCAGTACCAGCTGGGATGATCTTCCCGATGATGACGTTTTCCTTCAAACCAAGAAGCGGGTCGTTCTTGCCGCGGATTGACGCGTCGGTAAGAACCCGGGTAGTTTCCTGGAAGGAAGCAGCTGACAGGAAACTGTTGGTTTCCAAGGCAGCCTTGGTGATACCCAGAATGTCAGCCTGGGCAGTAGCCGGGATCCCGCCGCTGATGATGACGTCACGGTTTCTGTCGCGGAATTCAGCGATGTCCATGACTTCACCTGGCAAGATGTCGGTTTCACCTGGGTCAAGAACCCGGACCTTCTGCAGCATCTGTCTGGTCAAGACTTCGGCGTGCTTGTCGGCCAGGTCAACACCCTGAGTCCGGTATGACTTCTGGACTTCAGCCAGGATGTATTCTTCAGTTGTCAAGGTGTCAGTTACCTTGATCAATTCCTTAGGGTCGATAGAACCAGGAATCAGCTTGTCACCACGGTGGATTTCATCGCCTTCCTGAACTGCTGGCTTAGCAGTGTAAGGAATGGTGTAGACTCTGGTGTCGATCTTGCCCTTAACGGTGATTTCCTGCAAGTGTTCAGCCGCGTTGCTTTCGATCTTGTCAACAACCCCGTCAACTTCAGAGATAACCGCGCGACCCTTAGGGTTGCGGGCTTCGAACAATTCTTGCACACGAGGCAGACCTTGAGTGATGTCTTCTGCGCCGGCAACACCACCGGTGTGGAAAGTACGCAGGGTCAGCTGGGTACCTGGTTCACCGATTGACTGAGCGGCAACCGTACCAACTGCTTCACCGATTTCAACTTCTTCGGCAGTAGCCAGGTTCCGGCCGTAGCACTTCCGGCAGATACCGTGGGAAGTGTTGCAAGTCAGGATTGACCGGATTTGGACTTCCTGCACGCCAGCGTCAACAATCTTCTGCGCCATTTGTTCGTCCATCAGGACACCCTTAGGGCAGATGACTTCACCAGTTTGCGGGTCACGGACAGTCCGGTTGGTAAAGCGGCCTACCAGACGGTCGTAAAGTGATTCAATCAAGCCGGCATCCTTGTCAACGATGGCCTTGGCAGTAATGCCGCGGTCAGTGCCACAGTCGTCTTCACGAATGATAACGTCCTGGGCAACGTCGACCAAACGACGGGTCAGGTAACCAGACTGGGCAGTCTTCAAGGCCGTGTCGGTCATCCCCTTCCGGGCGCCGTGAGTGGACATGAACAGTTCCAGAACAGTCAGACCTTCCTTGAAGTTGGAGATAACCGGGATTTCGAACAATTCACCACTTGGAGTGGCCATCAAACCACGCATACCAGCCAGCTGGGTAAAGTTGGAGATGTTACCACGGGCACCGGACTGCTGCATGACGGAGATTGGGTTCTTTTGGTCCTTGAATTCGGCAATTTCCTGTTGAACGGCATCCTTACAGTCAGTCCAGATCTTGATGATATTGTCGTGACGTTCCTTGTCGGACAGCTTGCCCCGGCGGAACATCTTGGATACTTCCTTAACCTGCTTGCGGGCTTCAGCAACCAAGGCATCCTTGGTCTTGGTTTCCGGAACGTCAGCCATACCGATGGTCAAGCCGGAAATAGTTGAAGCTGAGTAGCCCATTTCCTTCAAGTCGTCCAGGTATTCAGAAGTTCTTTGTACCCGGTAGCGCTTGTAGATTTCAGAAATAGTGTCACCCAGGAAGCCCTTCTTGAATGGCGTAGCCACCAGGTCCTGGCCAACTTCAGCGATCTTGTCCTGGATGTCCTGGCCGTCTTCCAAGAAGTACTTGTCAGCCATTGGCTGCTTCAAGTTGTCTTGATTTGGTTCGTTGATGTAGAAGAAGTCGTCTGGGAAGAGGGAGTTGAAGACCAAGCGGCCGTAAGTAGTTACGAAAATGCTGTCTTCGTGGCCCGCGCCCCAGTCCTTCTTTGGCATTGAAGCGGCTGACACACCGATGATGGTGTGGTAGTGAATGTCGCCGTTGTTGTAGGCAATGGTTGCTTCTTCTGGAGTAGCAAAGATCATGCCTTCGCCTTCCCGGCCGATTTCAGCCTGGGTCAGCCAGTAGTTACCCAAAACGATGTCCTGGGACGGAGTAACAATTGGCGTACCGTCCTTAGGAGTCAGGATGTGGTGGGCAGCCAGCATCAAGAGGCGGGATTCAGCTACAGCTTCGTCTGACAATGGCACGTGGATGGCCATCTGGTCACCGTCGAAGTCGGCGTTGTAGGCTTCACAAGCCAGTGGGTGCAAACGCAGGGCCTTGCCTGGAACCAAAACTGGTTCAAAGGCCTGGATTGACAGACGGTGCAGGGTAGGTGCCCGGTTCAAAAGAACTGGACGTTCCTTAATGACGTATTCCAATACGTCCCAGATGTCGTCGTCTTCCCGGTCGATCTTGCGCTTGGCGTTCTTGATGTTGGAAGCAATGCCCCGGCGGACAAGTTCCCGCATAACGAATGGCTTGAACAATTCCAGAGCCATTGGACGCGGAACACCACATTGGTAAAGCTTCAGCTTTGGAGAAACGTCGATAACTGAACGGCCGGAGTAGTCAACACGCTTACCAAGCAAGTTTTGACGGAAACGCCCTTGCTTACCCTTCAGCATGTGTGAGATAGACTTCAGTGGCCGGTTGCCTGGCCCAACAACTGGGCGGCCCCGGCGGCCGTTGTCGATCAAGGCGTCAACTGCTTCTTGCAGCATCCGCTCTTCGTTTTGCACGATCAAGCCAGGAGCGTGCATGTCCAGCAGCTTCTTCAACCGGTTGTTACGGTTGATAACCCGGCGGTAAAGGTCGTTCAAGTCGGAAGTGGCGAAACGGCCACCTTCCAGCTGAACCATTGGCCGCAAGTCCGGCGGAATAACCGGAACGGTTTCCATAACCATCCATTCAGGCTTGTTGCCGCTGTTTCTAAAGGCATCAAGGATGTCCAGCCGGCGGATAGCCCGGGTCCGCTTTTGCCCCTTCAAGGTTTGCAGTTCTGCCTTAAGGGCAGTAACTTCCTTGTCCAGGTCAACCTGCTTAAGCAGGTCGCGGATGGCTTCGGCACCCATCTTAGCTACGAAGCGGTTGCCGTACTTGGCCTTTTCTTCCCGGTATTCAGCTTCAGTCAAGAGCTGCTTGGCTTCCAGGCCAGTGTCACCTGGATCGATGACAATGTAGGCAGCAAAGTAGATAACTTCTTCCAATTGCTTTGGAGATACGTCCAAAACCAGACCCATTCTTGATGGGATACCCTTGAAGTACCAGATGTGGGTTACAGGAGCAGCCAGTTCGATGTGGCCCATCCGTTCCCGGCGCACGTGAGAGGTCGTTACTTCAACCCCGCACCGGTCACAGACAATCCCCTTGTAGCGAACGCCCTTGTACTTGCCACAGGCACAAGCATAGTCCTTGGTCGGCCCGAAGATCCGTTCATCGAACAGACCGTCTTTTTCTGGCTTCAAAGTCCGGTAGTTGATGGTTTCCGGCTTCTTAACTTCCCCGTAAGACCAGCTTCTGATCTTGTTTGGTGAAGCCAAACCAATCTGCATGCTTTCAAACTTATTTACGTCGATCAAAGTTTAACCTCCCAATTACTTTGAAGCCTTGTCGTCGTCAGCAGTTTCAGCTTCGGTTGCCTCAGCATCTGCTTCAGCTGCGTCTTCTTCCGCGCTGCCTTCTGCTTCAGCTTCCGCGGCGATTTCGGCCTCTTCTTCGGCCAACTTCTTCTTTTCTTGCGCTTCCGCAAGGCGAGATAAAGTATCGATGTTTACGTGTTCATTTGAGTCTTCGTCCATGTCGCGCAGTTCAACTTCGTTTTCGTCGCTGTCCAAAACGCGCAGGTCCAGACCCAATGATTGCAGTTCCTTGACCAAAACGCGGAATGATTCAGGCACGCCTGGCTTAGGAATTCTTTCGCCCTTGACGATTGCTTCGTAGGCCTTGACACGGCCGACAACGTCGTCAGACTTGTAGGTCAGGATTTCTTGCAGGGTGTAGGCTGCACCGTAGGCTTCCAAAGCCCAGACTTCCATTTCACCGAAACGCTGGCCACCGAATTGCGCCTTACCACCCAAAGGCTGTTGGGTAACAAGTGAGTAAGGCCCGATTGACCGCGCGTGGATCTTGTCGTCAACCATGTGAGTCAGCTTCAGGTAGTACATAACCCCGACTGAAACCCGGTTGTGGAATGGTTCACCGGTCCGGCCGTCGTAAAGGACAGTCTTACCGTCTGAGTCAACGCCGGCTTCGCGGACAAAGTCCCAAACGTCGTCTTCGCTAGCCCCGTCGAATACTGGAGTAGCCACGTGGATACCCAAGGCCCGGGCTGCCCGGCCCAAGTGGATTTCAAGCAGCTGCCCGATGTTCATACGTGATGGCACACCCATTGGGTTCAAGCAGATGTCGACTGGAGTACCGTCTGGCAGGTAAGGCATGTCTTCAACTGGCGCAACCAGGGCAACCGTACCCTTGTTACCGTGACGACCGGACATCTTGTCCCCGACTTGGATCTTTCTCTTCTGTACGATGTAAACCCGGACCAGGGTGTTAACGCCTGGTGCCAGTTCGTCGCCAGCTTCACGGGTGAAGACTTGAACGTCTTGAACCACACCGCCACCGCCGTGAGGTACCTTCAATGAAGTATCACGGACTTCACGAGCCTTTTCACCAAAGATGGCGTGCAGCAGTCTTTCTTCAGCGCTCAGTTCAGTGATCCCCTTAGGAGTAACCTTACCGACCAGGATGTCGCCGTCGTGAACTTCGGCACCGATCCGGATGATCCCGTTTTCGTCCAGGTCCTTCAAGGCGTCTTCACCAACGTTAGGGATTTCCCGGGTGATTTCTTCCGGCCCCAGCTTGGTGTCACGGGCTTCTGAGTCGTAGTCTTCAATGTGGATTGAAGTGTAGACGTCTTCCTTAACCAGGCGTTCGCTCAGCATGATGGCGTCTTCGAAGTTGTACATGTTCCAAGTGGTGAAGGCGATAACCGGGTTTTGCCCCAGGGCAAGTTCGCCGTCAGCCATTGACGGACCGTTGGCAATTACCTGGCCGTCAACAACCTTGTCGCCGCGCTTGACGTTTGGCGTCTGGTTGTAGTTCTTAGTCGCGTTTGACCGGCGGTACTTTTCAAGGGTGTAAGTGTCCAAAGTCTGGTCTTCGCGGCGGACGCGGATTTCGTTTGCGTCCACGTATTCAACTTCACCGTCTGCTTCAGCCAGCAAGGCGTCACCGGAGTCGTGACCTGCCCGGTATTCCATACCAGTAGCCACAAGCGGGCCGTGCGGGTTGATCAAAGGAACAGCCTGACGTTGGTGGTTGGCCCCCATCAAGGCCCGGTTGGAGTCGTCGTTTTCCAGGAATGGAATACATGCGGAAGTTACGGAAACAACCTGCTTTGGAATAACGTCCATGTAGTCGATCCGGTCTGGACTTACTTCGACGTTGTCTTCCCGGTGCCGGCAAAGGATCACGTCATCAACGAAGGAGCCGTCTTCGTTCAGAGGAGTGTTGGCCCCGGCGATGATGTAGTTGTCTTCTACATCGGCAGTCAAGTAGTCGATCTTGTCGGTAACCTTGTGGGTTGCCCAGGAAACGCGCCGGTATGGGGTTTCCAGGAAGCCGTACTTGTTGATAATGGCGTAAGTGGCCATGGAGTTGATCAAACCGATGTTAGGACCTTCTGGCGTTTCGATTGGGCACAGACGGCCGTAGTGGGTGTAGTGAACGTCCCGGACTTCGTAACCGGCCCGGTCACGGGACAGACCACCAGGCCCCAAGGCGGACATACGCCGCTTGTGGGTCAATTCACCCAGCGGGTTGTTTTGGTCCATGAATTGGGAAAGCTGGGATGAACCGAAGAATTCCTTGATTGAACCAACGATTGGCCGGATGTTGATCAATTGCTGCGGAGTAACCGTAGCGGCGTCTTGAATTGACATACGTTCGCGGACAACCCGTTCCATCCGGGCCAAACCGATCCGCATCTGGTTTTGCAGCAATTCGCCAACCCGGCGGATACGACGGTTACCCAAGTGGTCGATGTCGTCGATGTTGCCGACGCCTTCTTGGAGTTCCAGGAAGTAGTTGACAGAAGCGATGATGTCGGCTGGAGTGATGCACTTAACGTCTTCAGCAATGTGGCCGTTGGAGATCAGCTTGATTTCCCGGTCAGGAATTTCACGGGAGAAGACCTTGATTTCCTGAACAGTTACAGGTTCTGGAATCGCGCCTTCTTCAGATGGGGTGTAGGTAACAGTCTTGAAGTCGTCGCGGTCCAGGTAGTCCTTCAGAACGTCCATGACTTCGTTGTTGACAACCGTCCCCTTGGCAGCCAGAACTTCCCCAGTGTCAGGGTCAGCCAGGGTTTCAGCCAAAGTGTAACCCAAAAGCCGGTTCTTCAAGCTCAGCTTCTTGTTGACCTTGTAGCGGCCAACAGCAGCCAGGTCGTAGCGGCGTGGGTCAAAGAAGCGGGAAACCAGGAGGCTCCGGGATGAGTCGGTAGTCTTTGGTTCACCTGGACGCAGGCGGTCGTAGATGTCCTTCAAGGCTTCTGCTACCCGGCTGTCTGCTGGGTTCTTATGAACATCCTTGTCCAAAGTCAGGTCCAAAGTGTCGCTGTCGCCGAAGATTTCCTTGATTTCGCTGTCAGAGCCAAAGCCCAGGGCCCGGACCAGGACAGATAAAGGAAGCTTCCGGGTCCGGTCAACCCGGACGTAGGAAATGTTCTTGGCGTCAGTTTCGAATTCCAGCCAAGCCCCGCGGTTAGGGATGACAGTCGTGCCGAAGATTTGCCGGCCGTTCTTGTCGAATTCGCCACTGTAGTAGACACCAGGTGATCTAACCAGCTGGGAAACGATAACTCTTTCCGCCCCGTTAACGATGAAGGAGCCGGACTTGGTCATCAGCGGCAAGTCGCCGAAGAAGACGTCTTGGGTCTTGATTTCGCCAGTTTCGTGGTTGGTCAGCTTCAGAGTCACGTGCATTGGAGCGGAGTAAGTCGCGTCGTGCTTGCGTGATTCATCGACAGTATACTTAGGTTCTTGCAGCTTGTAGTCGACGTATTCCAGAGTCAGGCGGCCAGAAGTGTCGCTGATTGGCAGAATGTCGTCGAAAACTTCCTTAACGCCTTCGTCAAGGAACCACTTGTATGATTCAGTCTGTACGTCGGTCAAGTTTGGCAGCGGCAGGATTTCCTTAATCCGTGAGAAGCTGCGTCTTGTCCGGTGTTGTCCGTAATTTACTACGTGTCCGTTTAGCAAGGAAAACATCCTTTCTATCCTGTTGAAGAAAGCAAATATTACATTTGTGTTACATTTTAAAAAGGCCGGGATTTTGGGCATAAAAAAGACAAAAACGAACCAGTCGTTTTTGTCTGTATCATTTTACTGGACAATATTTCAGTAAAATCCTGAACTTCAGCCTTTTAAATCGCCCAATATTGTACCACTATTTTTAAAGGAAAGCAAGCCCTAGCGGCCGCTAAAAAGCATGGCTGCCTGGGTGGCCAGACCAACCCCGGTGAGCTGGTAGCCGCCAGCCGTAATATTCCAGAAAATCTGCTTGCCTTGCGGGCTGAGCTGGGATTTGATCGCAACCGGCTCTAAAGCGATCCGCAAGTCCCGCATCACCTTGCCCTGGTAGACCTTCTGTTCCAGCTGCTGCTTAGCTTCCAGCAGGGCCTCCCGCTCTTCTCTCGGCATTTCGTCGTAAAGCGCGTCGATAATGTCACTGTATAGCAGGATCCGCCCGTCAGTCTTCTTGCTTGCTTCTTCTTCTGCCTTAGCAGCTTCAGCTTTTTTCTTCTTGCCAAACATAATCTGCCTCCAAAAATTATCTGTATATCATTTCATAATTCAGATTATAGGCCGATATGCACCTTGTTCAAGAAAAGAATTCATGCTTTATAAAAGCTTAACAAATGTGCAATATTAGCTAAAGCACAAAAAACAAGTTAGCAGTTCAGCTTATCCCTTGATCTTTTCACCAGTCTGGGCCTTGACGATTTCAAAGCGCAGCTTGCCGCCCCGGGCGCCAATCTTGACCGTGTCGCCGGCCTGCAGCTTTTCGCTGACCAGGTCCTGGGCCAATTCGTCTTCAACTTCATCCTGGATAGTCCGCCGCAATGGCCGGGCCCCCATTTCCGGATTGTAGCCGTCCTTGGCCAATTGGTCCAAGGCAGCTGGCGACAGGCGCAAAGTAATGTCCTTTTCCGCCAGCCGCTTGACCAGCTTCCGGGTCAGAAGCGTCACGATTTCCCGCAGCTGCTTGGCTTCCAGCGGCTTGAAGACGATCTTTTCATCGATCCGGTTCAAAAATTCCGGCCGGAAGAAATCCTTGGTGGCCTTGGTTACCTTTTCCGCGATCAGCTTGCCCTGGTCCTCCTGGCTGGCAGAGAAACCCACGTGGCTGTCAGCTTCCAGGCTTCTGGAACCCAGGTTGGAAGTCATGATGATAATCGTGTTTCTGAAGTCGACCTTCCGGCCCAGAGAATCAGTCATGAAGCCTTCATCCAGAACCCGCAGCAAGACGTTGAAAATTTCCGGGTTGGCCTTTTCCACTTCATCAAAAAGAACGACTGAGTAAGGATGTTCCCGGACCTTGTTAGAGAGCTGGCCCCCTTCTTCGTAGCCAACGTAGCCAGGCGCTGACCCGATCAGCTTGGAGGAAGATTCCCGGTCCATGTACTCTGACATGTCGACTCTGATAATGTTGTCTTCTGAGCCAAAAACTGCCTCAGCCACGGCCTTGGCCAGTTCAGTCTTGCCGACCCCGGTTGGGCCCAGGAAGAGGAAGGAACCGATCGGCCGGTTCTCGTCCTTCAAGCCGCTTCTTGACCGGCGGATGGCATTAGCCACGGCCTTGACGGCATCGTCTTGGCCGATGACTCTTTCATGCAGGATCCCTTCCAGGCGGGCCAGGCGCTTGTTTTCGCTGGTCTTAAGCTGGGTTACCGGAACCCCGGTCCAGATGGAGACCACCTTGGCCACGTCTTCAGCCCCAACGACTGACCGCTTCTCATCCTTGCCGGCCAGCTTCTTGGCAATCTCATTCCGCTTTTGCCGCAAGGCGATTTCCTGGTCGCGCAGCTTGGCCGCTTGGGCAAAGTTCTGCTTGGCAGCTTCATCGTTCTTCTGCTTGAGAGTCCGGCTGATTTCCAAATCGATTTCAGCCAGGTCCTTGTCTTCGCCAGTGTCATTAGCCAGCTTAACCGCCGCGCTGGCTTCATCGATCAAGTCGATGGCCTTGTCCGGCTGGTAGCGGTCGGCAATGTAGCGGCTGGACAAGTCAACTGCTGCCTGTAAGGCTTCTTCTGATAAGGCTACCCGGTGGTAGTCTTCATACTTGTCCTTGATCCCATGCAAAATTTGCAGGGTTTCCTCTTCATTTGGCTCAGCCAGGCGGACCAGCTGGAAGCGGCGGACAAAGGCCGAGTCTTTTTCCATGTGCTTGCGGTATTCTTCAAAAGTCGTGGCCCCGATCAATTGAATGTCCCCGCGGGCCAAGGCCGGCTTCAAGGTGTTGGAGGCGCTCATCGCCCCTTCCGCGTCCCCGGCCTTGACCAAAGAGTGGATTTCGTCGACAAAAAGAATGACATTCTTGCTGGCGGTGACTTCCTTGATCAAGCGGTCCATCCGCTCTTCAAATTCACCCCGGTAGCGGGTACCGGCCACCATGCTGTTGACATCCAGTGAAACCACCCGCTTGTCAGCCAGGTCCCGGGGAATCTTTTTAGCAACGATCGCGCTGGCCAAAGCTTCAGCGACCGCGGTCTTGCCGACCCCAGGCTCACCAACCAAAAGAGGGTTGTTCTTGGTCCGCCGGGACAGGATCTGAATCACCCGGTCCAGTTCCCGCTGGCGGCCGATCACCGGGTCAATGTCGCCTTCTTTAGCCCGCCGGTTCAAGTCGATCCCAAAACGGTCCAAAATCGGCGTCTGCGACTGGCTGCTGCCTGCCGCGGCTGGCCGGCTGGCCTGGCTGCTTTCCCCGGTCACCTGGTTGGCGTCGTCCAGTTCGTCTTTCAAGTTTTCCAGGTCCACGTCCAGGTTGCGCAGGATCATGGCTGACAGGATCTGCTCACTAGAGACCAAAGCCTGGAGAATGTCAGTCGTTTCGATTTCCTTACTGGACCGGAGTTCAGAATTCCGCTTGGCATAATCCAGCGCCAAAGTCAGGCGGGGAGAAAATTCCATGTAGCTGGTCGGGGCCGCTGAGCCGTAGCCCGTGTAGCGCTCGATTTCTTCCCTGACTCCGGTCGGCGTCACGTTCATGGTCCGCAGGATCTTGCCGGCCTTGCCGTCAGCTTCGATTACCAGGGCCAAAAGGACGTGCTCAGTCCCGACCAGGCGGTGGTGAAACTCCTTGGCTTGTTCCTGGGCAATTTCCAAGACCTGTCTGCTGCTCTTACTGTATGAATTTTGCATATAAAAATCGCCTCACACCGGACCTAGTTGCCTAAAGCGACTGCCGCGATCTGCTCTAAGTACTTCTGGTCCAAATCATCAAAATTGTTTAAATTAGTCGAGTCAAAGTCGTACACGCCCCAAAGGCTGCCATCCCGGTTAAAAACCGGCACGACGATTTCGGAATTGGAGGCACTGTCGCAGGCGATGTGGCCCGGGAAGTCATGGACATTGGCCACGATCTGCGTCTTCTTTTCCAGGGCTGCTTTCCCGCAGACCCCCTTGCCCAGCTGGATGTGCACGCAGGCTGGCATCCCCTGGAAGGGTCCCAGGATCAATTCCCCCTTTTCAAAGCGGTAGACCCCGGCAAAATTAACGTTTTTCATCCCCGCCTTCAAAAGGGCCGAAACATTGCCGGTATTGGCGATCCAGTCGCTCTCCCCGGCCGTCAAGGCCTTGGCCTGCTCAAGCAATAACTCGTACTCTGCCTGACTTGCTGCTGCCATGATTTCCTCCTTCATGTCTGCCAATAAATAGGTAAAAAGGCAAAAATTGCTATGCTTGCAAGCATAACATTTCCCGATCTTTTCGACAAGCCAGGTGCCCTGCAGATCTATTATAAGGCAAAAAGAAAAGACCCGCTAAATTAGCGAGTCTTTGATGAAGCGGAAGACGGGATTCGAACCCGCGACCCCCACCATGGCAAGGTGATGTTCTACCACTGAACTACTTCCGCGATACATTTATTAGTTTACCAAAAATTTTCTCTTTTGCAAGTCTTTTTTGCCCATAAATGAGAAAAAAGCGCCGCTAGAAAGCAACGCTTTGATCACACATTGGCTAATCGGGAATGCAGGATTTGAACCTGTGACCTCTACGTCCCGAACGTAGCGCTCTACCAAACTGAGCTAATTCCCGAAGAAGCGGAAGACGGGATTCGAACCCGCGACCCCCACCATGGCAAGGTGATGTTCTACCACTGAACTACTTCCGCAACACATCTATTAGGATAATCTAAAAACCGGGTCTTGGCAAGGGCTTTTTTATAAAAAATAGTATTTTTCTCGGGGGCAAGTTCGATTAAACTAAGAGTAAGAAAGCGTTTGTCTAAATGAAAGGAAGAGAAAAAATGAAAAAGAAAAGACTCCTGGCGGCCTGCCTGGCCCTGGCCCTCCTGCCTCTCCTGTCCTCCTGCTCCATGATCAGCGACTACACCTTAGACCTCAAGTCCAAGCTGGTCGGCATCCCCTTTACCGTCTCCACCTATGACTACGACGGGCAGAAGATCGACCAGATCAAGGGCAAGTCAGTCCACATTGAGACCTACAAGCCAATGAGCAAGAAAAATTCCAGCGGCGACGAGCAGTCCAAGGTCATCGACGTGGAATTCGGCGGCCAGCAGATGATCCATGTCGGCTCCAGCTTGATCGCTAACGAAGGCCTGCGCAATTACGAGGATACTTTTTCCAAAAAGGTCACCATTACCGACAAGCAGCGGTCCATCCCGGTTCTGTCAATAATGTACAACAATTTCAGAAACGACTGGCTCTCCAAGGGCAAGGTCATCATGATCCGGTCCCAAGCCGGCAAGCCGATCGCCGTTTATGCCGGCAACAAGGTCCGGGTCAGTGCCACTGACATGCCGTCAACCACCCAGATCAATGTCGACGGCCACCGGCTCTTTATCTACCGCTGCGACTACTCCATCTATGACATGGAGACTATCAAGAAGATGTAGACACAAAAAACGTTTCCTCAAGCAGGAAACGTTTTTTAGCATGCTTTTTAGTATTAAGGAGAATTTTTCAAAAATTACAGCTTGGCCAGGGCATGGTCCAGGTCGGCCAAAAGGTCGTCGATATTTTCCACCCCAACGGAAATTCTGATCAAGTCCGGAGTAATCCCGACGCTGGCCAGTTCTTCGTCGTTCAGCTGGGCGTGGGTGGTTGAAGCTGGCTGGATGATCAAGGACTTGGCGTCGGCTACGTTGGCCAAAAGGGAGAAAAGCTTCAAGTTGTCAATCAGCTGCTTGCCGGCTTCTTCCCCGCCCTTTAGGCCAAAGGTGAAGATTGAGCCGACCCCCTTCGGGAAGTCCCGTTCAGCCAGGGCATGGTCCGGACTGTCGGCCAGGCCCGGGTAGCGGACCCAGGCAACCTTCGGGTGCTTGCTGAGGTATTCAGCTACTCTTTGCGCATTGTAGACGTGGCGTTCAACCCGCAAGGACAAGCTTTCCAAACCTTGCAAAAGAAGGAAGGCGTTGAAAGGACTGAGGCTGGCCCCGGTGTCGCGCAGAACCGTTGCCCGGATCTTGGTCGTAAAGGCCCCAGCCCCCAGCTTGGCCCAAGTCACGTCCTTGTAGGACGGGTCAGGGTTAGTGAAAGTCGGGTAGCGGCCGGACTTTTCATAGTCAAACTTGCCGCTTTCCACGACTACCCCGCCCATGGTCGTCCCGTGGCCGCCGAAGAACTTGGTCGCTGAGTGAACAACCACGTCAGCCCCATGTTCAAATGGCCGGTAGAGGTAAGGAGTAGCAAAGGTGTTGTCGATGATGACCAAAACCCCGTGCTTATGGGCCACTGCTGCTACCGCGTCAATGTCGATCAAGTTGGCATTCGGGTTGCCGATGGTTTCAGCGTAAACCACCTTGGTATGGTCGTTGATTTCTTTTTCAAAATTGGCCGGGTCGCTTGGGTCAACAAAGTGGGTCGTGATGCCCAAAGGCGGCAAGGTCTGGGCAAACAGGTCGTAGGTCCCGCCGTAAATGGTGGAAGCAGCCACGATTTCGTCGCCCGCCCCGGCTACGTTC
Organism: Lactobacillus delbrueckii subsp. bulgaricus; assembly: GCF_046938665.1. Lineage (GTDB taxonomy): Bacteria > Bacillota > Bacilli > Lactobacillales > Lactobacillaceae > Lactobacillus > Lactobacillus delbrueckii_C. The sequence goes on from NZ_JBKZCD010000003.1 coordinate 101,861, forward strand.
AAGATAGCCGCGGTGATCGCTGCCGCCCCAGTTGCCAGGGAAACACCGCCAGTGCCGCCTTCCAGGGCAGCTACCCGGCTTTCAAAAACAGCCGTGGTTGGGTTGGTCAAACGGCTGTAGATGTTGCCGGCGTCGGTCAAGGCAAAGCGGCCAGCTGCCTGGTCAGCGTCGGCAAAGACATAGGACGTGGTCTGGTAGATCGGCACTGCCCGGGCGCCAGTTTCGTCGATTGGCTGGCCGGCGTGAACCTGCAAAGTTTCAAATGACAAACCTTCGTTGCTGATAGCTTCTTTACTCATGTTTTTTTACCTCGCTTGTGTTGTTGCTGTGTAATATTTATTTTTTAGTTGTTAGTTGTTGGAAATGATTAGATTGCTGAAATATTGCTGTTACAAACACAAGCGACACATGTAGCTGGCCCCAATCGCTTCTCCCCGCCAGAGGATCAGCCAGCGTTTCGTCTGTTGATACCGTTTCCTGCACATGAACCTTACCTCGTAAAAAAAGCCGCCCAACTAACCAGTAGTTCAGGCGGCCTTTACTATCTTCAATACAGTAACGATCTTAGGATGGTGAACCACAGGTATTCGCTTCTACGCTAAAAGGCATGCTGGACATCAGCATGTTCATTGGCATGACTTGCATTTGACAATTCTTAGCTGCGAATTCCATCTTGGTTCTCCTTTCTTCATCAGTTCTTAATTTAGTTTTAAGTATACTAGCCTTAGGGAAAATGTCAATCCGTTTTTTAGAAAAAAGCGGCAAACAAAAACCAGGAAATCATGGCAGTGATTTCCTGGTTGATCGTCCTATTCACCAAATCAAGCCGCTGAAAGCACTTTCCCAGCTAAACTTAATCTGTATTTAAAGTATACGAGCTTTTTGTCCAAAGTCAATCTTTTTTCCGGAAAAAATCAAGACCGGGCTAGCAAAACATTGCCCCCGCCCTGCTTTTTCACCTCGTACATCAATTGGTCGGCCTTCTTCTTTTTTCTTTCGTGAAAAAACTAAGCAGCCGGGAAGGACATGAACTGGTGGGGCAGCATGGTCAAAGCAGCAAAGACCAGGTTCAAGACTAAAGCCAGAGTCCAGGCCCAGGTCTCTTCCCTTTTCAGCAAATAGTTGATTGCCAATAAAGCCAGGGCACTTCCAGCTGCCAGGCCTTCTCCCTGCCAAAACAAAAGCAAAGCTGCCGCCAGCAGGCCGCCATTCAAGATGGCTAATGCCCGCTTCCCCGGCTGCCAGAGAAGGTAGGCGCTAAGTCCTTCTAAAAGGCAGAGGACGGCAAAAATCCCCGCCTTGACTGGCTGACCGGCCAAATAAGCCGGCAAGCCGCTGCTGGCAGCCAAAAAGGACCCGGCCAAGGCGGAGATAGTGGTTAAAATCGACAATAAGTATTTGTAGATTGGCAAAAATTCACCTTTTCTAAAAACAGCTCGCAATTTGATTGCCTATATTCTAGCAAAAAAGCTCTAATATTCATATCTTGAAAACGATTCGTTTTATTTTTTTAAACAAAAAACTCTCCAGGCAAAGCTGGAGAGTTAAATTTAGCGGTCTGGACTACTTGTCCAGCTTAATGTTCTTTTCGTCGTCGACGATTTTTTCCGGCCGCATGGTTGGGAAGAGGAGGACGTCACGGATTGAAGCCGCGTTGGTCAAAAGCATGACCAGACGGTCGATCCCAATGCCCAGACCACCCGTAGGTGGCATACCGTATTCCATGGCCCGCAGGTAGTCTTCGTCGATGATGTCGGCTTCGTCGTTGCCGGCGTCACGTTCAGCCATTTGGGCTTCGAACCGTTCCCGCTGATCAAGCGGGTCGTTCAGTTCTGAGAAGGCGTTGCCGTATTCATTGCCCATGATGAAGATTTCGAAACGGTCAGTGAAGCGCGGGTCATCCGCGTTCTTCTTGGCCAGCGGTGAAACTTCAACTGGGTGGCCGTAAACGAAGGTTGGGTCAACGATGGTCTTTTCACCAAATTCTTCAAAGAAGGCATTGATGATGTGGCCAACTTGCCAGTAAGGTTCAACTTCAACATGGTGTTCAGCGGCAACCTTCCGGGCTTCTTCCAGAGTCATTGGCTGCCAGAAGTCAACGCCAGTCAGTTCCTTGATCAGGTCAACCATGTGCACCCGGCGGAATGGCTTGCCCAAGTCCAGGTCAGTGCCCTGGTAGTTGATCTTGCCGTCTTCTGAAACAACCTTGGCCGCTGCCCGGATGATGCCTTCAGCTTCATCCATGACATCGTGGAAGTCGTAGTAAGCAGCGTAGGTTTCCAGTTCAGTAAATTCAGGGTTGTGCTTGAGGTCCATCCCTTCATTTCTGAAGACCCGGCCGATTTCGTAAACCCGTTCCATGTCACCGACGATCAGACGCTTCAGTGGCAATTCCAGGGCAATCCGCATGTAGAGGTTGATGTCCAAAGCGTTGTGGTGGGTGATGAACGGACGTGCTTCCGCCCCGCCTGGGATGTTGTGCAAAACTGGCGTTTCAACTTCCAGGAAGTCCTGCCCGTTCAAGTAGTCACGGATGGCCTGGATGATCTTGGTCCGGTTAACGAAGCGCTGGTAGCTTTCCTGGTTGGTGATCAAGTCCAGGTAGCGTTGGCGGTAAATGGATTCAACGTCCTTAAGACCGTGGTACTTGTCAGGCAGTGGCCGCAAAGCCTTGGACAGGAAGGTCACGTGCTGGGCCCGGACAGACAATTCGCCTGAGTCAGTCTTGAAGACTTCGCCTTCAACGCCCAGGAAGTCACCGAGGTCCGCCTTCTTGAAGATCTGGTAGTTTTCTTCACCGACCATGTCCTTGCGGACGTAGATCTGGATCTTGCCGCTACGGTCATAGAGGTCCGCAAAGCCGACCTTGCCCTTGCCCCGCTTGGCCAGCATCCGGCCAGCGATCTTGGTCTTCGGCATATTTGCGTTCAGTTCGTCCTTGTCAAGGCCCAAGTACTTTTCGTCCAGGTCGCGGGCCAGGGCTTCCCGGTCATATTTGCGGCCGAAGGGTTCAATCCCCATCTCCTTGAGTTCTTCAAGCTTTTGCCGACGAACAAGCAATTGGTCGTTAATTTCGTTCTTTGCCAACGTGTTTTTCCTCCATTTACATAGATTGGGTATCAGCGGCGCGGTCTTGCTTCTGCCGCGCCCTTTTTTCGTAAGTTTCGACGAATTCGTCAAGCAGGTCAAAAACCTCTTGACGCGTCCAGACTTCATTTATTTTAGCACGAGTCCGGGCTGAACGGGGAATTCCCTTCAAATAATATGCTGCCTGCTGGCGAAATTCCGGCACGGCCCGCTTTTCCCCATGCAGCTGGACCAGGCCGTCGAGCTGGTGCTTGGCGGTTTCCACCTTTTCCCGGACGGACTGCTTCGGCAGTTCTTCGCCCGTTGCCAGGTAGTGGGTCATTTCCTTTAAGATCCAAGGATTGCCCAAGGCGGCCCGGCCAACCATGACAGCCGTGCAGCCGATCTCGTCCAGGGCCTTCTTGGCCAGCTGCGGGGTCGTGATGTCCCCGTTGGCCACGAAAGGAATGTCCATGACCTGGGCTACTTCATGCAGGGTTTCCCAGTCAGCTTCGCCTTGGTACATCTGCTTTCTGGTCCGGCCGTGCATGGCCAGCATGGAAGCGCCGGCTTCCTGGGCGGCCAGGGCGTTTTCCACGGCAAAAATGTGCTTGCGGTCCCAGCCGATCCGCATCTTGACGGACACCGGCTTTTCCACGTTCTGGACAACCTTGTGGACCATCTGGTAGATCTTGTTTGAGTCCAAAAGCCACTTGGAACCCGCGTCAGTCTTGGTTACCTTCGGCACCGGGCAGCCCATGTTGATGTCGATGATGTCGGCATCGGTGTGCTGGTCGATGTACTGGGCCGCCTGCAAAAGGCTGTCTTCCGTCCCCCCGAAGATCTGGATGCTCATCGGGTGCTCGCCCGGGTCGACGTCCAGCATGCTCAAGGTTTTCTTGTTGCCGTAGATGATCCCGTGGTCGGAAATCATTTCGCAGACAACCATGCCGGCGCCGAATTCCTTGCAGACTTTTCTAAAAGCCATGTTGGAAACGCCAGCCATCGGCGCTACCATTACCCGGTTGGGGATTTCGATTTCACGTATCTTCCAAGTAGTGTCCATTGCCACCTTTTTCCTTTCAATAACTACAACTTTATATCATAACAAGAATAGGCCTGAAGGACAAATCAAAAGCCCGCTAAAAGAGCATCCCCTGTTAAAAGAGGATGCTCTTCTTATCTTTACCAGTATTTTTCCAGAGGCCGGTCGTCCTGCCCCTCCTTGCTCTGGCGGGCATGCTCAGCCGCGATCGTCACCAAGACCTCGGCCAGTTTGTCCATCTGCTCGACCGTCACGTATTCGTAGCGGCCGTGGTAGTTGCCCCCACCATTGAAGAGGTTGGGGGTCGGGATTCCCTTTTTGGTGATGAAGTTCCCGTCGGTTCCCCCTCTAAAGGTCTGCACATTTGGCGCCAGGCCGGCTTTTTCATAGCTGTCTAAGGCCAGGTTGACCACATAAGGCCGGTCCTTGACCCCGTTGTAGATATTCTCGTACTGCCGGCGCAGGTCCAGCTGGAAGCGGTCTGGCCCGTATTTTTCCCCTAAGGAAGCGACGAGCTTTTTGACCAAATCTTCTTTAGCCAAAAATTCATCCCAGTCAAAGTCGCGGATGATCAAGCCGACATGGGCTGAATCGACACTGCTCTGGGCGTCCGTGACCATGATAAAGCCCTCGTGGCCCCGGGACTTTTCCGGCACCTGGTCTTTAGGCAAGGCCGCCAAAAATTCTGTCATGATCGTCGTGGCATTGACCAGCAGCCCGTAAGCTTCACCCGGGTGGACCACGGTTCCCTTGATCGTCAAATCAGCGGCTGAGGCATTGAAGGTCTCGTATTCAAAGTCGCCTGGCCGGCCATTGTCCAAGGTATAGGCAAATTCCACTCCCGGAAAATCAGCCGGGTCAAAGCGCTGCCCGCCCAGGCCGATTTCTTCATCCGGGCCAAAAGCCACATAGATGTCGCCATGTTCAACTTCCGGGTGCTCATGGAGATACTTGAGAGCCGCCAGCAGGCCAGCCACCCCGGCCTTGTCGTCAGTCCCCAGAAGCGTTTTCCCGTCGCTGGTGATCAGGGTCTGCCCCTTTAAGGTCAGCAGGTCAGGAAATTCTTCCGGGTCCAGGAAAATGCCGTTTGCCTCGTCCAGGGCCAGCTTTTGCCCCTGGTAGTCCCGGTGGACTTGGGGGCGGATGGGGAAGCGGTCGTCATATTCAACCGTGTCCACATGGGCGAAAAAGCCGATTGGGGCAACGCCTGCCGTATTAGCGGCCAGGTGGCCGATCGCAAAGGCAGTTTTTTCATTGTAATAAGAGTCAAGGCCATAGTCTTTGACCTGGTCAGCCAGTTCCTTCATCATCTTGACCTGATTAGGCGTGGTCGGAAGCTGGTCTTTATTGGCGTATTTGGACTGGGTGTCTTCCTTGGCGTAGTGGATGAAGTTTTTTTCTAAAAAATCAAGGTTAGAAAAAGCCATGCCTGCCTCCTATTTCTTGATATAAACAAGCTTGAAGTCGTAAGGGATGCCCAGCGGGTTGTAGGACACGTTCTTGACGTAGCTTTGCACCAGCTGCGGCTTAGCCGTCTGGATCAGCGGGATAGTCCCCTGTTCATTCATCAACAGCTTTTCAGCTGCCACCAGCCGCTTCCAGCGCTGAACCGGCTTGTTGCCGTAGACGTTTTCGGCTTCATTGAGCAGCTGGTCGTACTTGCTGCTGGCAAAACCGCTGGTGTTGTAGCTGGAGTCCTTTTCAAAGACGTCCAGGAAGTTGATCGGGTCACCTAAGATAGCCTGCCAGTTCTTGATGGTCAGCTGGTAGTTGCCGGCGCTTTGCCGGGAGATCAAGGTCGTGTATGGCAGGGTCGTCACGGTGATCTTCACCCCTGGCAGTTCGTCCAGCTTGCTTTGCAGGAATTCACCCACCTGCTTGGCGGAGTCAGTATCGCTGACCGTCAGATTGAGGTTAAGGGACTTGATGCCCAGTTCCTTGTAGCCCTTGGCCAGGTACTTCTTGGCTTCCTTCAAGTTGTAGCTGACTGCTTCCTTGACATAGGCTTCCTTGTAAAAAGCTTCCCCGGTCGTCGGGTTGTTCCCCATGCCAGATGGGACGAAGCCCTTGGCCGCCACTGACCCGTCGCTCAAGACCTTGGCCAAGCTCTCTCTGTCGATAGCCAAGGACAGGGCCCGGCGGATGTTGAAGTTGTTAAAGGCCTTGACCTTCTTGCGGTTCAGTTCCAGGCGCTGGATAGCGGAAGCCGGCCGGTCGTAGAAGGTGGACTTGCCCTTGTTGGCCTTGACTTGTTCCCCGGTCAGGTAAGTTTCATCCAGCTTGCCAGCCTGGTAAAGGTTGTAGGCAGTTGAAGAAGTTTCGCTGATGGTTTCGTTGACCTTGTCCAGCTTCACGTTCTTCTTGTCCCAGTAGTTTTGGTTTTTAACCAGAGTAAACTGCTTGTTGGACCCGGTCCACTTGGTCAGCTTGAAAGGGCCGGAGGAAATGGTATACTTGGCCGCCGTCCCGTACTTGCTGCCGGCTTTTTCAATAAACTGCTGGTTTTCCGGGAAGAAAAGCGGGAAGGCCAGCAGGAGCTTAAAGTAAGAAACCGGCCGAACCAGCTTGATCTGCAGCTTGTTTTTGCTCAAGGCCTTGACGCCCAGGCTGCTGACAGGCTTCTTGCCGGCATTGATGGCTTCGGCGTTTACGATCTGGTAGAGGTAGAAGGCCATGGAAGACTTGGTCTTCGGGTTCAAGCTTCTCCGGTAGGAGTAGACAAAGTCATTGGCCGTGATCGCCTGGCCGTTGGACCACTTGGCGTCTCGCAAGACAAAAGTATAGGTCTTGCCCCCGTCAGTAACCTTGGCGCTCTTGGCCAGGGCCAGCTGGGGCTTTTGCTTTTTGTCCAGGCGGTAGAGCCCTTCCTGGGTGTTCAAAAGAGCTTGGAAGGAAGTGGAGTCAGTCGTCAGTGACGGGTCCTGGGTTGAGATCTGGGCACTTTCGGTCCAGTTGAGGACTTGCTTGGTTTGGGACTGGGAGCTCTTTTGCTGGCCGCAAGCGGCTAAAACGAGGGCTGAGGCGGTCAAAAGACCGGCAGCGGTAATTTTCTTCAAGGTCATGATTTCCTCCGTTTTTTACTAGAAATAACAACTATTAACAAACACATCGCAGCTTAAAAAGAAAAGCGCCCCTGAGATTAACCCAGGGACGCTAGTAGCGTGTTACCACCCATCATTCAAAGCAAAAAAGCTTCCTCAACAGATGCTCTGCCAGAAAAAAAGACGCCTCTTGGCCCAGAGGCCAAGGGACGTCTTCGCGCGTTACCACCCTTTATTCAGCCCCGCCTCACGGCCAGGGCCCTTGAAGTCTTCCAGTCAGAAGATCTGAACGCGCTAACGGGCGTTAAGCGGGTCCGGCTTATCAGCGACTCGCCGGGACCATGCCAACACAAGACCATCTTCGCCAGCTTCCGCCTCCTGTTTCTCAGCACCAACAGTTCTCTGTAGAGGCTTCCCCTGACTACTCATCTTCTTAAGCTTTACTTAATTTAACTATAATTAGAGCATAAAGTAATTTTCAATTTTCGTCAAGGGAGAAAAAGTTATTTTTCCAGCTTTTTGTCCAAAATGGCTTGCAGTTCTGCTTCCGTGAAGTTGTACTTGTCCCCGCAGAAGTTGCAGACCAGTTCAGCCCCGTGGTCTTCGTCGATCATTTCCTTGAGCTGGCTGCCCTTCAAGGTCTCCAGCATACCGGCGTACTTCTCCTTGGAGCAGTCGCAGTGGTAGGAGACCTCGTCCTTTTCCAGGATCTTGCAGTCATCACCCAAAATCTTCTTGGCCAAATCTTCCGGCGTCATCCCGTCCAAAAAGGCGGATGAGAGCTGCGGCAGGGCCTTGATCCGGTCTTCAGTTTCCTGCAGCAGTTCTTCGCTGGCCCCTGGCAGTGCCTGGAGCAAAAAGCCACCCGCGGCCCCGATGGTGTCGTTCGGGTTGACGAAAACTGACAGGCCGACAGCTGACGGGATCTGTTCTGACTTGGCCAGGTAGTAGGTCAAGTCTTCAGCGATTTCCCCGGACACGATCGGTACTTCACCAGTGTAAGGCTGCTTTAAGCCCAGGTCCTTGGTTACCTGCAGCCAGCCCTTGCCGACAGCCTTCTTAACGTCGATGTGACCGTCTTCTCTGGCCGGCAAGGCCACGTGGTTGTTTTGGACATAACCCTTAACAGTCAAATCTGACTTGGCCGTAACCACGGCTGCCCCAACCGGGCCATCGCCCAAGAGGCGCAAAGTCAGTTCCTGGTCGCCCTTTAATTCTGCCCCGGCCAAGAGAAGCGTGCCCAAGAGGCTCCGGCCCAATACAGCTGAAGAAGCTGACCAGGTGTCGTGCCGCTTTTGCGCTTCAGCGACCAGGTCCTTGCCGTTAATGGTCAAAAGGCGCAGGTCCTTGCTGGCATTGATTGCTTTGATTAAGTAGTCGTTCATGATTTTCCTCCATAAAAATAGAGCCGTTGCCGGCTCTATTTCTTCTATTCATCCTTGTCTGAATCGTCTGTTTGTTCAGTCTTCTGACTAGGAGCGTCATTGTTGTCCTTTTCAGGATCCTTTGACAGGTCGCTTTCGCTTGGCGTCGGCAGAGAATCAGCAGAGTCTTCTTGACTTGCTGAAGCATCTGGTTCAGCGAGCTTGGCGGCGTCGGTTTCCGGCTTGACCGCGTCTTCGCTTGGCGTTGCCAGAGCTTGCTTTTCAGCAGTATCTTCTTCCGCCTTTTCCTCAGCCTTTTCTTCTGCCCGCTTCTGAGCAGCTTCCTTGGCTTCTTCATAGCTCAAGGCCTTGGCTTCAGATGGGAACTCTTCGCTGGACTTTTCAGGCATCTTCCCGGTCTTGTAGAGTGAGTAGATTTGCTTTTCATCCAGAGTTTCGTACTTCAGCAGGGCTTCAGCAATGATCCGGTGCTTTTCCCGGTTGTTTTCAACAATTTCAACCGCCTTGGCGTGGGCTTCGTCCAGGATCTTCTTGACTGCTTCGTCGATCTTGGCCGCGGTTGCTTCACTGTAAGGCTTGAAGCCGTAAGGAGTGCCTTCGCCTTCCTTTTCCAGTTCAACCATGCCCAGTTCATCGGTCATCCCGTAGTTGACCACCATGCTGTGGGCAATTGCCGTGGCTTGTTCAAAGTCGTTTGAAGCCCCAGTTGACTGGTCGCCGACCACGACTTCTTCGCCGGCCCGGCCACCCATCAAACCAACGATTTGCTCAAAGAGCTGCTTCTTGGTCAAGATGAACTGGTCGTCCTTCGGCAGCATGATGTTGTAGCCGCCTGCCCGGCCACGAGGCACGATGGTCACCTTGCGGACAGTTCTTGAGTCGCTCAGAACCAGACCACAGATTGAGTGACCAGCTTCGTGGAAGGCCACGCGTTCGCGTTCCTTCTTGGAAATCATCCGGTCCTTCTTGGCTGGACCAGCGATTACCCGGTCTTCAGCTTCATCGATGTCGGCCGCGGTGATCTTGGTCCCGTTCCGGCGGGCTGCGACTAAGGCAGCTTCGTTAAGGACGTTTTCCAGGTCAGCTCCGACAAAGCCAGGAGTCTGACGGGCAACTTCCTTCAAGTCGACGTCGTCAGCCAGCGGCTTGTTCTTGGCGTGAACGCGCAGGATGGCTTCCCGGCCCTTGACGTCCGGACGGCCAACCAGGACCTTCCGGTCAAAACGGCCTGGCCGGGTCAAGGCCGGGTCAAGCACGTCAGACCGGTTGGTCGCGGCCATGACGATAACGCCTTCGTCGCCTTCGAAACCATCCATTTCAACCAGCAGCTGATTCAAGGTTTGTTCACGTTCATCGTTGCCGCCGCCCTGGCCATTGCCACGCTGGCGGCCGATGGCGTCGATTTCGTCGATGAAGATGATGCTTGGCGCGTTCTTCTTGGCGTTGGTGAACAGGTCACGGACACGGCTGGCCCCGACCCCGACGAACATTTCAACGAAGTCTGAACCAGAGATGGAGAAGAACGGTACGCCTGCTTCACCGGCTACGGCCTTGGCCAGCAAGGTCTTACCAGTACCCGGAGGCCCCTCAAGCAGGACACCAGACGGGATTCTTGCCCCCAGCTTGGTGTATCTTGCCGGGTTCTTCAGGAATTCGACAACTTCCACCAGTTCCTGCTTTTCTTCTTCTTCACCGGCCACGTCGTCAAAGCGGACCTTGTTCTTCTTCGGGTCCTGCGGCTTGACGTTGGAGCGGCCGAAGTTCATGATGCCGCCGCCCTGGCCGCGGCTGCCGCCTTGGTTCATCATCATGACCATCAAGACGATGAAGAGGACAGTTGGCACCAGCATGATGATCGTTGAGATCCAGTTGCTGGATTGTGATTCACCCTGGGTGCTCATCTTGACGTTCTCAGACTGGGCCAGGTCCTGGACCTTCTTGACGCTGGAGTCGTTTTCCAGCATCGTGGTTGAGAAGCCAGTCACCTTGGAAGAAGTGTTTCCGCCAAAGATATCTGAGCTTGAGGATGACTTGGTTTGACTTGACTTGTAGCTACCGGTTACGGAGTAGACCCCGTTGGACGGCTGTACGTTAAAGTCCTTGATTTCGCCATTGCGCAGCTTCTTCACGAATTCTGAGTAACTGATGGTTTCAGTTGCACCGGAATTGCTGCTGCCGCCAAGGGCCCAATTGATTCCCCAGAGGAGAAGCAAAAATACGACTATGTAGAATAGACCATTGCTAAATAGTCGATTCCGATTATTTTTCATAAATGACCTCCGTCAGATCGAAGAATTACTCCCCAAATTTTAACATAAAAGCCGGCAACTATCGAAGTTTTTACCTGCCTTTCTTGCATGTTTTCACTTGGTACAAATACAGCAGCCTTTTTCCTTCTTTAACTGCCTGCTGGTAGCAGCCTGCAATATAAACTGCTTCTTGGCCAGCAAAAAGGCTGAGGCAGTTGCCCCGCAAGGCCAGCGGAATTCCAGCCGCCGCGAAAAGCTTCTTGCTCTTAGTCCGGCGGCCGTCTTTTAAAAGCAGGCGCTGGCCGCTTGGCAGGCTCCCGGCAGATAATTTCCCGGGAAATGATATTTCCGCCAGGGGACTTTCCTCTCGCTTTTCCGCACTTAACAGATAACAATTTCCTCTGAAAAAGAAGGGCTGCCCGGCCACAACTTCTTCCAGGGGGCTGGGAGCCGACTGCTTGACCGGATAAAGCCAGTAGTGGCCCTGGTAAAAGCTGAGATGGAGCCCCCCTTTTTCCTGGCTTTGCCGGTTGGCTAACAGAATCCGGTCCAGCTGGACTCTTTTATTGTACTTTTTTTGGATAAAATTCTCCAGGTAGGCCTTGACCAGCTCGCTTTCCGTCTGCCCGGCCACTTTAGGAATCCGCCAGCCGCCAAAGAAGAACTCCGGGTCGGGCAACTTGCCGGCCGCCTGGGCAAAGTAGTCTTCTTCCGCCGTCATTTCCCGGCTGAAGCGCCAGGCATTTTCCAAGAGGTCCGGACTCTCCTTTTTCAAAAGCGGGACGACCTCTTGGCGCAGGCGGTTGCGGGCCGTGATACCTGCAAAGTTGGTCTCGTCTTCGACATATTCCAGCCCTTGCTTTTTCGTGTAAGCCAAAAGGTCCGCCTTGCCAACCGCCAGAAGCGGCCGGACCAGCTTGACCTGCCCCCGCTGGCTGACGGGTTTGAGGCTGTTCATTTCCCGGGGAATACCTGACCGGATCAGCTTGAGCAGGATATTTTCCAGCAAGTCGTCCCCGTGGTGGGCCGTCAGCAAATAGTCTGCCTTGACCTGCCGGGCTACTTCAAACAAGAAGTCGTAGCGGTAGTCCCGGGCCGCTGCTTCCAGGCCGTTTGCCGGGTGAAGGGACTTGGGCCAGACGCTTTCATAAAGAGGAAGCTGGTACTTATGGCAGTAGGCCCGCAGCACCTGGCTCTCTTTTTGGCTGTCAGCCCGCAGCTGGTGGTCTAAGTGGGCCGCGTAGAGCTGAAAGTCGCCTGGCAAGCGCCGCATTAAATCCAAAAGCGCCATGGAATCCGGACCGCCGCTGGCCGCGACCAGGAAATTTCCTTGCAAAGGCAGGCCTTCTTCGGCGAAAAAGGCCAATAGTCTTTTTTCAATGTCCATGCTTTACTCCCTCGTCCATACAAAAAACGGCCCCCTCGGGCCGTTTTTATTTCAAGGCAGCTTCCAGCTGCGCTATTTCTGCTCGCGCCTCCTGGTCAACCTGGTTGAGGACCCGGGCAAAGTCGCCGGCCTTCAACTGGCTGAACTGGTTGGTCGGGTCGATCAACTCCGGATCGTTGACCCGGCGGATGGACAAGTCCAGCCGGCCCTTGCGCAGGTTCTGGATCACTACTCTGACCTGGTCGCCTGCCTGCCAGTGCTGCCGCTCTCTTGGCCAGTCGCTGCCAAAGTCATTGCGGTGAACAAGGCCGCTCTTATGCTTGGGCAGGGTCACGAAGATGCCCAGGTCTGTCACGTTGTTGATTACTCCGTCAAGGCGCTGGCCAACTTTGTAATTCATCAGTTATCGCCCTTTTCCTTGATGTTGTAGACCCGCTCGCCGTCTTTAGTGTACTTGTACTTGTAGCGGATCACCTTGGCCACGTAGTCGCTGTCCTTCATGTCGTCGCGCTCGTTGGTCAGCTTTTCCTTATTCTTCTTGATCTTGGTCAAGCTTGCCTGGTTCTGGCTGACCTGCTTCTGGATCTTGGCCGTCCGGGCCTTGGTCATGGCCAGCTGGAAGCCTAAAATGGCAAAGACCAGCAAGATCAGGGCCACGATCCGGTTGCGCCGGACCCGGTGCACTTCTCTGAACTTGATTTGCCGCTTCTTAAGGCGGCGGACATCCTGGTCCGGCCGCAGCGGCGTTACCTTTTGATGATTTCCTCTGTTGTTCCCCATCACTGTCTACCCTTATCCTAAAATCATATAATAGATTTAGTATATCAGCTTCAGTGGAAAAAGTCATTAATCAACTAATTCGTATAAGTCCCCGGCTTCCGCTTTTTTGGTCGTTTCCCGCAAGTCTAAGACCCGGGCCTTGATCACCCTGGTCCCGTAAGCTACAGCGATCACGTCGCCGACAACCACATTGTAGCTGGACTTGACGGTCTTGCCGTTCACGCTTACCCGGCCTTGGTCAGCCATTTCCTTGGCCACCGTTCTCCGCTTGACCAGGCGGGAAATTTTCAAAAACTTGTCGATTCTCATATAGGTCTCCTGTCTGTAAATTTTGGCTTTTTTGCTTTTTTAACTTTTCCTATTTTAGCTTTTTACTCTTAATAAATTACCGCTGGATGATCTCTGCCGCGTCCTTGGCAAAAGTGCCCAGTTCCGTGAACATGGCCCGCCGGGTCAGCTTGTCTGGCAAAAGCAGGGTAACCACCAGGCGCTTTTGGGCGCCAAGGGCGATCCGGGCCTTCCAGGAAACATGTTCCAGGGCCTTGAAGATGTTCGGCCCTTCCATTTCCCGGCTGCCGGAATCGCTGAAAATGACCCGGATCTGCTTCTTTTCCTTGACCAGAGTCAAAATCTGGGCCAAGTCACAGCTGGCCTTCAGGCTGGCCACGTTGAGCAGGTTCTCAACAGCTGCTGGATAGTCGCCAAAACGGTCCAGGAGCTCATCTTCGATGTCTTCCCGGTCCTGCAGGCTGCCGATTCCCTTGATCTTCTTGTAAAATTCGATCTTCTGCTCCTGGTCGGCGATGTAGTCTTCTGGAATATAGGCTTCCAGGCCCAGGTCGACCTCGGCATTGCTCTTTTTGACCGGCTTCTTCCCCTGCCGCTCCTTGATGGCGTCAGCCAGCATTTGGGAGTAGAGGTCGTAGCCGACGCTGTCGATAAAGCCGTGCTGCTGGGCCCCCAGCATGTTGCCGGCCCCGCGGATGGACAAGTCCCGCATAGCGATCTTGAAGCCTGCCCCCAGCTCGGTAAAGTCCCGGATGGCGTCCAGGCGCTTTTCCCCCACTTCCGTCAGAACCTTGTTTGGCTGGTAGAGGAAGTAGGCATAGGCCAGGCGGGCTGACCGGCCGATCCGGCCCCGCAATTGGTAGAGCTGGCTGAGGCCGTAGTGGTCGGCATCTTCAATGATCATGGTGTTGACGTTAGGCATGTCGATCCCAGTTTCAATGATGGTCGTGGTGACCAAAATGTCGAATTCCCGATCCAAAAAGCGGCTCAAGATGTCTTCCAATTGGTTTTCACTCATCTGCCCATGGGCATAGGCGATCCGGGCCTCTGGCAAAAGCTGCTCCAAGCGGGCAACCGTTTCTTCGATGTCCCCGACCCGGTTGTGCAGGTAAAAGACCTGGCCGCCTCGCTGCATTTCCCTTTGGCAGGCTTCCTTGACCGTGCCTGGCAACTGTTCCAGGACATAAGTCTGGATTGGATACCGGTTTTGCGGCGGCGTTTCCATGACTGACAGGTCTCTGATCCCGATCATGGACATGTGCAGAGTCCGCGGGATCGGAGTGGCCGTCAGGGTCAAAACATCAATATTGGTCTTCAGCTGCTTGAGCTTTTCCTTGTGGGCCACCCCAAAGCGCTGCTCTTCATCGATAATGAGCAGGCCCAGGTCCTTGAACTGGACGTCCTTGGACAAAATCCGGTGGGTGCCGACTACCAAGTCAATACTGCCGTCTTTCAGGCCGGCCACGATCTTCTTGCTTTCGGCCTGGCCCTGGAAGCGGGAGAGGCTGGCAATTTCCACCGGGAAGCCCTTAAAGCGGTCCTTGATGGTCTGGTAGTGCTGCTGGGCCAGGATGGTCGTGGGCACCAAGAAGGCGACCTGCTTGCCGTCACAGATGGCCTTAAAAGCCGCCCGCATGGCTACTTCGGTTTTCCCGAAGCCGACATCCCCGACCAAAAGCCGGTCCATCGGCTTGGCCTTTTCCATGTCAGCCTTGATTTCCGCAGTAGCCCGCAATTGGTCAGGGGTTGGCTCATAAGGAAAGGCAGCTTCAAAGGCCGCCTGGTCTGATCCATCCGGGGAAAAGGCAAAGCCCTTCTCCGCCTCTCTTTTTGCGTACAGGTCGATCAAGTCGTCAGCGATGTCCTCAACTCTGGCCGCAACCCGCTTCTTGGTCTTGGCCCACTCGCTGCCGCCCAGCTTGTTGACGTGGGGCTGCTTGCCTTCTGAAGCCACGTACTTTTGCACCAGGCTCAATTGGTCAGCCGGGACAAACAGCTGGTCACCCTTTTGGTAGGTGATGGTGATGTAGTCCCGCTTTTTCCCGTCGGTCTCCAAGGTCTGGATGCCTTCAAAGCGGCCGATACCATGGTTGACGTGGACCACATAGTCGCCAGGCTTGAGCTCTGTATAGCTGCGCAGGCGCTGGGCATTTTCCAGGGTCTTGATCCGCTTCTTCGGCCGCTTGTTTTGGTTAAAAAGCTCCTTTTCCGTCAAATAGACCAGGTCGCTGTCCGGCAGGACAAAGCCGCTGGCATAGCCGCTGATAACCAGCTGGGCCCGGCCTTCTTTTAAGCCGTCTGCTTCTGCCAAAGGCAGGTAGATGTCATAGTCATGGCAGCTCCGGTTGAATTCTTCCGCCTGCCGGCGGCTGGACAGCTGCAAGACCACCGTCTGCCCCTTTTTGGCATAAGAGTCCAGCTCTGTTTTCAAAAGCTCCATCTGGCTAAAAAACTGCTGCGGCTCCCGGCTGTCCCAGGCCAAATGCTGGCCAAAACGGAGCCGGCCCATAGAGTGGGCCATCAGACTGACATAGAGGCGGTGGTGGCCATCTGCCTTTAGCACCGCGGCAAAATCCAGGCGCAGCTTCTGCCGGCTGGTCATCATCTTGCTGGCGATCTGGCTGGCCAGGTAGTCATCGTTGATGGCCCCCATATTCTTGACGCTTTCGGCGATCAGCTGCCAGTCGTTAAACAAAAGCAATCCTTTAGCCGGCAGGTAGTCCAGCAGACTGAAAGACTCAGGCAAAAGGTAGTCCAGGTAGCGGTCATAGTCATCCGGCAATTGCCCGTTAGCCAAGGCCTCTTGGGCGATTTCCAGGCTGGCGGCTGCTTCCTTTGGCAGGTCGCTAGCCAGTTCCCGGCCCGCCCGGTCCAAGTCCTCTGCCGTAAAGACGTGGTCGCTGGCCGCTGGCACGGTCACTTCCGGCAATTCCTCCAGGCTGCGCTGGCTGGTTAGGTCAAAAGTCTTGATCGTGTCGATTTCGTCGCCGAAAAATTCCAAGCGCAGGGGGCTTTCCCGGTCCAAAGGATAAAGGTCAACGATGTCCCCCCGCATGGCGAACTCGCCCGGCTTAACGACCAGGTTTTCCCGGTGGTAGCCAGCCTGGTTCAGCCACTGGGCCAGGTCGGGCAGGGCAATTTCATCCCCAACTGCAAAATGCTTCTGTCCCTGTTCAAACAAGGCCGGGTCACTTAACGGATACTGCAGGCCCTGCGGGGTCGCGATCACAACGCCAGGCCGGCCGCTTAAGAGCAGGTTCAAGCACTGAATCCGGCTGCTGAGTTCATCCGGTGAACTGACCGCCGTTTGCGTGGCCAGGTTCCCGTCCAGGGCAAAAAGCTCCAAGTCATCATCGGCTAAAAGCCGGCTCAAGTCGTTGTAGCGCTCCTGGGCCTTGTATTCATTCTCTTCGATCAAGAGCAGGGGCTGGCCCACCTGGGTTAAATAAGCCTGGATGAGGACAGCAAAAGCGCCCCGTTCGACTCCTGTAAGCAGGGAGTTCTTGATCCGGGACGTTTTCGCGATAAAAGCAGTCACTGCTTGATCTTTTTTCAAAAAATCAATTACTTGCATGTTCGTGTGCTTGTCTTTAATTGTAACAGTTCATTAAGTACTGGGCGTCTTTGCCGGCGATAAAGTCGTCAATGATCTGGTCGACCTTGGCAAAGCTGGCTTCCAGCTCCTTTTGCTGGTCGGGATTAAACGGAGTCAGGACCCAGGAAACCACGCTCTGCTTGTCCGGGTGCCGGATGCCAATCTTCAGGCGGTTGAATTTCTCAGTCCCCAGGCAGGCAATGATGCTCTTGATCCCGTTGTGGCCGCCCGACTTGCCGCCGGCCCGGATCCGCAGCTTGGCGATTGGCATGTCCATGTCGTCGTGGATAACCAGGATGTCGCTGGGGTCGATCTTGAAGAATTTGGCCGCCGCGCCCACGGCTCTGCCGGATTCGTTCATGTAGGTCTGCGGCTCCATGAAGATCACGTCCTCGCCCGCCACTTTCTCCTTGGCGTAGAGGGCCGTGAACTTGTCGCGGTCCAGGCGCAGGCCCTTTTCATCTAAATAGTGGTCCAGGGCCATGAAGCCGGTATTGTGCTTGGTTTTTTCATATTTAAGGCCAGGATTGCCCAAAGCAACGATTAATTTCATCAAAAGTCTCCTCACTTGCTGTATCTTAATAATTTTAGCACAACTGGCAAAAATCTTACGCTTTCCTGTCTTTTAAGCCAACTTTAATTTCTATTTCCTGCATGCTATAATGTGAAAGTATGAGATAAGAAAACATTTACATGTAAATCCACATAACGGAGGTTCTCCTATGTTAATCAAATCACTGGTCATCAAAAAAGACTACCTGACGACTGTCAACGAACACGCTACCCTGGAAGAAGCCTTGAAGGTACTGGAAAGCTCCGGCTACCGCTGCGTGCCGATCCTGGATGACAGCGGCAAGATCTTCCGCGGCAACATCTACAAGATGCACATTTACCGCCACAAGTCCCAAGGCGGGGACATGAGCTTGCCGGTAACCTACCTCTTGAAGAACGCCACCAAGACCATCAAGATCAACGCGCCTTTCTTCCAAGTCTTCTTTACCATCAAGGACTTGCCTTACATTGCTGTTTTGGACACTGACAACACCTTCTACGGCATCTTGACCCACGCCCGCCTGCTGGACATGCTGTCCTCAGCCTGGAACGTCAAGACCGGGGCTTACGTCTTGACTGTCTTGTCAACCAACGACAGCGGCAACTTGACCAAGATGACCAAGATCATCGCCAAGTTCGTCAACCTGGCCGGGGCCATGACTCTGGACGCGCCAGCCAGCGAATTTGACGGCAAGTACGTCCGCCGGACCCTCTTCACCCTGCCGCAAGGGACCACGGAAACTGAACTGAAGGCCATCTGCAAGAAGCTCAAGGCCAAGGGCTTCCCAGTCGTTGCCGTTGAAGACCTGGCTGCCGGCATGAACATCATGAGCGAAGAAAAGCCAGGCGTCTTCTTGAACGAAGAATAAGCAAAAGCAGATTAAAAACCTCCGAAGTAAAATTCGGAGGTTTTTTCTTGCTCTTATTCGTTATCGTAAATCCGGTCCAAGCGGTCGTTGAACTGGCAGGCCACTTCATAGTGGATGGTATCTAGCCAGTCAGCTGCCCGGCGCAGGCTGTTTGGCGCTGCCGGATCAGCTGAAATCAGTTCAACTGGCGTGCCAGCCGGCACTTCCTTGGGCAAAAGAACCATGAACTGGTCCATGCAGACCCGGCCGACGATCGGGCAGTAAGTGTCCCCGACCTTGACCTTGAAGCCCTGGAACTTCCGGATCCAGCCGTCAGCGTAGCCAACCGGCACGGTCCCGATCCATTCGTCTTCTTCTGCGATGTGGGTTGACCCGTAACCGACCCCGTAGCCCTTGTGGATCTGCTTGACATAGGTCAGTTCACTGACAAAGGACATGGCCGGCTTAAGGGCAAAAGCAGGCTCTAAGTCCTGGCTGCCTGGGGCTGATGAAGGGTTGAGCCCGTAGAGGCCAATCCCGAAGCGGACGATGTCGCTGGCTACGTCCTTGTCAAAGAGGCTGGCCGCGGTATTGTCCACGTGGATCCACTTTGGCTTGACCGTCAGCAGGCTTTCCATATGCTTGAAGCGCTTGACCTGGTAGTCAAAGTAGCTGGCATCAGCAGAGTCAGCAGAAGCAAAGTGGGTGAACATCCCTTCCACGAAGAAGGCGTCATTGCCTTGCAGATATTCGTTGACTGCCTTGAAGTCTTCGTCTTCACTAAAGCCGATCCGGCCCATACCGGAATCGATGGCCAGGTGGATCTTCAGCTGCAGGCCTTCCTTGCGGAGGACCTTTTCCGCTTCCTTGAGCCAGTCCAGGCTGGACACCGGCAAAGAAATGTCGTTGGCGGCAGCCAGGGCGGCTTCTTCAGCCGGTTGCAGGCCCAAGACCAGGATTGGCTTGACGATCTGAGCCCGGCGCAGTTCCAGCCCTTCATCCAACATGGCCACGCAGAAGCCGTCCGCTCCGGCTTCTTCCATCACCGGCGCCAGGCGCGCTGCCCCATGCCCGTAGGCATTGGCCTTAACCACGCAAAAGAGCTTCTGGCCCGGCTTCAAGTGGGCCTTGGCCTGCCGGGTGTTTTCCTTGATAGCAGCCAGGTTGATATGCAGGGCTGCTGGTCGATTAACTGCTGTGATCATTTTTTCCTCCCAGATAACAGGTGCGATAGTTTGCCGATCGCGCGGCGCCAGCCGGCCGGCTCTTCAAGCACGACCACGGCGACGATCTCGTGATCATCATGCGCGATGCTGGAAAAAATCCGCCCCGTAAAAATCCGCGATGTCGTTACAGGCGCGCCGGACTCGGTCCTCAAGGTTTCCACGTCTTCAAAGGAAACTGCCTGGCCAATCCCGGTTCCCCAGGCCTTGGAGAAGGCCTCCTTGACGGCGAAGCGGCCGCCCAGGTACTCAATCTTCCGCTTATGAGTCAAATCCTGGTACTGGGCAAATTCCCGGTCGGTCAGAACCTTTCGGGCAAAGCCGTCTCCCCGGTCAACGACCTTGGCGATCCGGTCCACCTCAATCTGGTCCACACCGATATTTTTGATCATCTTTCCACCTCACGCTGTTTAAATAATAGCACAAAGAGAAAAAGGCCGGGACAAAAGCCCGGTCCTTTTTACTTTTTTAAAAATTTAGCCCTTCCGGCCGTGGATCTTAAAACCTGGCTTGCGCTTCTTTCTGTCAAAATTGCGCTTGCCCTTGAAGTTCTTGTTTCCGCTCCGGCTGCGGCTACCGCGGCCGCGGCCGCCTGAGTGCTTGCCCCGGTAAGGGAGAGGCTTTTCAGGGGTGATGGTAACCTTGACTTCGCTGTCGTTAGAGAGTTCCTTCAGCAAAGCAGCCGCGATGTCTTCAGCTGAGTAGTTTTCCAGCAGCTTTTCCGCCGCGTCGTCATACTTGCTCAAATCCCCGCTCAACAGGTCATCCACCTTCAAGACCGCCTGCTTCATCTGCCCGGCAAAGGCCTGGGCGTCTGTCGGCGGACGCAGAGGAGACATCTTCTTCTTGGTCAAGTCCTCGATAGTCCGCATGTAGCCGATCTCGTTTGGCGTCACGAAGGTCACGCTCATCCCGCTCTTGCCGGCCCGGCCGGTCCGGCCGATTCTGTGGACGTAGGAGTCCGGGTCTTGCGGAATATCGTAGTTGTAAACATGGGTAACCCCGGAAATGTCCAGGCCCCGGGCAGCCACGTCAGTAGCCACCAGAATGTCAAGCTCCCCTTCCTTGAAGCGCTTGAGCACCTGCATCCGCCGGGCCTGGGTCAGGTCGCCGTGGATGCCGGCCGCGTTGTAGCCCCGGGCAACCAGGCCCCGGGTCAGTTCGTCAACCCGGCGCTTGGTCCGGCCAAAGACCACGGCCAGGTCCGGATTTTCCACGTCGATCAGCCGGCACATGGTGTCGAACTTTTCGTTTTCCCGGACGCGGACGAAGTACTGGTCGATCAAATCAGCCGTCAGTTCCTTGGCCTTGATCTTCACGACTTGCGGGTCATGCATGAACTTTTCGCCCAAAGCCTGGATTGGCTTTGGCATGGTCGCGCTGAACAAGAGGGTCTGGTCCCGGTTTTCAGCATAGGTTAAGATGCTTTCGATATCCTGGATGAAGCCCATGTCCAGCATTTCGTCGGCTTCGTCCAAAACAACTGTCTTGACGCCGTCCAGCTTGATGGTCTTGCGCTTCAAGTGGTCCAAAAGCCGGCCAGGAGTCCCGACCAGGATTTCCGGCACCTTCTTCAAGGCCCGGATCTGCCGGCCAATGTCCGCCCCGCCGTAAACGACCTGGACCTTGGCCTTTTCGTCTCTGCCCAGGCGGAAAAGTTCTTCCTGGGTCTGGATGGCCAGTTCTCTGGTTGGTTCAATTACGATGGCCTGGATAGCTTGCTCCTGCTTGTCCAGCTTTTGCAGGATTGGCAGACCAAAGGCAGCTGTCTTCCCCGTCCCGGTTTGGGCCTGGCCGATCACGTCCTGGCCAGCCAAGGCCAAAGGAATGGTCTGGGCCTGGATCGGGGTGGCTTCTTCAAAGCCTGACCGCTTAATTGCCTTTAAGATATTGTCGTTCAATCCTAGTTCAGTAAATTTCAAATTGTTCTCCTATTTCAGTCTGTCGAGGACTCGTTCCAAGTGCATCCCGTGGGACCCCTTCAGCAAAACGATGTCCTGGCTGTGGATGTCGCTCTTTAAATCATCGATTAAATGGCTCATCTCGTCTTCTGGGTAGTAGTGCAGATTCTGCTGGCTGTACTTGTCCAGCAGGGCCTGGTAAAGGTGGTTCATCTCCGGCCCGTAAAGGTAAAGGACGTTGATCTTGTCCGGGTCCAGGCAGGCAGCCAGGCCCTTGTGCAGGTCAGATGACCGGCTGCCCAGTTCCAGCATGTCGGCCAAAACCGCGATCCGGCGGCCGCCTTCACTGACTGGAACCTGGCCAAAGGAGGCAGTCACGGCCTTAACGGCCGTTGGGTTGGAGTTGTAGATATCGCTCATGATGTCTTCGCCGCAGTCGCCCTTTTCCCATTCCATCCGGTTGGCCGTTGGCACGAAGTTGGCCAGGCCAGCGGCGATTTCCTCGTCGCTTTCCCCGAAGTGGCGGCCAACCAGAATAGCGGCCATGGCGTTAGCCACATTGTGGCGGCCGATCATTGGAATTGAGAATTCCCGGTCAGTCCCGTTAATCTTGAAGAAGGAATGGTGCATGGTGCTGCGGAGGTCACTGGCATGAATGCTGTCAGAGTCCGCGAAACCGAAGGTGGACTTGTCCTGGGAAAGCTTGGCGGCTCTTTCCGCCAGGAGGGGTTCATCACCGTTGTAGATGAATTCGCCGTCTTCTTGCAAAAAGTCCGTGATTTCCATCTTGGCGTCGGCGATCTTGTCCCGACTGCCGAAGAATTCGATATGGGCTTCCCCAATCATGGTGATGACCGCCACGTCCGGCCGGGCCAGCTGGCTCAGTTCATGCAGTTGGCCGGCCCGGTCCATCCCCATTTCCAAAACCAGGATCTCAGTGATCGGCTTCATTTCCAAAATGGTCATCGGCACGCCGATTTCATTGTTGAAGTTGGCCTGGGTCTTGTAAACGTTGAAACGCTTGGCCAAAACCGCCGCCACCATATCCTTGGTCGTGGTCTTGCCGTTTGAGCCGGTGATGCCGACCACAGTTGGGTTGACCTTCTGCAGGTAGTAGCGGGCCAGATCCTGCATGGCCTTCAAGGTGTCGGCAACTTCTAAAACCGCAATGCCTTCCGGCTTGTTTGGGTGGCCAGCTTCCCACAAAGTGGCGCTGGCGCCGGCTTCAATGGCTGAACCCACAAAGTCGTGGCCGTCTCTTTCCCCCTTGATCGGGACAAAGAGGGCGCCCTGGCTGATCTTTCTTGAGTCAAAGGCCACTGAGGTAATGACCGTTTCCGCGTCCCCTTCACAACTGGTATTTAAGGCTTGGGCGATTTCTGCCAACTGCATTTTCATTCCAATACTGCTCCTTGAGAATAAATTAACACTTAGTATATTATACGTTGTTTAGCGCTCTTCGCAATAAAAAAAGCAACCCAAGCGGGCTGCTTTTAAAGTAAAGAGAACGATTAGTTCTTCTTGTTGAAGCCGTACTTCTTGTTGAAACGTTCGATTCGACCATCGGCTGCGGCAAACTTTTGCTTGCCAGTGTAGAATGGGTGGGAATCTGATGAAATTTCAACACGGATCAATGGGTAAGTGTTGCCTTCGAATTCAACAGTTTCTGATGACTTCAAAGTTGAGCCGGCAACAAACTTAAAACCAGTTGCTGAGTCCATGAAGCAAACTTCTTGATAATCTGGGTGAATACCTTGTTTCATAATTCTAAAACTCCTTTGCCATAGCCTTCTGCAGGCCATAGATTAATCGATTAACTCTAATATAGTACCACTATCCAGCCCGTTTGACAAGGGCCCAAGTTAATCTTCCACGTCCCGGATGACCACGTCAGCGCCCAGCTGGCGCAGCTTTTCTTCCACCCGGTCATAGCCGCGCAAGATGTTGCCGGCATTGTTGATCACCGTTTCGCCGTCAACCATCAGGCCAGTAAGCATCAAGCAGGCCCCGGCCCGGATTTCGTCAGCGTGAACCACTGCCCCGTGCAGGCGGCTGCCTGGGTGAACCAGAATGATGTTGTTAACAACCGTGATGGAAGCCCCCATCTTCTGCAGTTCCGGTACGTGCCGGGTCCGCTTCGGGTAGATCGGGTCGATGATGACCCCTTCCCCGGTCTTCGCCGTCAGCAAGAGCGGCGTAATTGGCTGCTGCAAATCAGTCGCGAAGCCCGGGTAGGTCCCGGTCTTGACCTGAACCATGCGCAGGTCCCCGGCCGGGTAAACGAAGAGGGAGTCTTCATCAGTGTCGATCACCACGCCCATTTCTTCCACCTTGGCCAAAAAGGCGTCAAGGTGTTCAGCGATAATGTTGTGGATCCGGATCCCGTTACCGATGCAGGCTGCCATGGAAATGTAAGTCCCGGCTTCGATCCGGTCAGGGATGATCGTGTGCGGCACCTTGGCCTCCAGGCGGTCAACCCCGTCGATTCTGATAGTGTCAGTCCCCGCCCCGCGGATCTTGGCCCCCATGTTGTTCAAGAAAGTTGCCAGGTCGATGATTTCCGGCTCCTTGGCCGCGTTCTCGATCACCGTCCGGCCGCTGGCCGTGACTGAGGCCATGATGATGTTCATCGTTGCCCCAACAGAAGCCATCTTCAGGTGAATCTGGGCCCCCTTCAACCCTTCATCAGGCGCGGTAATTACAATCTGCTCATTTTCATATCTAACGTCGGCGCCGAGGGATTGGAAGCCCATAATGTGCTGGTCAATCGGCCGCGGGCCAATGTCATCGCCACCAGGAAAACCTACAACCGCCTTGCCAAAACGACCGAGCAAAGCGCCCATAAAGTAGTAAGACGCGCGCAAGCTCTTAATCTTCCCAGCTGGCAGAGGACTCATCTTGATTTCAGTCGGGTCAATTTGCAGGGTCGTTTCGCGGAAGTCGCAGTGCACGTCCATTTCGCTCAACAAGTCCATCAAATTGTCAACGTCGGCAATCCGCGGAACTGATTCCAGGGTCACCGGCGTTCTCGACAGGATTGAGGCCGGAATCAGCGCTACCGTTGAGTTCTTCGCGCCGCCAATCCAGATGTCGCCTTGCAGGGGTTTCCCTCCGTGAATTATCATTTGCTTCATTTGGGAAAGTAGTCCTTTTCTTTTGTCAAATTATCATAATAATGTTAATAGATCTTCGTCAAAAAAACAAGAGAAGAGGTTTCTCTTCTCTTGTCACTATCTATTATTATCGTACAAAATTTAGAACTTGTCGACCTGCAAACCGCTGGCTGCCCCAATAAAGCCCTTGAAGAGCCCTTCTGGCCGGTTTGGCCGGCTCAGGAATTCCGGGTGGTATTGAGCGGCAACAAAGAACTTCTTGTCCGTGATTTCAACGATTTCCACCAGGTGGTTGTCTGGAGAAACGCCTGAGAAGGTCATGCCGGCCTTTTCAAAGTCTGCCCGGTACTTGTTGTTGAATTCGTAGCGGTGACGGTGACGTTCCTGGATGACTTCCTGGCCGTCGTAGCATTCCCGGGTCTTAGTGCCGGCCTTCAGCATGGCTGGGTACAGGCCCAGACGCAAGGTGCCGCCGATCTTTTCCTGGTCGCGCTGGTCAGCCATCAAGTCAATGATGTTGTTCTTGCAGTTTGGTTCTGCTTCAGCTGAGTTGGCGTCTTCCAGGTGCAAAACGTTGCGGGCGAATTCCACGCTGGCCATCTGCATCCCCAGGCAGATCCCCAGGAATGGAATGTCGTGTTCGCGGGCGTACTTGATGGAAGTGATCATCCCTTCCAGGCCCCGGGTGCCGAAACCGCCTGGCACGATCAATCCCTGGGTGTCCTTCAAAAGTTCGGCTACATTGTCTTCAGTGATGTCTTCAGCCTGGATCTTTTCAACTTCGATCTTGCTGTTGTACAGGTAGCCGGCGTGCTGCAAAGCGTCAGTTACGGAGATGTAGGCATCTTCCAGTTCGACGTACTTGCCGACCAGGGTGATCTTGGTCTTGTACTTCAAGTTCTTGGCCCGTTCGTCCATCCGGCGCCATTCGTCCATGTCGGCAACCGGCTTCGGGCTGTCGATGTGGAGGAAGTCAACGACCTTCTGGTCAACGCCTTGTTCCTGGTAGGACAGCGGCACGTCAAACAGAGATGGCGCGTCCAAAGATTCCACGATGTAGTCGACTGGAACGTCGGTGAAAGTGGAGATCTTGTCCTTCATTTCCTGCGGAACTGGCATTTCTGAGCGCAGAACCAGCATGTTTGGCTGGATCCCGATTGACCGCAGCATGGAAACTGACTGCTGGGTCGGCTTGCTCTTCAGTTCCTTGGCTGCCCGCAGGTAAGGAACGAAGGTAACGTGCACGTACATAACGTTTTCTGAGCCGACTTCCCGCCGCATTTGCCGGATGGCTTCCATGAACGGAGTTGATTCCATGTCACCGACCGTACCGCCGATTTCGGAAATAACCACGTCAGTGTCGGTCATTTGCGCTGCCCGCATGACCTTTTCCTTGATCATGTTAGTTACGTGCGGGATCACCTGTACAGTGCCGCCGTGGTAGTCGCCGCGCCGTTCGCGCTGCAGGACTTCCTGGTAGATCTTGCCAGTCGTCACGTTAGAGTACTTGCTGGTTCTAACGTCGACCAATCTTTCATAGTGGCCCAAGTCAAGGTCAGCTTCCGTACCGTCGTCAGTCACGAAAACTTCACCGTGTTGGTAAGGGTTCATCGTGCCGGGGTCGATGTTGATGTATGGGTCGAACTTCTGCATGGTAACTTTTAAGCCGCGGTTCTTCAGCAAGCGACCAATGCTTGATGCAGTAATCCCTTTCCCCAATGATGAAACAACGCCGCCAGTCACAAAGATATATTTGGTCATTGAGCTCTCCTTTGAAAAATAATAAAAAAGCTCCCTAGCAATTAGGGAGCTAAACGCACATAGGGTGCCCAAGCAAAATAATAACGACTTTTCAGCCGCAAGTCAAGGACAAAATCCTATTCTTCGTCTTCATCGTCATCAAGGTCTTCGTCTTCCATTTGTGACAGCTGACCTTCGATCCCGTCTGGCAATGAGTCGTCATCTTCGTCGTCTTCATTGTCGTCGTAATCGTCATCGTAGTCGTAATCGTCGCCGGAGTTGTCGTCATCGTCATCTTCGTCAGCGTCACTGTCGTCGGACAAGTCTTCGTCTTCTGGGTCGTCGTTTTCGTAGTCGATCACGTCGTCGCCTTCAGTCGTGGCCAGGAAGGCGTTGACCTTCTTGTGGTGCTTGCGAGTTGATGCTTCGTCGCCGTCGTCTTCTGGGTGGTCGACTTCTTCATCGACAGCTTCGAACTTGAACCAGGTCCGCAGGGCCCAGACATTTTCACCCATGGAAATGAAGCGGCCATCGGTGTTCATGTCCGTGTAAAATTGCGGCAGGCGCTGGCGAATTTCTTCGTCGCTCTTGTTCAAGTACTTTTGCACTTCGTTAACGATATCGGCAAAAGCCATTCTTTCGCCACGGTCTTCCAAAATTGCGTGTGCAACTTCAATCATTGACAATTCGTTGCGATCCACGTCTTTAAAATCAGCTAATCCCACAGTTGAACGTCCTCTCTATTCAATCTTGTCTATTTTACACGTCATTTAAGCAAAAATCAACGAGACGGCATAACTACCAATTAAGTCTACACCACTAAAGAGGTCATATTCAACTTCAAGTTGCTGACCAGCGGCATTTTCTTTCAATTCCAGGCGCTTGGTTTCCGACAAGAGATCCAGCTGCCGGCCCTCAACCACGTACTTGCACTGTCCCTTCTCGCCTAAAATAAAATGCATTTGGGAGAAGTTGCTGTGGTCAGTCCCCCGCCGGATCAAGAGCTCCTGTTCTTTTACGAGCATCTTGACCGGCACCTTTTCCGCCTCGTAAAAAATTCTTTTCACCGCGCCGTCTTCCCGCAATTCGCCTTCTGCCTGCTGGCGAATGGTTTCCGTTTGCTCGCCCTGGGTAATCTTGCTCGTCAAATCGATCTTAATCTTGCTCATCTTTATAAAAAATTCTTCTCCTTTAACAGCCGCAAGCAGCGGCCTCTGGCAACTTTTGCTATAATTTCTATAGCTAGTCAAGCATATCTTACTATGTTTTGGCAAAAATATAAAACAATAAGAATGGAGGATTTACTTTTGACACAATTTGACAGTCCTAAACTGGCCCGCGAAGTCGTCGTCCGTGACCCGGTTCACGGCTATATCCACCTGGACACCCAAGTGGCCCTGGAAGTCGTCCGCTCGCAAGAATTCCAGCGGATGCGGCGGATCAAGCAGCTGGGCCCGACGGCCTTCGTCTTCCCCGGCGCCACCCACACCCGCTTTGAGCACAACCTGGGCGTCTACGAACTGGCCCGACGGATCAGCAACCTTTTTACTGACAAATACTCTAGTCAAAGTACCGGCGACGGACTCTGGGATCCCAGCGAAAACCTGCTGGTGCAGATGGCCGGCCTTTTGCATGACATCGGCCATGGCCCATACTCGCACACCTTTGAGCACCTTTTCGGCACCAACCATGAGCAGATCGGCCAGCAGATCATTCTGGATCCTTCCACTGAGGTCAACCAGGCTTTGAGCAAGGTCGACCCGGACTTCCCAAAGGCAGTAGCCAGCGTGATCGCCAAGACCTACCCTAATCCCCAGGTGGTCAAGCTCATCTCCAGCCAGGCGGACGCCGACCGGATGGACTACCTTTTGCGGGATGCCTACTTCACGGGGGCTTCTTATGGGGAGTTCGACCTCTCCCGGATCTTGCGGGTCATCCGCCCTTATGAAAAAGGGGTTTGCTTTACGGCTAACGGGATGCACGCCGTTGAAGACTATATCGTCTCCCGCTACCAGATGTACCAGCAGATCTACTACCACCGGGTCAACCGGTCCATGGAGGTCATCCTTCACCACCTTTTGAAGCGGGCCCAGTACCTCTACCAGGAAAAAGAACTGCCGGTTACGCCAAGTTTAGCCAGATTTTTGGCCGGGACCTGGGACTTGCAGGACTACTTGAAGATGGATGACGGGGTCATGGAGACCAACTTCAGCATGTGGACTGAGTCCAGCGACCCGGTTTTAGCGGACTTGACCAAGCGCTACCTTTTCCGGCGGCCTTTAGCCAGCGTAAAGATCAACGAAGAAAGCAAGCAGCTTTTGCCGCAATTAAAGGACTTGATTAAAGATGCCGGCTTTGACCCGGACTACTATACCGGAGTAGGGTCAGCTTTTGACGAGCCATATGACGCTTATAAGCCAAGCGGCAAGAACGCCAACAGCCAGATTGAGATCATGCAGGAAGATGGCAGCTTGATTGAGCTGTCCCAGCTCAGCCCCCTGGTCAAGGCCTTAAACGGGACCCTGCAGGGCGATGAACGCTTCTTTTTCCCGGTTGCCATGCTCAAGCAGGCAGATTTTCAGCAGTACCTGAAAAACGGGGAATTGCTTACAAAAAAATAAGGCAAAAGAAAACAACCGTTGCAGAATTTGCAGCGGTTGTTTTTGCATACAGGTCCTTACTTGTCCTTGTACTTGTTAGCGTCGTAACGAGTGTCAAAGAGCGGACTCATTGGCTTGTGTTCCATGATCAGCTTGATAGCGTCACCCATCAAAGGCCCAACGGAAACGAGAATCATCTTATCGAGGTTCTTTTCGGCTGGCTGTTGGATTGAGTCGGTCAAGACCAGGCTCTTGATTACGGAATTGTTCAAGCGGTCTACGGCTGGGCCGGACAAAACAGCGTGGGTCGCGCAGGCGTAAACTTCGGTAGCACCGGCGTCCTTCAAGGCTTGAGCAGCCAGGGTGATAGTGCCGGCAGTGTCGATCATGTCGTCGATCAAGATGGCCCGCTTGCCCTTGACGTCACCGATGATGTTCATGACTTCGGCAACGTTGGCCTTTGGCCGGCGCTTGTCGACGATGGCGATTGAAGTGCCCAGGAATTCAGCTAATTTTCTTGCCCGGGTAACGCCACCGTGGTCTGGAGAAACGACAACAGCGTCTTCTTCCAGGTGGTTGCTCAGGAAGTAGTCAGCCAATAAAGGAGCGCCCATCAGGTTGTCGACAGGGATGTCGAAGAAACCTTGGATTTGCGGAGCGTGCAGGTCCAGTGAGAGGACGCGGTCAGCCCCGGCAGCTTGAATCATGTCTGCGACCAGTTTAGCAGTGATTGGTTCTCTGGCCCGGGTCTTCCGGTCTTGACGAGCGTAGCCGTAGTAAGGCAGGACGATGTTTACGGAAGCGGCACTGGCCCGGCGGACAGCGTCGATCATGATCAAAAGTTCCATAAGGTTGTCGTTGACCGGCGCGCTGGTGGATTGGATCAAGAAGACGTCCTTGCCACGGACAGAATCGTCGATGTTGACTTGAATTTCACCGTCGCTGAAGCGAACGACGCTTGAGGTTGAAAGCTTTAACCCCATCCGCTTAGCGATCTTTTCTGCCAACGGTTTGTTTGAGTTAAGCGCAAAAAGCTTGATGTTGTCCTTGTAAGACATAATTCCCTCCGAAAAAAACAGCATTTACCAGTTCTATTCTAACAAAATCCGGCATTCTTTTGTTGGAAAAAAGGGATTTGTGTTCAGTTTTTAAGCAAAAAATTCCTCTTACTCCTGTTTTGACCTGAAAAAAGAGCAAGAAAGCCTTTTATTTTTCAAGCGGATAGAAAAAATCGTCTGTTTTCGGGCAAAGAAAAAAGCTCTGACAATTGTCAAAGCTTCTTCTGGATTACTTAGCTGCGATTACCTTAACGGCGCTGGCCTTCAAGTAGGCGCTGTTGCCGACGTAGTAGTACTTCTTGTTCTTGATGGTGATAGTCTTGGAAACCTTGTACTTAGTCCCCTTGTAAGCTACAGTACTCTTCCAGCCTTGGTAAACGTATGGGCTCTTCTTGGTGAACTTTGAACCGTCCTTGTGGTAGAAAGGAGTGGTCTTCTTAGTTACTTGAATTTCAGTTACAGTCTTCTCTGAGCTGGTCTTCTTGGAAGAAGAGCTGCTTGAAGTTGAGCTAGTCTTCTTGGAGCTAGAACTTGAACTAGTCTTCTTGGAAGTAGTCTTGCTTGAACTAGTGCTTGCCTTCTTTGCGCTTGAAGTTGAGCTGGACTTAACCGTCTTAGTTGCGGTTACCTTGACGTCGCTGGCCTTCAGGTAAGCATCGTTGCCGATGTAGTAGTACTTAGCACCCTTGATGGTTACAGTCTTAACGACGTTGTAGCTGGTGTTCTTGTAAGCTACAGTGCTCTTCCAGCTGCCGTAAACGTAAGGCTTCTTCTTGGTGAACTTAGAACCGTCCTTGTGGTAAAAAGGAGTGGTCTTCTTAGTTACCTTAACCTTGGTTGCTTGCTTAACCGTGGTGGTCTTGGCAAAAGCCGCGTTTTGAGTAAGCAGGGCGGCTGGAGTAGCCAGAGTCAAAGCCAATGATGCTGATGCAAAAGCAATTTTCTTAGTAAACTTCATCGATATGCAAACCTTTCTTGCTTCTTTTTGTACATTGCCTAGATTATACACCCTCTGTTTAAAAATTGCTGATTAAAGTTCTCAAAAGAAAGGCATTTTTTCTTAAAAGCTACTGTAAACGGATGCATTTTACCTATATTAAAAAAGGAGCCGGAGCTCCTTTTCGAAATTATTTCCATTCTTCGTCTTCAGACAAAGGCAGCTTGTGCCAGTAGTCTTCCTTGTTGACCTGCCGGCCCCGGGCGATGGCCATTTCATACTTGCCAACGTCCTTGGTAATGGTTGAGTCAGCCGCGATAAAGGCGTGGTCGGCCACATTGATCGGAGAAACCAGGGTTGACCCGGCCCCGATGAAGGACTTGTCACCAACCGTCGTGTGGAACTTCTTGACCCCGTCAAAGTTGGAGAAGATGACCCCGCAGCCGACATTGATGTCCTTGCCCAAAGTAGCATCCCCAACGTAAGTCAGGTGCCCGACCTTGGTGTTTTCGCCAATTTCCGCCTTCTTGACTTCCACGAAATTGCCCAGGTGAGCTCCCCGCTTGATCAAAGCCTTTGGCCGCAAGTGGGAGTTTGGCCCGATGTCCGTGTTGTCTTCCATGATTGATTCTTCAATCGTGGAAGAAGTTACCGTCACGCCGTTGCCGATCTGGCTGTCAACGATTCTTGATCCCGAAGTGATCAAGCAGTCTGACCCGATCACGGTGTGGCCTTTAATTGTCACGCCGCCTTCAATCACCGTGTCATTGCCGATTTCCACGTCAGCGTCAATGTAAGCCGTGGCGGGGTCGATAAAGGTAACCCCGTCCCGCATGTGCCCTTCATTGATTCTTCTTTGCATGATCCGGGTGGCTTCAGCCAGGGCGATCCGGTCATTTACCCCCAGGCTTTCGCTGAAATCTGGCATCTTGTAAGCCCCGACCTTCTTGCCGGCCTTGCGCAAAATTTCCAAAACGTCAGTCAAGTAGTACTCGCCTTGAGAGTTGTCGTTGCCGACTTGCTTCAAAGCAGCCCACAAGTCCTGGTTGTCAAAGCAGAAGACCCCGGTGTTGATTTCCTTGACCTTCAGCTCTTCCGGCTTGCCGTCCTTTTGTTCCACGATCCGCAAAACATTGCCCTGGTCATCTCTGATGATCCGCCCGTAGCCAAAAGGATCCGGAGCTTCAGCCGTCAAAACCGTGGCCGCGTTGCCTTCTTCTTCATGGTAGGCGAAGAGCTTTTCGAAAGTTTCACTGGTAAAAAGCGGGGTATCCCCGGTTACGACCAGCGTTGCCCCTTCCAAAGCAGCCAGCTGGCCTTCCGCCTGCATAACCGCGTGGCCGGTGCCCAGTTGCTTTTCCTGCATGGCAAATTCAGACTTGCCCGCCAAGACTTTCTCCACGTCTTCTGCCCCGTGGCCGACAATGGTCACGATCTTGCTTGGCTTGACCGCTCTGGCGGCATCAACGACATGTTCAACCATGGCCTTGCCGCAAACTTGGTGCAAAACCTTGTAAAGCTTGGATTTCATTCTGGTGCCCTTGCCGGCAGCCAAAACTACGACATATTTTTCCATCTGTTGTAACCTTCTAAATCAAAATAAGCTAGCCTTCATGGCTAGCTTATATTGTAACATTTAGAAACGGTCGAAGTTAGTTCTAGTCAAAAAGTTGCCCGGCTGAGCCAGGATGATTTCCTTTTCGCTGTCGATCTGGTCAATGTTGACTAGGGAAACGTAGTCCTTGATCTTGCGTTCCTCTTCATATTCAGTTTCGCAAAGAACACAGACGCCGGCCACCTGGCAGTCAAATTCCTTGACCAGTTGCCGCATCCCGTCCAGAGTGCCTCCGCCCTTCATGAAGTCGTCCACAATCAGAACGTTCGTATCCTTGTCCAGGGCCCGGGTCGGCAACTCCATCTTGGCTACCCGGGAAGTTGAAGAGGACATGTAGTTAACGGACACAGTAGCCCCTTCCGTCACCTTGGACCGCTTGCGGGCGGTTACCGCTGGGACGTTCAAGTAGCTGGCCACGGCATTGGCCAAAGAAATCCCCTTGGTTTCCACCGTCATGACGGCTTCGATATTGGCGTAAGCATAGCGGGTGGCGATCAGCTTGCCGATCATCTCCAGGTCATATGGCCCGCCCAAAATGTCTGACAGGTAGACAAAGCCACCCGGCAGAATCCGGCTGGAATCCTGGATGCGGCCTGCCAGGTCCTTGAGGTACTTCTCAGCCGGCTTCTGGCCTAAGAACGGGATATAGCGGACCCCGCCGGCTGCCCCGGCAACGGTCTCCAGGATCCCATCCTCGTTGCTGGCCAGGGTGTGCTTCAAAATGGCCAAGTCTTCAGAGATTGATGACTTCGCTGCCCCGTAGCGCTTGGCAAAAAAAGGCAGAGCAATCAAAGTATGCGGGCGCTCCATCAAAAACTTGGTCATATCTACTAATCTTTCAGAACGTTTCATTCTCTTTCCTTCCTAATGTCTGTTTTTGTACTTATACTAATATACTCTAAAGGGCAAAAAAAATCACTAACATTTTTAAGAAATGTTAGTGCAAAAATTCGTATTTTTACTCTGCATCGCTTTCATCATCAAATTCCAGCAGGATGTTCTTGGTCAAAACATCAGTGTAGCTGTATGATGCGTGTTCAAAATTATTACTGTCCTGGTCCAGAGCCACTACAAACACGGCAGGAAACGTGTTCTTCAAAATGCCGCGGCGTCTGGTTACCTTCTTGCGGCCCGCTTGAGCAACGATCGTCAGCTCTTCGCCTAGGTGGGCATCTAACTTCTGCTTAATGTCTTGAATATTGATTGGCAATTATGACACTCCTTTATCAGAATATTGTAACATAATTTCCTATTCAAATCAAGATTGAATTATTTATTCATTTCCGCTATAGCCTGGCTGATTCTGATGAAATCGCTGATAGCCAGTTGCTCCGGCCGCTGGCGCGGGTCCAGGTCCAGGTCGGCCAGCAGCTTTTCCCGGTCTTCCTTATCTGGAAGCAAGGTCTTCAAGTTGTTGGCCAGGGTCTTGCGCCGCTGGGCAAAGCAGAGCTTAACCACCCGGTTGAACTGCTTGCGGTCGCCAACGTCAGCTGGCTTTTCCAGCGGCGTTAAAACCACCACGGCTGAGTCAACCTTTGGCTGGGGCATGAAGGAAGCGTGCCCTACTTCCAAGGCCAGGTCCACGCTCATTTGCGTCTGCACGGCAATGGACAAGGGGCCATAGGCCTTAGAGCCCGGCTGGGCAGCCAGGCGCTCAGCCACTTCCTTTTGCATCATCAAGGTCAGGCTGGTGAAGTCCAGGCTGGATTCCAGCAGGTTGAAAATAATCGGCGTGGTGATGTAGTAAGGCAGGTTGGCCACAACCTTGACGGGCTTGCTTAAGTCAAAAAAGCCCGCCAGATCAGTTGCAAAGTCCGCCTGCAAAACGTCCTTCATGATCAGCTTGAAGCGCTGGTCCAGGTCTTGGCCATCTACCTTTTCCGGCAGTTCGTTGGCCAGAATTTCCGGCAGGCTCTGGTCGACTTCATAAGCCGCCACCTTGCCTCCAGCTAAAAGCAGCTGTTCAGTCAAAGAGCCGATCCCCGGGCCGACTTCCACTACCTGGTCGCCGGGCTCAATCCCGGCTGCCCGGACGATCCCCTGGACGGCATCCAGGTCAACCAGGAAGTTCTGGCCCAGGTTCTTCTTAGCGTGCACAAAGTAACGGTTGACGATGGCCGCCGTCCTTACCGGACTAGCGATTGGAATTCTGTTGGTCATTTTCCGCCTCCTCTACTGCCTGCTTGAGTTCAGCCAAACTGATGCCAAAAGTCTGCAGGCGCTGGTAAAAACGCTTGGAATTGGCATAGCCGATCCCCAGCTTGATCCCGACTGCCTCCCGTAATTGCCGGGACTGGCGGCCCATGGCCAGGCCCAAGTCGACATAGTCCCCGTAGTCAAAGTCCGCCTTTTGGGCTTGGACCTCGCGTAAGTCGCTCAAGGCCCGCTCTAAAGCTTCCTTTGAAGCGTGCTCTACCCCCAGGCTCCCCTTTTTTTGCGGTTCGCCTTCTTTGCGGGTAATAAAGGCCTGCTTGGCCGTTGGCACGGCTTCGGTCACTATCCGGCGGATCCGCTCGCCGTTGACGTCAGGATCGGTAAAAACGATAATCTCGCGGCTTTGGGCCAGCTTCTTCAGCTTGGCCAGGACCGCATCAGAAACGGCCGAGCCATTCGTCTCGACCGTCTCAATTCCTGGAAAAAACTGCTTTAAGCGAATCGTATCGTCCTTGCCTTCCACGACAACGACGGCGTTAAAATTCTTCTGCATTTAATCCGTAAATCCTCATTGTATTAGCATAAGTTGCTTCCGCGACTTCGGCCAGGTCCAGCCCTTTCAAGTCCGCGACCGCCTGGGCGACATAGCGGACATAGCCAGGCTCGTTTTGCCGGCCCCGGTAAGGCACCGGGGTCAAAAACGGCGCGTCAGTTTCAACCAAAAGCCGGTCCAAAGGAACCAGCTTGGCTGACTCATGCACTTCCGCGGCCTTCTTGAAGGAAACGACCCCGGAGAAAGAAAAGTTCACGTTCAAGTCCAGGAACTTTTCCGTCCATTCCGGGCCCCCGTTGTAGCTGTGCAAAACCGCCCCGTATTCCAGGTCTGCTTCTTTCAAGATCTGCAAGCAGTCCGCGAAGGCATCCCTGGTGTGGATATTTACCGGCAATTGCAAATCGCGGGCAACTTCAATCTGCCGGGCAAAAACTTCCCTTTGCACATCCCGGGGAGACTCATCCCAGTAGTAGTCCAGGCCGATTTCCCCGATAGCGACTACCTGGCCGCCTTTAACTTGCTCAACCAGCAAGTCTTCAGCTGCCTGGTCATAGTCTTTAGCCACGTCCGGGCAGTAGCCGATGATGGCCTTGACATTGGCAAAGCGGTTAGCTAATTCCAGGGCGCCCAGATTCATTTCCGGGTCCTGGCCCACGCAGTTCATCCCAACCACGTCCAAGTCCCTGGCTTTTTGGATATAATCGGCTTCTTTGCCGGCAAAAGGCTTGTCGTTTAAGTGGGTATGGTTGTCGTAGATCTTCATTAGCCCAGTTCAGCCCCTACCGGGTGTTCATCGCCGACCAGGGCCAGCTTGACATCGCCGTCAGCTTCACTGGACAAAAGCATGCCCTGGCTTTCGTGGCCCAGCATCTTGCGCGGCTTCAAGTTGGTTACCGCCAGAACCTTCTTGCCCAAAAGGATGCTTTCATCTGGGTAGAACTTGCGGATCCCGCTCAAGATCTGCCGCTCGCCGGTCTTGCCGAAGTCCAGCTTGAACATCAAAAGCTTGCTTGATCCCTTGACTGGTTCAACGGACAGGATCTTGCCGACCTGGATCTTGACCTTGGCAAAGTCGTCGATCGTGATCTGCTTTTCTTCCTGCTTTTGTTCTCTTCTTGACTGCTTCTTTGGCTTGGCCTTCTTCATTTCTTCCTTGATGTAGGCCACTTCTTCATCATTCTTTAAGCGTGGGAAGATTGGGGTTGGCTTGGCAACGACGTTCACGTCCCAGGCAAAGCCGCCGAACTGCAAGTCCTTCTGGCTTTCGTCTTCCCAGTCCAGGCCCAGCTGGGCAAACATCTTGCCTGGAGTTTCGGTCATAACCGGAGCGATCATGATGGCTACCAGGCGCAGGCTTTCAGCCAGGTTGCTCATGACTCTGGAAAGTTCTTCAGTCTTGCCTTCCTTGTTCAAAACCCATGGGGTAGTTTCATCGATGTACTTGTTGGCCCGGGAAATCAGCTGCCAGACGTTTTCCAAAGCGTTGGAGAAGTGCATCTTGTCCATGTTGCCGTAGTAGTCGCTGATGGCCTTGGCAGCAACGGCAGCCAGGTCTTGGCCGTACTTGTCCTGTTCCTGGTCAACCGGGGCAACCAGGCCCTTTTGGTACTGGTTGATCATGGAAACAGTCCGGTTCAAAAGGTTGCCCAGGTCGTTGGCCAGGTCAAAGTTGGTCCGTTCAACGAAGTCTTCCGGGGTAAAGGAACCGTCAGCCCCAAATGGGATGGCCCGCATCAGGTAGTAGCGGACCGGGTCCAGGCCGTAGCGGGAAATCAAGGATTCCGGGTAAACGGCGTTACCCTTGGACTTGGACATCTTGTCCTTGTAGATCAAGACCCAGCCGTGGCCAAAGACCTGCTTAGGCAGCGGCAAGTCCAAAGCCATCAGCATGATAGGCCAGTAAATAGTGTGGAAACGGACGATTTCCTTGCCGACCAGGTGGACGTCAGCTGGCCAGTACTTCTTGAAGAGGGAGTCATCTTCTGACCCATAGCCCAAGGCAGTGATATAGTTGGCCAAGGCGTCGATCCAAACGTAAACGACGTGCTTCGGGTCGCTTGGCACCGGGATCCCCCAGTCAACCGTGGTCCGGGTAACTGACAAGTCTTCCAGGCCCGGCTTGATGAAGTTGTTCACCATTTCCTTTTCCCGGGAGTTTGGCTGGATGAATTCCGGGTGGTCCTTGTAGTACTGGAGAAGCCGGTCAGCGTACTTGCTCATCTTGAAGAAGTAGGATGGCTCCTTGACCAATTGAACTTCGTGGCCAGATGGGGCAATCCCGCCGACAACGTTGCCCTGGTCGTCCTTGAAGACTTCCTTCAGCTGGGATTCAGTGAAGTATTCTTCGTCTTCAACTGAGTACCAGCCGGTGTATTCACCCAGGTAGATGTCACCTGAGGCCTTCAGCTTTTCAAAAATCTTCTGGACAGCCTTGACGTGTTCTTCATCAGTGGTCCGGATGAACTTGTCGTAGTTGATGTCCAGCTTCTTCCACAGTTCCTTGATGTCCTTGACCATGCCGTCCAGGTAAGCCTTTGGCTTCATGCCCAGCTTTTCGGCCTTTTGTTCGATCTTCAAGCCGTGTTCGTCGGTCCCGGTCAAGAAGAAGGTGTCATAGCCGCGGGCCTTCTTGTAGCGGGTCATGGTGTCCGCTGCCACCGTCGTGTAGGCGTTGCCGATGGTCAAACGGCCAGACGGATAGTAGATTGGCGTGGTAATGTAAAAAGTTTTCTTGTTATCTGCCATAGTGCTTGATCTCCTCAAAAATTCTATACTCTCTATCATACAACAAAAAGCCTTACCTTATAAAGCCGATCAGCGATTTAACGGGCTTTCGGGCAAAAAAGAACGGCCTTTTTACTAAAGACCGTTCTTTTTTCAGTTAAATCAAGAATTTTTCCTTCTTCATGTAGAAGTGCTTGACGACTGTCGTCAAAAGCAGGTAGCAGACCAGGAGGCCAGCCACGATCCACAGGAATTCTTCGTTCAAGTGGCCGAACTTCATGGCCCCCGCCAATTTTGAAAATGGCAGGAAGGTCCCGAAGATAGCAGCCCCGAAAGTAGCCAGCATGACTGGGCTTGATGCCCGCTGCTGGATAAATGGCAGGCGTTCGTCGCGCAAGGCGTGGATGACCATTTCCTGGGTCCAGAGGGATTCCACGAACCAGCCGGTGTGGAAAATGGTCATGAAGGCCAGCTGCCCTGCCGGTCCTAAGGAAGCATAGCTGCCGCCAGTAAGGGCCGGGCAGATTACAAAGAAGAGGACGGCAAAGGTGATGACGTCAAAAATTGATGACGTCGGCCCAAAGTAGAACATGAACTTCGGCATGTTCTTGGTTGACCATTCCCGCGGCACGTGCAGGTAGTCTTCAGACACGCTGTCAAAAGGCAAAGCCAGGCAGCTGGTCCCGTAGAGCAGGTCCAAAATCAAAAGCTGCAGCGGCAGCATTGGCAGGAATGGCAGGAAGACTGAGGCGACCATGATGGACAAGATGTTCCCAAAGTTGGAAGACAGGGTGATCTTGATGTACTTCATGGTGTTGGTCAAGGTCTTGCGGCCGATCCGGACCGCGTGTTCCAGGACGCTCAAGTCCTTTTGCAAAAGGATGATGTCCGCTGATTCCTTGGCCACGTCGACAGCTGAGTCAACTGAGATAGAGACGTCCGCCTGCTTCATGGCCGGGGCATCGTTGATCCCGTCACCCATGTAGCCGACCGTGTGGCCGTTTTTCTGCAGGGCATCGATGATCTTGGTCTTCCATTCCGGTGACAGCTTGACGAAGATGTCGCATTCTTCAACAATCTTGGCCAGTTCCTCATCGCTCTTGCCGATCAGGTCCTTTTGCCCGTAAACCGTATCGATGTTCAAGCCGACCTTCAAGGCCACGGCCCGGGTAACGGCTTCATTGTCCCCGGTTAAAATCTTAACGGTAATGCCGTCCCGGTTGAGGCTGGCCAGGGCATTTTTGGCGCTTTCCTTCGGCGGATCCAGGAAGGTCAGGAAGCCGATTACGATCAAGTCGCTTTCATCATCAACCGTAAATTCACCGACTGGAGACGGGTCAACCTTGTAGGCCAAGACGATAACCCGCATCCCGTCACTGTTCAAGTCGTCGATATCTTTAAAAATCTGCTTTTTTCTTTCTTCAGTCAAAGGCAGGGTCTGGCCGCCGATTTCCACCTGGCTGGAGACGGCCAGCATTTCTTCGGCTGCCCCCTTGGTAACCAGGAGGTGCTCGCCGTGCTTTTGGTCAGAGTTGGCAACCACCACGCTCATTCGCCGGCGCTGGAAGTCAAAAGGAATTTCGTC
Organism: Lactobacillus delbrueckii subsp. bulgaricus; assembly: GCF_046938665.1. Taxonomy (GTDB): domain Bacteria; phylum Bacillota; class Bacilli; order Lactobacillales; family Lactobacillaceae; genus Lactobacillus; species Lactobacillus delbrueckii_C. The sequence goes on from NZ_JBKZCD010000003.1 coordinate 141,300, forward strand.
GATCTTGTGGTAGTCCCGCTGGATTTCGCTGGTATCCAGGTCGTCATCAGCCACGTCAATGACTGCCTGGTCGATCAGGTCCTTCATCCCGGTCTGGTAGTAAGAGTTCAGGTAGGCCATCTTCAAAACCCGGTCAGTTTCCCGCATTTCCAGGTTGTAGTGCTTTTCCAGGATGACCTGGCCCTGGGTCAAGGTCCCGGTCTTGTCGGTGCAGAGGATGTCGGCTGAGCCGAAGTTCTGAATGGAGTTCATCTTCTTGACAATGGTCTGGTGCTTGCTCATTTCCACGCTGCCCCGGACCAGGTTGGTGGTCACGATGACTGGCAGCATTTCCGGCGTCAGGCCCACCGCCGTAGCGATGGCGAAGATCAAGGCGTCAGTCCAGTTGCCCTTGGTCAAGCCATTGACCACGAGAACCAGAGGCGCGATGATGGCTGTCATGGTCAAGAGCAGCTTGGAGATGTTCTTGATCCCGGTGTCAAAAGTCGTCTCCTTCATTTCGGTGTCGGCGATCTGGGCCGCCATCTTGCCGAACATGGTGTGCCCGCCAGTGGCGAAGACCACCCCGCGGCCGGAGCCGGAGACGATAGTCGTGCCTTCAAAAAGGATGTTTGGGTAGTCCAGGTAGTTTTCCATCTTGTCCGGGGTTGGGACGAAGTTGGCATTCTTTTCCGCCGGCGTTGATTCCCCGTTCAAGGAACTGGCTGAGCAGAACAGGTCAGTGCTGGACAAAAGCTTCATGTCAGCTGGAACCATGTCCCCGGCTGAGACGTTGATGATGTCGCCGACCACCACGTCCTTGGTCGGGATTTCCTGGTCCTTGCCGTCCCGGCGCACGTTGGTCGTGACAGAGACCATCTTCAAAAGGGACTGGACAGCGTTGGAAGTGCGGACGTTCTGGATGAAGGACGTAATCCCGGAAACCAGGACCATGACCACCATGATGATGACGGTGCTGAGGTCTTTTTCACTTTGCGGGACGAAGATGTAGTTAGTGAACAAGGACATCGTCGCCAAAATGAGCAGGACCAGGGTAAACGGGGTCAGGAAAGCTTCGGCCAGGAAGTGGAGCTTGCTAGCTTGGTTGTTGCTCGCGATCTCGTTGGTCCCGGTCTTTTCCCGGACATCGGCTGCTTCTTCAGTGCTGAGGCCGTTGCTGTTGGTATGCAATTGGGCCAAAGTCACGCTCCGCTTTTCCAGGGCAATTCTTGCAACCCGCTTTGCGTCATCGCTGGCAGCTTTGTTCATTGTCTTGTTGAGCATAATAGTTCTCCCCTCTATGACAACTTCGCAAACGAACAAAAAAATCCCCCTTACAAACCGTAAGGGGGACCTTGCCAAATAAGGCCACGCTATTGACTAATCGCTCAGCTTTAACACTACGTGACGTAAGCACATGCTAGCTACCTGGAAAGTGCCTTATTTCGACAATTTCTATTTAACCCGTTGGCATCTCTGGATGTTTCTGGGCGATAGCGTGTGTTCACGTAGGAGTCTCACCTAACAGTTCATTTGCTCTCTTTTCAACTTTACATAGAAGACTATACACGCTTAAAGCAGGCTTGTAAACCACTTTTATGTAAAGTCAGCGTTTTAATTTAGTTTTTTCTGTGAAAAAGCTACCTTCTAGCCTGCCGTCTTATCGTAAAGCGCAGGAAGATGATCACGGCCGCGATCAAGACCAGCAAGGCCAGCATGATCGGAATTCTGAGGTCGGCCGGCTTGATCACCCGGTTCACTTCCTCGCTGGACAGGTCAAGGGAGTCCTTTTTAAAGCCGAGGCTTTGGTCGATCAAGGTCACGGAAATCTTGAACAGCTCCTGCACCCCTTCATTGAAGGCGATCGGGTCATCAGCCGTGATTTTGGAAGCCGTGTGGCTGAGGATATTGGCCCGGACCTGGGCGGTAAACTGGCTGTGCAGGTCGCTGCTGCTGTAAAGATAGGCCTTCTTAGTCCCGTCCTTTTGCACGTTGATCACGATATAGAGGGTCCTGCTTGCCTTACTCAGGCCGGCCGGCTGGGTCTTTTTGGCATTTTGCAGGGTCTCGACGATCACGATCGGGTGCTGGTCAGACTTCTGGTACTTGGCATTCTTTTGGTCAACCATTTTCCGGGTATCGGAATTGATGATGCCGGCATTGTCCTGGACGAAAAAGCTGCTGGCCCCGGTCACCAGGGGAAAAAGGCAGACTAAGGCCAGGAGCCAGGCCAGCCTAGTCGCTGCCGTCTTCAAGTTTGTGTGCCAGTTCTTCGACGAATTGGCGGTCAAGCTTAATTTGTTCATAAGGTACTCCACTATCACGCAGCAGATGAATGGCCAAAGGACTGTCGTGATAATCATAGTAATAGTTGATCTTGGTCACCCCGGCCTGCAACAGGTGCTTGGTGCAGTTGTAGCATGGGAAGTGAGTCACGTAGATTTCCGTGTTGTCGGTTGAGACCCCATTTTTCGCGCAGGAAATCAGACTGTTCATTTCGGAGTGAATCGTCCGCACGCAGTGGCCGTCGACCAGCTGGTGGCCCACGTCATCGCAGTGGTCCTGGCCGGAAACTGACCCGTTGTAGCCGGTGCTGAGGATCCGCTTGTCCTTGACCAGGACGCTGCCGACCAGGGCCCGGTCACAGGTGGACCGCTGGGCGATCACCAGGGCCTGCATCATAAAGTACTGTTTCCAGGGAATTCGCTTGCGCGTCATATTAGCCTCGGTTCTTGAAGTAGTTGAAGCCGATCGCGTCACGGACTTCCTGCAGGGTCTGGTCAGCCACCTGGTTGGCCTTTTGTGACCCTTGGTAGAGCATGTCATAAACGGCATCCAGGTTTTCAGCGTACTTTTGCCGGCGTTCTCTGATTGGGGCCAGTTCAGCTTCCAGGACCTTGTTTAAGTAGCGCTTGATCTTGACGTCACCTAACCCGCCCTTTTGGTAGTCTTCCTTAAGTTGGGCAACAGTGTCCTTGTCCGGGTCAAAGACGTCCAGGTAAGTGAAGACGGTGTTGCCTTCAACCTGGCCTGGGTCTTCCACGTGGATGTGGTTAGGGTCGGTGTACATGGACATAACCTTCTTCTTAACCGTTTCCGCGTCATCAGACAGGTAGATGGCGTTGCCCAGGGATTTGGACATCTTGGCGTTGCCGTCCAGGCCTGGCAGACGGCCCTGGCCCTTAGGCGGGAAGTAGCCCTTTGGTTCAACCAGGACGTCGACATTGTAGGTCCGGTTAAAGCTGCGGACGATTTCCCGGGTTTGTTCCAGCATTGGTTCCTGGTCATCGCCGACTGGGACTAAGGTCGCCTTGAAGGCAGTGATGTCAGCGGCTTGGGCAACCGGGTAGGTCAAGAAGCCGACTGGCAGGGAGTCACCGAAGCCCTTTTGCTTGATTTCCGTCTTAACAGTAGGGTTTCTTTCCAGCCGGGACAGGGTTACCAGGTCCATGTAGTCAGTGGTCAATTCAAACAAGGCCGGGATTTGGGACTGAACAAAGATGGTGGACTTTTCCGGGTCCAGGCCAACAGCCAGGTAGTCCAGGGCAACTTCGATCAAGGAGTTGCGGATCTTTTCCGGGTTGCGGGCATTGTCAGTCAAGGCCTGGGTGTCAGCAATCATAATGTAGGAATCATACTTGCCGGTGTTTTGGAGCATGACCCGGTTCTTCAAGGAGCCGATGTAGTGGCCGATGTGCAGCTTGCCGGTTGGCCGGTCGCCAGTCAAAATAATTTCTTTCGTCATTTTTCGCTTTCCTTTGCTAGTACTAGTTTCTTGTTAATTCGATTTATTTCAGCGTTATTATTATCATTCTAGCAAAAATAACAAATAGATTAAACCACTCCCGCCGGGCCAGAAGAATCTTTTTGAAAAAAGTTGCCCAAAAGACTTGGCGAAAGTTTTTTTCCATGCTATACTTAAAACATCTTGCGGGTATAGTTTAATGGTAGAACGCTAGCTTCCCAAGCTGGAGATGAGGGTTCGATTCACTCTATCCGCTTTTTTTATACCATAAATTAACAAAGAAATAAGCGAGGCCAAACGGCCTCGCTTATTTTTTACTCGCTTCAGTTAAACGGCGATGGTCACAACCGTCAAGACCCCGTTTAAGGCTGCCAGGTAAAGAGGCAGCCAGATGGTCTGGGTGCTAAGGTAGCTCCAGGCGAAAAGCATGCCAAAGGCAAAGTTGAAGGCAAAGATTGCCGGAGTGAACTGGAAGGTCAAGATGGCGTAAAAGAGACCCGAGCAGATTATGCCGACGTAGGCCACGCCCTTTTTCTCAGTTCTGAACCAGTAGTTGAACAAGAAACCGGTGCAGAGGTACTCTTCCAGGATCGGCAGGACTAACCCATTGGCCAGCATCATGAACCAGTATAAGGCGCTGGTGGAATGAGAGGCATAGGCCAGCTGCAGGCCCGAGGCAGACATGCCTTTGTAGAGCTGCAGGTAGGAGATCCCGATCCGGCCGGCGGCAACCACGAAGCTTAAGAGCAAGGTGAAGTTGAAGCTGCTCAGCCAGGGGACATTGAAGCGTGAATCGAAGAAGCGCTGTTCACGGTTGTAGCGGTAAATGTAAAAAAGCAGGCACATGGCCGCCAGAACCAGGAACAGGATCACGTTCCAGATGCTGATGGACGGGCTCTTGATGGCCAGATTGTCGGCCAGGGCCGTGAAAACAAAAACTACAAAATAGACGAGGTAACGGACAAGGTTACCTTCGCGTGATCGTGGCGTATTCATCTTATTCCACTCACTCCTCCGTGAAACATTTGTAATATCTTATTATACCAAAGAAATCAGGCCCTTTTTGGCCTTTGTATGAATATTTTTGGTTACTTTTGCCTTACAATGTTTCATGCTTTTTACCTGGAGGGATGAAAAAAGTGCCGCCAAAGCCGGAATATCTGGCTCAAGCAGCACTTTGCTTTTTCTATTTTAGTCCATAATCGCGCAGCTCATGGCAAAGTAGACCAGGCCCAGGCAGGAACAGAAAATGACGACTGGCCAGACAGCTTTAGCGACGTTTTTTTGCCGGATGCCGCTGACAACTAGATAGATCACCAAGCCAAGCAAGGTTAAAAGGCCTAGAGCCACGATTAAGAGGTGGTGCCACAGCCAGATAATCGTGCTGTCACCGACAATATGGAAAACTCGTTCCAAAAATGGAAGGCGTGAAGCTTGGTACATTGTAGTTCACCTAGTTTCAATCAAATATCTAGTGCTTCTAATTCACGTTTAAAGCGTACACCAAGCGGATAGACTTCAGGAACAGCATACATGCCAATCCAATTTACGATATAAACCGTTGGTGCGGTTTCATCTGGTTCTATGCTAATCTGACTAGCAATCTTGTGGAATCCATGTTGAAAATCATTGACAGTCAGTTTTCGCGGATCATCTGCCGTAGATATTAGTTCCTTGCTCTTTTTAATGAGCTCATCTTTAACCGCCGGATCCATAATATCAAAGATCTGTAAGTACAGACTTAGTGAAATCGGAGTATCTAGGCCATCATCACAATACAAGGCAATTTCTTCCATTGCCTTTTTCAGCATTTTCATTTCTTCAACATTTTCATCCATTGGAATCTCCTGCTAGAAGTTCATGGCTATTGGGTAGACTCTTGGAAAAAGATGCTGACCAATCCAAGTTACTATATAAATCGTCTGTTCTGCTTCATCCGGTGCATCACTAATTTGACTGGCAATCTTGTGAAATTCATGTTGAAAGTCCTCAACAGTCAGTTCCATTGGATCATCTGCTCCAAGGGCAATTTCAGCCGTCTTTTTTATCAACTTGTCTTCCACGCTGGCATCCCTAATTCCTAATCTGAGTAGAAACAAGCTTAGGGAAACTGGATTTTCAGGATTGTCCTTAAGGAAATCAGCTATCTCAAAAGCTGATTTCCTCAACATGGTCAATTCTTCGAGATTTTTGTTCATGGATTGACTACTTCAGCACTACGCCATTAGCACCAACTGCAGAGTAGCGGGCCAAGTCCAGTTGCAAGTTAGTAACGGCCTTTGGCAGTTCGTTTTCAGCGAAGTTGGACCGCAATTGGGTGTCCAAGTTAGACGCGATTGAGCGGATTGATTCTGACTTTTCAGCCTTTTTAACAGCCGCTTCAATCAGCTTGCTTAAAGCCGCGTTTGCCTTGACTGCCGGGTCATTTGCGACAGTTTCCAATTGCTTCTTAAATGCTTCTTCTGCTTCGTTTTCTTTCTTGTTAAAAAACATCGTACAGCCTCCTATAAATGAAAAATCAAACAATGTTTTTTCGCTTACATTCTAGCACTGTTTGTAATTAGTGGAAAAGGAAAATTACTGGTTATTTTTTAAAAAGCTATATAATTCACTAGCACTCTTTCCACCACCAACCCAAGCATTAGCAACGTCACCATCATTAATACGCATAACTGTTGGCGTTCCGGGAATCTGCAACACATCAAAAGCATAAGAGTCGTTCTTTGAACTAGCACTTACATCAAGATAATACAGCTTATGCTTTATGAGCTTACTGAAATCCTTCAACACTGGTGAGTATTGTCTGCAATAATAGCACGTTGGTCTGCCGATATATAAGTATCTGTCTTTTCCATCTTTCTTAGTAAATAAATGATCTACTTTCTTCGCATTAATCTTCTTGAAGTGTTTGACGTTCAATAGATACTCATTAACGCTGATAGTTTGTTCAACCAAAGGAGCATCCGAAGTAGAATCACTATAATTAGTCGCAGCGTAGATAGGACTTGATGTAAAAATCAATGTGCTAAGTACTGCTATAATACCTAAAAATAATTTTCTTAATTTCAAAATATCATCCTCATTTTCAATTTAAAAGGAAAGGCTAATGCCTTTCCTTTCGTTAATTAGCAACGCCCAATAGTTGCCTTACCACCAGTGGCATATGCTGCACCCATACGATTTGCGATACAATACCAAGCCTTGCTCCAATCAGTTCTGCAGTGGTATCTGTTGCATGAAACACCATTTCCATAGTAGTGGTACTTGCCACCGCTCTTACTGCCGCCGATCACATCTTTTAAATCTATTTCGGTCAACGTTTCAAATTTTTCCATATTTTTTACCTCCTAGCAATTAGCTTACAGTCCATAGATTAACTGTTTTATCACGTAAATGTTGCTACCGAACCAATCTTGCTAACTATCAGACTAATTCCGTAGAGGCCTCTACAAGGCTATGGTAACTTCCTTTCTTGTCAAATAGCTCTTTGCTAGATCCACTTTCAACAATTTTGCCGTGATCTAACACAAAAATTCTGTCAACTTTTTGAGCTATTTTCATCTGATGTGCGATAAAGATTATTGTTTGATCACCTTTTATGAGATTCTCTACAACTTTTTCTTCAGTGATAGGATCCAATCCACTTGTTACCTCATCTAAAATAAGAACCTCAGCACGTGAAAGTAGCGCCCGTGCTATAGAAAGTCTTTGCTTTTGTCCTCCCGAGAGAATCGTCGCACCTTCATCTAACACTTCATCAAATTTTGCTGGTAATTTTTCTACATCACCCAAAATCTCGGCTTTCTTACAAGCATCCCTAATCTCTTGTTCTGAAACATCCCGATTAACGCCCAAAAGCAAATTCTCTTTTATGGTGCCAGAAAAAATATATGGATCTTGTGGAATATATCTAACAAAAGAACGAAGTGTTCGCTTGCTGATTCTTGCAAGATCGGCTTTCCCTAGTAGAATTTTTCCTTCAGTAGGTGAAATAAAGTTAACCAGTAATTTTGCCAAAGTAGATTTTCCTGACCCGCTTCTGCCGACTAGCGCTATCTTCTCGCCCGTATTAATCTTCAAACTGATGTCTTCCAATATTTTGTGGCTAAAATCATACTGGTAATCGACATTTTTTAAAGTGAATTCTCCTTGAAGCACAGCTGTATCGACATATTTCTCCTCACTAAGAGCAAACTCACTTGGAATAACCATAACCTCATTTAAACGTTTCTGAGACACTCCAGCGGCTTGCAAAGAAGGCTGCAAATTGACTATGTTTTGTAAAGGGTCTACGAAATATGAAAGAAGTGAATTATATGTTATCAATTGCCCTATCGTCATTTCTTTGTCAATAATCATTTTCGACCCAACAACCAATACTACAATACTTAAAAATAGGCGAAGGAAGCTCTTTATTGCACTTTGCACGGCTTCTGCTTTAACATAATCCAAAGACTTACTAAGATAATCTTGAAATTGTGCTTCTATTCTCTTATACTGCATCCCCTCGCCTGTCACCGACTTGATCGTAACTATCCCTCGTAGCGCCTCAATAATCATTGAATTGAGCTTTGAATTACTCTCCATCTGTTCATTATCAAGTGTTCTAAACTTCGCTGTAAACGCCAAAATTGTGATTGCGAATAACGGCGTAAGTAATAAAACTATCTTGTATAAAGACGGGCTTTGTATGCTTAAAGTTACCCCCATTGTTATTACAGTCGCAACATCTATGCACAAAGATACTGCAACATTTGCTAGCGCATCTGTTATATGGTTAACATCCGAAAATCTAGAGGTTATCTCACCGATCTTTCGAGTTTCAAAAAAGTTGACAGGTAATTCAAACACATGATTGAGATATTGCAAACTAATCTTTTTAATAAGGTGCTGTCCTAATATATTCACCAAAATATCTTGAAAATAGCCTAAAACAGAGTTAACAGCGTATGCTATGCAAAGTCCTACAGCTATCAATTGAATCAAATGATAGTCTTGTTGCGGTATGTAGCTATCTATTAGGCCTTGAAAAAAATACGAACTACCAATATTTATTATGGTCAATAGAAAAGCAGCTAGTGTAATCGATAATACCAGCCGCTTTTGTCTGAGTACGAGCTTGAAAGTTGAAAAGATATTGGTCCGCTTCTCATGAATTGCTTTAAAATTTCGAGACTTTGAGAGAAAAATTGCTATGCCTGTCCACTCATTGAAAAATATCTCCTTTGAAATTCTCTGAATCCCAACCTTAGGATCTGGATCAGCAATAACAATATAATTCGGTAAATTCTTCAAGACAATGCAGTAATGTAAAAGGGAATTATTCTTCACCATATGAACGATAAAAGGAAAATGTAATTCGTCAGTATCGAACATAGTTTCATCAGCCTTAACCGCATGTGTCAGTAATCCTAACTGTTCAGCGGCTCTGACTATCCCTAAAGCTGATGTTCCTTCCAAAGTCGTTTTTGCTAGATATCGTAATTTAGCTAAAGAAACTACAGCTCCATATTTCTTTAACACCATAGCGAGACACGCAATTCCACAATCTTTTTCATCAATTTGCGGAACATAGATACGATTATATTTCATGTACATCATAAATCAGTTATTCTTTTCCTCAAGAAACTTTTCTCCAAGTGCTGCGATCTGCTTCTTCTTATCTCTCGAGAAGTAAACTATATCTCCGTTTGGAAAAGTTACGTATCTTTTAGCCAAATCTACGCTAACAACATTATCCGGATTGATTACGCATGACTGTGAAACTTTTAGCAAAAAATCATTTTCTTCATCCAGCTTAGAAATGTTGTTCTTAAATTCGCTGTCACCATTTGCCGCTACTAAATGAACTTTGTGTTGCATCGTGCTGTTTTCGATATAGTAAATTTCAGAAGCGCTGACTCTTTGTAAATGCCGGCCGCACTTGTAACTAAAATACTGATGGTTTACGTGACTTAAAAGGTCCAGATTATCAAAGGCTGCTTGTAGAGTTTCCTTTAGCCGTTGCATAAAGGCGGCTGAGGGCAGTTCCTTGTTGATGTAATCAATTGCGCCAATTCGCCGACGATAGGTCAATGGGGCGTATTTATCATACGCTGTCACAAAGATTATCTGCGCGTTGGGATCACGACTTCGAACAAACTCAGCCAAGTCAACGCCTGTCTTAATCCCCTTGTTCAATTCAATGTCTAAAAAATAAAGTACATTAGTCGCTTCGTTAGCTACCAAATAGCCAGCTACCTCTTCAAAACTGTTGGCAACCAATGCTAATTCCACCTTGCTCTGCCGGTAATTTTCGTTGTCATCTGACAAATTCTCGCTGGCATAAACTATCCTTTGAGCAAGGCTTTCAGCCAAAGACGCATCGTCATCACACACAATAACCTTATATTCCAACTTACTCATCCTCTTCTTGATCAATCGTTAAGTAAAGGTCAAACCAACCATCCGAAACATTGTATGAGATATCTAATTCTGAATACTTTTGCTCGATATCTTGCAAATTTGCCAACCCCAGCCCTTGATGTCCTGTTTTCGTTGTAAAACCTTTAGTCGCTAGATTTGTATGCTGTCTTTTACCCTGAACGACCTTGTTTCGGATTTCAAACTCTAGACTATCTGTTGTTTCTTGGTAAAGCATCGCCTGTATCTCTGGATGACCATTTCTTTCTGAAAGAGATTGACTCTCCTCTAATGCATTGTCAAAGGCAATCCCAATTACTCTAACTAAATCGAGTTCATCAACATTGCCTGGTATTGACGCAATTGTCTGTCGACATTCAAAATCATAAGGAATGCCCGCTTGATATACGGCATTCAGCTTCGTGATAATGAGGCTCTTAAGAGTTTTAACTTGAATATGGTTTGTATCTTTGTACTTAAGAAGAGCCTGGGAATCGAGATTTTCAGCAGAATAGCGTTCCAATTTATCTAATAGCTCGTGAACATTCCCTTCAGCTGCACTGACTTTCAGCGAATTCAGCAGATTCCGGTAATCATGCCTAAATGCCCGAAGATTATCTTCACTTTGTTCAAGGTAATTGGCATATTCCTCCAGCTCTTTTTGCTTTTGCTGCTGTAATTGGGCTTTAAAACGTGCATCCTCTGCCCTTCGCAAAGCATAATAAACGATCCAGCTAAAAGCTGCTTGCCCAATTGACAGGTAAGAATAAACAATAACAGAGGGTTTGGCCTCATCAAGAAAAATATTGATCAAATTAACTACCATCAATGAGCAGAATGAATACGCTAATAAACTCCAAAATATTTTTCGGCACTGGTCTTCCAATCTTTGCAGTAGCCATTGTCGAAAATGCTTAATCAACAAAATACATAGAGGATAGTAAACAATAGACAGCCCCAATGTGCAGAGACTAAGCATTAATTCGCTGATATTTGGAATTCTTTGTAAGAAGACAATAATCAAATCATACAAAAAATCTATTAGCAACCCCACCATAAAGGCGCCTGAAACCTTGACTAAGCCATATTTTCGATAGTACCAAGTGAATAGTATCAATTCCACTACACTAGCTGCGTTTGTTTCCCATCTCCCTTGCATGGCCATTAAGATTGCTAGTATACATAGTCCGAAAGAAAATATTCGATCGCGATAACCAGTCAGCTTAATTTCTGCTAAATGGTAACCAACATATATATCAAACACAACCGAAATAGCAGCTGACAAAACACCAGCGATCAATTCAACATATAGCTTAATTTCTTCCATGGCGCTTGTGATGCAATAAACGGAAAATCAAGGAAGCTTCACTATTTTTCACTTGAGTAGCACCGCCAATATAAATGCCAAATCCTGCAATACTTCCCCCAACAATCTGTTCCAATTCTTCATCTGTCAGTGTTTCAACTTTATGCAAGTTATTATCCATAATTTTCTTTCCTTTCATGAAAAATCAATCATTTTTATCCTAACAAATTTTAACTCAAACGTGAAAAAGAGACGGATTATGTCAAAATTCAGACTGATTTTTCATTCCTCTTCCACATCCAGCTAATCCTCCCGGCAATGATATAATTATAATAGTAATAAAACTGAAAGGAGCCGTTTTGATGCCTGAATTAGAAAAGATAGTCGAACGCCCCTTGATCACCATCACCAACCTGATCTGGAGCTTTAACAAGGAAACCCACCGGGTTCAGCTGCTTTTAGTCAAGCGCAAGGATGAGCCTTTCGCGGACCGCTGGGCCCTGCCGGAAACCCTCCTTCGGGAAAATGAAAGTGCTGACCAAGCTGCCGTGCGCTTGATCAAAGAAAAAATCGGCCTTGACCTGCCGGAATCTTCCACCGAGCAGCTGGCCACCTTTACCTCCCCCCACCGGACGCCCGGCGAGCGGGCCCTGGCCCTAACCTACATGACCTACCTGCCCGCCATGCCAAACCTGCGGCCCGGCTACGGAGCCAGCGATGTTGCCTGGTTTGCCTTTGAAAACTTCGGCCACAAGTATGAGCTTTTTTCCGCTGACAAGGACCTGACCTTTGAATTGGCGGAAAATTCCCACGCCCTGGCCTTTGACCATGACGAAATCATCGCCGTGGCCATCCAGCGCATCCGCAACAAACTGGACTACCAGCCCAGCATCCTGCAGATCCTTGGCCCCGAATTCACCCTCCGCGAAGCCCGCGAGGTTTACGCCCCCTTCTTCCAGACCACAGTCGATGAGATCGATAACTCCAACTTCCGCAAGACCCATGGCTCCCTCTTTACCGAGCTGGGCGTGCAGAAGAATTACCACAAGAGCGGACGGCCGCCAAAGCTCTATTGCCTTAAGGAAACGCAAAGCAATATCCTCTGGAGCAAGGCTAACGACAAGCAAGGCTAAAACTGCCTTGCTTTTCTTTTGCAAAAAACCACCCTGCTCAAGCAGGGTGGCCTGTAATTCTATTAAAAACTAACTAGGAAATAACCAGGAGATGACATGATCAACTTTTGGCAAAGCAGCCTGCTGCTTATCAACTTAATCGCCTTTGCCCTCTACGGCATCGACAAGGCTAAAGCCCGGATGCACGCCTGGCGCATCCCCGAACGGCTGCTGCTTACCTGCGGCCTGCTGGCCCCTGCCGGGTCTATCCTGGGCATGCTTGTCTTTCACCACAAGGTCCGCAAGTCCTACTTCTATTTGGCAGTCTTTACCGGCTTTATCCTCTGGGCCGCGATTGCTTACCTTATTCTCAGCTTTAGTTAAGGCTCTTGAGCATCTTAAAGGCGGTCTCCGTGCTGTGGGCCTTGAGCTGGTAAACGCTGGATCCTTTGACCCAGGTGATCACCGTGTTCAAAGAACCCAGGCTTTCGCCAACATCAACCTGCACGCTGGACTTCGCCGCCGTATCCGGCAGACCATATTGCTGGTAGAGCGCCAGCAGCTTTTGCGCCGTTGGCAGCGGCTTTTGCCCCTGGACATTGCTTGCCCGGACGACAAAGGACCACTGGCCCTGGTTGAACTGCAGATAAGTCGACCCAGCCGCCCCTTCTTCTGTCCCAGTCACATTGCCGGCAATCTTAATCGCCGGCAGGCCGGTCTTGGGCTCTTGGTAATTAATCAAGCTTCTGGCGTCAGCCACATTCTTGTTTTCCGTTAAAACAGCATATGGCTTTTCACTGGCAATCCGGCTGTCATTTAAGGCCAGCGGGCTATTTCCGACGCTGTAATAAACAACATTCTGGCTGCTTGAGCTGGTGTAGCGGATATTCAAGTTGCTGCTGCCCTGGCCTAGGCCGTCAGCCGCGGGCAAAAGCATCCCCGGCAGCTTGGCCCTTAATTGACTAGTTAAGGTCCCTATCCGGTTTGCATCTGCCCTTTGGCTGCTGGAAGCCGCGGACTTAGAGCTGGCCTGGCTTGAGGAGGATTTTGCCGAACTAACGGCAGAACTGGCCGCGGATTTAGCCGCCGACTTAGAGCTGGCCTTACTTTCCGCCTTCTTCTCGCTCTTAGCCTGGCTGGATTGACTGGACTGACTATTGCTTTGACCCGCGCAACCGGCAAGCAAGCTGGCCGCCAGCAGAAGCAGGGCCAAATTTTTCCTGTTCTTCTTCATTTTTTACACTCTTTCTTTATCAATAATTATCCTGCTTTCCACCCCTAATTATAGATCTTGCCAGATCTTTTATAAAGAAAGTTCCGTTTTTGTTGGTAAAAAATCGCTTAATTTACCTTCTTTGTCTGAAAAAACTTGCAAAATAATCCTTTCTGGAGTAAAGTTTACGTCAAGCGAGTAAAAGTTTATTTTACTTTTTATTTTTATCCCGTTTTAGGTAAGTTATACTTTTAACAAAAAGAGAGAAAAGATGGAAAAAGAAGCACTCTTGATCATTGACTATACCAATGACTTCGTAGATGACAAAGGCGCCTTGACCTGCGGGGCACCGGCCCAGGCCTTGGCTGGCCAGATCGTCAGCTTGGCCGACCAGTTTTTGGCCGCCGGCAAGTGGGTTATCCTGCCAACCGACAAGCACTTTAAGGGCAACCCCTACCACCCGGAAACCAAGCTCTTCCCGCCCCACAACCTGCCAAATACTTGGGGCCGGGAGTTCTACGGACCCCTGCAAACTTGGTATAATAAACATCAAGACGACGAGCACGTCCTTGTCTTGGACAAGTCACGCTACTCTGCCTTCTGCGCTACCGGCCTGGACCTCTTCTTGCGTGAACGCAAGGTCAGCCGGGTTCACCTGGCCGGGGTCTGCACGGACATCTGCGTCCTGCACACCGCCATGGACGCCTACAACCATGGCTATAACATCACGGTGCACGAAAAGGCAGTTGCCGCTTTAAACGACGCGGGACAGGAATGGGCACTGAACCACTTCAAGTCCTGCCTGGGCGCTGAAGTCGTCGACTAACCTTTACCGTTTAAGTTTTTATTTTTACTTTTAACAGTTATATTTTTGAGAAAGCAGATTTTTACACTATGTCTTTATCACACGCGTTAATTACTGACCTGTACGAATTCTCAATGGCTAACGGCTACTTTGAAACCCTGCCAAGAGATACCGAAGCCGTCTTCGACGTCTTTTACCGGACTGTTCCAGACAACGGCAGCTTCGTCGTCTCCGCCGGCCTGGAACAAGTCGTTGAACAACTGCGGGGCTTCCACTACACCAAGGAAGACATCGACTACCTGAAGTCCCTCAAGCTCTTCAGCGCTGAATTCATTTCCTACCTGGAAACCATGACCTTCGACTGCGTCGTATACGCGATTCCAGAAGGCACCCCGGTCTTCCCGCGGGTGCCAATCCTGACGGTCAAGGGGCCTTTGATTCAATGTCAATTGCTGGAAACCTTCGTCCTTAACCTGATCAACCACCAGTCCCTGATCGCTACCAAGTCCCGCCGGATCAACCTGGCCGCGGCTGGCCGGCCAGTCATGGAATTCGGTGCCCGCCGGGCCCAAGGTCCGGACGCTTCCGTTCTGGGCGCCAGAGCTGCCGTTATCGGCGGCTGCGGGTCAACCAGTAACGTCTTGTCAGCAGCTAAGTACAACATCCCGGTTGCCGGCACCATGGCCCACGCCTGGGTTCAAAGCTACCCAACCGAACTTGAAGCCTTTGAAAGGTGGGCGGAAGTCTACCCGGACAACGCCCTGCTTTTGGTCGACACTTACGACGTCTTAACTAGCGGCGTACCTAACGCCATCAAGGTCTTCAAGGAGCTCCGCGCCAAGGGCCACAAGAAGTTCGGCATCCGGATCGACTCCGGCGACATCGCCAAATTGTCCCGCAAGGCCCGCAAGATGATGGACGACGCCGGCTTCCCGGAAGCAACCATCACTGCATCCAACGCCTTGAACGAAAACGTCATCCACTCCCTTCTCCAAGAAGGCGCGCCGCTTGATAGCTTCGGCGTTGGTGAACAATTGATCACCAGCTCCAGCTCACCGGTTCTGAGCGGGGTCTTCAAGCTGGCCGCTTTGAAGATTGGCGACGGGGAATGGCAGCCAAAGATCAAGCTGTCCAACTCCAAGGAAAAGGTCACCCTGCCTGGTGAAAAGAAGGCTTACCGCCTCTACCACAAGGGGACCAAGAACGCCTTCGCGGACGTCATCGCCCTGGCTGATGAAAGCTTGCCAGAAGAATTCGTTGGCATTAACATGGACCCGATGATGCTTGAAACTGAAGCCAACTTGAAGGACTTCGATGCCGTCCTCTTGACCCAGGTCGTTGTCGGCCCAAAGGCCAAGTCCATCGAAACCGACACCTTCAAGATCCAAAAGCATATGTACGAAAAGCTGGCTGAACTGCCAGAAGAAACCCAAAGACTACTTAACCCGGACCGCTACCCGGTCTACCTGACCCCTGCCCTGGCTGACCTGCAGGCCAAGATGATCAAGGACCACAAGCTTAAGTAAGTCACCGCTTTAATTGCATAAGCAAAAAACGAAGTTGCTCAAGTAGAGCAGCTTCGTTTTCTTTTGCCGGCTATTTTATTGTTCAGCCAGTTTTTCTTCCAATTGTGACGTACACATCGGGCAGCGGCTGGCTTCGATATCGATCTCGCTCTTGCAGTAAGGGCAGACCTTGGTCGTTGCTTCTTCTTCAACCTCTTCTTCCTTCTTGATCAAGGACCCGGCCCGGTTGAAGGCCTTGACGATCAAGAACAGGACAAAGGCCATCATCAAGAAGTTGATGACCGCGGTCAAGAACTTCCCATAAGCCAGAGTCACCCCGGCAAATTTCAGTGAGAACTGGTCAAAATTCATCCCACCGACCAGACCTAAAAGCGGACTGATGATGTCGCTGACCAGGGACTTGACGATGGTGGTGAAGGCACCGCCGATGATGATACCGACGGCCATGTCCATCACGTTGCCCTTAGAGATGAAGGCCTTGAACTCCCCGAAGAAGCCCTTAGTGGATTCGACAGCCTGCTGGCCGTCTGGCAGATTAATTCGCTTTGGCATAGGATACTCCCAAACATAATTTAGTACTTATATGAATTAGCGAATCAATTATATCATTTTAAGGAAAAATTAACAAGTTTTTTCTTACTCATAATCTGGCAAAACCCAGCGGCCGATCGCTTCCGCTACCGCCCCCTGGTCAAAGGTCTTCTCCGTAATCTTATCGCAGTCAGCCCGCATTTCCGGGCTGACATTGGCTACCCCGACACCGGTGCCGGCCGCCTTGATCATGGCCAGGTCGTTGAAGCTGTCCCCGATCGCCATGGTCTCATCCAGCTGATAGCCCAGCTCCTGGCACAGTTTCTTCAGGCCTGTCCCCTTGTTCACCTCGGGCGGGTTAAACTCCAGGTAGCGGTTGGATGAAAAGCTCATCTCACTGACTTTTTCAAAATCCGCCAGGTCTGCCCGCAATTTTTTCAAGCGGGGAAAATCAGTGTCGACGTAAAGAATCTTGGCAAAACGGGCTCCGCTGGCCCGCAAGGCCGTCAAGTCCCCACCTGGCAAAGCCGCGAAGTCGGCCCGGCCTTGGCAAAAATCGATCTCTTCTTGCGTAAGCTGGTAGCCGTAAACCTGGTCCTCAGTGTAGATATGCATCCCCAGACCTAATTCCTGCCCCCGCTTGAAGATTTCCTCAACCAGGTCCCCGTCCATCCCGGTAAAGGAGATCAGGCGCGGCCCCTTGTTTTCAAAAACCGCCCCGCCGTTGTAACAAATCGTGTACTGGCCGGTCTGGTCCGCCTGGCCCAGTTCTTCTAGCGTCTGCCTTAAAGAGTAAAAGCCGCGCCCTGTAGCGGGCACGAATTTGATGCCCAGTTCCTGGCATTTTTTAATAGCCCGCAGATTTTCCTCTACTACCCGGCTGCCCGGCCCCAGCAAGGTCTCATCTAAGTCGCTGGCAATCAGTTTGATCATTATTTTTCCTCCTTGCTCATCATTTTTCTATCACTATGATAGCGTTTTTAGGAGCAAAAAGAAAAGAAAACAAAAATGAAAAAGAAAAAGAAAATGGAAAGAAAAATAAAAAAGCTGCCTTACCGCAGCTTAATCAGTGATAGTTACCTCACCGGCAATATCCTTATTGAAAAAGGCCCGGACGTCCTCCAGGTCCATCCCCTGGCCCAAGGCCCACATCAGCTTGGTTACAGCACTTTCACTGGTCATGTCCCGGCCGCTGATCGCCCCTTCCAGCATAGCCGCCCGGCCAACCTCATACTTGGTCAAGTCAGTCCGTTCATACAAACACTGACTGCAGGCCACCACGGGGACTCCCCGCTTGATGATCTCCCCGATCGCCTTGACCATGTTCCGCCGCATGTAGTTCATGCCGCCGAGGCCATAGGCTTCGATGACGATCCCCTTGACCCCGCTGTCGACCATGGCGGACAAGACCGCCGGGTCAAAGCCTGGGAAAAGCTTGATCATGGCCACCTGGGTCTCCACCTTGGTGTTCAAAGTGCAGATAGCGTGCTCGCTTGGCACGTACTCAAAGTCCTTGTGCTTGATGTCAATGCCGTCTGAAGTCACCATAGCCACCGGGTCAACGTTGATGCTCTTGAAGGCGTCAAAACCAGTCGTCCGGATCTTAACGCAGCGGCAGCCCCGCATGATCTGCCGGTTAAAGGCGATATAGATCCCCGGCTTGCAGGTTGCGGCCGCGGCGAAGGCAACCCGGAGGTTATCTGGTGCATCGCTTAAGATGGCCTGCATGGGTACCTGGCTCCCGGTTAAAACAACGGGCAGGTCAATCCCCTGCAGCATAAAGGTGAGCATAGACGCCGTGTAAGCCATGGTGTCAGTCCCATGGGAGACGACGATACCGTCAAAGCCCCGGCGCAATTTATAAATCTGTTCGGCGATAAAAGCCCACTCTTCCGGCTGGATGTTGGAAGAGTCCAAAGACAAAATGTCCTTGACCTCGACTTCATAAGGCAGGCCGCCCAGGGTATGGAGCAATTCCGCCCCGGACTGGCCCGGGATCAAGCCTTCTTCTGAAGCCACGGACGCGATCGTCCCCCCAGTCGACAGCAGCAATATTTTCTTATTGGTCATCTTTTTCCTCGCATGCTTCCCGATTTTCCTCAGCCAAAAGCTCATACAAACGGTCCAGGTACTTTTCCAGCTGGCTTAGTTCTTGCCGGCTGTAGAGCTGCTCCACCTTTTCCTGCAGCTTGTGCATCCCCTTTTTAGCGCTGGCGCAAATCTGCCGGCCCTCATCCGTCAGGCAGACGATCTTCACCCGCTTGTCACTTTCCGCCAGGTGGCTTCTGACATAGCCCTTGCCTTCCAGGCGGCCGACAATCCCGGCCATGGTGGCCTGGGCCACTTCAAAGTGGTTTTCCAGCTGCTTTAAAGGCGCCTGCTGGCCCGCGCATTTCTCCAGATAAACCAGGCAGTGAAACTGTGAAAAGGTCAGGCCCAGTTTCTTGAGCTCATAGTTGCCCCTTTTGGCCATCAAATCATTGATCTTCTTGACTCTTAACCCTAAATCCATCGTTTCCTCGGCTCCTAATCTACCAACAATACCTAAGAGCCTATTTTACCATTTTTGCCGGTTAAAAGTCCTCTTCCAGCCGCTTGGCCTGGTCCATGATCTCCTGGTAGACCGCCCGCAAGGCCACCTCATATTCCGGCCGTTGAGCTAAATTCGTTACCTTGTCTAACACCTGCTCTTCCCTTTTCGGGTCAAAGACCGCCTGCCCGCTTGCCCGCTTAACCCGGCCAACTTCCATGACCAGGTCGTATCTTTTAACCAGGGCCTTGACCAGGTCTTGGTCGGCCTGGTCGATTTGCTCCCGCAACTTGCTTAAATCTGCCATTGTTTTTTCCTCAAATTTTTTCAATTTTCCAAGATTTTTAAAAAAAGCACCCTTAGTACTTTACGAGATAAAATGAAAGTATTATCATTAAGATGAAAAAATTACGATTAGGTTGAGCGTAACACCAAACGCTGAACTTTATCTGTGGTAAATTGTTATTGTTATCAGTGTAATTTTTCACATCACAGAGAACGCGAACCAGCCGGTTCGCGTTTTTTGTTTCTCTCTATTTTTTATTTTGCTTAAGCTATCTTGGTCACGTCCACCCAGGCCGTGTAGGCGGAGTATTTTTCCAGAGCCGGGATGGTCAAGCGGACAGCGCTGTTGCTTGAGCCAGCTGCCGGGTAGACCTCAGTGTGACGCTTGAGGGACTCGTCTAAGTAGACCTTGACGCCCGGCTTAACGGCAAAGGGGCAAACCCCGCCTGGGGCATGGCCGATATAGTCTTCCACCTGGTCAAAAGGAATCATCTTGGCCTTCTTGTGGAAGGTAGCCTTGTACTTGTGGTTGTCAGTCCTGGCTTCCCCCGCCATAACGACTAAGATCGGGGCATCGTCGACCAAAAAGGACAGGGTCTTGGCGATCTGATCCGGTTCGGTGTCCAGAGCTTGGGCGGCCAAGGCCACGGTGGCTGAAGACGCGGGAAGTTCAATTACATTGACATCAGTATCTTTGAAAAAATCTTTTACTCGTTCAACTGCCATTTTTTAACCTGCTTTCTCTGTTCAAGAAGCTTATTAAGCTAAGATTAGAAATATTTTAAAAAGCAGTATAAACCTTTTTGACCGCGGCGGCAAGCCCAGCGATATCTTCCGGCATCGTCGTGCAGCAGCCCCCGACCAGTTTTGCCCCGGCCGCCAGCCAGTCACTCCCCGCCTGGCCAAAGTCCGCGGCTTCCGGCGGGTAGACCCACTGTTTAACAGAGGGATCGTACTCAGCTCCGGAATTAGGGTAAACGACGATTGGCAATTTAGAAGCGCGGAGATTTTTCACCACATCAACAGTCCAGGCCAGCTTGAAGCAGTTGGCCCCGGCCGCGAAGACCTGGGAATAGGCACTGACTTCCTGGGCCGCTTCAGCTAAAGGCAGGCCCTCGCTGATCGTAGCCGGATCCTTTAAGGAAAAGCTGACGTAGACCGGCAGGTCCGGGTACTTGGCCGCCAGATAGTCCAGAATGGCTCTGACTTCGCTCAGCTTAGGCTGAGTCTCAACCGCCAGGCAGTCCACCCCGCCGGCAACTAATTCTTCAATCCGCGGGGCGTGAAAGTCCACGTATTCTTCATGGCTTAAAGCATAGTCGCCCCGGTATTCACTGCCGTCAGCCAGGTAGGCCCCGTAAGGGCCAACTGAACCAGCCACGAAGTTGTGAATGCCGGTCGCTTTTTCAAAGTCGTCTCTGGCCTTAATGGCCACGGCAGCTGACTCTCTGATTAGGGCGCGAGCCGCGTCCTCACTTAATCCGTGCTTCATGAAGGCCGGCAGGCTGGCCTGGTAGCTGTCGGTGATCGTGACCCGGGCGCCGGCCTTGAAGTACTCCTGGTGGACCCGGTAGACCAGGTCTGGGTTATCCGCGAGGGCCTTGGCCGTCCAGAGGTCGGAATTGGTGTCTTCGCCCCAGGCTTCCAGGGGAGTGGACATGGACCCGTCTAGAGTCACCGGGCCTTGGGCCAAAAGAGTTGCTAAATCTGCCATCGTTTTTTCCTCCATTGTGTGCTATCATGTTACTGTTTATTTTAATAAAAAACTAATCTGTTTTGAAGAGGTATTTTTATGGCTCAACAAGAAAAAGTCGACCACCTCGAGCGGAAGATGGAAGCCCGGCATATTCAGATGATCTCCCTGGGCGGGGTCATCGGGACCGGTCTCTTCTTAAGCTCGGGCTATACCATCAGCCAGGCCGGACCCATCGGCACGATTATCGCCTATTTCTTCGGGGCGATCCTGGTTTACGCCGTCATGCTCTGCCTGGGCGAATTGTCGGTGGCCATGCCCTACACGGGTTCCTTCCACGTTTACGCTAAGAACCTGCTTAATCCAGCCACCGGCTTTACGGTCGCCATTCTCTACTGGCTGACCTGGACTATTGCCCTGGGCAGCGAGTTCACCGCGGCGGGGATTATCATGCAGCACTGGTTCCCCTCTGTCCCCGTCTGGATCTGGAGCCTGGTCTTCATGATTTTGATTTTCCTCTCCAACTTCTTCTCGGTCAAGATTTTCGCGGAAAGCGAGTTTTGGTTCGCGGCTGTCAAGGTAGCGGCGATCGTCGCCTTCATCATCTTAGGGGGACTGGCGGTGGTCGGAGTTATTCCTTTAAAGGGCAGCCAGGGGGCGCCAGGTTTGACCAACCTGACTAAAGATGGCTGGTTCCCGACTGGTTTTGGCGGAGTTTTTACCACTATGCTCACGGTCAACTTTGCCTTCTCGGGGACGGAGCTGATCGGGATCACGGCCGGGGAAGCCAAGGAGCCGGAAAAGACCCTGCCTAAGGCCATCCACACCACCTTATGGCGGCTGATCATCTTCTTTATCGGGTCCATCTTCATCATGGCCTGTCTCATTCCCTACAAGCAAGCCGGCGTTACCGAAAGTCCCTTCGTCCATGTCTTTAACATGATGGGGATTCCTTTCGCCAGCGACTTGATGAACTTCGTCGTTTTGACGGCCATCATCTCTGCCGGCAATTCCGGCCTCTATGCCTCAACCAGAATGCTCTGGTCCCTGGGCAATGAGGGCACTATCCCGGTTGTTTTTGCCAAAACCAACAAAAGAGGGATCCCAGCTATTGCCTTGCTGATAAGTATGCTGGGCGGGGTCTTCTCTCTTCTGACCAGTGTCTACGCGGCTGACACAATCTACCTGGTCCTGGTTTCCATCTCCGGCTTGGCGGTGGTCTTCGTCTGGATGGCGATCGCCCTGTGCCAGCTCAAATTCCGGCAGAAGTGGCTGAAAGAAGGGCATACGGAAGGCGAGCTCAAGTTCAAGACTCCCCTCTATCCTTTCACGCCTTGGTTTGCCTTTATCGCCAGCCTGGCCTCCTGCCTTTTGATCTGGTTTGACCCTTCCCAGAGGGTGGCCTTGTACGCGACGATTCCATTCGTGATCTTCTGCTACGTCGCCCACCATTTCTATGCTAAACACCAGGAGAAAAAGCAGACCAACCTTTAACAAGAGCGCCTTCGGGCGCTTTTCTTTTGGCCTGGGAATCGAATCAAATCAAGTCAATCTAATCAAATCAAATCCAATCACATCATTGACGAGATTGACGAGATTCGCTAAAATATGATTAGATTGCAAGCAGTAAAAAGGAGGCGCGCCATGCTTACGCCAAATGATTCCAGCAGCTTTGAAAACCAGCTTTCTCCCCGCCAGGACTTGACCTTTAACTCCCTGCAGGCCCTTTTTGACCAGCAGGGTCTCCCCTTTACCCCGCCGTCCAGCCAGTTCGGCATCCTCCAGTTCAGCAATTTCGACCTCCTGGTCTCTGACCAGTGCCCTTACACGATCAAGTGCGCTGTTTTTAAGGGGACGGACCAGGACGAATTCCTGGACCGGCAGGAGTTTACCGGGTCCCTGGCGGCCCAATTCCAGCAGGTCTACGCTTTTTTAGAAAAGCACAACCCAGTAGAAAGCCAGATCAAGGGCCTTTACCGGGAAGACCGGCCGGCCTATCCCAAGCAGGCCTTAAGGGAAGCACTAATGAACGCAATTATCCACAGGGACTACAGCAATCCAGCCAGCAGCTTGATCAACTTATACACAGACCGGGTGGAATTCATTTCTTTTGGCGGCCTCATGCCCGGGATTACCCTGGAAGACATCCAGCTGGGCCTGTCAGTTTGCCGGAACAAGCGCTTGGCCGACCTCTTTTACCAGCTGAAGCTGGTGGAATCCTACGGAACGGGGTTAGCCAGAATCAAGAGTGCCTACAAGGGCAGCCGCTTAGAGCCCCAGATTTTAGCCGCTCCCAGCTCTTTTAAGGTGGTCCTGCCCCATTACCAGGCGGCTGTCAAAGCGGCCCCTAAGCCAGTCAAAAAGGCGCTTGCGCTTGCTCCTAGCCCGGCTCCCAACCCAAAGGCTCGGGCAACTGGCAATGAAGAAGCCGTTTTGGCTTTTGGCAAAGAGCATGGGGAATTTATCAGAAGCGATATTGAGGAGCTCTTAGGAGTCAGCCCAGCTACGGCGACCCGGCTCTTGCGGCAGATGGAAAACAGCGGCTTGGTTCTCAAGCGGGGCAAGGCAAAGGCCATCCGCTACCGGATCAGCGAAAATTCATAAGCAAACAGTTCAGTTTCTGCCTAAACGTGCTAACATAGGTAGGGACTTTTTTCATCCAAAAAATTACAATCCAATAGAAATCTGGCAACAATCATGCAACAATTTACTCCGATTCTTTTAGGCAGCGACATCAACGTTTACGGGATGGCCCGGTCCTTCCATGAGGCTTACGGGATCAAGGTCCAGGCCTGGGGCGCGTCCACTTTAGCCCCGACCCGGTATTCAAAGATCGTTGACATCGAGGTTCACCCGGGCTTTACTGAAGACCCGGAATTCATCAAGGTCATGCGCGAGAAGATCAAGGAATACAAGAAGCACCCAGAACCGGTGATCTTGATCTCTTGCGGGGACGGCTACTCAGAACTTTTGGCCAAGCACAAGCAGGAGCTGGAGGAGGCCTTCATCGTTCCTTATATCGACTATGACCTTTTGGAGAAGCTGATCTCTAAGGAGGGCTTCTACGAGGTCTGTGAAGAATACGGCCTGCCTTACCCAAAGACCAAGATCATCACTATGGCCGCTTACAAGGATGGTTCTTACGCCGACGTGCCTTTCCCCTTCCCAGTCGCTTTAAAGCCGGAGGACCCGGTTTCCTGGCTGGACGTGCAGTTTGAAGGGCGGAAGAAGGCTTTTGTCATTAAAGACCTGGCTGAATTCAAGGATATTGTGGGCAAGATCTACACGAACGGCTATAAAGCGGACTTGATTTTGCAAGACTTCATCCCGGGCGATGACTCCAACATGCGGGTCTTGAACGCTTATGTGGATAAGAATCACAAGGTTAAGATGATGTGCCTGGGCCACCCCCTCTTGGAAGACCCGGACCCGATCGCTATTGGCAACTACATGGTGATCGCGCCGGACTATGACGAAAAGCTCTACCAGACCGTCCAGGCCTTTTTGGAAAAGATCAACTACACGGGCATGGCCAACTTTGACATCAAGTACGACGTCCGCGACGGCCAGTACAAGTTCTTTGAGATCAATCTCCGCCAAGGCCGGTCCAGCTTCTACGTCACTTTGAACGGCTATAACCTGGCCAAGTGGTATGTGGAAGACTATGTGGAAGACTCGCTTAAGGACCAGCCGGTTGTTTACGGCAACCAGGATCCGGCCAAGCACAAGCTCTGGTTAGGCGTGCCGGCCAAGATTTTTGAACAATACGCGGTCGACTCCCTGGCCAAAAAGGAAGCCTTGGCGCTTCTCCGGGCCGGCAAGGTAGGCACCACGGTCTTCTATAAGCCGGACATGAACGTCAAGCGCTGGCTCTTGATGAAGCACATGTACCACAACTACTACAAGGATTACCAGAAGTACTTCAAGGTTAATAAGGAGCAGTACTTCGAAAAGCAGAAGTAAGAGACATAAACTTATGCACAGCAAAAAGAGGAAGCTCACGGGAGTTTCCTCTTTTTTGCGTACTATTTTTCTGCCCTGTTTAAAAGTTGTGGATAATCGGCAGGCAGATGTGCAGGGCTTTGGCCTGGGAGGCCTGACCCCAGTCGCGGTCATCATGCGCCTCCACGTTAGCCAGGGAATCAGCCGTGTAGAGGAGCTGGCCGAATTCAGCACCCCGTTTAGCGGCAACAGCGGCCATTGAGGCGCACTCCATCTCTACCACCTGGCAACCTTCCCCGCGCCGGTATTCGACCATGTCCTGGGTTTCCCGGAAAAAGCCGTCAGTCGTCCAGGTCGTGCAGGGCTCAAAGGGCAGTCCCTGCTCTTTTAAGCCTTGGCCAATTTTTTGAGCAGCTACCGGATCAAGGTCCACATAGCGGCTGGCCGGCAGGTACTTGTAGGAAGTGCCTTCATCTCTTAAAGCCCGGGTCGGGATCAAGAAGTCGTTTTCCTTGATGTCCACCAAGGTCCCGCAGGAGCCAACGGCCAGAAACTTCCGGCAGCCAAGGGCGATCAAGGCATCCATGAACTGGGCGGCAGCGGGACCGCCTAATGGTGCCCGGCATAAGCACAGCTGCTCACCTTGGTTCTCAATAATATAGATCGGCCGCAGGCGGTCAATCGTGATAAAGTGGTCGGCCACAGTTGCCTTAACCTGCTCGGCATACTTATCGACTTCGTCCCCTAAGAAGGCAAAGAGGCATTTTTCCGGCAGCCTTACGCCTTCATTATCATGGCCCGGCTTCAGAACTTCCTGGGAAACCGGATCATATTCCAAAATCGGCAATTCGTTTTTCTCGATCATAATCTAGTCCTTTCCAGTTTAAGCAAGTTAAAGTATAGCAAATTACTGCTCCCCTGGACAAAAGAAAGGAGTCAGTTCCGGTTTGGAACTGGCTCCTTTTTGATGCAGAGAATTATATGGAATAGTGTGCTTTAAGCGTGGAATTCGATTACTACGCAGACCATAGCATTGCTGCCGCTGCCGTAGTGGCCTACGCCGATATAGGCGGTGTGGTTGCCAGAGTCGACCATCATCGTGTAGTGTTCGTAAGTACCGCTGATGTTGGTGATGTTCTTTCTGGTCTTCTTAACGACGATGGCTTGGTAGTCATCCTTTTCAGCCTGCATGTTTTCAGTGAAAGTGCTGGTCAGGCTGGACTTCATTTCAGCCGTAGCGTCGCCGCTTTGCGCGTTGTAGTAGCAAGCGTGCAGGGTTTCGCCGCCGTGGTAGATGATCTTGCCGTTAACGATTGGGTAGGTGTTGAGGTAGCTTGGCAGGGAGTTGTAGCCGGAGTGGTCGTAAGTCCCGGTAGTCACGTATTGCTTTGCCTTTTCAGTAGCCCGCTTGTCAAGAACGGCGTTGTACTTGGAGCTCATCTTGACTGCCTTGACCCCGGCCTTAGCCCGGAAGCTGTTGACTACGTTCAGGGCTGCCTGACGGAGTTGGCTTTGGCTGCTCAGGCTGTTGTCGGTGCTGGCCTTAACAGCTGCCTTCTCGGTGTTGTTAGCCTTGTAGGTGATGTTAACCGTCTTGTTCTTGGTCTTTGAGGTTACCTTGGCTGCCTTGACAGTCTTGGTGCTGGCCTTGTAGCCGGAAACTGACGGAGCCTTGTAAGACTTCCATTTAGAAGTAGTCCACTTGCGGCCCTTCTTCTTTAAAGTAGCAGTCTGCTTAACCTGGGTGTATTTGCCTGGCTTGTAAACCTTGATGGTCCGGGTAACCTTCTTGGTAGTGGTCTTAGCGTAAACCGGATTCGTGGTCGTGGTTGCCAGCCCGATGAGGGCGGCCAGAGCTGCTAAAACTGTGATTTGCTTTCTCATAATAGATCACCTATTCCTGCTTAATCTCTGCTATTAGTTATCTCTTATCTTTCAACTAGAATTATAACAGGGTTTTAGGTGAAAAGGTATAGTTTCTCGGTGATTTTTATAAGCTTTTGCTTATCGATAGAAGAAGCCGTCTTCTCCAGCACTGTACAAATATCTATAAGTGTTGATTTATCAAGCTTTTTCTGCGTTCTGTCATTTGATCGGCTGGAACAGTTGATATTTAGCCAATGTAAAGGGATGCAGAGCCGCTTTTTAAATATTTCTAATTGCTTTTAACTTATCAAAAACACCACACTTCACTAGCAAAAATCTCGTTCGCCGTTTCTATCTGATTTTTTCTATAAGTTTTATCTTAAAAAGTCCTCTAGCATAATTCTTATAACTATAAGTTTGCATCTATTACACAAAGATAATATCACCTAGGTAATAAATCACATTTTTGATTCGCGAAAACTTATTATCGCAATCTTCTGCCGCTTTCTTTTGACGAAAAAATAGGCCGCTGCTTATTTTATTAAGCAACAGCCTGTAGCAACTATTTTTTGCAATTAAAAAGCTGCCTAGCCTTAGCTAAGCAGCTTTCTCACATATGTTCCTGTAAAAACTTCTCAACTTCCTGCCCGTACTCCGGCATCCCCAGCAGGTAGCAGTTTCTGACGGCCAGCCGGCAATATTCCAGTCTTTCTTCCTTAGAGTCAGCCTGGTAAGCCAGCAGATTTTCAAAAAACAGCAGGGAGTTCTTGTAGAAAAACAGCTCCGGCCTGGTCGGAATCTGCTTGCCGGCCTCAATAAAGTACTCCGCCCCGCTAGACTGCCGCAGATCCGCAAAATCAGACAAGAGATTGGCGATGATCGCCAATAGCGCGACCTGGATATCCACATCCCTCGTTTGCCGGTACTTTTCCACAATTTGCCGGCTGAGATAACGGTTGCTGTCCAAGTCATAGAAATCCATGAAATTACAGTAGAGCATCAGCTTCTTTTTATCAAAGCTGGCAATATTAAAAATCTTCTCCTTAATCCTCTGCCGCAGGGCTTCGTCACCGTCTTTATCGTCTTTCACCGTTTCCATCCAGCCGGCCACGATCAAAAGCTGTTCCTCCTTATCCGGGAAATTGCTGGCTTGCACCTCTTGAAATAGTTCCTGGAAATCGGCTTGGCTGCCGTGGTAATAAGCCTGCATCAGCCGGGCCCGGAGGTCTTTTTCCCACTTCTTCTGCCGGCCGGCTTCTCCCTCCAGCTGGCTGAAAAATTCCCACAAAGGAATCTGGTTTGCCTCCAGCAGCTGCAAAAGGTCTTCCGCGCTGATCCGGTTCAAGCCCTTCTCAACTTTTGAGTAAAAAGAAGGACTAATCACCTCTCCCGCCCATGCCTTCTGCGTCTTTCCCTGCTCCAAGCGGCATTTTTGCAATAATTCCCCGATTTCCATCTTTTCCCTCCAAAGTCAAATATGCCATTTTCCGTTGGCCAGCCGCCAGTCCCCTATCATTGGTAAAAAATCTATTTACGAAAGCTGGTTCAACGATGAATTCTTTTCTCAAAAATCAAAATTTCCGCCGCTTCGCTACAGGCGGTCTCTTATCTGCCACTGGCGATGTCTTCTTCTACCTTGCCTTCATGACTTATGCCAGTCAGCTGCGCAATTACTCCCTGGCTATCTCATTGATCGCCATTTCTGAAGCCGTGCCCAAATTTTTGGAAATCTTTGCCGGCTACCTGGCTGACAAGACCCGGCACAAGTTCCGCAATATCGTACTGACCGCGCTTTTCCGCTGCCTTTTCTATGCCCTGGCCGCCCTGCTTCTAGCTTCTAAAGCTGACCAATGGAAGCTCCTGCTGGCTATCATCACCATCAACTTTTTGTCCGACCTTTGCGGCTCCTACTCTTCAGGGCTCATAGTTCCGCTTGTAGTCGACCTGGTCGGAGAAGATGACTTTGGGGAAGCTGAGGGCTTTGTCAGCGGCTGCAAGCAGATCATCGACATTCTGGCCCAGTTTGCCGGAGCAGGCCTCATTTTGGTCCTTTCCTACGCTGCTTTAGCCTGGATCAACTCCTTGACCTTTTTGCTTGCCGCCATCCTTTTTGCTTTAGTTGGCCGGAAAGCCGCCCCGGTTCAAGCCGAAACAGCTGAAACTCCAGCTTTTTGGCCAGCCATGCGGCAGGCTTACCAGCAAGCCAAAAAGCAGATGGGACTCTTAAGCGTCGTTCTTGTATTGGCGGTAATCAACGCTTCTTTAACCGCAATTGAACCCCTGTTTTCAATCACTCTGGCTGCGCATAAAAGCAGCATGGTCATCTCCAGCTACAGCTTCACCCTGGCTCTAACCAATGTGGCTGCGGCAATTGGCGCGGCTAGCGGGAGCATTTTTGGTCAAAAAGTATTCCGCTCTGTCAACATTTTCCCTTTAGCTAGCTGGACTGCTTTATGCAGCTTACTGACAACACTGAGTCTGTTTTGCCAAAACAGCTGGCTGACTGCTCTTCTTTTCGGGCTCTTGGCCGCTTTAGCCAGTGCCGTTTCCATCAAAATGACCCAATGGCTGGTAACCAGCATTGACCGACAGATTTTGGCTTCAACCGTTGGCCTGCTGAACACTATCTTAATGGCTGCTAGTCCCTTAATCACCACTCTGATCACAAGCATTTCCAGTCTTAGCCTGGCCTGGGCAATTATCAGCCTGCTGGCCTTGGAAGTCGCTGCATTAGCAGTCTTGCTAGTCCTCAACCAGCGGCAATTATTTAAAATCTCTGCATAACAGGTGTCCATTAACTTGGACGCCTTTTTATATTTCTCGTCTCTTTAGCCATTAATTATATCGTAAAAGTAAAAGTGTAATCTAAAAAAATAAAAATTTTTGCCCTTTTTCTTGTATTAGTAAGTGGAGGGAAAAATTGCCCCTCCTAGTTAAGGAGGAACCATGACAAAAAAACATTCAAACCAGCCTCATGGCACCAATGACCTGGTTGAAAAAATTCTACTGGACAAGAATGAAGTGTTCGCTGACGTATTGAACGGCTTCATCTTCAATGGCCAGCAAGTCATCAAGCCTAAGATGCTGGCAAATACCAATACGCTTAGCTACTACAAGGCTAACGGGAAGATTCACAGCCAGGACCGGGACGTGGCCAAGCTGCTGACGATCGGCAAGAAGAAAGTCGTCATCTCGCTGGTCGGCATTGAGAACCAGACCCGGCCAGACAAGAATATGCCGGCCCGGGTGATGAACTACGATGCCGCGGCTTACCGCTACCAGCTAACTAAGAGCAAAAATCTCTACCCCGTGCTCACGCTGGTGGTATACTACGGGAAAGAAGCTTGGAACTACAGCCGGAATTTGCTGGGAAGCGTCAATATGAAGAAGCTGCCCGAGGAAATGCGGCCACTGATCAGCGATTATGAGATCAAGGCTTTTTACCGGATCAGCGACTTGTCAGCAAAAGAGCTGGATCAGCGCTTTAAGAGCGCCTTCTTCTGCTTAGCGGAATACTTCATCCAGACCAATGCTGGTGAAGAATACCACCCAAGCGCCAAAGAGCTGTCAGTAGAAGACATCATGCTTCTTTTGGACATGATGAATGCCCTGTCGGGCACGCATGCTTTTGACGAGTTAATCAAGGAATTGGAAAAAAGAGATAAGAACGAGGTGACTACCATGACTGAAGTAATGCCACAATTTATCCAGGTCAAGCTTGACCGGGCCAAGAAGGAAACCACTGACGAAGTGACTGCAAAGGTAACCGAAAAAGTCACTAAAGAAGTGACTAAAGAAACGACTGAGAAGGTGACTAGAGACCACCTAATCAACATTTTGAACACCACCAACTTAACTCCAGACGGAGCCATGGACCTTCTGGGCATCCCCGAGGCAGACCGCCCTATGTACAAGGACCTGCTCAAGAAAACAGGTGACTACCATGACTGAAGTAATGCCACAATTTATTCAGGTCAAGCTTGACCGGGCCAAGAAGGAAACCACTGACGAAGTGACTGCAAAGGTAACCGAAAAAGTGACTAAAGAAGTTACTAAAGAAGTGACTAGAGAAGTGACTAGAGAAGTGACTAAAGAAACGACTGAGAAGGTGACTAGAGACCACCTAATCAATATTTTGAACACTACCAACTTAACTCCAGACGGAGCCATGGACCTTCTGGGCATCCCCGAGGCAGACCGGGCCATGTACAAAGACCTGCTCAAGAAAAAGTAAGCAGCAAAAAAGCGGACAAGGCAAACTTGTCCGCTTTTCTTACGCTTTAGTTTTTATAATTCATCGCCGTTTGAAGCGATAACCTTTTGGTACCAGTAGTATGAATCCTTAGGCAGGCGCTTAAGCGTACCTTCGCCCTTGTCATCACGGTCAACGTAGATGAAGCCATACCGCTTGGACATTTGACCAGTTCCGGCAGAAACGCAGTCAATGCAGCCCCAAGTCGTGTAGGCAAGCAGGTCAACCCCATGTTCAACTGCCTTGTCCATCGCCTTAATGTGCTTTCTCAAGTAGTCAATCCGGTAATCGTCATGAACAGTACCATCTTCCAGCTTATCAACGGCACCAAGACCATTTTCCACCACCATCATTGGGATGCCATAACGGTCATACATCTTTTCCAAGTACAGTTGCAAGCCGTCTGGGTCAGTTGACCAGCCCCATTCAGAGTATTCAAGATATGGGTTCTTAGCGCCAGCAGCGAAGTTGCCCTTAGCCTTTTCGCCAACATCATGGGTGGTAACCATGTTTGACATGTAGTATGAGAAGGTGTACATGTCAACTTTACCTTCCTTCATGACTTCAAGGTCGCCATCTTCAATCTTCAAATGAACATTGTGTTCATCCCATAAGCGCTTGGCAAAACTTGGATACTCACCCTTAGCTTGCGCGTCAGCACAGTAAAGCTGGCTCAATTCTTCTTCATAGCGGGCAGCCAAAGCATCCTTTGGGTCAGGGGTGCCTGGGTAGTAAACAGAACCGGCAATCATGTTCCCGATCATGAAGTCCGGGTTGATCTTGTGGCCTGCAACAACTGCCTTAGCAGAAGCAACGAATTGGTGGTGCAGCTTTTGATAAGCCTTTTGGTAATCTTCATCAGATGCCTTGCCACCGCCCACCAGCTTCAAGAACATCAAGGATGAGTTGATTTCGTTGAAGGTCAGCCAGTACTTAACCAGGTCCTTGTATTCCTTGAACAAGGTCGTCGCGTACTTAACGTAGAGGTCAATCATCTTGCGGTCTTGCCAGTCGTTGTACTTTTCACCTAAAGCCAATGGGTCTTCATAGTGGGAAATCGTAACTAATGGTTCAATCCCGTTCTTCTTCAGTTCTTCAAAGACTCTGCGGTAGAAGTCCAGCCCTGCTTGGTTTGGCTTGTCTTCTTCACCGGTTGGGAAAATCCGCGTCCAGGCAATGGAGGTTCTGAATACCTTAAAGCCCATGTCCGCGAACATCTTGATGTCTTCCTTGTAGTGATGGTAAAAATCGATCGCTACATGGTTCGGGTAGTATTCATTGTCAAAAATCTTCCCCTTAGCGCCCTTTGGCAAGGAGCTGGCGAACATCCCAGCTACTTTGCCATCCTTGCCATCCAAGGTGTAAGTCAAATAACGCGGGCTTTCCAAGGAGCCAGCCGTGGTAATGTCAGTCACTGACAAGCCCTTGCCGCCTTCATTGTATCCACCTTCAACTTGGTTAGCAGCTACCGCGCCGCCCCACAAAAAGTCTTTTCTAAAATGAGCCATTATTTTTTCCTCCTAAATTGTAAGTTCAGGTTTATTCGTCTAAATTAGTTGTAGCAACAAGCTATTTTCGCTTACAAACAGTATGGTATCATATGGGAAAGCGATTACGCCCCATTTCTTAAAGCACTTAGGGACGATTCATAAAGGAGAAAAGAACATGCCCATTGCTTACGAAGAGGTCGACAATCTCGCCCGCCTCCCCTTCAAATTTTTCAAAAGATCAAATTACGCTCCCAAAGCTCCCACTCACTGGCATACCGGAATCGAAATCGATTATTTGGTATCTGGGGAAGACTTCAAGGTTGTCATTGCTGGCCAGACCCACCATTATAATTCCGGCGATATCTGGGCTATTGACCGCTCACAGATTCATGCCGCGACGGGGCACAAAGACCGGTCTTATTATGTAATGGGAATGATTATTGACAATAATTTTTTAGAAAAAGAATATCCTTCCAGTAAAAATTGGCGGATCAAAATGGAGCATATTAGCCGCGATACAGCCAGCTACCGGCAGTTAAGAAAAAACTTGATCACCATCGCTGAACTCGTCGACCATCCGATCAGTGACAGTATCCGCTTTTTAATTTTGAGCGAATTTTTTCAAATGATTGCCCTGATCGACAGCGAATATACTGAAAAAACGGACATCACAACGCCGCCAAACCAATCTTTGGCTGACACAGTGATCGCCTATATTGCCAATAACTCTTCCACCAATATCACGGCACAGAGCATTGCTGAACATTTTAGAATTTCACAAGTGACTTTAAATAAAGAATTGAGCCAAGTGACTAAACTTCCTTTAGGCAAATACTTAAAACAAGTCCGGCTCATGCATGCCAGATACCTCTTGCTGAGTACAAATTATTCCGTCGCCTATATTGCCAATTACTGCGGCTTTTCTTCAGCCAAAGTTTTAGAACGTAATTTTAAAGCCTGGAAAAAAATGACCCCCAGCCAATATCGCAAAGCTTTTAGCAAATATTTCAATGAATGAAAAAAACGGACAAGCCAAACTTGCCCGCTTTTTCTTTAACCTGCAGTACTGCTCAAATGAATCTCCCGATCAAATAACTGCCGCATCTCTTCAGTCAAGTTGTGCGCGATAAAAACAATCGTTGCATCGGTTTGCAGCAGATTCTGCAGAATTTCCAAGCCATTGTGTGCATCGATGGCTGAAGTGCCTTCATCAATGAAAATCAGTTGACTGTCATGGATTTGTGCTCTAGCCAAAACCACTTTTTGCCGCTGGCCGCCAGACAGGGTATGCTTGCCTTGATCGAGTTCTGTATCTACTCCTGCCGGGAATTTAGCCAGATCATTTTCCAAATTCACCTGCTTAACAAAATGCATTACCCGGTCATTCAGCTTGGAGTTGAACATCGTAATGTTTTCCTTGATTGTACCCGGAAAGAGAACCGGATCTTGCGGAACATAACCGATTTGAGATAGGTCTGGCCGTTCAATTTCTTGCCCGGCTTCGTTTTTAAAACAAATCTTTCCAGTCGCCAATGGCAACTCCTGCAGGATCAGTTTAAAAAGCGATGATTTTCCAGTCCCGCTGTCACCTGACAATAAGATTTTTTCTCCCCGCTTGATTTGAAAATCCGGATAAGTAATTTTTTCCTCATTACTAAAAGCTACAGACAAGTCCTGAACTGACAATGACTGAAAATGGTCCAAACTTTCAGTCTTTTCTAAGTGGTCGGTCTGAACTGCAAGCTGCTTTCTGAGCTTGGCGTTTAAAGTCTTGCTTGACTGCAAAACAGTATATTGGTTGACCACAACTCCCAATTCAGTAAAAATCGTGCTGGCAAAGTTGCCAATGCTAAAGAAGACACCAAAATTCATCCGGCCAGTAATAATCAAGACACCTGAAACGAGCAAAATTAAAGCCTGGGACAAGACGTTTGCGGCATTGTTAACGCCGCTGGCAAATTGCATCCGCCCGGACCGCCTAACATTAGCATCTTCAAGTTGCTTTCCTTGAGCAGTCGTCACTGCCAAAAGCTTCTGCTTGACGTGATATCTCTGCAAAACGCTCAAACCACTAAACCATTTTTCCAGCATATCGAGATAGTGCTTGTTTTCATTAGAAATATCATCCGTAGCCTTTTGCAAAGCTGGAGATAAAAATCGTGGCATGAAAAACATCAAGACTGCAAGGGCCAGAATTACCAGCAATAAAAGCCAGCTGTAGGTAAAGACGATGATTGAGGAAAGGACTACATCCAATCCACAAGCAGCAATTTTCAGCCATGGAGCCAGGAAATTTTCACCCAGCATGTTTAAATCTTGGGTCAAACTGTTCTGAACGCTAGAAACTTTTGCTGCCTTGTTACCACTGTTGTAGATTTTTTCCACTTCAGCAGACCGAAGTTTGTGGAAATACTCCTGAGTCTGTTTATCATACAAGTAATTGGCTCTATAAGACAGGCTGCTGCCGATGGAATCAACCACAACATTGATCCCGATAATTGACACGAAAAGCAGCAGGTTTCCTTTGCGCAAGCTGTCCCCCAGCAGCGTTAGCAAAGCATTGTTGCCGGCAAGAAGCGCGCTGCCGCCAATAACTAAAAGAATGATTGTGATAAACCTAACCCGGTTACCCTTGATAAAATCTGAATAATACAAAACACTCACGACCTTTTTAAAATTCTCCCCCACGTTTCCATATGTTAAGTATATATTAAAAAATAAAAAAGTTAAGTGAATTCTTTCATTTTTTACAACAAAAAACTACCCGGCAATAACCAGGTAGTTTACAACATCAAGCTCTATTTCTTTCTTCCAGCGCGTCATTCTTAGACAGCAAATAGACACAATATTGGTTCATGCTGACACCTTCGCGTTTAGAGTGTTCAGCAAGTGAGCGGTGCAGGCTCTTGGGAATCCGCAGCTTAAATTGCCCGGAATAGTCATCCAGAGATGCCGGCTCTGCTATCTCAATACCATCCTCCAGCGCGGCTTCCAGCCACGCTTTTTTAGCGTCCTCCGCGTTCTCCGCGGCAGCTTCTAGACTTTCCCCGCTAGTAATGCATCCAGGCAATTCTGGATAGCTGGCAACATAACCGCCTTCATCTGGATCAGGTACAAGTTCAAGTCTGTATGGAAGAGCCAGATAATCATCTATTGTCTTCATGCTTCGTTTCCTCCTCGACAACTTTGCGTACCATTTTTACACTATTCTATCTGGTGTCATATTTGGTGTCAAAAAATCCGCATTTTTCCACAAGAAAAAACTACCTGGCAATAACCAGGTAGTTTCCCTAGCGGAGAAAATTCCGCTTTTTTATTCGTATTCAATAGTTGCCGGCGGCTTGCTCGTCACGTCGTACAGTACGCGGTTAACCTGCTTAACTTCGTTGACGATCCGCACGGAGATCTTCTGCAGAACATCCCATGGAATCTGGGCAAAGTCAGCTGTCATCCCGTCAATTGACGTAACGGCCCGGATGCAGACAGCGTAGTCGTAAGTCCGGCCGTCACCCATGACCCCGACGCTCCGCATCCCTGGCAAAGCAACAAAGTATTGCCAAATGCTTTCCTGCAAGCCAGCGTTCTTGACTTCTTCCCGCAAGATCGCGTCCGCGTCCCGGACGATCCGCAGCTTCTCTTCAGTGATCTCCCCGATCACCCGGATAGCCAGGCCAGGACCTGGGAACGGCTGCCGCCATACCAAGTCATGTGGCAGACCCAGCTTTTCACCCAAGACCCGGACTTCGTCCTTGAACAATTGCCGCAGCGGTTCAATCAGCTTGAACTGCATGTCTTCCGGCAAGCCCCCGACATTGTGGTGGCTCTTGATCGTGTGGGCCGTGTCGGTCCCTGATTCAATCACGTCAGTGTACAAGGTCCCTTGGGCCAGGAACTTGGCGTCCTTGATCTTCTTGGCTTCGTCATTGAAGACTTGCACGAATTCGTTGCCGATGATCTTCCGCTTCTTTTCTGGGTCGGTTACCCCGGCCAGCTTGGACATGAAGCGGTCCTTAGCATCAACTCTGACGATGTTTACGCCCAGCCCTTCCTTAAGAGCGGCCATAACTTCATCGCTTTCGTTCTTTCTAAGCAAGCCGTGGTCGACAAAAATCGCCGTCAATTGGCTGCCGATTGCCTTGTGCAAAAGGGTAGCCGTAACGCTGGAGTCAACCCCGCCGGAGATCCCCAGGATCACATTAGCGTCGCCGACTTCTTCTCTGATTGAGTCAACAGACAGCTTGATAAAGTCGTCCATGGTCCAGTTGTCCTTGGCCCCGCAGACGTCAAAGGCAAAGCGGCGCAGAATGTCCAAGCCGTATTCTGAGTTGCGGACTTCAGCGTGGAACTGGATTGCGTAGAACTTCCGGGCTGGGTCAGCCATGGAAGCGATCGGGCAGTTCTTGCTTGAAGCCAGAACTTCAAAGCCTTCTGGCACCTTGGTTACCAAGTCCCCGTGGCTCATCCAGACAACCTGCTTTTCTGGCAGGCCCTTGTAAAGCGGGCTGTCAGCTTCCTTGACTTCGATGTGGGCTGAGCCGTATTCAGCTTCCCCGGCCTTTTCAACCGTCCCGCCCAGCTTCTGGGTCATCAGTTGCATCCCGTAGCAGATACCCAAGATCGGAATCCCCAGTTCAAAAATTTCCGGGTCAACGTCCAGGGCGTTTTCATCATAAACTGAGTTCGGGCCGCCGGAGAAGATGATCCCCTTAGGAGCGATCTGCTTCACTTCTTCTGCCGTAATCGTGTGCGGCAAAAGTTCTGAGTAGATGCCAAAGTCACGGATCCGGCGGGTGATCAATTGGTTGTACTGGCTGCCGAAGTCCAGGACGATGATCTTGTCAAAATTGCTTAAGTCGATTTTTGCCATTAGAAGTCGATGCCTCCGTAGTTAGGTGCGGCCTTGCTCATCATCACGTCGTGCGGGTGGGATTCACGCAGGCCGGCGTTTGAAATGCGGACGAATTGGGCGGTTTCAATCAGCTTGTCGATGTTTTCAGCCCCGCAGTAGCCCATACCGGACCGCAGGCCACCAAGGATCTGGTAAACAACGTTGCTTACCGTACCCTTGTAGGAAACAACAGCTTCGATGCCTTCTGGCACCAGCTTGTTGGCTTCGTTCACGCCGCCTTGGAAGTAACGGTCGCTTGAGCCGTGCTGCTGGGACATGGCGCCAACTGACCCCATACCACGGTAGGACTTAACCAGACGACCGTCAGCACCTTGCTGCACGTCCCCTGGAGCTTCTTCAGTACCTGACAGCATGGAGCCCAGCATAACCGCGTTGCCGCCGGCAGCCAAAGCCTTAACCACGTCACCTGAGTACTTGATCCCGCCGTCAGCGATGATCGGCTTGCCAAATTCCCGGGCTACGTCAGCCGCGTCGTAAATAGCAGTCAATTGCGGCACGCCGACACCGGCAACCACTCTGGTGGTGCAGATTGAGCCAGGCCCGATACCAACCTTGACTACGTCAACGCCAGCTTCAAACAAGGCCCGGGTGCCTTCAGCAGTTGCCACGTTGCCGGCAATCAAAGTGTTGTGCGGGAAGTGGTCGCGGATTTCCTTGATCTTGCGCAAAACGCCCGCTGAGTGGCCGTGGGCCGTGTCGATGACGATCGCGTCAGCACCGGCTTCAAACAGGGCTTCTGCTCTTTCAAAAGTGTCGCTGGTTACGCCGACAGCAGCAGCTACCAAGAGCTTGCCATCCTTGTCAACGGCAGCGTGGGTGTCTTCGGCAGTTACCGGAGTGTTCTTAGCCAGACGGACTTCGTCAGCTTGCGCTTGAATTGAAAGGTTCTTGTGGACTACCCCAAGGCCACCCATCTTGGCCATGGCTGCCGCCATTCTGCCTTCGGTCACCGTGTCCATCCCAGCGGAGATCAAAGGAATGTTCAGCTTCAAGTTTGGTGCCAGCTGGGTTGACAAGTCAACTTCGTTCGGCAGAACGTGACTTTCAGCTGGAATCAAGAGCACGTCGTCAAAAGTAATACCTTCTTTAGCAAATTTGGTTTCCCACAAAGACATGATTTCATCCTTTCAAACAATCGTTGATACTTTTTAATTAATCAACTTTACACGTTTTTCACCGCCAGGTCAACAAAAAGCGAATCTTTCACTAATTTTTTTAATCTTTTAGGACTTTTTGCGCCAGATTAGCAATTTTTCAGCGAATCCGATTGAATTAATTCGGTTTTTGCTGTAAGATTTAGCAATAACTTAACAAATGTTTCTGCTTATATATCGCTGCAATACGGGCAGCAGTCTCTACCCGGAGCCGTAAACTCCGGACTATAGGTGAAGAAGGGCCGGGATTGCCGGCGCGGCTTCTTTTGCCTAGTTTGGTAAAAGGAGCCTTTTTCTTTTCTCGGAAGGAGTCACATGGAACTTTTAGAAGAACGCATTAAGAAGGATGGCGTCGTTTTACCAGGCGACGTCTTGAAGGTCAACTCATTCTTGAACCACCAGATCGATCCCCAATTGATGATGACCCTGGGTCAGGAATTCGCCCGCCTCTTCAAGGATGCTGGCGTCACCCGGGTCCTTACCGCTGAAGCCAGCGGGATCGCTCCCGGCATCATGGCTGCCTACTGCCTGGGCGTGCCGATGGTCTTTGCCAGAAAGAAGAAGCCTTCAACCGTCACTGACGCCGTCTACACCGCGGAAGTCTTCTCCTACACCAAGCAAGTGACCAACACCATTTCTGTTGAAGCCAAGTTCCTTGATGCCAATGACCGCATCTTAGTCATCGATGACTTCCTGGCCAACGGCGAAGCAGCCAAGGGCCTGATCTCCCTGGCTGAACAAGCCGGCGCTGAAGTAGTCGGCGTGGGCGTTGTCGTGGAAAAGGCCTTCCAGGGCGGCCACGACTGGCTGGTTGACCATGGCTACCACCTGGAAGCTTTGGCCAGCATCAAGGAATTCGCCGACGGGCAAGTCATCTTCAATTAATTTTTGACAGTGGGAGTTATTTACTAAAAATGGATCAAACACAAGAACCTTCACAAGGCCGCTCTTTCGTCCTGGGCCTGCAGCACCTTTTGGCCATGTACTCCGGGGCCGTGGCGGTCCCAATCCTGATCGGCAATGCCCTGCACTTTAACTCAGAGCAATTGACCTACCTGGTCTCCATCGACATCTTCATGTGCGGCCTGGCCACCCTCTTGCAGCTGATGCGCAACCGCTACTTCGGGATCGGCCTGCCAGTCGTTTTAGGCTGCGCCATCCAGGCTGTTGCTCCTTTGGAAATGATCGGGCAGAAGTACTCCATCGGCACCATGTACGGATCAATCATCGTGGCCGGGGTCTTCGTCTTCCTCATCGCCGGAGTCTTTTCCAAAATCAAAAAGCTCTTCCCGCCAGTTGTCACCGGGACCTTGATCACCACTATCGGCTTGACCTTGATCCCGGTCGGCATCCAGAACCTGGGCGGCGGGTCAGCCACTGCCAAGGACTTCGGTGACCCGAAGAACCTCCTGGTCGGCTTCGTCACTATCTTAGTGATCGTGGCTCTGCAAGCCTTCGCCAAGGGCTTCATCGCCTCAATCTCCGTCTTGATCGGCCTCATCGTCGGCACTCTCCTGGCCGCCTGCCTGGGCATGGTTTCTTTGACCCCGGTTTCTGAAGCTGCCTGGCTGCACTTCCCGCAGTTCTTCTACTTCGGCTTGCCGAAGTTTGAATGGTCATCCAGCTTGACTATGATGATCATCGCCCTGGTCTCCATGGTTGAATCAACCGGCGTCTTCTTCGCCTTAGGCGACCTCTTAGGCAAGGACATCACGGAAGATGACCTCAAGCGGGGCTACCGGGCTGAAGGGCTGGCCCAGATTTTCGGCGGCCTCTTCAACACCTTCCCTTACACCACCTTCTCCCAGAACGTCGGCCTCCTGCAATTATCCGGCATCCGGTCCAAGCGGCCGATCTACTGGGCAGCCGGCCTCTTGATGGCCATGG
Organism: Lactobacillus delbrueckii subsp. bulgaricus; assembly: GCF_046938665.1. Lineage (GTDB taxonomy): Bacteria > Bacillota > Bacilli > Lactobacillales > Lactobacillaceae > Lactobacillus > Lactobacillus delbrueckii_C. Next base: position 181,927 of record NZ_JBKZCD010000003.1, read on the forward strand.
GCCTTTTGCCAAAAGTCGGCGCCCTGGTCACCATCATGCCAACGGCCGTTTTAGGCGGGGCCATGGTGGTCATGTTCTCCTCCATCGCCGTACAAGGGATCAAGATGCTGCTCAAGGTCGACTTCAGCGACAACCATAACCTCTTGATCGTGGCCATCTCCCTGGGTCTGGGCTTAGGCGTTTCCGTCTACCCAACCATCTTCCAGGCTCTGCCAAGTGAACTGCAGCTTTTCCTGGAAAACGGGATCGTCATCGCCTCAATCTCTTCCGTCCTTTTGAACTTGATCTTCAAGGGCAAAAAGGGCCTCGACGAAAAATAACTTTTGCAATTAAACACAGATAAACATCAGAAGCCTCCTTCACCATGAAGCGGGGCTTCTTTTTTATCCTTAATCACTTAAAAGCAGGACGCAGCGCAAGTCGTCTAGCGCAATAGCCTTGTCGCCAATCACCACCTTGTCTTCCACGTAGCCCCGGACAAAGCCAACTATTTCCTCCGGCCGGTCTCCGTTTTCATCCACTTCCTTCAGCTGGACGGCCACCGGGTGCTGGTTGCCAAAAGCGGCTCCCAGCACTTTCCCGCACTCTTCCCTGCTCATTTCCGCCCGGTCGGGCACGCTTTTCTGCCTTGTCTCTTTATTGATCCTGGCCGTGTGGTCACTTAGGAAAAAGCCCGCCCACTTCTTCATCCCCCGGTCCTGATAATGGGCGAAAAAATCCGTCACCCGCTGGTCAAACTCCTTACTCATAGGCGTTGCCCCCATTGTGGCCGCCGACCAAGCGGCTTCTGGCAATTGCCGTGGCCCCTGGCAAAAGGCTGGAAGCTCTGACGACACTGGCAAAACCATACTTCTTCCGTAATTTGTCGACCACCTGATCCCGCTTCTGCTGCTTGATCTGCTCGGCTGGCGGCAGGAAAAAGGTCAGCTGCTGGCAGCCGGCCGGCGCTAAATTGCTGTAGGTCACCCCCAGCCGTCTGACCGCCTGCCCCCGCCACTTTCTTCTGAAAAGGGCCCAGAGCTTGGCCACCAAATCGCTGGAAATATCAGTCGGCGTGATCTTCTCTTGAATGCTGAAGCCAGCTGGATCTGCCTCGTAGTCAGCGTAACCGACATAAAGGCTGACCCGGCCAGCCAGTAGATGCTGGGCCCGGATTCTGGCCGCGACCTGGTCGCCGATTTCCTGAATGACGATCTCAATTTCCCGCTGGTCTTCATAGTCCCGGTTCAAGATTTGGGAGTTTCCGTAGCTTTTGCTTTTGGGCCGGTACTTCTGCTTGATGATGCTCCGGTCCACCCCCCAGCTCATGGCAAAAAGCTGGTCGCCGATCACTCCGAACTCCTTCTTCAAAACAGCCGGATCGCTGTGGGCCAGGTCATACATGTTGTTGATCCCCAGCCGGCGCAGGCGGTTGGCCGTCTTGACATTGATCCCCCAAACGTCTTCCAGCTTGGGAATCTTCCAGATAGTATCGGGCACGTCAATATAGTGCCAGCAGGCAATCATCGAAGTCCGGTGCTTGGCGGAAATGTCCATGGCCAGCTTGGCCAAAAGGGGGTTCTCCCCAATCCCGCAAGTCGTGTACAGGCCCAGGCTGTCGTGAATGTCTTTTTGAATCTTCCGGGCCACCAGATAAAGGTCATCCCCAAACAGGTGCCAGGACTCAGTCATATCGATCATGCTTTCATCGATCGAATAGACATGGATATCCTCATCTGCCGCGTACTTGCGGAAAATCTGCAAAACCTCCATGCTTCGCTTGATGTAAAGATTCATATGCGGCTCAACCAGCATCAGGTCCGGGGCCTGGTCTTTAGGCGGCAAGTCTCTGGCCCGCATGACATTGCTCAAGCCGTACTTTTTCTTGGCTAAAGGCGAGGCAGCCATAATCAAGCCTGACCCCCAGTCAGTCCCCGCCTGCTGGGACACGACGGCTAAAGCGACTTCCATCGGGTTCAAGCCCAGGCGCAGGGCCTCGCAGGAGGCATAGAAAGATTTGTTGTCGATCATGAAAATAACCCGGTGGGGCTCATAGCGGTAATCGTACATCAAAATCCACTTCTTTCTTGAACGTTTGTTCTAATAAATTATATCGAACTTTTGTTCTGAAAAGCAAGCGAACAGAAAATAAAAGCAAAAATAAAAAGAGGCCTCAGCCTCTTTTTACAAAAATTCAGTTTAATAGTCGCCGTTCATGATCGTGTTCTTAACGATCACGTAGTCGACCCGCTTGATTGATTCCAGGTCCCGGCCACCAGCATAAGAGATGGAAGACTGCAGGTCTTCCTTCATTTCTTCCAAGGTGTCAGCGATGCTGCCCCGGTAAGGGACCAGCATCTGCTTGCCTTCAACGTTGCGGTAGGCGCCCTTTTGCACTTCACTGGCTGAACCCCAGTACTGCTTGTAAGTCTTGCCGTCGATCTTGATCATGTTGCCCGGGGACTCTTCATGCCCGGCCAGCATTGACCCGATCATGACCATGCTGGCCCCGAAGCGGACAGACTTGGCGATGTCACCGTTGTGGCGGATCCCCCCGTCAGCGATTAAAGGCTTTCTGGCCACCTTGCTGCACATTCTGAGGGCAGCCAGCTGCCAGCCGCCAGTCCCGAAACCGGTCTTGAGCTTGGTGATGCAGGCCTTGCCCGGGCCAACCCCGACCTTGGTAGCGTCCGCGCCGGCATTTTCCAGTTCCCGGACGGCTTCCGGCGTTGCCACGTTGCCGGCCGTCAGGAAGGTATCCGGCATTTTTTCCTTAATGTACTTGATCATGTCGATCACGTAGACTGAGTGCCCGTGAGCCACGTCGATCGTGGTGTATTCCGGGATCAAGTCCTTTTCCACCAGTTCGTCGATGAAGTCATATTCATCGTCTTTGATGCCGACGGAAATCGATGCAAAAAGTCCCTTCTCATGCATCATCTTGATGAAGTCGGCCCGCTTTTCGGGCTGGAAGCGGTGCATGACATAGTAATAGCCATTTTGGGCCAGCCAGATTGCCAGGTCTTCGTCAATGACGCTTTCCATGTTGGCGGGAACGACTGGGATCTTGAAAGTTCGGTTTCCAAACTTGACGCTCGTGTCGCATTCCTTCCGGCTCTTCACGATGGCCTTGTTGGGCACCAGTTGGATATCATCATAGTCAAAAGCTTCCATGCTGAAATAATTGCTCATTTTTTGCCAGCTCCTTTTTTAAAGTACCTTTGATACTTTACTGACATTTCTCTTAAAAGTCAAGACTTATTCGAACCATTCACGAACGTTCTAAAAATATTATTCGGATTTCCTGTTGACTAATTGTCCGGTAAATGCTAACCTTTCTAACGTAAGTTCTACGAAATATTTTTTGAGGTGAAAAAATGACATCAATCGCAGTTGTCGGCAGCCAATGGGGCGACGAAGGCAAGGGTAAGATTACAGACTTTTTAGGAACGACGGCAGACCTGTCAGTTCGCGCTAACGGCGGTAACAACGCTGGCCACACGATCGACTTTGACGGCAAGGAATTCAAGATGCGCTTGATTCCATCCGGGATCTTCGCGGCTAAACTGGGCGCCGTGATCGGCAACGGGGTGGTTATCAACCCTGAAGTCCTCCTGGGCGAACTGGACAACTTGGAAAAGAGCGGGATCGACACCAGCAACTTGAAGATCTCCAACCGCGCTCACGTCATCATGCCTTACCACGTAATGCAAGACACTTATGAAGAAGAAGCCAAGGGCAGCCTGAAGGTCGGCACCACCAAGAACGGGATCGGGCCAACTTACATGGACAAGGCTTCCAGAATCGGCATCCGGGTTTGCGACCTGATCGATCCGGAAACTTTTGCGGAAAAACTCCGCTTCAACCTGGAAAGCAAGAACGCCCTCTTCACCAAGGTTTACGGCAAGCCAGCCATGGACTTTGACGAAATCTACAACAAGTACGTTGAATACGGCAAGCGGATCGCCAAGTACGTTTGCGACACTTCCCTCTACGTCAACGACGCCCTGGACAAGGACGAAAAGGTCCTCTTTGAAGGTGCCCAAGGGATCATGCTGGACATCGACCAGGGTACCTACCCATTCGTAAGTTCCTCTAACTCAGTTTCCGGCGGGATCGCTTCCGGCAGCGGGATCGGGGCCAACCGGATCAAGACTGTCCTGGGCATCTGCAAGGCCTACACTACCAGAGTTGGTGCCGGCCCGTTCCCAACTGAACTGCACGATGAAACCGGCGACAAGATCCGGGACATCGCCCACGAATACGGTACTGTTACTGGCCGTCCGCGCCGGGTTGGCTGGTTTGACTCAGTTGCCCTCCGTCACGCTAAGCGCGTAGCCGGCATCAACGCCTTGAGCTTGAACCTGCTGGACGTCTTCAGCGGCTTTGACAAGATCAAGATCTGCGTGGCCTACGACTTAAACGGCAAGCAAATTGACTACTACCCAGCCAGCTTGAAGGAAGTTGAAGCCTGCCAGCCAGTTTACGAAGAACTGCCAGCCTGGGAAGAAGACATCACCGGCGCCAAGAGCTGGGAAGACCTGCCAGAAAAGGCCCAGGCCTTCGTCAAGCGGATCAGTGAAATCACTGGCATCCCTGTCGTGACTGTTTCTGTCGGCCCAGACCGGGAACAAACCATCGTTTTGCAAGACCCATGGACCCTGTAAGACGGTAAAAAATATTAACACAAAAACCGTTTCGCCTGGCGAAACGGTTTTTTCTTATCTATATATTTTCTTCTGCTGTTTGCTACTTGACCGACAAAATGGTCACTTCATAGTCCCCCATCGGGGCTTCAACCGTCACCCGGTCTCCGGCCTTGTGCTTCATCAAAGCGTGGCCCAAAGGCGAATCAAAGGGCAGTTTCCCGTCCCCTACGGCCTCTTCCATCCGGCCGACGATCCGGTATTCTTCAACTTCCTGGTCGTCTTCATAGCGGATTTCCACCTGCTTGCCCAGGTTGACCTTGCCGTCGTTGACCGTTTCGATGACTTCCGCGTATTTCAGCTGCTTGTTCAAGTAGCGGACCCGGCTGTCCAGGTGGCGGAGTTCTCTTTTCGCGGTTGAATATTCAGTGTTTTCAGACAAGTCGCCCAGGGCCCGGGCCTCCTTCAGGTTCTGCACCCGGCGGGGCCGGTCCGCCTTCAAGGCCGCGATCTCGTCTTCAATCTGCTTGTAGCCCTCGGGGGTCATTTTCTGATAATATACCATGCTTGCCAGTCGCCTTTCACTTCCATTTTTAAATCATTATAGCCCGCCCAGGCTTTTTTGCCAAAAAATTTATTTAGCAGTCAAAAAAGTTGAGTGCTAAATACGCCATTTTTCCCAAAAGGGACTATAATATAGTTGTCGGGAAAGAAAGCGGCTCCACCGCTTCTCTCCCCGCCTCTGTTTGTAAAAGGCATTTGAATAATTTGTTGAAGGGAAGTTTTAGATTATGACTAATGATTTAATGAACCGTTACAACGACTTGTTCGATCACATGGGCGGCTGGCTTGACAACTCCAAGGACTTCTTGGACAGCCACGCTTTCAGAAACATTTTGCAATCAGACCTTGCTGAAGATGAGCACGAATACACCCTCAAGGTCGACGTACCGGGGATGAGCAAGGATGATATCCACCTCTCCTACACTGACGGGATTTTGACGATTTCCGGCCACCGCAGCACTTTCAAGGATGACAGCGACAAGAAGAAGAACCTCCTGCGCCAGGAACGCAGCGAAGGGTCAGTTTCCAGAAGCTTCAGCCTGCCGAACGTTGACAAGAAAGGCATCAGCGCCAAGCTTGACGGGGGCGTTTTGACGGTTACCCTGCCAAAGGCCGCTCCAGAAGAAAACGAAGACACGATTACTATCGAATAAGCTCAGAGTGCTTAGAGAAGCCCGCGAGGGCTTCTTTTTTTGTCCTCTTTAGCGTAAGATTATTCTGTAATCATCTATTGCTAAAGGAGATTTTTCATGTCACACGAATTAAGCCCCCAGCTGCTGGAGTCCTTCAGCCGGGACTTCAACGCTGATCCTAAAAATCAAGTAATTTCCCGGGCCGCCAGACGCAGCGGCCTCTTGGAAGCAGCCTACAACCCGGCCGTCAGCCAGCGGTTGAACCGGACTTTTTCCATCGAGCTGGACACTGACAATGTCACCAACCAGCAGCAATCCGGCCGCTGCTGGCTCTTTTCAACCTTGAACGTGGTCCGGCACAATTTTGGCAAGGCCAACAAGGCTAAGAACTTCACCTTCTCCCAGAGCTACAACTTCTTCTGGGACAAGATTGAACGGGCCAACTACTTCTACGACCGGATCATTGCTACAGCTGACCGGCCTTTAGATGACCGGACGGTCCGCGGCTACTTTGACTGGTGCCAGACTGATGGCGGCCAGTGGCACATGGCGGCTTCCCTCATCTCCAAATACGGGGTAGTGCCAACTTACGCCATGCCGGAAAGCTTCAACAGCAACCACAGCCAGGCTTTGGACACGGTTTTGGCCGACAAGGAAAGAAAAGACGCTTTGACCCTGCGCCGGCTGGCGCAAGCAGGCGACCAGGAAAAGCTGGAAGCGGCCCGGACCGACTTTTTAAGCCAGATCTACCGGATCATGGCTACGGCCTTAGGTGAACCGCCGAAGACTTTTGACCTGGAATTCAGAGACGACGACAAGAACTACCACTTGGACAAGGGCTTGACTCCGGTTCAGTTCTACCAAAAGTACTGCGCGACCGACCTGGACGACTATGTGGTTTTGGCGAATGCCCCAGACCATGAAATGAACCGGGTCTTGCACCTGGGCTTTGAAGACAACATTAAGGGCGGCTACCCTAACCTCTTTATCAACGTGCCGATGGAATACCTAGAAGACGCGGCGATTGCCCAGCTGAAGGACGGGGAAGCTGTTTGGTTCGGCAATGATGTTGGCCGGCAGATGGACCGCAAGACCGGCTTCATGGACCTGGATCTCTACCAGCTGGACCAGCTTTTGGACATTGACAGCCACTTGTCCAAGGCTGACCGCCTGGCGACCGGGATCGGGGAATCTTCCCACGACATGGCCCTGGTCGGCGTTGACGTGGACGGCGGGCAAGTCCGGCAATGGAAGGTGGAAAACTCATGGGGCGACAAGTCCGGGGAAAAGGGCTACTTCACCATGAGCGCTGACTGGTTCAGAGAATACACCTACGAGGTCGCCGTGCAAAAGAAGCACGTGCCAGCTGAAATCCTGGACCTGCTCAAGAGCCAGCCGATCGAACTTGATCCTTGGGATTCCTTGATTTAAGCAGGTATGTTAACATTGACTTATTAATATTAAAACAAAAGGAGAAAAAAACATGAGTCATGAATTAACTCTGCAGGAATTGGCAGAATTCAGCGCCAATTTCAATGCTGACCCGAAGAACCAAGTCATCGCCCGCGCTGCCGCCAGAAGCGGGGTTCTGGAAGCTTCCTACAACGAACGCGTGGCTGGCCGCTTGACCCGGGTCTTTTCAACTGAATTGCCAACGGACAACGTCACCAACCAAAAGCAGTCCGGCCGCTGCTGGCTTTTCTCAACCTTGAACGTCTTGCGCCACAACTTCGGCGCCAAGCACAAGGCCAAGAACTTCACCCTGTCCCAAAGCTACAACTTCTTCTGGGACAAGCTGGAAAGAGCCAACCTCTTCTATGAAAAAGTGATCGAAACCGCTGATAAGCCATTAGATGACCGGGAAGTCCGCAGCTACTTCGACTTCGCCGGCCACGACGGCGGCCAATGGCACATGGCCATCTCTTTGGTCAAGAAGTACGGTGTCGTGCCAAGCTACGTTATGCCGGAAAGCTTCAACACTTCCGCTACTGACGGCTTGGCCAGCGCCCTGGCTGACAAGGAAAGAAAAGACGCCCTGGCCTTGCGCCGCCTGGCTCAAGCAGGTGACCAGGAAGGGCTGGAAAAGGCCCGCAAGACCTTCTTAAACGAAATCTACCGGATGGTCGCCATCGCCGTTGGTGAACCGCCAAAGACTTTTGACCTGGAATACAGAGACGACGACAAGAACTACCACCTGGAAAAGAACTTAACCCCAGTCTCCTTCTTCAACAAGTACTTTGACGTCGACCTGGACGACTACGTGGTCTTGACCAACGCCCCAGACCACGAATACGGCAAGCTCTACCACCTGGGTGCTGAAGACAACGTTGAAGGCGGCAGCCCGATCCTCTTCTTGAACGTGCCGATGGAATACCTGGAACAAGCCGCTGTTGCCCAATTAAAGGACGGGGAAGCTGTCTGGTTCGGCAACGACGTCCTGCGCCAAATGGACCGCAAGACCGGCTACCTGGACACTGACCTCTACAAGCTGGAAGACCTCTTTGCCGTCGACCTTAGCCTGTCCAAGGCTGACCGCCTGGCAACCGGCGTTGGTGAAGTTTCCCACGCCATGACCCTGGTCGGGGTTGACGAAGATAAGGGCGACATCCGCCAATGGAAGGTGGAAAACTCCTGGGGCGACAAGTCCGGGGAAAAGGGCTTCTTCGTCATGAGCCACAACTGGTTCAAGGAATACGTCTACGAAGTCGTTGTCCACAAGAAATACTTGACCAAGGACCAACAAGAGTTGCTCTCTTCAACTCCTGTTGAACTTGCTCCTTGGGACTCATTAGCCTAATGGGTACGCTGATTATCATCGGCCTGATCTCGCTCGTCATGCTGGGCCTGGTCATTGCCGCCCTTCACCGGGATTAAACACGAAAAAGCCGCTCAGTTCTCTAACAGAACTTGAGCGGTTTTTTCATGTAATTTTGCTTTAGACTAAAACTTAATCCTTGCTCTTAAACTGGTCGCCGGCCAAAGTCCGGTAGAACTCAGCGTGAGCCGCGTTGTAGTAAGGCACCAGCCAGAGAAAGCCGATCCCCAAGGACAAGGCGGCCAAAATGTACCAGCCGATAAAGCTCAATTCGAAGACGAACAGTTCCCACTTGTGCCCATTCATCAACTCCCGGCTCTTAGTAATAGCTTCAGTTGGCGCTGGTTCCTTGCCCGCATCCAGCATGTCCTTCAAGATATACGGCGCCATGGCGTAGCTGAGGGCCTTGATGATCCCTGGAATAACCAGCAGCAGAGTCCACATGGCAGTAAAGAACATGGTCAAGAAGGTGGTTAAAAAGGTCGGCAGAAAGCGGCTGTTGGTAAAGCCGGAAAAAATCCCGGTGAAGATATTAGTCTTCTCATCCTTGTCGACCAGGTGCAGGTAGGTATAGGTTACCCCGGCAACGATCAAGGCGCTTAACAGTGAGCCAACTACGCTCGTGCTTACTGAAACGACACTGAGGTCAGTCCCCTGCACGGCCGTAAAGCCAGCCGGCACCCCGTTGAAAATCCCGGAGAAGACAGCGGTCATGAAAGTCAGGCCAACTGCCCAGCCCCACTTGCCTTTTAACTTACTCTTAGCCGCGGCCTTCAAGGCCGAGCGGTCAATTGTTACATTTGCATTTTCCATCATAAATACCCCCTAATTCGCGAGCTGCCCGCAGGCAGTACTGTTATCTTGCCATAATTATATCATAGACAGGTTATCCTGATCAGTAAAAAAGAACGCAAAAAAACGCAAAACAAAAAAGAGAGCTCGCTGGAGCTCTCTTTTTTTATTTGCTTTATCAAACTACTTTTCGTAGCTTTGGGCAACCTTTTCGTAGTAGGCAACTTCATCGTCAGTACACTTAACAAAGTGGCCTGGACGGATTTCGTGCATGGACCGTTGGTCGTCCTTGCCATCGCCTTCGAACTTGCCGTATTCGTAGTCGATCCGCTTCCGGGACCGTTCGATTTCCGGGTCTGGTTGCGGTACGGCAGAGATCAAACTCTTGGTGTAGTCGTGCAGCGGGTGGTCGTAAACTTCGTCAGCATCGCCGACTTCCAGCAGCTTACCGTAGTGCATAACCCCGATCCGGTCAGAGATGAACTTAACCATGGACAAGTCGTGGGCGATGAAGAGGTAAGTCAAGTCACGTTCCTTCTTCAAGTCGATCATCAAGTTGACAACCTGGGCTTGAATGGACACGTCCAAGGCTGAAATAGGTTCGTCGGCCACGATGAACTTCGGTTCAACGGCCAGGGCCCGGGCGATCCCGATTCTTTGCCGCTGACCACCGGAGAATTCGTGTGGGAAACGGGAAGCGTGGTTACGGTTCAAACCAACCGTTTCCAGCAGGTCTTCGACCCGCTTGCGCCGTTCCGCCTTGTCCTTAACCAAGTGGTGGATGTCCAGCCCTTCCGCGATAATGTCTTCAACCGTCATTCTTGGGTTAAGGGAAGCGTATGGGTCCTGGAAGATCATCTGCGCGTCGCGGCGGAAAGCCAATTGCTCGTCGCGGCCATGCAGCTTGGTCACATCCTTGCCTTCAAAGAGGACTTCACCGGCCGTTGGCTTGTACAGCTGCAAAATTGACCGGCCAGTGGTGGTCTTACCAGAACCTGATTCACCAACCAGGCCGAAGACTTCACCTTCATAGATGTCGAAGCTGACGTCGTCGACACCCTTGGTGACGGTGCGTCCGTTCTTGAAGTATTGCTTCAAGTGCTTGACCTCTAAAATCTTTTTTCTTTCTTCTGGCATATTCTGCTTCTCCTTTAATCCTTGTCAGCTGCTTGCAGTTCCTTGTAGTGTTCCCAGCGACGCACGATTTCATCAGGCGGAGTAACCTTTGGCGCGTCTGGGTGCAGGAGCCAGGTAGCAGCTTGGTGGGTTTCTGAAACCTTGAAGAACGGCGGCTTCATTTGCGCGTCGATCTTCATCGCGTACTTGTTTCTCGGGGCAAATGGGTCGCCCTTTGGCGGATCAAGCAAGTCTGGCGGGGTCCCTGGAATTGATTCCAGCTTTTCACTGGTCAGGGTCGGCATGGAGTTGATCAAGCCCCAAGTGTAAGGGTGTTGTGGGTTGTAGAAGATTTCGTCAACCGTCCCCTTTTCCAAAAATTCCCCGGCGTACATAACGTTAACGCGGTCAGCCATCCCGGCAACGACACCCAAGTCGTGGGTGATGAAGATGATGGAAGTCTTGACTCTCTTTTGCAAGTCCTTCATCAAGTCCAGGATTTCAGCTTGCACAGTAACGTCCAAGGCAGTGGTTGGTTCGTCGGCCAAAAGGATTTCCGGTTCACAGATCAAGGCAATGGCGATAACGATTCTTTGCCGCATACCACCAGAGAATTGGTGCGGGTATTGGTTGATTCTTTCTTCAGCATTCGGAATACCAACGGCCTTCATCATTTCCAAGGCCTTAGCCCAGGCTTCCTTCTTGGAAGCGCCCTTGTGCTTGATCAATGGTTCAGCAATCTGCTGGCCGATCTTCATGGTCGGGTCCAAAGAAGTCATTGGGTCCTGGAAGATCATGGCGATCTGGTTACCACGGATCTGTTGCCATTCCTTTTCGGAAATCTTCAGCAGGTCCTTGCCGTGGAAGAGGATTTGCCCGCCCATGATCTGGGAGTTCTTGGCCAAAAGGCCGATGATGCTCCGGGTAGTAACGGACTTGCCTGAACCGGATTCACCAACGATCGCTAAAGTTTCACCTTCATCAAGGTGGAATGAAACGTCACGAATGGCCTTAACTTCACCAGCGTAAGTGTGAAAGTCAATCTTTAAGTTTTTAACGTCTAAAATTCTATTTGCCATATGTTCGTCTCCCTTATCTTTGGCCCTTAGGGTCGAAGGCATCACGCAGACCGTCACCGAGCAGGTTGAAGGCAATCATCAAAACGCAGAGGACTGCTGCTGGGTACCACATTTGGTATGGCAGGAACTGGAAGTTCTTCTGCCCTTCGTTCAAAAGCACACCCAGGGAAGTTTCAGGCGCGGAAATACCGATACCGATGAAACTCAGGAAGGCTTCGAAGAAGATGGCACTCGGGATGGTGTACATGGTTTGAATGATGATGATACTGGACAGGTTTGGAATCAGGTGCTTGGTAGCGATCTTAAAGGTTGATTCACCCAAGGACCGGGCTGCCAGAACGTATTCTTCATTCTTCAAAGACAGTGTCTCGGCACGGATCTGCCGGGCCATCGTGGTCCAGGATGAAATAGCCAGGGCCAGGATGATGGAAGTGATACCAGGCTTCAAAACAACCAGCATCAAAACAACGATAACCAGAGTTGGAATTGAAGAAATGATTTCGATGATCCGCTGCATGATGTTGTCAGTCATGCCGCCCTTCCAGCCGGAGATGATCCCGTAGGTAACACCGATGGCCAGGTCGAAGAAGGCGGCAACCACGGCAACGATCAAGGAGATCTTGGTACCGTAGATGATTCTTTGGGCCAATGACCGGCCCAGGTAGTCGGTCCCGGCAACGAAGTACTTGCCAGCTGGCACTGAAGCGTAAGCATCAGTCCAAACGCCGTTTTGCTTGATCTTCCCGTTCAAGCCGTTGAGCCAGTCAAAGCCCTTCCACTTGGCCGGGAGGTTGGCGTATTGCGGAGCTGACTTAACCAAGCTGGAGTTGTTGATCCAGAAGCTGGAACCAAAAGCGATAACCACCATCACGATGATGATCACGGCGGAAATCATGGCTGCCTTGTTGCTCTTGAATCTGATCCACACGTTCTGCATGAAAGAAAGTGAGGGACCTGAAATGTGTTCCGCGCTTTGCGTGTCACCCTTTTCCACATGTTCAAAGGATTCAGGTGTGATCTTTACGTTACTTGCGTCTTGATCCATTGATTTTAACCTCGCTTTCCGTTAGTCAGTCAGTCTGATCCGTGGGTCGATCAGACTGTACACGATGTCAGTGAGCAGCAGGATTACCACCAAACCGAAGCAGTAAACCATACTTACACCCATGATAGTCGGGTAGTCGTTGGTCAAGATTGACTTGGTGAACTGTTCCCCGATCCCAGGAATGTTGAAGATATTTTCGATAACCATTGAACCAGTCATCAAAGCAACGGCGTATGGCCCGATCAAGGTAACCAGTGGAATCATTGAGTTACGCAGGGTGTGCTTTCTGATGACTTCGATCCGGCTAAGACCCTTGGCCTTGCCCAGTTCAACGTAGTCGGAACTCAAGGTGTCGACCATTTCCGTTCTGATAAATCTGGCTGTTTCGGCCAGTGGCCCAACCGAGAGGGCGATCGTCGGCATGATCGTCTGTGCTGCTTCACCCCAGCCGGCGATTGGGAACCAGCCCAGCTTCAAGCCGATGTAGTATTGAAGCAATACCGCCAGAACGAAGTTAGGAACCGACTTACCGATGATGGAAACGATCGTCGCGGTGGAGTCAATCCAAGTACCTTGGTTCATGGCCGCGATTGAGCCGATGATGATCCCCAGGATAACCCCGACAACCAGAGCTTGCAGACCCAATTGAGCTGAAGCACCCAAACGCGCCCCGATCAAGCTGGAAACAGGCTGGTTGCTGTATTGGAAGGAAATCCCAAAGTCACCATGCGCGGCGCCAGCCAGGTAGGTGATGTATTGTTCAATAACAGGTTTGTCCAAGCCGTATTGCTTGTTCATAATTGCCTTTTGGGTAGCCGTCATCTTTGCTTCGTTGGCATACGGAGAACCTGGCATCATCTTCATTAAGAAGAAGGTAATCGTCGCAACGAGGAACAAAGTGAGGATCATGTAGAAAATACGTTTTAGTAAGTATTTAGCCATAGTATTGCTCCTTACACTTTTTCGCTTTAATCAGCATTACATTTTTAATGTTTTTCTTATTATACCAAAAAATAAAGAAATTACCATACGATGATATAAAACTGTACCCCTAAAAGTCAAGCGCTACGGGCTTTTTGTCCATTTTTCCCATCATTTGGCAACTAACTTAAACTTTGCTTTTTTCTTTTTTGAGTCTATCTGGAACTTAGACTGGCCTTTTTTAAATAAGTGTTCGGCTAAGATAAAAATATTAGTCTTTTTTCCTGTAAAAACTAATTTTCTTAACTTTCAGCCAGCAGACATCTTTAGTGGCCTCCCTCCTTTAGCCCAAAAAATATCCTATTCCCGGACATAAATCCCGGAATAAAGAAAAAGTTGAGCGTTATTGCTAACGTCTCAACTTTCAATTATACCACGGTTAAATTTTAATTTTTAACCGCGTAAGTTGTCTTAAAGTCTGGGTATTCGCCGTTGAAGACCAGGTTCTTGATATTTGGTCTGATCATCCAGGCCTGGCCCATGTGGTAAAGCGGGCTGATAGCTTCCTGGTCGATCAGGATCTTTTCCGCCTTGAGCAAGGCCTTGCGGCGCTTGGTCTTGTCCATGGTCAAGGAAGCCTTGACTGCCTTGTTATATTCCTTGTTCTTCCACTTGCCGAAGTTGTAAGTCTGCCCTGACTGCATGTAAGCCAGGAAGTGGTATGGGTCCGGGAAGTCGCTGGTCAAGCCGCCCAAAACGACGTCAAAATTATTGGCAATTTGCCGGGAAACCCGGGTCGTCTTTGGCAGGTTGTTGACGGAAACGGTCATCTTGCCGCCAAAGGCCTCAGTCAAGGCACTCTGGATGAATTCCGTCTGCTTCTTGTAGCTGTCGTCGTCGTCAGCCATCAGAGTAAAGGAAACCTTCTTGACGCCCAGTTCCTTCAAGGCCTTCTTGAAGTAGCTGCGGGCGGACTTGAGGTCGTATTCCACGTACTTGTTCACGCTGGAGTTGGCACTTTCCGCTTCCTGGGCAAAATTCTTCCCATCTAAGACCACGTTGGTGGCTGAGAAGGTCTTGGCCTGGGTGTTGTAAGTCCCGATCGTGGACAAGAGCTGCTTGCGGTTGATGGCCATGGAGATGGCCCGGCGCAAGTTGGCATTACGGAAGATCTTTTTCTTCTTATAGTTGTAGCAGAGGTAGGTAGTGTTGCCCAAGGTCAGAACCCGGTAACCCTTCTTGCCCTTCATACTCTTGGCTGCCTGGGTATCCAGGATAGCCGCGTCCAGCTTCCCGGTCTGGTAGAGGTTGTAGTCAGTTGACGGGGTCTTCTGGACACTGTAGTTGATCGTCTCCAGCTTAACTGCCTTCTTATCCCAATAATACGGGTTCTTAGCCAGCTTCCAGGTCAGGTTGGACCCAGTCCAGCCCACGGACTTGAAAGGCCCGTTGTAGACGGCATAGGCGGATTTGGTCCCGTAGCGCTTGCCGTACTTCTTGACAGCTTTGGAGTCCAGCGGCTTCAAGCTGATGGCCGTAACGACCTTAAAATAAGGAATCTTCTTTTCAAAAGTCACGACCAGCTTGTACTTGCCTTCGGCCTTGACGCCCAGGCTGGACGGCTTCTTCTTGCCTTCAGAGATCTTGATGGCATTCTTGATGCCTTCGTAGTTGTTGACCTGGCTGGAGGCAGTCTTGGGGTCAACCTGCCGGCGCCAGGCGTAAACGAAGTCTTCTGCCGTTACCGGGTCCCCGTTTGACCACTTGGCGTCCTTTCTCAAGTAAAAGGTCCAGGTCAAGCCGTCTTTAGAGGTCGTGCTCTTGGTAGCCACGCCCGGAACGGTTTTGGAGTTTTCGCCCAGCCGGTAGAGGCCTTCATAAGTATTGGCGATCTGTTCCTCACTGGCTGTATCGTCGGCCTTAGCCGGGTCCAGGCTTTCCAGTTCAGAAGTGGTCATCCAGTTGATTGACTTTTCATAGCCGCTGCTGGAGACAGGCTTGGCTGACTTGGTCGCGGTCTTGCTGCAGGCCGCCAGCAAGAAGGCGCCGGATACGGCGACAGTTGCCGTCAGAAGCTTTTTAAAATTACTCACTGTCTTATCCTCTCTTGGTCAAAAAACTTTTTTGTAAAACACATCTTTTAGCAATTCATCAGCATCTAATCATTCTCTCATTATAAAATATTTCCCAGCCTGTGACAATTCAAAAAATATGACAAAAAGAAAATAGCCAGAATAATATATAGAGAAAAACAAAAACGGAGCCGAGGCTCCGTTTTCGAAAAATCTGTCAACTTAATTTTGTAATTTCCAGGCTACTTGATGTAGGCTTCCTTGAAGTTGTAAGGTGCGCCGGCACCGTTGAAGACAACGCCCTTGACGCTGGTCTTAACCAGGGTAGCTTCGTTTGAGTAGTACAGTGGGGTGACACCTTGGTCTTCGATCAAAGCGCGGTCAGCAGCCACCATAGCCTTCCAGCGGGCTGCGGTTGACCCAGTCGTCTTAGACAGGGAAATGTTCTTGTTGTAGATGGTTGACTGCCACTTCCCGTAGTTGTAGGCGTTGCCCTTGGAGAGCAGGTCCAGGAAGGAAATTGGGTCAGAGAAGTCGGCGGTCCAGCCAGTAGCCACGACGTCGAACTTCAAGCTTGATACCCGGGACAGACGGGTCTTGAATGGCACGTTGGAAACTTCGACCTTCATGCCCAGGGTTGATTCCAGGGCACTTTGGATAAATTCGGTAACCTTCTTGGCGTCGTCAGTGTCATCCCCAAGCAGGTTGATCGTGATTTGCTTCTTGCCCAGTTCCTTCAAAGCCTTCTTGTAGTATTCCTTGGCCTTGGCCTTGTCGAAGCCTTGAACAGCCTTAGTAGCAGCGGTTTGCACTTCACTTGAGAAGTCCTTGCCAGTGCTTGAGTCAGTAATCCCGGCAGCCGTGAAGGAAACAGCAGGACTGTTAGCCGCGCCGACAGTCGTTGCCAGGGCCTTCTTGTTGATGGACAGGGAGATAGCCTTGCGCAAGTTTGCGTTGGCCAGGTTCTTGTCCTTGGCAATGTTGTATTGCAGGTATCTGGTAGAAGCAAACTTTCTTACAGTCCAGCCGGTTGACCCCTTAAGCTGCTTGCTTTGCTGGGCGTTCAGGTTGGTTTCGTCCAGCTTGCCGCTTTGGTAGAGGTTGTAGCTGGTTGACTGGGTCTTTTGGACGCTCATGCTGATCTGGTCCAGCTTGACGTTCTTCTTGTCCCAGTAGCTGTTGTTCTTGACCAGCTTCCAGGAAAGGTTAGTCCCGGTCCAGCCGGTCATCTTGAATGGACCGTTAGACAGAACGTACTTGGCAGCCGTACCGTACTTGTCCCCGCACTTTTCCACGAACTTTTGGTTTTGCGGGAAGAAGATGTAGAAGCCCATCAGCAGCTTGAAGTATGGGATTCTCCGGTCCAGGTTCACTGTCAGCTTGTACTTGCCGTCAGCCTTGATGCCCAAAGTGTTGACCGCCTTCTTGCCGGCAACGATCGCGTCAGCGTTCTTGATGCCGGAGAACAGGTAGGCGTATTCAGAAGCAGTCTTTGGGTTGACCGTTCTTCTCCAGGAGTAGACGAAGTCCTGGGCGGTAACTTCATCCCCGTTGGCCCATTTAGCGCCCTTGCGGAGGTTGAAGGTCCAGGTCTTGCCGTCAGAGCTTTCCTTCCAGCTCTTGGCGATCCCTGGGGTTGGCTTGGCATTGTTGCCCAGCCTGATCAAACCTTCCATGACATTATTGAACTGGTCAGCGTCGTAACGGTCGGTGGCCTTGGACGGGTCCATAGTCGTCAGTTCGGCAGCTTCTGTCCAGGACAACTTCTGGGCCTTGGATGATGAGCTTGACTTGCTTGATGAGCTGCCACAGGCTGCCAGAAGCGCAGCTGAGGCGAGCAAAACTGAGCCGGTAGCGAATAACTTCTCTTTTCTCATAATTGCACCTCATTTTATTAAAAAACAAACATAGATTAGATTAGAATTAAAAGCTATAACTTAAACCTAATTATAACGGGTATTTTTTAATTTTCAACCCCTTTTTAAAAATAAAAACGGACAAAAAACAGGAAAAAAAGAGAACGCCTTCCGGCGTTCTCTTCTAAGCTTTAGCTAGCTTGTTATTACTTGATGTAGGCGTCCTTAAAGTTCCAAGTACCACGGTTTTGGATGACGTTCTTGACACTTGGACGGATCATCCAGACATTAGTGTCGTAGTACAATGGTGAGATCCCGGCATCCTTCAGCAGGATGGTTTCAGCCTTGCTCAGATCGCTCCAGCGCTTGCTTGCGGAAGCAGTGGTCTTGGAGTCAGCAACCAGCTTGTCGTAAGTTGCGTTCTTCCACTTACCATTGTTTTCAGAGTTGGTGGAAGTGAACAGGTCCAGGAAGGAGATTGGGTCGGCGAAGTCGGCGCTCCAGCCGGAGACAACGATGTCGAAGTTGCCGGCAGTTGACCGGGACAGACGGGTCTTGAACGGCAGGTTTTGCACGCTGACGCTGACCTTGTCGCCAAAGGTTGATTCAAAGTTGGACTGCAGGGCTTCAGTGGTCTTGTTGCCGGCGTCAGTGTCGTCAGACAGGATCTTGAAGCTGAACTTGCTTACGCCCAGTTCCTTCAAGCCCTTGTTCATATACTTAACGGCTTCCTTCTTGTTCGGGTTAGCCGGGTACAGGCTTTCAGCTGAGCTTGGGATCAGCTTGGTGTAGTCTTCCCCGTTGACGTTGGTCAACTGGGTTGGAGTCAAAGTGTCGGCTGGCTGGTTGTTGCCGCCCAGAGTGGTGGTCAGGCCCTTCCGGTTGACAGCCAGTGACAGGGCCTTGCGGACGTTAGCATTAGCCAGGTACTTGTTCTTGGCAATGTTGAATTGCAGGTAGAAAGTAGCACCTTGGTTAAGTTCGGTGTAGCCCTTTTGGTTCTTCAATTGCTTGGTTTGTGAAGAGTCCAAGGCAGTCGCGTCCAGCTTGTTTGACTGGTAGAGGTTGTAGGCAGTTGATGGAGTCTTTTGAACAGTCCACTTGATGGTGTCGAGCTTGACGCTCTTCTTGTCCCAGTAGTATGGGTTCTTGACCATCTTCCAGGACAGGTTGGACCCGGTCCAGCCAGCGTGCTTGAATGGCCCGTTGTAGAGCATGTACTTAGAAGCCGTGCCGTACTTAGAACCGTACTTGGTAACAGCCTTTTCTGACTGTGGGAAGAAGACGGCAAAGCCCATCAGCTTGTCAAAGTATGAGATCCGCCGTTCCAGGGTGATGACCAGCTTGTACTTGCCAACGGCCTTGATCCCCAGAGAGCTGACTGGCTTCTTGCCGGCAACGATGGCGTCAGCGTTCTTGATCCCGGAGAAGAGGTAAGAATATTGAGAAGCAGTCTTCGGGTTGACGGTCCGGCGCCAGGAGTAAACAAAGTCCTTGGCGGTCAATTCACTGCCGTCGCTCCACTTGGACTTGCGCAAGGTGTAAGTATAGGTCTTCCCGTCCTTAGACACCTTTTCGCTGGTAGCCAGGCCCTTTTCCAGCTTGGAGTTCTTGCCTAAGCGGTAGAGACCTTCCATGGTGTTGGAAATCTGGTTGAAGGAAGCCGCGTCGGTGGCCTTTGAGAGGTCCATAGTTGGAATTTCGGCTGAGTCCATCCAGGTCAAGGTCTTCTTGCTGCTGGATGAAGAAGAACTGCTATTGCCACCACAAGCAGCGAGCAACGCTGCTGAAGCCAGAACCGTGGCTCCCAGGCTTAAAGTCTTAGATAATTTCATCTTTTTCTCCTTGCTTTTACTGACTGTTCCAGCGCCTACACAAATTAAAGCTCTACAGCAGCCTTTAATGATATTTTCATTATAATTCTTGCTTTATGATTCTTCAAGTATTCTTAAGAAAAAGCGCTATTTCATTTCAACAATCTAAACATTTAAAAACGGATACAAGCCAATCTAAAAATACTTATAGCAAAACAAAACAAAAAAGAAGAGGCTGAGCCTCTTCTTTTTGCTTGATTACTTGATGTAAGTGTCCTTGAAGTTCCAAGTACCACGGTTTTGGTATACGTCCTTAACAGTTGGACGGATCAAAGCAGCGTTAGTGTTGTAGTAAAGTGGAGCAACACCGACATTGTTCAGCAGGATGTCTTCTGCCTTAGTCAGGTCGTCCCAACGCTTGCTGGTTGAAGCAGTAGTCTTGGAGTCAGCGATCAGCTTGTCGTAGGAAGTGCTCTTCCACTTACCGTTGTTTTCTGGGTTAGTTGAAGTGAACAAGTCCAGGAAGGAGATCGGGTCAGCGAAGTCGGCACTCCAGCCGGAGATTACGACGTCGAAGTTGCCGGCAGTTGACCGGGACAGACGAGTCTTGAATGGCAGGTTTTGAACTGAAACGCTAACCTTGTTGCCGAAGGTTGATTCGAAGGTTGATTGCAGGAATTCAGTAGTCTTCTTGCCTGAGTCAGTGTCGTCGGACAAGATCTTGAAGCTGAACTTGCTTACGCCCAGTTCCTTCAAGCCCTTGTTCAAGTACTTAACGGCTTCCTTCTTGTTGGTTGAAGCTGGGTAGAAGCTTTCAGCAGACTTGGAGATCCGCTTAGTGTAGTCTTCACCGTTAACGTCTGTCAATTGAGTTGGAGTCAAAGTGTTGGCTGGAACACTGTTGCCGCCCAGGGATGAAGTCAAGCCCTTCCGGTCAACAGCCAGTGACAAGGCCTTGCGGATGTTAGTATTAGCCAGGTACTTGTTCTTGGCTTGGTTGAACTGCATGTAGAAGGTAGCACCTTGGTTCAAGGTTACGTAGCCCTTCTGGTTCTTCAATTGCTTGGTTTGTGAAGCGTCCAGGCCAGTGTAGTCCAGCTTGTTTGACTGGTACAAGTTGTAAGAAGTTGATGGAGTCTTTTGTACGCTCCAAGTGATGGTGTCAAGCTTGACGTTCTTCTTGTCCCAGTAGTATGGGTTCTTGACCATCTTCCAAGACAGGTTTGAGCCAGTCCAGCCGGTTTGCTTGAACGGACCGTTGTAGAGCATGTACTTGGAAGCCGTACCGTACTTAGAACCATACTTGGTTACGGCCTTTTCTGATTGCGGGAAGAAGACAGCAAAGCCCATCAGCTTGTCAAAGTAAGCGATCCGGCGTTCCAAAGTAACAACCAGCTTGTACTTGCCAACAGCCTTAACACCCAAAGTGTCAGGCTTCTTCTTGCCGGCTACGATCGCGTCAGCGTTCTTGATCCCGGAGAAGAGGTAGGAATATTGAGAAGCAGTCTTTGGGTCAACAGTTCTGCGCCATGAGTAGACGAAGTCCTTGGCAGTCAGTTCGCTGCCGTCGCTCCACTTGGACTTGCGCAGGGTGTAAGTGTAAGTCTTACCGTCCTTAGAAACCTTTTCGCTGGTTGCCAAAGCCTTTTCCAACTTGGAGTTCTTGCCCAAACGGTACAAACCTTCCATAGTGTTTGACAACTGGTTGAAGGAAGTAGCGTCAGTGGCCTTGGACATGTCCATGGTTGGGATTTCTGAAGCAACCGTCCAGTTCAAAGTCTTCTTTGAAGAAGAGGATTCCTTACTGCTGTTGCTGCCACAGGCAGCCAAGAGAGCAGCTGATGCCAGCACAGTTGCACCAACGCTCAAAGTCTTAGATAACTTCATCTTTTTTCTCCTTATAACACATATTTGTTTGGGCTGAAAAGATGGCCAACACAGCTTAAAGCCGTCCCTCAGCCAACATGATAAATTAATTATAATTCTAAGTTAGACTCTTTTCAAGAGTTAACTTAAAGAAAGATAAATTTTTGCCCATAAAAAGCTAAAAAGATGTCAGCACATGGCCAATTTGTTAATTTCCTCTAATTTAAATACCACTCCTGCTTAAATTCCTGGACAAAATCCCGCATGTATTCTGTCCGCCGGCGGGCTTCTTTTTGGGCCGCCTGGCTGTTCATCAGTCCTTCCAGCTTAAACAGCTTTTCATAAAAATGATTGATCGTAGTTTCTTCATGATTCCGGTATTGATCATGGCTGACTAATTCCATCGGCGGGATTTCCGGATCGTAGATCTTGTCATCATGCTTGCCGCTGTAAACGAAGGCCCGGGCAATCCCCATAGCACCCAAGGACTCCAGCCGGTCGGCATCCTGGACGTACTCTCCTTCTAAAGAGAGCTGGTAGTGGCGGTCAATATTTTTGGAAAAAGACATGTGCTCGATCGTGAAAAAGACATTGTCTTGATCTTCCCCGCTTAAGCCAGCAGCCGTGAAGACTTCCCGCAATTTGGCTAAAACTTCACTTGGGTTTGGGCAAACCTTCTCATCGATCGTGTCGTGGACAAAGCCCGCCGTATACGCAATATCCCGGCTCTTTTGGCTGGCCTCCGGGTGATCCGCCAGCAGCATTCTTTCAGCCAAGACTGCCACCCGCTTGCCGTGGTAATAGTCATGCCCCGTTCTTTCTTCAGCCAGGTTTTCTTTGACAAAATCCGCGATCAGTTTCCGTTCCATTTTTACCTCCATGTGTGCTGTAATTATTTTTTCAATTATAGCGGACGGTTGTAAAAATGCAAGCAAAAAGAGAACTAGAGTTCCTAGTTCTCTTTTGAGATTTTATAGTCCTTTTGCAATGACAAGGTGATGTAAAAGACCTTGCCATAACGGACATCTTCAACCAGCCGGGTCTTACCAAAGACTTTCCGGCATTCACCCTCCTTGGTCAGCAGACGGCAGGATAATAAACGGGGCTGGCGGCTTTGCCTTTCCACATCTTCAGCAACAACCAGGTCAACCAACGGCCGGTCAGAGGGATAAATCATGCCCAGCAGCTTGCCGGCCGTAAAGGCGAGTAAATCCGTGAAATCCTTAAAACCCAGCATTTCCAAGAGCGGCTGATTGGCAAACAGGATTTCTCTGTTCCCTTCTGCCTGGCAGATAAGGAAGGAAACCGGCAAGTTATCAGCTACTTCCCTTAAAGTAAAGCTGAATTGCTTCCGGCCGGTCCGGATCATCGCATCGTTGTATTCCCGCCAGCCATTTTTCCCCTCATCTTTAACCACGTAAAGAGCCGTATCAGCCTTGGTCAAGGCATCAGCCATTGAGACTGCCTGTTGGGGATAATGGACGTAACCCAGGGAAATAGAAAAAGGGTATTGCTGGTCTTTAGCAGAAAAGACCTGGTCCAGTTCAGCCATGCGCGCGATTTTATGATCATCCTCACCTGGAACAAAAGCGCAAAATTCGTCCCCGCCATTGCGGCAGATAATCGACTCGCTCCCCAAGACGCTTTCCAGATTGATGGCCAAAGTTACCAAAACCTGGTCGCCCACGCTGTGGCCATGAACATCGTTGATCAGTTTGAAGTTGTCAACATCCAGCATGACGAAGCTGCCTTGAGCATTCGGATGCAGGCGGATATAATCATTGACCTGGTCATCAAAGGCAGTCCGGGTCAAAAGCGTTGTCAAATCGTCCCTGCTGGACATGTATTCCAGCTGCCTCTGCTTTTGCAAAAAATAGCGCAGCATAACCAGCAAAGCAGTTAGCAAAAACGCGATCAGCAAATGAGACAGCAGGTATCTCCCGTCCAGCAGGTAAAACTTCCCGTCATCGACCGTAAAGTCTTGTGTCCGGGTTTCGATCGCGGCTAAAACGACCACAAAAATAGCCAATACAATGACAGCTGTATTGGCGAAATTGGCGAACCGCCGACGAATGACCAGCAATCTGGCCCTAATTTTTTGCATGCGATTCTCCTCCAAAATAACAATTGACTAATAATGTTTAGTATAACAGTATTTTGAAGAGCGATGCAAATATTTTTATCACTTTTACTGATCAGTTAGTTGCTTTTTTAAGCTGCTAGCCAGATTTGAACTGGCGACCTCCTCCTTACCACGGCGGTGCTCTACCTCCTGAGCTACAGCAGCGCCTTAATTGTAACATGCCGGCTTCTTTTCGGCAAAAGGATAAAAAGTAAACAAAAAAAGAAAGCTTCCAACTGGAAACTTTCTAAAAATCTTTTTTAGCCCTTGATGTGCACCAGGGTGTACTTCTTCTTGCCCTTACGGATGATGACGAACTTGCCGTCAAAAGCAGCCGCCGGGTCAACTTCAAAGTCGGTGTCCTGGATCCGGTCGCCGTTGACATAGATGGCGCCGTTGTTAACGTCTTCTCGTGCCTGCCGCTTGGATGATTCAATCTTGGTGTCAACCAGGAAGTCAACCAGGTTCTTCTTTTCTGCCCCGCTCTCAGCGCTTGGCGCCTTGGCCAGGGCGATTTCTACCTGCTTGGTGGTCAAGTCCTTCACGTTGCCGGAGAAGAGGGCCTCAGTGACCATTTGGGCTTCCTTCAAGCCTTCTTCGCCGTGAACGAACTTGGTTACTTCTTCAGCCAGGCGCTTTTGGGCTTCCCGCTTCCAAGGTTCAGTCTTGACCTTTTCTTCCAAGGCGTCGATTTCTTCGTGGCTGAGGAAGGTGAAGTACTTGAGGTACTTGATCACGTCCCGGTCGTCCTGGTTGATCCAGAATTGGTAGAATTCGTAAGGACTGGTCTTTTCCGGGTCCAGCCAGACAGCACCGCCGGCGGACTTGCCGAACTTGGTCCCGTCGGCCTTCAGCATCAATGGGATGGTCAAACCGAAGGCTGGCCGGTCTGCCCCTTCCAGGCGGTGGATCAAGTCGATCCCGGCCGTGATGTTACCCCATTGGTCAGCCCCGCCGATCTGCATCTGGACGCCGTGGTCCCGGTTCAGGATGTAGAAGTCGATGGCTTGCAGGATTTGGTAGGAGAATTCAGTGAAGGAGATCCCATTTTCCAGTCGGCTGGCTACCACTTCCTTGTTCAGCATGTTGTTGACCTGGAAGAGCTTGCCGTAGTCGCGGAGGAATTCCAGCAGGGTCATCTTGCCCAGCCAGTCACGGTTGTTGACGATGCGGAAGTTTTCCGTGCCAAAAAGCTTCACCATCTGCGCCGTCAAAGCTTCTTCATTGTGCTTGATGGTTTCTTCAGACTGCAGGACGCGTTCAGTTGACCGGCCGGATGGGTCACCGATTGAGCCCGTGCCCCCGCCGATAACGATGACTGGCTTGTAGCCGGCCAGCTGGAATCTCTTCAAGATCATGAAGGGAATCAAGTGACCGATGTGCAGGGAGTCACCCGTCGGGTCAGTCCCGCAGTAAAGGGCCAGGTCGTCATGCTTGGCCAGGTAATCCCGCAAGCCTTCCTCGTCAGTTTCCTGGTTGATGGCGCCGCGCCATTTCAAATCTTCCAAAATGTCAAAATTAGCCATTTCTGCCTCCAAATAAAAAAGTCCCCGGATCAAAAGATCCAGGGACGACTAAATTCTGTCTTAGCCGTGGTACCACCCACGTTCGCACAAAGTGCCTCTTGGGAGCTTCTTAACGGGGTTCTCCTTCCCCGCGCTGTATTTCGTCTGCCTGGCCTGTCTAGCTCGCACCAACCGCTAGTTCTCTGAACGCTGAACCAGGCAGCTACTTCGCTGTCGCGTTTTTATAAAAATAACATGAATTCGCCTTAGGGTCAAGCCTATAAAAACCAGCGGGCCAAAAATCTGCTCCTGCGCAAGAGCCAGACGATAGCCAGACTGCTGGCAAAAATCAAAATTACCAAGCCAGGCAGCCAGGCAGAATTACTTGCCGCCAGCTGCCAGACAGGCGTCTTGCCCCAGTAGTAAATCAGCAGCGGGTGCAGCAGGTAAATGCCCATGACAGACCCGGCCAATTCCCCTAAAACTTCTTCTGACCAAAGCCGGGGCTTGAGCGTCTGCAGGCTGAGAAAAAGCGCGCTGCTCTCCAGCAGGACAAAAAAGGAATTATAGCTGTACAAGGTCAGGCGCAAATGACCGGCCTTCGCCGTCAGCCAGCCAGACAAGCCGATTGTCACTCCAGCCCCCAGCAGGCCCAGGGCCTGGACAAAATACAGGTTACGCTTGCTCATGTGGGCCTGGCTAAAGTAGTAGCCGGCCATGTAGTAGCCCCCAAAGCCCATTACCGTTTGCAGGTCCAGCTTGCCCAGCAGGCGGTTTAAAGCAGCAAGCGCGTCAGCCGTATGCTTGGGCGCGTTTGGCCAAAGGCGGATTAAGTCCAGGCCGGTCGGCAAAAGCCAGGCAAAGAGCAGGGCCAGCAAAAGGTAGTATTCGAGAAGCTGCCGTCTTCTGGCTAGCGGCCGCAAAAGCGGCGTCACCAGGTAAAGACCGGCAATCATCGGCAGATACCACAGGTGGTCATAGCTGCCGATCAGGAACTTAGCCACGGTCACCAGGTCGCCCCCCTTGGCGAAATAGTACCAGCCGCAGTAAATCAGCTGCCAGATTAAGTAGCTGACTACGATCCGGCGCAGGTATTTCTTAAAAAGCTTTTCCCAGCTCAAGTCAAAATCCGGATTCAGAAAAATGGCCCCGGAAATCATGATAAAAACCGGCACGCAAAAGCGGCTCAAACCGTCCCAGAAGTTGAGGATCTGCCAGTTTAAGCTCGCGTAATCCTGCCGGTAGAAGTTGAGAGACGTGGCCACATGGATAGTGATTACCCCGAAAATCGCCAGCAGGCGGAGGTAATCGAGATAGGCGACGCGCTGTTTCTGAGCCATCATTTCCCCCTTTTTATTTCAAAAAACAAAAAAAGGGACTAATCCTCTTTAGTCCCTTTTCTTGCAATAAATCAAATTATTTCTTCATGGTGTAGAAACCCTTGATCTTCAAGGCATAGGCTGAACCAGCCGTCATGTCGTATTGGATCATTTCGTAGTCCTTGAGCAGGGCTTGTTGTGAGCTAGTCAAGGTCTTCGGGTCAACTTCCTTGCCCTTCTGGTCAACCAGGGTAAAGCCGGTGTCATCGCTGTAGCTGATGGTCAAGGCTGGCAGCTTCTTGTGCACTTCAGTTAAAAGTGCCTGGTAAGCCGTAACCTTGCTGCCCGTTTGTTCCAGCATCATGGCGATGAAGTCACTGGTGTTGACGTAGTTGGTCTTAGAAGTCAGTTTAGCCTTAGCCCCGTGCTGACGGGCGTACTTGTTGGAGTAGATGAAGTAGCGGGTCGAGTGCATTTGAATCGGGTACTTAGACGTGTATGACTGGGAAACGATTGACGGGTAGTGGTCACCGTAGAAGACCATGGTGATCGGCTTCTTGATCTTGTCAATCTGCTTGATGAACTTCTTGACCGCCTGGTCAGTGTAGTGGGTCCCCATGATGTAGGTCGCCGCTTGCGTTCTGATAGTGCCGTCGTCAAAAAGATCACCGGAAATCTTGCCGGCATAGTAGTTCTTCGGGTACCAGTTGTTGTACGGCATGTGGTTCTGAATTGAAATCAGGTTGATGAACTGGCCGCCCTTGCGGGAGTTGATCTGCCGCAAGCCGTTGGCGTAAGTCGTGAAGTCGGAGTTGTAGGAACTGGTCCCCAGCTTCTTTTGGTCCACGATCTTGTACTTGGAACCAACGTAAACAAACTTGTTGAACTTGAAGCGCTTGTAGTCTTCAATTCTTGAGTAGTAAGTCCCGATGAATGGGTGAACTGCTGAAGAGTAATTGAAGTTGGCCCCAATGGTTGGGTAGTACTGGTACTGCGGCACGACTTGGACATAAGGAGTCAAAGTTGTGCTGAAGGAGCCCATGTTAAAGCCAGTCAGTGATTCCCATTCCATGTTGGCCGTACCACCACCGTAGCCGGCACTAAGCATGCTGCCGTAAGTGGTCGTCTTCTTCAGTGAGTGGATGTAAGAAATCGGATCCTTGGTCCCCTTGGCGAACTTGATCGTCGGGAAGGTATATGGATCGATGAAACTTTCACTCAAGTTAAAGATCACGGTCTGCTTGGACAAATCGTTAGTCCGGGTCTTGTTAATCTGGTCAGCCACCTTTTGGTACTTCTCATAGAGCTTCTGAATCTGGCTCTTGGAGTAGTTGCTTGGCTTGTCCATGATCTGCAAGTCGATGTAGTTGAGGAAGTTCAAAATCGGCCCGTTAACCTGGATATCTCTTTCCGGGTTCCGGAAGGACTGCTTGTTGTCAAAGGCCCGGTTCAAGCGGTAAATAGCTGAGCCTTGGTGGTTAAACCACTTCGGCGTCATAAAGAGGGCCAGGCTGGCCAGGGCCCACAGCCCCCGCCGCTTCCAGTTGCCGCGCTTCTTGACCTTGAACTTAACTTCGCAGAAGACCATCAAGGCAATAACAGCAGCCAAAGCCAGCAGGATCATGATCAAGGTCTTCTGCCCCCCGATCATGCTCAGCAAACTGTCAGCGTTGGTTACTTCAGACAGTTCACTTGGGTAGATTGGCTCGCCCCGCAGGTCAAGCTTGATCTTGTTGGCAACCGCCCAGGCGATCACGACCGTGGAAGTCGTGATGAGGGAAACCCAGTATCTGGTCGTGACGAAGTAAAGGATGGTGAAGAAGGCGTCAATAAAGATTGTCGTCAAAATCAAGGCCCCCAGCTTGGTCCCAACCAGCCAGACTACGGCGTTGACGTTGGAAGCAGTCGTGATCTGGATCCGCATATTGTCGGATTCAACCAAGAAGGAAGCAAAGGACAGGATAAAGAAGAAGGTCCAAGTCAAAAGGTTGGTCCGGTGGTACTTCATCCAGCCCCAAAGGCGGTTAAAGGCCCCTTCAGCCGCTGCCCCGAAGCTCTTGCTTTCATACAAGAAGCGGTTGACCCGCTTAACTGGCTTGAAGCGCCACAAGTAGCGTTCAATCAGCCAGTGCCAAGCAATAGCAATGGCCAGCATGATCAAAATCGTGATCATCCGGTTCAATTGCCGGCTGCCCGTGCCGTACTTAAATGAAGTCACGAACTCGGAGGTAATTGGCGCCTGCATGAAGACAATCAGCGGAACCAGGAAGTCCAGGTCCTTTGCTTCCAAAGCCTTAATTGCCGGCCGGGCAATAGCAAAAGCGGCCAAGGCAATAATAAAGATGAAGGGTGAGGTCACGTTGAGCAGGAACTGGTAGTTCCATGATGACGGGTTGGCCCGCCAGGACATGATCTGTGACCAGTAAACGGCGTTAAAGCCGGCTACCCCGACGATTACCAGGCCAAGGGAAAGGATACCGGCCACAATAAAGATGACCGTTTGCTTGACGGAAAAGTCAACCTTCCCTAAGAACATCCCCCAGGCAAATGGCAGAGCCAGGTAGAGACCATAGATGGAGTAGTTCATCTCGTAAGTCCCGGCTGACAGGGTAAAGCCCAGCAAGGTCAAGGCGATCAAAATGATCAAGCTCTGCTTCTTGCTGAACTTCTCCTGCCAGTCAAAAATGACCGGCTGCACCAACAGGGCAAAGATGATCCCCGTCATCATGACGACCGTTGACGTCAAGACCGGGAACAGCATCCCCCAGAAGCGCCAGGCATTTAAGTGCCATGGCTTGGAGATAAAGAAGACAAGGTAGTAGGCCAAGAGGGTTACTTCCATGATGGTCCAGGCCTTGAAGCCTTCGTTAAAGCGCAGCTTGCGCTTGCTGTAAACGGCCCCGAAGACCATTGGAATAAACCAATAGGTCGCGCTTTCCACGATTAGCGGCAGGTGGCGCAGGTAGGTAATTGAGCTTTTCAGCATGCTGCTTCTGAAATTAAACATTTGCAGCAAAAGCACCAGAGCCGCCAGTACTAGAAAGCCGTACTTCAGCAGGTTATGAGTTTTTCTGGATTGTGTTTGTTCACTCATCGATATCGGAATTATTCTCTTTCTTTTGCAAATTCATTATCCATTATACCCAGCTTTTTTTAAAAAATGATCAAGAAATCATTTCAAAATTCCCAATTTCTTCTTGATCGTATACAAAATATCGACCCGCTTGCCATGGCCCGTGAAAAAGTCCCGGATATCGTAGCGGAACTTGAAGGCCATGACCGCCGTCATGATCAAGAAAACCAGGCCAGGCTCAAGTGACCTGGTCAGCTGGTAAATACTGAAAGACAGCATGAAAACCAAAGGCGGGATGGTCAGGTTCTGCATGATTGCGGTCAAGACCAGGGCTATTAAAAGAGTAATAAGCCCCGCCCGCCAGTCGTAGAGGACCGTGACCATGGCCGTCACGGCCACCGCCTTGCCCCCCTTAAAGTGGTTAAAGACCGGGAAGCAGTGGCCTAAGACCACGCCCAGGCCCGTATAAGCCGTGAGCAAGTGCTGCTGGTAGATGGCATAGACCAGACAAATGGCCAGCAGGGTCTTAAGCAAGTCGCCGATGCAGGTCAGAATCCCCGCCTTCTTACCGAAAACCGCCCCCATGTTAGCCGTGCCCGGGTTGCCTGACCCGTACTTGGTCGGATCCTTGTGCAGGTAGTATTTGCCCACGAACATGGCGCTGATGAAGTTGCCAAACAAATAGCCGATAATTACTGCAAAAAATTTGCTAAGCACCTTTAATAGCCCCCTGAAAACGGATTGGTATTGTAGTTGTAATTATAACTGTAGCTATAAGTCGTATCGTAATTTGTGCTGCCAGAGTAATCTGTACTGCCGGAACTCGTGCTGTAGGCAGTTGTACTGCTGGAAGCCTGGCTGCTGGATTTAGAGCTAGAGCTGGACTTTGAACTTGTCTTGCCGCTCTTGACGCTGTCAGCCGTCGTGCCCGGATCATAGACCGTGTAGTTCTGGGTCTCGCCGCTGCCAAACTTAAAGCCAGCAGTCTCGTTTAAGCTATTCAGCTCGGTTTCCCGGTTGGAGACGGTCGCCGTCTTCAAGCCCAGCAGCTTTCTGATCTTGTTGGAAATCCGCTGCAGTTCACTGGTTGGCGCGATTTGGTAGGCCGCGTCGCTAACATAAGCACTGTAGCCGTGCAGGTAGTCGCTGTCGCTAGAAGAAGTGCAGTCTGAGTAGTTGGCCAAGATCGACTTCAAAGCCTGGAAGTTTAAGTTGGTCTTCACGTTTGATGACAGGTTATTGGCAATCTTGCTGAAGTTCGTCAGTGAATCTGCCGTAGCCAGCTTCTGGACCAGCTTGGTGATGACTTCCCTTTGCCGCTTTTGCCGGCCGTAGTCACCCTGCGGGTCATCATAGCGCATCCGGCTGTAAGCCAGAGCCGCCTGCCCGTTTAAGTGCTGGCGGACCCCCTTCTTGAAAGGAAAGCCGCTGTAGGTAAAGGTCAGAGGCGGCGTCACGTAAATCCCGCCGACATAATCGACCAGCTTCATCAGCCCGCCCATGTTAACCAGGGCATAGTACTTGACCGGAATATTCAAGAGGTTAGAGACGGTCTGCATGGCCATCTTGGCTCCGCCGATCGAATAGGCCGCGTTAATCTTCTGCACATCGTTTGAATCATCGCCAACCATGTCAGCCATGGTGTCCCGCGGAATCGAGATCATCGTGTAGTTCTTCTTCTTCGGATTGACCACAACGACGATGATCGTGTCAGTATTGCCGCGCTTTTCCGTTCTGTCCAAGGCCCCAGTGTCGGTCCCTAAGAGCATGACGGCAAAAGGCTTCTTGCCGTTGAATTCGCCATAGGTCGTCTTAACCGCGTTTTCTGAGTCATAAGCCTTGTTGGCCGCCTGCTCAGCCGTCTTGTACAAATGGGCGGCATACAGGCCCACTCCGGCCGCAATCGCGCAGACAACCGCCAAAATACCGATGATCCAGTTGCGGATCCGCTTCTGCTTGCGCTTTCTGGCATGCTGCCTGGTCTCAGGAATGCCCAGCTTGTCTTCTTTCTTCATAAATTGATACCTACTTAAAAAATGACATTAGTCTGTATTATAGCAAAAAAGCACCGCCAACTTTTGCCTGCTGCCTTTTCTTATTGAAATTGTAAAAAACAGCCAAAGCGGGCGCGCGATATTTTCCGTAAGTATCCCTGTGCACAACTTTCCTATCTAAGCTATCATCTTCGCAAGCCATCTGTCAATCCTTAATCAGTCCAACAAAAAAAGCGAAGCCGGAGCTTCGCTTTAATCAGGGAAAGAGGACTTAGTCCAGCTTTTCCTTGCTTACAACGTTCAACTTGTCGTCGAAAGTGTAAACGACTGGTTCACCAGTCTTCATTTCAACATCCATGATGTCTTCGTCAGAGATGTTTTCGATGTACTTAGTCAAGGCACGCAGTGAGTTACCGTGAGCAGCGATGATCACGTTCTTGCCAGCCAAAAGGTCTGGAGCAATGTGGTCTTCCCAGAATGGCATAACTCTGTCCAGAGTAACCTTCAGGTTTTCTGCCTTAGGAACGATGTGTGGGTCCAAGTTTGCGTAACGACGGTCGTTAGCTTGGCTGAATTCTGAGTCGTCAGCCAAAACTGGTGGCAAAACGTCGTATGAACGACGCCAAATGTGAACTTGTTCGTCGCCGTACTTTTCAGCAGTTTCAGCCTTGTTCAAGCCTTGCAAAGCGCCGTAGTGACGTTCGTTCAGTCTCCAGGACTTAGTTTCTGGAACCCAGAGTTGGCCGCTTTCTTCCAAAGCAAAGTGCAAAGTCTTGATCGCACGGGTCAAAACTGAAGTGTAAGCTTGGTCAAATTCCAAGCCGGCTTCCTTGATCAAACGACCAGCCTTCTTAGCTTCTTCAACACCCTTGTCTGACAAGTTAACGTCAACCCAACCAGTAAATTGGTTTGAAAGGTTCCATTCACTTTGACCGTGACGGATTAAAACTAATTTAGACATTAAAAAATCTCCTTTAGCAAATTAAACGTTTCACTAATTATTATACGGCCTCTCGCGGCCTTTTCAAAGTCCTAAAGGCAAAAAAAGCACTTTTTCTGACTGGAATCGCTAACAATTAGTCAGTGATTTGTTAGAATTGAAGGATAAGGATGTGATTCATACTATGCCGTCAAAGAAAAAGAAAATTCACCTGCTCACCCTTCTGGCCCTGGTCAGTCTCTTTTTAACCGCCTGCGCCAAGCCCAGCCCCCAGAGCCTGGTCAAACAGGCCCAGCAGAGCAAGATTGCTAACTTCCAGCTGAAGATCGACGAACATTATTATACGGGAAATAAACCAGTCCGTTTTTACGGCCAGATCAACTACCAGCGGTCTCCCTTCGTCATGCAGGCGGACTTAACCCAGAGCGGGGACCAGAACGTCAAGATGTGGGTGGGCCAGCGCTATGCCTATGTCAAATACTATAAAGACCAGCAGGAAGCTTGGTACAAGGCCAAGCTCAGCCAGTTCACGACCATCTCCCACTTCCAGCAGCTGGTCAAGGACATGGACACCCTGACCCTCAGCCAAAAGAGCGCCAAGCTTTTTTCCGTCAGCCGGATAAAAAATGGCTGGCGGCTCAGCTACACGGGCAAGAGCCAGCGCCTCTGGCAAGAGATCACGGAAACCAACGGCCTGGCCAGCCTGTCTAGCGACAGCCAAATGGCCAAGGCTAAGCTCCAGCAAATCAAGATGACCATCGACTTCAGCCAGAAAAAGCAGCTGACCGGCCTGGCCATCTACGCCAAGTACAAGGTCAAGGGGCAAACCAGCTCAACCAAGCTGTCCATGCTCAAGGTCAACCAGCAGAAAAAACTGGCCATCCCCAAGACGGTCAGCAAGAATTCCGTCGACGTCAGCCGGCTGAATAAATAGAAAACAGACAATACAAAATGTAAGGTACAAATTAAGGAGGCAAAAAAATGCAACTCGGTATTATCGGCAGCGGCAAGATCGTTAGAGACTTCCTCACTGCCCTTCCCCTGCCCGGCTTAAAATTAGCCGCTATCGCCACAACCAAGCGGTCAGCGGCCACCGGCCAGGAACTGGCTGACCAATACGGCATCAGCAGAGTCTACGACGACTACCTGGAAATGCTCAAAGACAACCAAGTTGACACGGTTTACGTAGCCACCCCTTCCTCCATGCACTACCAAATGTGCCTGGACTCTTTGGAAGCTGGCAAGAACGTGATCTGTGAAAAGCCCTTCGTCTTCACCACTGAAGAAGCCTTAGAGCTCAAGCGGCTGGCCGACCAGAAGGGCTGCCTCATTACCGAGGCCATCACCAACCGCTACCTGCCAGCTTTTAAATCTTTGGCCAGTGACTTGCGGCTTTTAGGCCCGGTTCACGTGGTCAGCCTCAACTACACCCAGTACTCTTCCCGCTATGACCGCTTCCTGGCCGGCGACATCGCCCCGGCCTTCAACCCCCGTCTGGGCGGCGGAGCCCTCTTGGACTTGAACGTCTACAACATCCACTTAGCCGTCAGCCTTTTTGGGGCGCCTTTGGACGTCCACTACTTCCCTAACCTGCAAAAGGGCGTCGACACTTCCGGCGTTTTAGTCCTGGGCTATGACGACAAACAGGCCAGCTTAACCGCGGCCAAGGACTCCCAAGCCTTTGCCCACAACCCCTCCCTCATCGCTGGGGAAAAAGGGGCGATCAGCTTTATTGGCAGCCCGGGTGACATCAGAAGCTACCGGCTGGAAACGGCAGACGGGCAGACTGACAAGGACTTTGACCCTGACCTGCACCGGATGATCCCGGAATTCACTGAATTCATCCGGATCTTTGACCAAAAGGATAAAACTGCTGCTGACCGGGCCTTCGCCCACAGCCTGCAGGTCATCGCCGTCCTGGAAGCAGCCAGGGACTGCATGCCTTAAGGAAAAAGCAGAAAATAGCAAAAACAGAAAGATAAAGAGA
This sequence comes from Lactobacillus delbrueckii subsp. bulgaricus, assembly GCF_046938665.1. Taxonomy (GTDB): domain Bacteria; phylum Bacillota; class Bacilli; order Lactobacillales; family Lactobacillaceae; genus Lactobacillus; species Lactobacillus delbrueckii_C. The sequence goes on from NZ_JBKZCD010000003.1 coordinate 216,064, forward strand.
TAGAGAGATAGAGAGATAGAGAACTAAACAAGAAAAATCGCTTTGCCGGCTGGCAGAGCGATTTTTTGATATAGTCGTTTTCTATTCCCGGCTCAAAAGCTGGTGAATCCGGTCGGCTTCCCGCCAAGGGCCGCTGTAGATCAGTTCGTCGCCCGGCTCGATCACGGTTGACCCATGCGGGGAAATCCACTTGTCCCCCCGCCGGATCCGGGAAACGGTGATCTGGTCGACGAAGTCCCAGTCCATCAGCTGGCGGCCGGTGTAGGCCGAGTTTCTGACCACCACGTCGTACAGGGCATTGTTGGTGTCCGTGATGATCCGGTAGACGGCTGGTGATTCGATCAAGGCCCGGAGCATGGCCCCATGCAGGTTGTTGAAGGCAAACAGCTCGATGCCTTCCTCTCTGAGCTGGTCGACCGTATCAGCCACAACCTTGCCCTGGCTGACGATAACCCGCTTGACCCCAGCCTGCTTGGCTGCCCGGCCCACTTCCAAATTGGCCTGGTCGTCAGTGAAGGTGGCCACGAAGATGTCGGTGTCAAAGGCCCCGGCTGCTTCTAAAGTGTCCAGCTTCCGGTCAGGCAAAAGCTTCAGATTCTTGACCTTGCTCTTGTAGGTGTCGTATTTTTCCTTCCGGCAGGTCAGAACCTGAACTGAATACCAGGAGTCGTGCAGGTCCTGGTAGACGGTCATGGTCACGGCATTGAGGCCGAAGATCACGACCTTTTCCTTGATCTTGTCTTCTGGCGTCAAGGCAAAAGTTGCGTTGAAGACGATCGGGCAGGCGATGCAGACGATGACCGCCGCCAAAATGAAGGCGCTGGACTGGGTCGCCGTGATGGCGTTCAGCTTCCGGGCTACCTGCAGGGTCGGCAGAACGATCGTGATCGTCGTTGCCGTTAAAAAGCCCCCGGCAAAAGCATTCCGCTTGTTAAAGGCCCGCATGTAGGTCAAAGTAACCGGCAGCTTGGCTAAGAAGAAGCAGATGACCAAAACCGGCAGCAGCATCAAGGCTTGCGGGTTGGCGAAGAGCAGCTTCAAGTTGAGGTTGACCCCGGTCCGGATAAAGAAGATCGGGATAAAGAAGCCGTAGCCGATGGAAGTCAGCTTGTCCTTGGTCGCCTGGGTTGGCTCCAGCAGCTTCATGACCATCCCGGCCAAAAAGGCCCCCAGGATGTTTTCCGCCCCAACCTGCTCTGCCACCGTCACCAGGGCAAAAATCAGGAAGAAGGCCAGGCGGACGTCCAGCTGGGTTGTAGCCTTGGTCACCTTGGCAAACCACAGGTAAGGCCGCTTAAAGCGGCGCAAAAGAATAATCGCGGCCACAAACAAGAGGATGATCAGCCAGAGCTTGCGGGCATCCCCGCCGTTAACGGTGGAATAGATGGTCAAAAGCAGCAAGGGAATAACTTCCCCCATGACCGCCGTCAGCAAGATCGTTTGCCCGATCGGCCGGCTCAGGATTTCTTTTTCCTTTAAAGTCGCGATGACCACGCCTAAAGCCACGGTCATAAAGATGATCGAAGCCAGGGCTACGTCGTTAAAAAGACCCAGGGCCTTCATCCCTAAAGCCAGCAAAATCGAGGCCACCGCTACCCCGCCAAAGGCGAAGGCAGCCACGACCATGGGCTTGACCTGCTTGCCGCTCTCTGACTTCCGGGCCCGGGTATGCTTTTTCGGGCTCAGCAAGTCAAAATCGATTTCCATCCCTGACAAAAACATCAAGACGATGACCCCCAGGTTGGACAAAAAAGTCAGCTGGGAAGTCTGGGTAATCAGGTTCAAACAGCTCTTGCCCATCAAGATCCCGACGATGATCTCGGCCACGGCGGTCGGCACCGTGGTCACCCGCAAGCGGGCCATGACGATCGGAATCACCAGGGCCAAGAAGACCGTTAAAAACAGTGATAGTCCTTCCATGCTAAAAAGTATCTGCTGCAAAAAACGTGTGCAATGTAGCCAAATAGTAATATTTGACTACGTATGTCCAAAGACATGAATACAGACATTTTTCTTATTGCCGTCATCACCGGTATTCCGATATCCCAACAAGGGGGTAACCGCATTGACCAGCGCAAGTACCGAAGCACCACTCTTGCAACTTCATGGAAAGGCTCTCGCCAATCCTCGGGTACAGCCAACCCGCATGACTAAGGCCAGGGCCTTAGCCATTAATTCTCCTTTCTTTGAAATTTATAGCGGATGATTTAATCCTGGATGCTCAGTCAGCGCTAAAAGACTGAGCACCGCATTCTTGTCCCGATCTACGACCTTATTGTAGTTCGGGCATTTTTTGTTATAGCAGACGTACTCATTGTGTTTAGTACCATGCTTCTTGTTTCCGTAAAGGGTGATCTTGTCATCACCTTTTTTGACATTACCACAAGCCGCACAACGCTGAGTAGACGGATACAGCTTATTTGCCAGAATAAGTTCCTTACCATACCAATCGCACTTGTAGGTCAAGATCTGCTTAAATTTACCAAACATCGACCGGTGAACACCTTTTGAAGCTACGTGGCTCATCAGCATGCCCTTGACCGACAGATTTTCGATCACGATCTTGTCGTAGTCATTGACCAGTTCGGTTGTAAACTTGTGCATCAAGTCGTTTTGAATATTGTTTGCCTTGCGATAGCATGCTTGAAGCTTGGCTTTCGTCTTCAAGTAGTTCTCGCTTTCACAAGCGGCTTTTCCATTTTTGACTTGCTTTTTGGCAAGCTGCCTTTGATAGTGCTTGATTTTTTTATAAATTCTATCAAGCTTCTTAGGCAGTACGTTCACCCGGCCACCCGTGTAATCAAAGTGACCAACATTGACGTCAACCGCGGTAGCTTTACCTGTTTTGTCTGGCAACTTAACATCTTCAGCCTTGATCTTATACGGGATGGCAACGTAATAACGGCCTTTTTCTTTGAAGTAGCTGACAACACCAAATTCATCTGACAAAGGCTTTTCGCTCAGCTTAAAGCCACGCCATTGATCTTTTGGAACGCTGCTTTCTTTTGCCCGTTCCAAATAAAGAATCCCATCTTTGATCTTGCTTCGGTCACTTTTGAAGCCTTGTCTGGCTTCCCGCTTTGAGCGAAATTTTGGTTTGCCCCAGCCTGGTTGGGCTTTATCAAAGAAATTGTTCCAAGCCTTACCCAAATCAGAAATTGCCAGTTGCAGAATCCGGGCTGACTGTGTATACTGCCAGTCTTTTTTATCAGCAACTAACATATTACGAACTCTTCGTTCACTCGGCGAAGGCTTTGCTTTAAGCAACACTTTCTTCTCTTCGGTCAGCTTTTTGGAGTCGGAGTCCAAAGAAGATTTAAGCGCTTGTCTTGCCTTGTACATTTCATTCCACAAGGCAAGGCCTTGATTCCAGCAATAGCGGCGATAGTCACAAGCTTCATCCAAAACTCTTCTCATAGTCTTGTTGGGATGTAGTTCATAGACTCTTGTCTGAATTAATACAGCTGGTACTTCTCCTATCTGTTCCGCCATTTAATCTCACCGCCTTTCAGAACCATATCATTTCAATCTTTTTTCGAGGAATATTTTAGCACGTATTCCTGCGATTTTCCAAACATATGTTTCTAAATGCAACGAAAATTTGGGCTCTAACCTAAAGAAAAGTTTCGGAATTCCCTACGCTAATTCGGCTTGGCACCTATCTGTTTACTCTTACATATAATCAAGCACATTAAACACGTTTTTTCACCACTAGTATTATGCTCCTCACTAATTACAGTTTTTTCTAATTATACAATAATCGCTAAATTAAGACAGAAAAACGGACCCAGGCTAAACCTAAATCCGTTCCTTATCTTCAATTAAAAGTTGCCGGCCTTGATGTACAGGGCGGTTTGGCCGGAGAAGCCGACCATGTAGTAGTACTTGCCGCTAAGCTTGACCCGGCTGCCGTAAGTTACGACGGCCGTGCCTTTAAGGCGCTTAGCTTCGTTCCAGTTCCGGGCTCCCTTGACCGTGTACACGTAAGCGTTGTGGGTCAAAGTACGGCTGGTCCCGTCGATGTTGCGAGCCTTCACGTACTTGCCTTCAGCGTACTTGTAGTACTTGGCGTTGCCGATCGTCACGGCTGACCCGTAGAACTTAAGGTAAGAACCTGCAGTCAGCTTGGCCGTTGACAATTTCTTGCCAGAAGCGTCATAGCTGTAAGAGTTCCGCATCAAGCGCTTGGTCGTGGCGGTTTCCACTGGCTTGGCTTGGAAGTTGCTTGCCTTAACGTACTTAGCCACATTATTGCTGGTAAAGCCAGTCATGTAGTAGGCCTTGCCCTTGATCTTGACCTGGCTGCCGTAAGTCGTGACCGCAGTCCCCTTGAGGAGCTTGGCTGTTGACGTCTCCCGGCTGCCAGTGCTGGTGTAAGTCCAGGCATTGCCCGTCAAAGTCCGGCTGGTCCCGTCGATGTTGCCAGCCTTCACGTACTTGCCTTCAGCGTACTTGTAGTACTTGGCGTTGCCGATCGTTACGGCTGACCCGTAAACCTTAAGGCTGCTTCCTGCCTTCAAAGTCTTGACGGCCAGCTTCTTGCCAGAAGCATCATAGCTGTAGGAGTTCCGCATCAGCTTGACAGTCTTGGTTGATACTGGCTGGGTGGCTGGTGCTTGACTGGAGCTGTTTGAACCACTGTTGTTGGTATTATTGTTTGTATTATTGTTTGTATTATTGCTAGTGTTATTGTTGTCTCCAGTGTTTGAACCAGTATTAGTGTTGCCGCTGTTGCTGCTGTTGCTGCTGGTTCCCAGCTTGTTGTAGTAGTAAGTGATCAAGCTGTAGAAGTCGCTCATGGAGTAACCCCATTTAGCAAAGTAGCCGTCCGGGTCCCCGTGGTCGGTCCCGCCCAGGTACTGGGAGACTTCATTGTGGGACCAAATGGTGCCTGTCCCGCTCTTACTTGCCCGGGATGGGGTCAAGTTGTATTGGTGCAAAAGAGTAGCGATGTAGTAGGCATCGTTGGCTACGCTCTGCACGAACTTGGACCGGGTTGAAACTTCACAGAGCTCAATCTGGATGTAGCGGACGTTGGCCACTGGCCCTGCTCCCCAAGTACCATAGTCAGTTGACATCAACTGGATGGTCTGGCTGTTGTCGACCACGGCGTGGACGTAAGAGTAGACGCTAGTCCAGTTGTTGTTGAAGTAGCGGCCTTCATCCCAGGCCGTAGCGCCAGGAGTCGCTGTTTCGTGAACAACGATCCCTTCCGGCTTGCCGACCCCGTTCCGGTAGCCGAAGCGGCTGCCGTACTTCTTGCCATTGGCCACGCTGTTGAACTGGTTATATGACAAACCTGCCGCCTTGAGCAGGTTTTCCAGAGACTTGGTGCCGCTGTAAGTCTTCTTCTTGGCATCACTGTTGATTGAAGCCTGGGCCGTCTGTCCCTGGCCAAAAGTAAAGGCCAGGCCGAAAGCTGCCGTTGCCGCCGCCGCGGTAAAAAATCTTCTAAATCTCATTCAGTTTTCTTCCCCGTCTGCTTAAAAGTTGGCCTTCTTAACATATTGGTTAAGACCAACGCTGTAATACTGCTTGCCCTTGATCTTCACGCTGCCGCCGTAGACAGTGTGGGTGCTGCCCTTGAGCCACTTGGTCTTGCCAACCCGCTTGCCCGCATTGTTGTAGATGTAGGCATTGTGCTTGAGCTTGCGGCTGGTCCCATCAAAATTGCTTGCCTTGATGAACTGGTCAGCGCTAGCGGAGTTGACCCGGTAGTACTTGGCCCCGTTGATCGTAACTGACCCGTAAGTCGTCACGCTCTTGCCAGCCTTGACCGACTTAGCCGTGCTCTTGGCACCGGTACTGGTGTAGATAGCTGCTGAGTGCATCAGCACCTTCATTTGCCCGGAAACGCTAGCGGCATTGTCAGCACTTGGCGCTTGGGAGCTGCCAGTGTTCAGGCTTTCGCCGTTGATCCAGCCCAGGCCCTTGAGGTACATCCGCTTCTTGCCATTGTAGTAAGTGTAGGTCTTGGTAACCGTTACCGTTTGGCCGGCGGTCACGTAAGACTTCTTTGGTGAAACAGAGTGGTCAGTCGGGTAGAGGTAGGTTGCCCCGGACTTGGCTACCTTGGCCGTGTAATTAGTGTCGGAGTAAACCGGGTCATACTTGGTCAAGTTGTAGGTCCCGATGTGGCTGATCAGCTTGTTGGCGTAGTTCTTGTCAGTCGCGTAGCCGGCAGCCTTGATGGCTTTAGCGGCAGCTGAAGCGCTTGAGGCATTTTCCAGCCAGGTCTTGCTGTAGCGCAAGCTGCCGTAATTGCCCAGGGTCGTCCGCATCTTCAAGCCGTAGTCGTCAAAAGATGCCTGGTAGCTGCTGTACTTTCTGAAGGCAGCCGTAATATAGTAAGTCTTGCCGCTGGAAGTCTGTTCAGCTGTCTTGACGCTATAGGTTGCCCCGGTCCAGCCAGTAGCCTTCATCCCAAAGAAGTTGTTGGCCTGGGTGGACAGAGTTGAAGTCCCCCAGCCAGATTCCAAGGCAGCCTGGGCCAGCATCAAAGAGGCGTAGACGCCGTACTTCTTGGACGTCTTCTGCGCCTGCAGGCTGACCTTGCTTAAAAAGGCATCACTGGTGGCTGATGCCTCAACTGCCTGATTTGAGAGAAACATGTTGTTGGTCACTGGAACGGCGACGGAAGTCAGCATCGCTGCGGTAGCAAGTCCAGTCAAAAATCTTCTCTTCATTAATTTCCTCCTAATAATTCAATCGTAACCTCTATTGTATGTGCTCAGCGCTCTAGTTACAATCGAACGCGCATTCTGTAAAGTAAAAGTAACAATTTTCCTAAGCAATTACAATTTTTATAGGAAAAAACTGCTTTTCCCCCCTTTCCAAGCTAAGGGCGAAGCTGCATAAAACATAAAAAGAAAAGAGGCGGCCAGGCCGCCTCTTGGGTATAAATTTCGCATCCGGCTAAAGCGGCCAGATCTGTCTAATGATTACTATCGTCAAACACACCCGTAACAGTACGTTCAATATAGTTTGCAGCCAGCGGCTCAGCATAGAGGACCTCCCCTTCCTTGACGAATACGCCCTCGCCGGCGATGGCGGCCGCGGCCTCCCGGACCACGTCCGCGCTCAAGCCCTTGACCGCGTATGGCAGGTTCAGGCTCTTCTTTTTGCCGGCACTGGACTTAAAGGTTAATTGCAATTCGGTAGTCGTAGTCATGATTTTTTCTCCTGTTTCTTACTCAAAAATTTTCATCTGTAGTTTCCGCGTCAAAGAGTTAGGCCAAGGTCAAATTGTGCTTTTGGACCAGGGTCAAGGCAGTCAGTTCGTCGCCCTGCAGCTTGCTGATGGCCTGGCCCACCTTGACCAGGCTTTCCGGGCTGGCGTCCAGCTTGACGTTTTGCAGGCTGCGCTGCATCTGCCCCTTGTCATACTTTTCGGCCTTGAAGGTATATTGAATGCTTTGGTCAGCTAAAGTAAAGTTCATTTTTTCTCTCCTGTTTCTATAAAAAATCAATCTTGCCGCGAAGCAGCGGGCTTCGCTCCGGCCGGCCCCGGCGCCTTGGGCCTGCACTGATACTAACGTTTCAAGAAGCAAAAGTCGGCCACTTTTTGTTAAGGAAGCATTACAAGTTGGGCCAGCCGGCTAAAGCAGGTGGCTGATCTGGTATAATTGGGAAGATTAACGAGGAGGTTATTTATGAAAAAATCGACTATCTGGTCCATCGTTGTGGTGGCCGTACTCGCCTTGGGCGGGGCTGGCGCCTACTTCTACTCCAGCCAGCAAAAGCAGAGCCAGGAGCAGACGGCAAGTTCCAGCTACTCCAGCCACATGCAGGCCGGCAAAGAGGCCGTAAAAGCCAAGAAGTACAGCCAGGCCGCTGATGAATTTGACCAGGCCTACCAGGCTAAGGCAACTGCCCAAGCCAAAAACTACCAGGCCCAGGCCGAAAACCTGGCCGACTCCGTGAAACTGGCCAAGACGACCGTCAAGTACGCCAGCGCCTTGAACCTGGCCCAAAAGGCCCAGGAGCAAGATGGCGGCTACAGTGTCATGACCAGCCAGGCTAAGAAGCTGGTTAAACAGCTCAAGGCCGTCAAGGACAACTACGACAGTGAAATCAAGCCGCTCTTAAAGAAGGCAGCCAAGGCCATGGAAGACAGCGACTACGACAGCGCCGTTTCCACCTACAGCAGCATCTTAGACCTGCCTTACATCAACGGGGCTTACTACGCCAAGGTCCGGTCTAACGTCAAGGACCTGCTCAAGGAAGCCAAGAGCAAGCAGGAAGACTCCAGCTCCAGTTCTGAAAGCTCTAGCTCAGACTCTTCAGACTCTTCCAGCAAGTCCAGCAGCAAGGAATCCAGTTCCAGCTCATCTTCTGCCGCTTCCAGCTCAGCCAGCTCTTCCAGCAACCAGGCTGAAGGGTCCGGGACCAGCAACAATGACAAGGTCGGCGGCAGCACCGTGACCAGCCGGGACGTCCAGCAGATCCGCACCCAGCTTGACAACCTGGGCGAAAGCACGGCCGGCTGGAGCCCGCAGGACTTGATCAACCTGTTCAACTACGCCTACCAGCAGGGCCACACCACCATCGACTCCATCACCAAGGATGACGTCGAAGGCTACCTGAAGTCAGGCAAATAAGAAATAATTCAGCGCCAGGCCTTGATTTATGGGGGCCTGGCGCTTGCTTTCTGACCTTAAAGCCGTTAAAATTACTATTGACTTTATAGACTTTTATTTAAAAAGGAGCTACAACTTTGGCAGAAGAAGAAAAGAAAATCCGCAGCAATGAAGATATGTTCAAGATCGTGATGCCTGAACCAGAACGCGTAACCATGCCAGCACGCGAAGTTGCCGACCAGCCGGCTTACCTGGTCAACTTCGCCAACTTCTACGTTTCTTCTTTCGAACGCGACGACCTGGAAATCATCAGTGAATTTGACGAAGACCACAATATGGTCAACATCAACCACTACCTCCTGCTCAACCAGCCATTCTCCCGCAAGAACCTGGTCAAGCACGTGCTGATCGACCACGCCCACAATTTCCAAGCCATCCTCGACAAGATGACCGCAGAAACCGGCGTTGACCCGGAAGCGATGACTACTTACGAAGACTGGAGCAACTGGTACGAAGGCGTTCGCGCGAAGATCGAAAGCAGTTTGTCCTAAAGGGCTTGAAACTTTACTCCAAATATAAGAAAATTACAGTAAAAAGAATGTCTCCTGGCATTCTTTTTTTACTTGTTAGATCTAAACAAAAGCTTTAAAGTTATTGTTGTATATCACAGACTTTTTAGTTTGAGGAGTATTTAATTGCTATGGAAGAAGAAAATAAACGCAATCGCATGACGGCCGCTGGCCTCTTGATCGCGATTGGGATTGTCTACGGCGACATCGGGACCAGTCCCCTGTATGTCATGAAATCCGTAATCGCCGGCAACGGCGGGCTCAATACGGTCGGCCGGGATTTGATCATCGGGACCATTTCCTTGATCCTGTGGACCGTAACCCTGCTCACGACGGTGCAGACCGTGATTATCGCCTTGAAGGCAACCAACCACGGCGAAGGTGGTATCTTCGCCCTTTACGCCTTGATCAGAAAGAAGGCTGCCTGGCTGGTCTGGCCGGCCTTGATCGGCGGGGCCGCTATCCTGGCCGACGGGACTCTGACCCCGGCCGTGACGGTTACCACCGCCATTGAAGGGCTGAAGGGGCTGGAATTTGGCAAGGGCAATGTCCCGGTCAGCAACCAGACCACGGTCTTAGTCATTACTATTGTTATTTTGCTGGTGCTTTTCTCCATCCAGCGGATGGGGACCAGCATCATCGGGAAGGCTTTCGGTCCGGTCATGTTTGTCTGGTTCGCCTTCCTGGGCGTTATGGGCTTGATCAACATCGGCGGCAACTGGTGGATCCTGCAGGCCTTGAACCCTTACTACGCGATCAAATTGCTCTTTAGTCCTTACAACAAGGCGGGCTTTGCGATCTTAGGGTCCATCTTCCTGGCCACCACGGGGGCCGAAGCCCTTTACTCCGACGTCGGCCACGTCGGCAAGGGGAACATCATCGGCTCCTGGCCGTTTGTTTTCGTCTGCCTCTCCCTGAACTACTTCGGGCAAGGGGTTTGGATCTTAAACAACACCAACCTGCACTCAGCCACTGAAATCAACCCCTTCTACGCCATGATTCCGGAAAACATCCGGCTGGCGTCAATCGTTCTGGCTACCCTGGCCGCGATCATCGCTTCCCAGGCCCTGATCACGGGTTCCTTTACCCTGGTGGCTGAATCCATCAACTTGAAGTTCCTGCCGCGGATGAACATCCTCTACCCATCTGATGAAAGAGGGCAGATCTACATCCCGGCCATCAACAGAATGCTGGGCATTACCACCATCGCCCTGGTTCTCTTCTTCAGAACCTCAGCCCACATGGAAGCAGCCTACGGTCTGTCCATCACCATTTCCATGCTGACGACCACCATCCTGCTCTACGAATGGCTGGTGCTCAAGCAGGGCCACAACCTGGCCAACCTGCTCTTCGTGATCTTCTTCAGTACGATCAACATCCTCTTCATGGGGTCCAGTCTGAGCAAGTTCACCCACGGCGGTTACGTATCACTGCTGATCACCCTCTTGATCGCTGCTGTCATGGTCGTTTGGTACTTCGGCAACAAGGTCCGGGACCAAAACGAAGCCGGCAATGCTTATGTCCGCTTGGATGAATACACGGACATGCTGACCGACCTCAGCCACGACGACAACTACCCGACTTACGCTGACAACCTGGTTTACATGGCCAATGTCAAGTACAACAAGTTCATCAAGCGGGAAGTCCTCTACTCAATCCTGGACAAGCGGCCTAAGCGGGCCCGGGCTTACTGGTTTGTCACGGTCAACGTGACCAACGAGCCGTTTACCGCTGAATACGCGGTCAACACTTTTGGCACCAAGAACGTGATCAACATCCAGCTCTACCTTGGTTTCAAGAAGCAGACCAGCGTTAACGTCTACCTGCGCCAGATCGTCCACGACTTGATCAAGGACAACACGATCGAGGCCCAGCCGCAGGAATACACGACTACTCCTGGCCGGGACGTCGGTGACTTCAAGTTCGTCATTGTCAACGACGTTATCTCACCTTCGACCACCCTGTCTTCTTACAAGAAGTGGCTGGTCAAGGCCCGCGTCCAGCTGCAGAACCTGTCGCCTAACCCGGCTCAATGGTTCGGCCTGGAATTCGCGGACACGGTCATCGAACGCGTGCCTTTGATCCTTGGTAAGCAAGAGCCTGAAAGAATCAAGCGGGTTGCTCCGGTTGACTACAGCAAGACCATGCTGAACAAGAAGCAAAAGGACAAAAAGAAGTAATTAGTAAATAAAGAAACGGCAAGCAGTTGAAAGCTTGCTGTTTTTGCTTTTAGAAAGTCTTAAACACTCTAGAAAATTACAAACTTTTTTTCATTGAAGCAAAGCAGATTGATCACAGCTTTTTTACAAAGGGCCGTTATTATATAACCATAGTCAGAAGCAAGAAGTTGCTTCTCCTATAGGAATTAATTTTTCTTTTTCTTTTCCTCTTTTACACACACATATATTAGACAAACACACAGCAGCAGAAAAGCAGTCATTGATGGAATGACTGCTTTTTTGTTGCTTATGAAATTTTATGAAAAACTACCAGATCTTGACCCGGTCTTCCGGAGCCAGGTACATCCCGTCGCCCGGCTTGACGTCAAAGGTCTCGTAGAATTCGTCCTGGCACTGGGCCTGGACATTCGCCCGCAGAGGGCCTGGCGCGTGCACGTCAACAGAAACGATCATCTTGATGGCTGCTTCCAGGGACTTTTGCGCCCAGACTCTAGCCCAGTTGGCGTAAAAGTCTTCCAGGCCCTGCCCTTCTTCCTTGCAGGCGGTCATGGCCGCGGTCAAGCCGCCCTGGTCAGCGATGTTTTCGGACACGATCTGCTTGCCGTTCAAAGTGGTCGGGCCGAACTTGAGCCCGTCAAAGAGGGCGATTTCCGCCTTGGTCCGGTCAGCAAATTCCTTGTAGTCAGCTTCGGTCCACCAGTTCTTCATGTTGCCGAATTCATCGAACTGGGCCCCGTTGTTGTCGAAGGCGTGGGAAACTTCGTGGGCGATCACGGCCCCGATCCCGCCGTAGTTGGCTGCCCGGCTCTGATCAGCACTGTAGAATGGTGCCTGCAGGATGGCCGCTGGGAAAGTGATGTCGTTTCTCTGCGGGTCGTAGCAGGCGTTAACCAGGTTACCTGGCATCAGCCAAACAGTCCGGTCAACCGGCTGGTGGAGCTTCTCCAGGCTGTACTTGATGCTTTCCTGGCTGGCGGCCTGCAGGTTGCTGTAAAGGCTGCCGCCGGCTGAAGCCGGGGTAACCTGGAGGCGGTTGTAGATGTCTTCAATCTTGTCCGGGTAGCCAACCTTCAAGATCAAGGCCTGCAGCTTGGTGATGGCCTTGTCCTTAGTTGCCTGGGAGAGCCAGTCATTCTTGGCCAGCCGGTCCTCGTAGACCTTCAGCATCCGCTTGATCATGCCCAAAACGTCTTCCTTGGCCGCGGCCCCAAAGTAGGTCTGCCCGTAGTAGACGCCGACAACTTCGCTGAAAGTGCTGTTGGCAATCCGGTAGGCCTGCTTGATCCCGCTGGCCAGTTGCGGCTGGCCGGTCAAAGCCTGGCTGAACGGGAAGGCAGCTTCTCTGAATTCTTGCGACAGGGAGGAAGCCACGTCATTGATGAACTTGACCAGCATCCAGCCCTTGATTTCGCTGAAGCTGGCTTCGTTCAAAAGACCTTCTGCCTGGTCCAGGTAGCGGGGTTCCGTGTTGATCAAAACTTCTGGTTCTTCGCCAAGGAAGCCTGTTAAGAACTGGCCCATGTCAAAGCTGGTGAACTTGCCCTTGAAGTCCGCCAAAGAAATCGGGTTGTACATGGCCGGGTAGTCAGCCCATTCTTCGCTGGACTTGACCACCTTGGCCAGGCGCTGGTCGTAAGCCAGGGCCCCGTCCACATATTCAGCGGCTTTTTCTGCGCTTACCCCGGCCATTTGGAAGAGCTTGAGGGTCTGTTCTTTTAACACGCCCAAGAGTTTTTCCGCGTCCGGGCTTTCGTAAGTGGTCGTGTCCGGCAAAAAGAGGTGGGGCCCGCCGAAGTAAACCGTGTTGACCTTGGTATTCTTCATATCCGCGTCAACGGAGAAGGAGAATGGGAGGTCAAAGCCTTCCTTGGCCAAGGCAGCTGCCGCGCCTTGCAGGTCAGCCCAGCTGTTCAAGCCTTCCAGCTTCTGCAAGTCAGCCTGGATAGGTTCGGCTCCATCAGCGTTCCGCTTGTCAAAGTCCTTGGCCAGCTTGTAGAGTTCAACGGCCTTGGCCAGGTTCGGCAGGTCCGGTACTTCCTTTTCCCCGCTGGCAAAAGCCGCGAAGTCAGCCATCAGGCTCTTTTCCACGTTTTCAGCGATTTGGTCAAAGCTCCCCATCCGGGACCGGTCAGCCGGGATTTCCAGCTGGTCCAGGTAGTCAGAGTTAACGGCCAAATACAGGTTGTCCTGCGGGCGGGCAGTCTTGTCAACGACAGTCGTGTCGCCGCTGCCGCCGCGGACGGCAAATTTATTGTTCAATATTTTTTCCTCCTTTTTTCAGCTAGCAGTTGTGTTGGCGCAGGTCGCACTGGGCTTCAATTTCAGCCTTGGCCTGGTCAGCAGCTTCCGGCCAGATTGGCTCTAAGCCCTGGTCCTTTAAGAAGCCTTCCCAGTCGGTAAAAATTTCCCCGTCTTCCTTGACGCAGGCCGGAATCCCCGCGCTGCCCTGCTCCTTAGCGTGAGCAAAGGCGGGACTGGCATCCCGCAAGCGCAAAAATTCCTTGAAATCCGGCATGGTGGCGAAAATATTAACGAATTCGTAGTCGATGCCGTACTTTTTAAAACTGGCCTCACAGGCGATGCAGTCCGGACAGATTTTTGTCCCGTAAACCTTAAGCATGTTTTTCCTCCTTTTCTCACTATCTTCTTATTTTACCCGTTAACTGCTTCCCTGTTCAATCAAAGTGCAAAAAAATAAGGCCGGAATGAAAATC
>NZ_JBKZCD010000004.1:0-122561 GCF_046938665.1 Lactobacillus delbrueckii subsp. bulgaricus
CTGCGTCTTAGTGACGCAACGTTTTATATCTTACTCGCTTGTTTGATTCTTGTCAACAAGTTTTTGATATTTTCTTTTTCGTGCCTCCGGAGACTTGCTTGTCTCACGCGGCAACAAATATTAGTATACTAGCTTTTTCTGATTCGTCAAATTTGCTTTTTCATTCGTTTTATGATTGGCCCACCCGGCAGAGTTGTGATTGATAGTTTTCTGCTTATCTTCCACTTTTCTGCTTTTCACGAAAAAATAATCTTTTCCCGGAAAAGATAGTTCGATTTTTGCCTTTTTCGGCTTTAAAATTCTGTAACAAGTTTTTTACTTTTTTTCGTTTCGCTTCTTAATTAATTTTGCCGGCGTTCTATGGTAAAGTGGTTTTAGTATATTTTCGAAAGGAGATCTCGCTTATCAAACAATATGATCTTGCCGTGATTGGCGCTGGACCAGTCGGCCTCTTCGCGGCCTACTTCGCCCGCCTGCATGGCTTAAAGACGGTTATCCTTGAATCCTTGAACGAACCTGGCGGACAGCCGGAAATGCTCTACCCCTTCAAGAAGATCCTGGACATCCCTGTCTTCAATGAAATCACCGCGGCTGACTTAACCAAGCGCCTCTTAGCCAACTTAACCGACCAGGACCTGGTCACTGGTCACAAGGTCAGCCAGCTGGAGAAAACTGACGAATTTGTGATCGATGGCGAATACCAGGTCCGCAGCATTATCGTTGCAACTGGCAACGGGGCCTTTAAGGCCAAAAAGTTCCCCCTCAAGGCGACCCCGGAAGCTGAAGACCACATCCACTACTTTTTCAAAAATCCTGACCTCTTTGCTGGCCAGAAGATCGGCATCTTCGGCGGCGGAGACACGGCCTTAGACTGGGCCCAGGAACTTTCCCAAATCGCTGACGTCACCCTCGTTCACCGGCGCGACCAGTTCCGGGGCATGGAAAGCAGCGTGGAAAACTTGAAGGCTGACCAAAAGGTGACCTTGAAGACCCCCTACCTGCCAAAGAGCATGCAAGTCGAAAAGGGCCAGCTGGAAATTTCCTTGAAAAAGGTTGGCGGAGATGAAGTCACTCAAGAAACTTTTGACCAGATCCTGGTCGCCTACGGCTTCCGGGCCGACAACCGCTTCGTCAGCAAGTGGGGGGTTGACCTGGACCAGGGCTTGATCGCCGTTGACCGGTCCATGCAGACCAGCGTGCCTGGCATCTATGCCATTGGCGACTCCTGCGGCTACCCGGGCCGGGTGCCAGTTATCGGGATCGGTTTTGGGGAAGCCCAGATCGCGGTCAACGCGATTATGCAGGACCTCTTCCCGGAAAAGAGCCTGACCATCCACTCAACCAGCATCTAGCGGAAAAAAGAAAAATAAGAAATGAGGTTAACACATGCCACTGATTGACTTTATCCTGCACATCGATGACCACTTGGTGACCATCGTCAACAACTTTGGGGCAGGAACCTATTGGATCATTTTTGCCATCATCTTTATCGAAACCGGCTTGGTCATCTTCCCCTTCCTGCCAGGTGACTCCTTGATCTTCGCGGCTGCCGCCATGGCCGCCAACCCGAAATACGGTTTAAATGTCTGGCTGCTCTATCTTATTGCCGCCGCTGCCGCCATTATCGGTGACAGCATCAACTACGAAATCGGCAAGTGGTCAGTCACTTCCGGAGCCAAGCACAGCTGGTTCAACAAGCTGATCAATGAAAACAACCGGCTGGCAGCGGAGAAGTTCTTTGAAAGACATGGCTCCATCACCATCGTGATCGGCCGTTTCATCCCCTTCATCCGGACCTTCGTGCCCTTCATCTCCGGGGGCAGCAAGATGCACTACCGGACTTTCGTCATCTACAACATCCTGGGTGGCCTGCTCTGGACTGCCCTCTTCACCGGCATTGGCTACTTCTTCGGCAACTTCCCGGTCGTCAAGGATCACTTCTCCTTGATCGTGATCGGCATCATCCTGGTTTCAGTCGTGCCAATCCTGGTCGTGGCCTTGAAGAAAAAGCTCACCATACGGCGCGAGCAGCAATTTGGCGAATAAAACAAAGCAAAAAATAAGGACCGGCCGGTCCTTATTTTTTTTGGTCTAAATTCTGTTTAAATCTTTCCCAGCTACTTTTTCAGCAAAAAGCGGGCCAGGTAGAGCTCGTAAATCGCTCCGCCAACCGCAAAGCAGGAGGCAAAGAAGCCTTCCGTCAGCACGTTGATGACCGGGTCAGTCGCCGGATCAAAGAGCCAGTTGTCATTGCGGAAAAAGAAAGTATGAAAGACCCGGAAGAAACTGTCAAAGTCGGTCAAGGCAAAAGGCATGACCACAATTGGCAGCATCATCAAGAGCAAAGCCTGGGTCTGGGTCAATTTAAGCGGCTTCTTGTAATTGCGGAAATAGCTGCTGAGAGCCAGGCAGAGCAGGAAAACCAGCTCGGCCAGAATAAAAAGGTTTTTGACATCGGCAAAGTGAGCAGCCGCTGAAGCCGAAGTCGGCAGGTCGCTCATCTGCAGCTTGGTCTGACCAGGCCAAACTAGGTAAAGCAGAAGCTGGTTATAGTTGCTCATGACCTGGCCCACGGTCAAGTTAACCGTTTGGTAAGTCTTCTCCAGCAAGGTAAAAAGCAAAAGCAGGGGCCAGCTGACTACAATCGCGCCAACGACAGCGCTGGAAACCGCGAAAAAGAAATGGAAAAGGGGCTGGCCCAGCTTGCTTAGGAATTTTTTCATAGGCTAAATTCATCCAAATTATTCACTAAATAAGTCGGCGGAGTGAGACCGGGCAGGTCTGCCTTTTGCGTCACCCCGGTCAAGGTCAAGAGGGTGTCCACTCCGCTGTTGATTCCAGCCATGATATCGGTTGGGTAGTTGTCCCCGACGATCAAGGCCTCTTCCGCCTTGATCCCGGCCAAGTCCAGGGCCCGGTTGACAATAATGGCTTCCGGCTTGCCGATAAAAAGGGGCTTTTGCCCGGACGCGACTTCCAGGGCCGCGCAAATTGAACCGTTGCCTGGCCGCAGCTCCTTGCCCACCGGCAGGTTCTGGTCAGAATTGGTACCGATAAAGACCGCTCCCCGGTGAATGCAGCGGGTGGCCACCATGAGCTTGTGGTAGGTCAAATCCGTGTCCATCCCCACGATTACGTAGTCGGGATTTTCCTCGTCATAGTAGAATTCCGGCCGGTCCAGGATCTCCTGCCAAAGGCCAATTTGGCCAATGATGTAGACACCGATTGGCCTTTTCGCCTCTTTTTCCAAAATGTAGCTAGCCGTGGCCATGCTGGGCGTGTAGATCTTGGAAACATCGGTCTTGACCCCGTGTCCGGTCAGTTTGTCAGCTACCATCTGGGGCGTCCGAGTTGTGTTGTTGGTCAAAAATAAGTAATCAAGACCTGCTTCATCCAGGCGCTTGACAAAGCGGACGCCGGATTCAATGGTCTCCTTGCCCCGGTAAATGGTCCCGTCCAAATCAATCAAAAATAAGCGGTAATCTTTCACGGCTTCTTCTTTCTAATCACAAAGGCCTGGTGGCGGTTCTTCTTGCGGCTTTCAGCATAGCTGCCCTTCTTGGGCCGGCCGTCCTTGACCTTTCTTTCGCTAAAAGCTGCCTTGTTCTTCGGCCGCTTTCTGGCTGGCCGCCGGCGCTGGGTCGGCCGGGGCTTACGGCTGGGCTGGAGGGATTCCAGGATAAAGTAAGGCGCGCCGGGGTTGCAGTATTCAGTCAAGTAGTCAACAATGGTCGACTTTTTCCGGTCAATGGAGGTCTTGACATAGTCATTGTAAAAGCCCCTGAGGCGAAGGTGGTCGCTGGATACATCCCCGACCAGGTAATCATACTGGTCCAGGTATGGATCGTACTTTTGCTTCAAAACTTCCCGGTCTAAAGCATCCCGCTGGTTGACCAAAAGGCGGTATTCCCGCTGGTTGATCACAACCTTTTCACCAGCAACTACCACCTCGGCCAGGGGGTGGAGGGGCTTGGTTTCAGCTGTCTCTACTTTTGGCTCTTTTTGCCCTCTAGCTTCTTTTATCTTTTTCTCTTTATCTTTTTTCGGCTCTTTCTGCTCTTTCCTCAATAAAGTCACCTTCTTTTTTCACAGGATACTTACGGCCTAAGTAGTCGCCCACGACTTCCCTTAAAAACTGCGGGAAGAGGAATTCATTTTCACCGACAATGGCCAAAGTCGGGAAAAACGGGATCAGGACATAGTGGTCCAAAACGGCGATCCGGTATTCTTCCGCCGGGTCCAGCAATTGCCCGTTGACGAAAACGTTCCTGGTCATTGGGTCATACTTGATCCCCCTGTAGTAGACCTGGCCAAAAATCTTCCCTCTGAAGCTCATCCCCACCAGAGGATAATGTTCCAAAAAGTGCCGATTCTTTTCCACTTCCATGACCAGCCGCCACAAGTCCCGGCCTAAAAGAGTAGTCCGGACGACATGCATCGGGTGCGGCAGGGCATGCTGGAGGTCAAACTGGTTGATGAGGCCGCTCTTAAATGGCGTCAAAAAGAGGCCGGTGCTCAGCATGGCCAGGTCGGTGCCGGCAAAGTCAGCGATTGCCTCCAGGGAGACGTCGATCGCGGCCAGCTTGTCATCCTTGAACTTCTCTGGCAAGTCCGCCACCTGGCGGCTTTGCAGCATCTTCTGCCCCTCTTCATATAAGGCGGCAATTTCTGCTTCATCGCCCGCCTGACTTGGCAAATCAGCTACCGGCACAGTAGTTGGTTTAATCGAAATGATCTTGTGGTCATCGCCGATTTCCAGGCTGATGTCGCCGACATAATTACCCCACTTGCCCGTCTGAGTGATCCAGGTGCGGCCTTCCTTGACCCCTTTTTCCAAAAGGGTGTGGCTGTGTCCGCCCACGATCAGGTCGATTTCCGGGTAGTGCTTGGCCAGCCACTGGTCCATTCTAAGGCCCACGTGCGTCAGCAAAATCAAGCAGTCATACTGGCCGGCAATTTCCGGCAGGACCCGGTCCATGGTCTCGCCCAGCATCTTGATCTGCCAGTGGTTAGGCCCGTATGTCATTGGATAAGCGGCCGTCAGACCCAGCAAGGCCAGGCGGGTGCCCTTTTTGGTCTTGATGATCTTGTAGTCATTAGCCCAGGCCGGCCAGCTTTCGTCTTCTTCTCTGAGATTTGACAAGAGGACCGGGAAGTTGGCGTGGTCAAAAAGCCGCTCCAAAACGGCATGCGGGTTGGAAATCCCCTCATTGTTGCCGATCGTGATAGCGTCATAGTGAAAGTCGTTCATCAAGCGGATGTTGGCCTGGCCCTCTGTAGCATCAGACAAGGGATGGGACCGATCCATGAAGTCGCCGGCGTCAAAAGTCAAAACCTGGTCGGCCGCTGCCGTTTCTTGCACCTGCTGCAAGTAGCGCCTGATTTTTGGAAAATGTTCAAA
This sequence comes from Lactobacillus delbrueckii subsp. bulgaricus, assembly GCF_046938665.1. GTDB lineage: Bacteria > Bacillota > Bacilli > Lactobacillales > Lactobacillaceae > Lactobacillus > Lactobacillus delbrueckii_C. Next base: position 5,402 of record NZ_JBKZCD010000004.1, read on the forward strand.
GTGCGAGTGCAAGTCGTTGGTATGCAGAATCCGCAAAGTTTCCATTTTCTTCCTCCTAGCCGATCTTGTTGGCTTTCAAAACCATTTCGTAAGCGTCCTTGACCGGGCCTTTAGGCTTGTCCCATTCCACCCATTGCGGGTTCTCCCAGTCTTCTTCGTTCATCAAAGTATGCAGCTGGTAGGCCTTGTTAATGTATTGCTCGTAGGTTTCCAGCGCCTTGGTGCGCGGGATGTTGATGACCAGAATCCGCACGCTCTTGATTAAGCCGTTGTTGACCGCCAGTTCCGCGAAACCGTTTTGGTCAATGTTGGAAATTTCATAGTACTGGCTGCCGTCGTTTCTGGTGATCTCTTCGATCAAGTCGAATTGCTCGTATAAGTGATCCATTTGTGCCCCCCATTATCTTATAAAAAGATTGTAACACAAAGTTCAGCCGCCTTTGCCCGGGCGAAACTAAAAGAGCCCGCCGCTTGGCAGGCTCTTTCGAAAAATCTTACTTGTTCAAGGTACTTTGCTTCTTGATCAGTTCATATGGCAAAACGATGTGCTTGTCTTCCAGGCCTTCATCGTTCATCAGCTTGGTCAGCATTCTCATGGCCACGGCACCCAAGTCGTAGAGCGGCTGCTTGATCGTGGTCAAGGCTGGCCGGACAACTGAGGCGATCTGGGTCGCGCTGGCCGTAACGATTTCGAAGTCTTCCGGTACCTTTGCCCCGCGGTCCAGAGCTGAGTTGAGGAGGCCAACTGAGGAAACGTCCTTGGTGATGATGGCCCCGTTGATCCCCTTCTTGGCCAGTTCCGGGTAAAGGTTGTAGCCGTCGGAGTAGTCCTTGATGTTGTCAAAAATCTCGCAGCCTTCCAGTTCATTGTCAGCCACGAACTTCTCAAAGGCCGGAATCCGGTGGTCCCGGTTGATCGGAGCTTCCTTGTCGCCCACGATCAAGGCCAGCTTCTTCTTGTCGTCGTTCAAAAGCAGGTTCAAAGCTTCCGTGTCGGCCTTCTTGTAGTCGATGTTGACTGAAGGGAATTCCAGGTTGTCAGAAACAGTCCCGGCCAAAACGACTGGCGTGTCGGTCCGCTTGAAGGCTTCTGCTGCTTCTTCAGACAGCTTATTGGACATGTAAATAACCCCGTCAACCTGCTTGTTGAGCAAGCCTTGAATGACGGCGTCTTCCTTCATCAAACGGTTTTCCACGCTGGAGATGATGATATTGTACTTGTACAAAACAGCAATGTCGTCGATCCCCTTTGACAATTCGGCAAAGTACAAGTTGGTCAAGTCCGGCACGATCAAGCCGACCGTTGTGGTCCGCTTTGAGGCCAGACCCTGCGCTACCGCGTTTGGTTGGTAGTGCAGACGCTTGATAACTTCCATGACCCGGTCACGGGTTTCCTTGCGGACATTGTTGTTGCCGTTGACTACCCGGGAAACCGTGGCCATAGAAACCTTGGCTTCCCGAGCAACATCGTAAATGGTTACATCTTGCTTATGCATAATAACAGCCCACCTATCTAAATACTAATTACTGATTTAATGATACCATGAGAACGTTTTTGGTGCAATCGCTTACAGCTGTTTTTTCAACTTTTTTCAGTTTTTTTAGTGCTATACTGAGGTTAATTTCATTAGTAAGGAGAATTTTGCCATGAATTTAGACAAATTACAAAACTGGCTGCAGGAAAACGGGATGGACGTAGCCTACGTTTCCAGCCCGACTACCATCAACTATTTCACGGGTTTCATTACTGATCCTGAAGAAAGAATCTTCAAGCTTTTCGCCTTCAAGGACGCTGAACCCTTCCTCTTCTGCCCGGCCTTGAACTATGAAGAAGCCAAGGCATCAGCTTGGGACGGGGACGTGGTCGGCTACCTGGACAGCGAAGACCCATGGAGCAAGATCGCTGAAGAAATCAAGCAGCGGACCAAGGACTACCAAAACTGGGCTGTCGAAAAGAACGGCTTGACGGTTGCCCACTACCAGGCTCTGCACGCTCAATTCCCAGACTCCGACTTCTCCAAGGACTTGTCTGACTTTATCGCCCACATCCGCCTCTTCAAGACGGAAAGCGAACTGGTCAAGCTGCGCAAGGCCGGGGAAGAAGCTGACTTTGCCTTCCAGATCGGTTTTGAAGCCCTAAGAAACGGAGTTACCGAACGGGCAGTGGTCAGCCAGATTGAATACCAATTGAAGCTGCAAAAGGGCGTGATGCAGACCAGCTTTGACACCATCGTCCAGGCCGGCAAGAACGCGGCCAACCCGCACCAAGGCCCAAGCATGAACACGGTTAAGCCAAACGAACTGGTGCTTTTTGACTTAGGGACCATGCACGAAGGCTACGCTTCTGACTCCAGCCGGACGGTCGCTTACGGGGAACCAACTGACAAGATGCGGGAAATCTACGAAGTCAACCGGACTGCCCAGCAAGCAGCCATCGACGCGGCTAAACCAGGCATGACGGCTAGCGAACTTGACGGGGTAGCCCGCAAGATCATCACTGACGCCGGTTATGGTGAATACTTCATCCACCGCCTGGGCCACGGGATCGGGATGGAAGTCCACGAATTCCCATCCATCGCTAACGGCAACGACGTCGTTTTGGAAGAAGGCATGTGCTTCTCCATTGAACCAGGGATCTACATTCCAGGCTTTGCCGGCGTCCGGATCGAAGACTGCGGGGTCCTCACCAAGGAAGGCTTCAAGCCATTCACCCACACCAGCAAAGAATTGAAGGTTCTGCCAGTTAAGGAATAAAACTGAAAAAGCAAAAAAATGACGAGTCTTGCGGCTCGTCATTTTTATATTCGCGTTTACTATTCTTGCTCTGGACTAACCGGCGTGGTTGGTTCAGTTGGTTCTTCCGGCTTCTCTTCCCCTTCTTCGCTCTTTTCAGCGTTGTCCAGGTCGCTGGCGTCTTGTTCACCGGCGCTGTTAGCTGAATCGTCGATTACGATGTCGTCGAAGTCCTTCAATTCAGAATCATCTTCAATGTTCTTTGGGAAAGAAGCCAGTTGGTTCTTCAAGATTTCCGTCCCGTTGTCGTACTTTTCCTTCAAGTCTTCAACGTTTGGATTGCTCTTGATCTTGTCCTTGACTTCTTCAAGCTTGTCGTCTGAGATCAGGCTGGCAGCTGCAACCCCAGCAGCAGCCCCAAAGACGGCCCCTAATAAAAAGCTACCAAATTTGCTCATGGTTGTTCTCCTTTTCTTAATCCTGCCCCTTCCGCCGGAAATGTCTGGCAAAAGCCGACGTAATTACGGAAGTGATCATTCCCGTCCGGGTAAAGTGGGCATTGGAAACCTTGTTGATCATCTTCTTGGATGATTCATTGATGTCTGAGACGCTTTGGCCCAGGTCAGCGGCGGCCTGCACGACCGGCTGCAAAGTTTCCATCTTGCCATTGACGTCTTGCAAAAGCGCGTCGGTCTTTTCCAAGAGTCCGCCGGTCTGCTTCATCAAGTCATCCATGTCTTCAGTCAGCTTGGCCATAGATTCATTGGTCAATTGGACTGTCTTCTCAGCCTCTTTCAAAGTCTTCGAGACATTAAGCAACATGGGGATCGTGAACAGGACCAGTACCAAAAAGGCAATAGCCGCGATCAAACCGGCTAAAGCGCCAAATGAAATTGTCATAGCTTACTTCCTTTCTAAAAAAAGTCTAGCATGAAAACGATTTAGACACAATCGAAAGATTTTCCGAAGTTTTTACCAGCTTTTCTGTTATCCTTTAAGCATAGCTGAAAGGAGCATTTTTTCAATGAAAAATCTTGATTTTAAAATTGCCGGCATCTCCGTCGACGTCGACAAGCTTTTTACCAGCGGCGTGACCATCCTCTGGAAGCTGCTGATTTCGACCCTGGTCTTCTACCTGGTCAGCCATTTTGGCCGGAAAATTATCAAGCGCTATCTGGACAAGCACAACGACAAGCTTGTCCTCTCCAAAAGGTCCCAGACCATCTCAGCCTTGGTGAACAGCCTCTTCCGCTACACCATGGTCTTCTTCTACGTCTACTCCATCTTGACCATTCTGGGCATCCCTGTCGGCACCTTAATTGCCAGTGCCGGGATCTTCTCCTTGGCCATCGGCCTTGGCGCCCAGGGCTTCATGAGCGACCTAGTCAACGGCTTCTTTATCCTCAGTGAAGGCCAGTACGATGTCGGCGACAATGTCGAGATCGGGACTGAAACCGGGACCGTGACCCAGCTGGGCCTCAGAACCACCCAGATTGTCACCACTGATGGCACCTTGATTTTCATCCCCAACCGGCAGATTTCCATCGTCAGAAACCTGACCCATGGCGGGATTGGCCTTAACTTGGACCTAAACCTGGATGCAGATACCGACTTAAAGCAGCTGACCAGCCTGCTTGACCAGGCTGACGAAGATCTGCTTGCCTGGCATGACAAACTGGTCAGCGGACCAACCCAGATCGGGGTCGTCGGCCAGCAGGGGCAGACGATCACCTACCGGGTCCACTTCCAGGTCAAGCCGGGCTTTGAAGGCAAAATCCGCCAGGCCTACTGGCAGACCTACCTGCAATACTTACGGGTCAACCAGGTCAAATTTGGCCAGGAACCGGTTATCATCAACAACAGTAAAAAAGCTTGATCTAAAAATGCTGAGCCGCGGCCCAGCATTTTTTTGATCTTAGTTGAATTGAGCGAGCCAAGCTGGCAGTTCTTCGATCAAAGCCTTGACTGCCTTGCCCCGGTGGGAGACTTCGTTCTTTTCTTCAGTGGTCATTTCGGCGAAAGTCTTGCCCTTGCTTGGTACGTAGAAGAGCGGGTCGTAGCCGAAGCCGTCCTTGCCGCGCGGAATTGCCAGAACTTCACCTTCGCAGGTGCCAGTTACAACCAAGTCCTTGTCTTCGTGGCCTGGCATGGTCAAAACAAGGGTAGTGACAAACTTGGCTTGGCGTTGGTCTTGCGGAACCCCGCCCAAGGCTGCCAAAAGTTTACCGTTGTTTCTAGCATCGTTGTGGGCTTCACCGCCGTAACGGGCTGAGTGTACGCCAGGAGCGCCGTTCAGTTTCTTAACCCGCAGGCCTGAGTCGTCAGCCAGAGTTGGCAGCTTGCTGTAGTCTGCCAAAGCGTGCGCTTTCAGCTTAGCATTAGCTTCAAAAGTCGTCCCCTTTTCGTTAACGTATGGCGGGTTGTCCAAATCTGCATTTGACTTAAGCTCAATGTCCAGACCAGCCTGCTTGAAAGCTTCTTGCAATTCCTTAACCTTGTTTTGATTATCTGTAGCAAACAATAGTACTTGAGTCATATGGTACTCCTATCATTTCAAAATATAAAAAATCTCTCTACTGAAATTTTACCACTTATTCAAGCCTTTTCGAACTTACAAAGAGAGTAATTTCTGCTATTTTCACCGCTTTTTCAGCCGGCAAAAACTTTTTTCTTTTTTTCGGCGATTTCCTAGCCTTTTTCTAAAACTTGTTAAAAAATTTCACCATCCTGTAATATTTACGGTAGAATTAAAACAGCGAATAAGGATGAGGATTATGTCAGAACACAACGAACACGTATACTTTGTCAATCAACTATACCGCGACTTCTTGTTGCCAACCATTTTAGGCGGGGACACGCCGGCGATTCTCTACTGGGCCGGCAAGCGGATCACCCGCAAATACGCCTTGAGCGAATTCGAAGACTTAAGCGAATTCTTCAAGATGGCTGAATTCGGCGATTTGACCATCGTTAAGGAGCGCCGCTCCTCAGTCATCTTCTCCTTGAGCGGGCAGCCAATCAGCGACCGCCTGGCCGCCGGCAGCCGGGAATTCTCCCTGGAAAGCGGAATGATCGCCGAAGCGGTTGAAGAAAACCGGGGCCGGTCAGCTGAAGCTGAAATCGCCATCGACGACAAGAAAGAGACCGTTCAGATCACTGCCTTCTTCTAACAAGCAGATTCAGCAAGATAAAGAAAATACAAACGAAAAAGACCAGAGCCAAATAGCTCTGGTCTTTTAAGATACTTATTTCTTAGTCAGTGTACTGGTCAAGAATTTCGTTCAGCTTTTCCTTTGGAGTGTAGCCAGTCAAGCGGTCAACCACTTGCCCGTCCTTCTTGATTAAGAGGGTTGGGATAGCCATGATGCCAAAGTTCTTGGCCGTTTCCGGGTTGTCGTCAACGTCCATCTTAGTGAAGTGCACGTCTTGTCTTTCTTCGGCCAAAGCTTCGATGACTGGTGACTGCATCCGGCAAGGACCGCACCAAGTTGCCCAAAAGTCAACCAGAGCTACGCCATCCTTGGTTTCTTCTTCAAAAGTTGCGTCAGTAATTGCATCTACCATGTAAATACCTCAAATTCGTTAATCTGAAAAACATTATTATCTACTTACTGCTTTAAGTTTACTAGACTTACTTACTTTTTGCAAGTAGATTGCCTACTTTAAGGTCACGATCGTGGCCCCGGTCCCGCCTTCATTGGCTGGTGCGTAGCTGTAGGCCTTGACATGCTTGTTGCGCTTGAGATACTGCTGGACCCCCTGCCGGATGGCCCCGGTCCCGATCCCGTGGATGATGGTGACCGTGCTAAGGCCGGACAAAAGGATGGTGTCAAAGTACCGGTCCAAATTGACCATGGCTTCTTCATAGCGCTGCCCTCTAAGGTCCAGGGAACTGCGAGCCCGGCTGGACCGGGAGGCAGAAGTGGCCCGTCTTTGGGCCTGCTGCTTCTGCCCGGCGGCCAGCTTGTCGATGTCCCTGTCGGTCACCTTGAGCTTGATCCGGCCCAAGGAAACCTCATAGTCATGCTCACCCAGCTTCTTGGTCACCGTCCCGGTCTGCCCGTAAGACAGGACCTTGACCTTGTCGCCCACCTGGACGTGGTGGCGTTTCTTTTCCTTTTGCAGGACCTTGTTTTTGGCCAGGTTGGCCTCCTGCTTGGCCAGCTGGTTGAATTCGCCCTTGGCGTCCATCAGCTGGTTGGTCTTGACCTGCATCCCTTCCTTGCGGGCTTCTTCCAGCTCGGCGATGATCTTGTCGGCCTTCTTGCGCTTCTTGGCCACGATTTCATTGGCCCGGTCCAAGGCAAAGTCCAGCTGCTTTTGGACCCGCTGGTTGTAGATATCCAGGGCATCCTGCAGCTTCTTTTCCAGCTGCTTGGCCCGATCCAGGCTGGTCTGCAGCTTCTGCTTGTTTTCCGTGGCCAGTTTGGTCTGCTTGTTTAATTCGTCGATCATATGATTGATGTCAGAATCATCGCTGCTCATCAGCTTCTCAGCCCCGACTACCACGTCTTCCCGCATGCCCAGCCGGCGGGCAATAGCGAAGGCGTTACTGTGGCCCGGGATCCCCATCTGCAGGCGGTAGGTCGGCGACAGGGTCTTGATGTCAAATTCCATGGAGGCGTTGGTGGTCCGCTCTCTGTTATAGCCATAGAGCTTGAGTTCCGGGTAGTGGGTCGTGACGATGATCTTGGCCCCCTTCTTTCTGAAGAAGTCCAAAATTGAGATGGCCAGGCTGGCCCCTTCTTCCGGGTCGGTCCCGGCCCCGATTTCGTCGATCAAGACCAGGCTTTGGTCGCTGACCCGCTTCATGATCGCCACGATATCGTTGATATGGGATGAAAAAGTACTCAGCGACTGCTCGATTGACTGTTCGTCCCCAATATCAGCAAAAATCTGGTCAAAAACCGCCACGCTGGAGCCCTCATTGGCCGGAATAAAGAGACCGGACTGGGCCATCAGCTGGAGCAAGCCTGCCGTCTTCAAAGTGATCGTTTTACCACCCGTGTTGGGCCCGGTGATCAAAATCGTGTCAAAGTCCTGGCCTAAAACAATGTCATTGGCCACGACCTTGTCTGGATCAATCAAGGGGTGACGGGCCCCCAGAAGCTTAAAGGACTGGTCAGCGGCTAAAACCGGCTGGCTAGCCCGCATCTGCTTGGCCAGCTTGGCCTTGGCCTGAAGGAAGTCCAATTCGCTTAAAGCCGCGGCCACCCGCTTGATAGCTTCCATTTCTTCTCTGGCGTCCAGAGACAGTTCATGCAGAACCCGGTGGATTTCCTGCCGCTCTTCAGCCAGCAAGTTTTGCAGGCGGTTGTTTAAAGGCAGGATGGCGGCCGGTTCAACAAACAAGGTCTGGCCAGAGGCACTTTGGTCGTGGACCACCCCGCCGAACTTGTAGCGGTATTCCTGCTTGACCGGGATAACGTAGCGGTCGTCCCGGATGGTCACGATCTGCTCAGACAGATACTGGCCGTTCTTGCCCTTGGTGTAGGCGGTCATCTTTTCCTTGATTTCCGCTTCCGTGGCCAGGCGGCCGTGGCGCAGGCGGGCCAGGTCAGCTGAAGCGGTATCCAGGACTTCCCCGTCATAAGTCAAAGAAGTCCGCAGGCGCCGGTAAAGGTCATCCGGCAGGACCAGGTCCTCCAGCAAAGTTTCAATCGCCGCCAGGTCCAAGCTCTCATTTTCTTCCGCGTCTTCTACAAAGCGGCTGCTTTCCTGGGCCAGGGTGAAAACCAGCAGGATATTGCCTAATTCCAGGGCGTTCAAGTCAGCCTTGACCTTCAAGCGCTTGAGGCTGGGCGCAACATCTTGAAAGTCAGTCAGTGGCAGCTGGCCCTTGATCCGGTCCAAGTCAACCAGGGCCTTGGTTTCGCTTAAGGCCCGGCTGACCGTCTCCCGGTCGCTGGCGGGCTGGAGGTTCAAGGCCTTGCTCTTGGCCGGAGCCGTTACCGCTTGTTCAGCCAGGCGGCTGCTAATTTCCTGGTATTCCAGAATGTCTAAAATTTTATGATTCATCATCTCAGTAATTTTGTCTAAAAAATTTTCCTAACAAAAAAAGCGGGCATAGCACCCGCTTCTTTCTTATTCTGCAGAATCGTCACCGCTCAAACGGTCATCTTCAAGGAAGGTGTTGAGCACCCCTTGAACCATGTCCCATTCAGCGTCAGAAGTGATTTCGTGCAGGTCGCTGCTGGTTACGTCGCCATCTTCATCGGCGTCGTAGCTGAAAGCCTGGACTTCAATTTCATCGTCATCTTCTACAGCTGCCGGGTAAAGCAGGATGTAGGACTTGTCATTGTCGTCAGAATGGAAAGTAAACAATACTTCAAATAATTCTTCGTTGCCGTCTTCATCGATCAAGGTCAATTGTCTGTCTTGATCTTCGGCGCTAACTTCAAAAGCCATAGTTATTCCTTTCGCTGTAAATCCAAATAGTTCTGCAAAATCAACACAGCTGCCATTTGGTCAACGACCTCCTTGCGCTGCCGGCGATCATGCATTCCCGCCTCTTCAACCAAAATCCTCTCTGAGGCCACGGTCGTCAAGCGTTCATCGTCATAGTAGACTGGCAAGCCGAACTTCTGCTCCAGGCGCTCGCCCATGGCCTTGCTCCGGCTGACCGACCGGCCGGCCGTTCCATCCATGTTCTTGGGCAGGCCCAGGACAAAGCCGTCCGCTTCATATTCGCGGACCAGCTTCTTTAAAGACCGCATACCGAAATTGTGCCGGTCTTCATCAATCGGGATCGTCATCACGGCCTGGGCGGTGATGCCCAAGGGATCACTGACGGCCACCCCGATGGTCTTGGAGCCGACGTCCAAACCCAGCAGGCGCATTACTTGTCCTTGCCCAGGTAGCTCTTGACCAGTTCCTCGATGATTTCATCGCGTTCGTGCTTCAAGATCAGGTTCCGGGCGTCGTTGTGGCGTGGGATGTACGCTGGGTCGCCTGAAAGCAGGTAACCCACGATTTGGTTGATCGGGCTGTAGCCCTTTTCTTCCAGGGCCTTGTATACATCTTCCAGAGTGTCGCGGATGTTCTTTCCCTTATTCTGGTTAAAATCAAAGTGCATCGTCTTATCAAGCGAACTCATTGTTATTCCCCCTCTTTTGTCTATTCTACTTAAAAATTTTCCTTAACTCAATTATTTTAGCCTAATTAGTCCAGCTGGCTGACTGCAGCGTCGATGGCATCCTGCAGGCCTTCTGGCTTCTTGCCGCCGGCTTGGGCCATGTTTGGCCGGCCACCGCCGCCACCGCCAAAGATAGCAGCCACGCTCTTGATCAAGTCACCGGCCTTCAGGCCCTTGTCCAGGGCCTTTTGACCCAGGCTGATCAGCATGTTGGCCTTGTCTTCAGACTTAGCGCCCAGGATCAAGACGTCAGACTTGCCTTCGCTCTTCCATTGGTCAGCGATTTCCCGCAAGTCGTTCATCCCCTTGACGTCAGCGATCGTGGCGATAACCGTCAAGTCGCCAACCGTCTTGACCTGGTCAAAGATCTTGCCGGCCTTGGAAGCGTTGATTTGGGCTTCGTAAGCGGCGTTTTGCTTTTCGGCACTTCTGAGTTCTTCTTGCAGGCTGGCAATCTTGCTTTGGATGCCGTCAGCCTTAGTCGCCTTAACTTCAGCCTGGATCTGGTCCAGGATGTCTGAGCGGCCAGCTAAGTATTCGTAAGCCAGCTTGGAAGTTACGGCTTCAATTCTTCTGACCCCGGCACCAATAGCTTGTTCAGAAATAATCTTGAAGACGCCGATTTGGGAGGTATTGTCGCAGTGAGTACCCCCACAGAATTCGATGGAGAAGTCATCCATTTGCACGACTCTGACCTTGTCAGTGTACTTGCCGTCAAACAGAGCCAAGGCGCCCATCTTCTTACCGGTTTCCGGATCAGTTTCCGTGGTCTTGACTTGGATTGCTTCCCAGATCTTTTCGTTGACGATCTTTTCAACGTTCTTCAATTCTCTTGGCGTGGTTGGGTCAAGGGAAGTGAAGTCGAATCTCAAGTAGTCTGGTTCAACAACTGACCCGGCCTGGTGGGTGTGTTCACCCAATACTTGCCGCAAGGCAGCGTGCAAGAGGTGGGTAGCCGAGTGGGAGTGGCGCAGGCCTTCCCGGCGCGCCCGGTCAATCTTCAGCTTGTAGGTCTGCCCCTTGACAAGTGGCAGGATTACGTCGACAAAGTGCAGGTTCTGGTCGTTAGGCGCGTGCTGAACGTCAACTACCCGGGCAACTAAGTTGCCTTCCTGGTCGTAGATGTCACCGTGGTCAGCCACCTGGCCGCCCCGTTCAGCGTAAAATGGCGTCTTGTCGAAGATCAAGGTTGCCTTTTCACCGTCAGCCTTGTCCACCAGCTTGTCGTCAACGATGATGTCAACCAGCTGGCTTTCTTCTTCGTAGACCCCGTATTCAAAGACGCTCTTGTCCTTGATTTCCATCAAGGTTTCGTCTTGTGAGCCCATGGATTGCAGGTTACCCCGGGCCTTGCGGGCACGTTCCTTCTGCGCTTCCATTTCGGCGTCAAAGCCATCCTTGTCAACCTTCAAGCCCTTGTCTTCAGCAGCTTCAACCGTCAATTCGTATGGGAAGCCGTAAGTGTCGAACATCTTGAAGGCGTCCTTGCCGGAGATGGTCTTGTCTTCGCTGTTTTCAGCCTTGTCGATCAAGGCGTCCAGCAAAGTCAAGCCGGCTTCCAGAGTTGCACCAAAGCGGTCCTCTTCGTTCTTGATGACCTTGCTGATGAATTCAGCCTGGTCGCTGACTTCTGGGTAGTGGCTCTTCATGATGTCGCCGACTACTGGCACCAGCTTGTACAGGAAAGCTCCGTCGATGCCCAGCTTGCGGCCGTTCAAGGCTGCCCGCCGCAAAAGTCGGCGCAAAACGTAGCCGCGACCAGTGTTGCCTGGCAGGGCCCCGTCACCGATGGCAAAGGAGATAGCCCGGATGTGGTCAGCGATAATCTTGAAGGAAGTATCGTCAGCCTTGTTTGCGCTGTACTTCTTGTCCGCGCTCATTTCTTCAGTAGCGTGGATGATTGGCAGGAAGAGGTCGGTTTCAAAGTTGGTCGGGGCATCTTGCAGGATAGACAGGACACGTTCCAGACCCATCCCGGTATCGATGTTCTTGTGCGGCTGTTCAACGTAGCTGCCGTCTGGCAGGTGGTTGAATTCTGAGAAGACGATGTTCCAGATTTCCAGGTAACGGGCGTTTTCCCCGCCTGGGTAGTTTTCCGGGTCGTCTTCTGGCACGTCATTGTTTTCCTGGCCACGGTCGTAGAAGATTTCTGAGTCAGGACCACATGGGCCTTCACCGATGTCCCAGAAGTTGTCTTCCAATTGCACGATGTGGCTTTCCGGCAGGCCGACGACTTCATGCCAGATCCGGTGAGCTTCAGTATCCTTAGGGTAAACAGTTACGTAAAGCTTGTCCTTGTCCAGGTCCAGCCAGTCAGGACTGGTCAAAAATTCCCAGGCCCAAGGAATCGCTTCTTCCTTGAAGTAGTCACCAACTGAGAAGTTGCCCAGCATTTCAAACAAGGTTTGGTGGCGAGCAGTCTTACCGACGTTTTCAATGTCGTTGGTTCTGATTGACTTTTGTGAGCTGGTAATCCGGCGGTTCTTTGGCACGACTGAGCCGTCGAAGTACTTCTTCATGGTTGCCACCCCGGAGTTGATCCAGAGCAAAGTCGGGTCATCCTTTGGAATCAGGCTGGCTGACTGCATGACCATGTGGCCGTGTTCAGCAAAAAAGTCGAGGAACATTTGCCGAAATTCTGAACTGTTTAACTTTTTCATCAAAATCTCCTAAAAATACAAAAAAACAAGCATCTTTGCCTTCTTCAAGGACGCTCTAGGCGCGGTACCACCTTGATTGCAACAATGCTTGTTACCTCTTGTTTATCTTAAATTGATCACTTTAAGGAGCATTTCCTGCCTGGTGATAAACCCTTCCCAGCTGCCGGTTCTCTCTTTGAATCGCCTGGACAGAAAACATATCTTAAACGTCACTAATTTTACTACTTAGAGAAAAAATGTCAACGGTTTTGTTCGCGCTTGCGCTTACGGAGGCGCTTTTGGTGGCGGGCTTCAATCTTCCGCTTCTTGCGGTTGTCTTCTTGAATCGCCTGCTTGATCTTCTTCTTGTAGCCAGGCTTGCGCTTGGACTTGACCTTCTTGACCACGCCCTTCATGTGGGGGTCAAGCTGGCGGTTTGAGGCCGTCCGGTTGTCCCGGCGGCGGTAGTGAGTCCGCGGAGCGAGTGCCCCGTCCTTGATTTCAACGAAGTCAAAGTGAACGCCCATGTGCTCCAAGGCTCCCACCCGGTTCATCTCTTCTTCCCTGACCAAAGTCACGGCGTGGCCCGGCAGGCCGTTGCGGCCAGTCCGGCCGATCCGGTGGATAATGAATTCCAGGTCCTTGGGAATCTCATAGTTGATCACCAGGCTGACGCCAGGCAAGTCGATCCCCCGGGCAGCCAGGTCGCTGGCGACAACGTACTGGTACTGGCCGGCCCGGACTTCCCGCAGGGTCCGCTTTCTTTCCCGTTCGGTAATGCCGCCATGGATCTTGGCTACCTTGAGCCCTTGCTTAGTTAGGTAGTCGGCCAGTTCGTCGACCATCTGCTTGGTATTGGCGAAAACCAGAGCCAGGTAAGGCTGGCCCATGGTCAAAAGCTTGTAGACGATCTTCTTTCTGTCCTTGCTGCCGATGTCCAAGAGGTCGTTTTTAATGGTTGGGGCAATAACTGCCGGATTGTCGATCACGATTTCTTCCGGCTTGGCCATGTACTTGCGTAAAAAGTTGGTCAGCTTGACCGGAATCGTGGCTGAAAAGGCGGACATGACCACGTCCTTTGGCAGGCGGGCGGCAATCTTGTCCACATCGGCCAGGAAGCCCAAGTCCAGGGTCATGTCAGCTTCGTCGATGACAAAGTTCTTGACCTGGTCCAAAAGCAGGATCTTCTTGTCAGCAAAGTCCAAAAGCCGGCCCGGCGTAGCGATAACCAGCTGGGGCTTGTTCTGTTCAAATCTGGCGATCTGCCGGTCCCGGTCGCTGCCCCCGGCCAGGTGGGCAATGGTGATGTTTAAACCGGAATTATCCCGCAGCTGGCGGGCCACCCGGTAGAGCTGGTCAGCCAGTTCCCGGCTGGGAGCCGTGACGATGGCCTGGACATAGCGGGCGTCTTCATCAATGGCATTTAAAATCGGGATCAGGTAGGCGTGGGTCTTCCCGCTCCCCGTAGCCGCCTGGACGATCACGCTTTCGCCTTTCAGCATGGCCGGGATGACTTTTTCCTGCACCGGAGTCGGTTTAGTAAAGCCGATCTTGGCCAGGCCCTGGCGAATTTCGCTTCTTAAGCGGGTATCAGTAAAAATGTTATTCATGGTCTTCCTTGTATTTCTTGGTTACTTCAACTAATTCCTGGAAAATCTGGTCAATTTCTGCCTGGTCATGGGCCGTTGCTCCAGAGGCTAATTCATGGCCGCCCCCGTCGTGGGCTTCAGCCAGCTTGTGGATGTGCGGACCCTTTGACCGGTAGTGGACCCGGTAAGTACCGTCTTCTTTTTCCACGATGACCAACCAGGTCAGAATCCCCTTGATCCGGCCCGGGGTTGAAACAGTGACTGAAGCTTGCGGCTGGGTAACGCCCAGGGCCTTTAAGTCAGCCTGGCTAATTACGGCGATAGCGACCAGGCCGCTTTCGTCCAGCTGCATTTTCTCCAGGGCCAGGCTCTGCAGCTTGGCCTGCTGGAAGGTAACTTCACTTTCGTTTCTGGCGATTTGGGAGATGTCGATCCCCGTCTCCATCAAGCGGGATACTACTTCGAAGGTGTGGGCGCTGGTCGCGTCGTACATGAAGCGGCCAGTGTCACCGATAATACCGGCGTAGAGGGCCAGGGCGATTTCCTGGTTAAGGGGCAGGCCTTCTGCTTCGATAAAGTCAGCGATGATTTCACAGGCAGCAGCAGCTTTTGAGTCAACGTAAGACATGTCAGCGTATGGGTCAACGTCCGGGTGGTGGTCAATCTTGATTAGGTAGTCCCCCAGCCGGTAGCGCTGGTCAGAGATCCGCGGCGTGTTGGCCGTGTCAGTCGTGATCACCAAAGCGCCTTGGTAGTCTTCATCCTTGACTTCGTCCATGGTGTTGATCCAGTCCAGGTCACCGACATCATTTTCCCCGGTGCAGAGAATCTTCTTGTCCGGGAACTGCAGGCGCAGGCTCTTAGCTAAAGCGGCCTGGGAGCCGATCGCGTCCGGGTCGGGATTGGTGTGCCGGTGGAGGATGATGGTTGGATATTGCTTAATCTTACTGAAAATTTCGTCAAAAGTATTCATCGCGGGGTCCTTTCTGCCTTATGAGTTCAAAATTTTATTTTAGCAAAAAATCAGCCTTTTAGCTATTCATCTGCAAAAAGACTGATTTCCTGATAATGTTTTTCTTCAAGTTCGCCGGCTGACAGGCCCAAGAGGCGGATGCCTTCAGCCAGGAATTCCGGTTCCCGGGCCAGGAGCTCCTTGGCCAGCTGATAAAAGACTTCCGGGTCACTGGTCGGCTGGACCTGCTGCCGGCGGGTGATAGTTTTAAAATTGCGGTCGCGGACCTTTAAAACGACCACCCGGGCTAAAAGATTTCTTTCCTTTAGTTCAGCCGCCACCGTCTGGCTGAAGTCCTTTAAGTAGGCCTCAGCCCGGCCCTGGTCATAGATTACCGGTTCAAAAGTCCGCTCCTTGCCTAGGGACTTGCGCTGCCTGGAGGCTTGGACGGGGCTTAAGTCAATGCCATAAGCATGCAGGGCCATGTAATAGCCGGACTTCTTATAGTCTTTTAAAAGGCGGCTGAGCCCGTAATTTCTGATGTCGCGGCCGGTCAAAACTCCAGCTTCCTTTAGCCGCTCCTGGGTCTTCTTGCCGATGCCGGGGAATCTCTTGATCTCCTGCCTGTCTAAAAAGTCCTGGGCCCGGTCCGGGGCGAGATAAGTGCGGCCAAAAGGCTTGGCGTATTCTGACCCCATCTTGGCCAAAAACTTGTTGTAGCTGACCCCAAAAGATGAGGTCAAGTGCAGCTGGCGGAAGATCTGCTCTTGCAAATAGCTGGCCAGCTCCAGGGCGCTTTTGCCGGGGATCTTGCTCCGGGTCACGTCCATATATGCTTCGTCCAGCGCCACGCTTTCGATCTGGTCGGTCAGTTCGTGCATTAATTCGTGCACTTGCCCGGAAACCCGGTGGTATTTCGCGAAATCGGGTTCAACGAAAACCAGTTCTTCAGCTGGAATCAGTTTGACGGCTTGGGCGGCTGCCATGGCTGACCCGACCCCGTACTTTCTGGCCCGGTAGTTGGCGGTGGCGATCACGCCGTGGCCGCCAGTTTTCCGGGGATCCCGGGCAATCACGACTGCCTTATGCGCCAATTCCGGCCGGTCCCGCATTTCAACTGAAGCATAGAAAGCGTCCATGTCCAGGTGGATGATCCGGCGAGAAAAATCGTTCCTGGGCAAAAGGTCAATATCGGCCATTACTTGTAAATCCAGCCATCCTCAGGATCCGCGAAAATCTTGCTAGTATCCGGCCCCATGCAGTAAGGACGGTACTTGACCGGCTTTTCGCCGGCGGCGTTTTGCTTTTGCCAGGCAGCTTCAACCGCGTCCACGAATCGCCAATACTGCTTCAGTTCTTCCCACTTGGTAAAGTTGGTGGAGTCGTTGACAAAGACGTCGTGGATCAAACGTTCATAGCCATCTGGCACTTCAGCTTGTTCATCTTCGCTGTAGCGGTAGCGGAATCTTTCAAGACGGAGGTCACCGCCGGCGACAGTCTTGCCGTTTAAGCGGAAGTAGACCTGGTTGACCGGGTCAATCTCAATAGTCAGTACGTTGGTCTTAGCCTTATCGCCATACAGGCCAGCTTCATCCTTAAAGACTACGTCCACCCGGGTCTTCTTTTCCCGCATTTCCTTGCCCGTTCTGAAGTAAACCGGCACGCTGGCCAAAGGCCCCTTGCTAAATTCCAGGCGGCCAGCCACGTAGGTTTCCGTCTTGGAATCTTCCGCCACGTTCGGCTCCTTGACGTATTCAAAAGTGGTTTCCGTCCCCAGATACTGACCGCGGATGATATTTTCGCTGACGGCTTTTTCATCTGGGATAACTAAAGATGCCAAAAGTTCTTCTTTAGCCGCGTGGATGGCTTTGTCAGACAAGTCTTTTGGCTCCGGCATGGCCAAAAGGGTGATGATCTGCATGATGTGGTTCTGGACCATGTCCCGCAGGGCACCGGAGTTGTCATAGTAGCCGCCCCGGGCTTCAACGCCCAGCCGTTCAGCCAGGGTAACCTGGACATTCTTAACCGCGTCGACGTTCCAGATCCGCTTGAGCAAGGAGTTGCCAAAGCGCAGGGGCAGGATGTTCTGCACCATTTCCTTGCCCAGGTAGTGGTCGATCCGGAAGACCTGGTCTTCGTTAAAGGATCCGCGGATCTGCTGGTTCAAGACTTCCGCGCTGGCCAGGTCAGTCCCGAATGGCTTCTCAACCACCAGGCGGTTGAAGCCGGTCCCGGTCAAATGCTGGTCAGCAATGTGTTCGGCAATCGTCCCAAAGAAGCTTGGAGCCATGGCCATATAGAAGATGCGGTTGCCGCCGCATTCATAGCGCTCGTCCAGTTCCTGGGCCAATTGCTTCAAAGTCACATAGTGTTCAACATTGGTTACGTCGTGGGACTGGTAGTAAAA
This sequence comes from Lactobacillus delbrueckii subsp. bulgaricus, assembly GCF_046938665.1. GTDB lineage: Bacteria > Bacillota > Bacilli > Lactobacillales > Lactobacillaceae > Lactobacillus > Lactobacillus delbrueckii_C. Next base: position 22,857 of record NZ_JBKZCD010000004.1, read on the forward strand.
ATGGCTGGCAAATTCCGTCAGCTGCGCTTCGTCGACCTCTTCCCAGCTTTCATGAACAGCTTGGGCCACCTGCTCGCGCAGGTATTCATGTGACCAGGGCCGCCGGGCAGTGCCGATAACGGCAAAATTGTCGTGAATGACATTCCGGCGGTAGAGATTGAAGAGGGCCGGATAGATCTTGCGGTGGGCCAGGTCGCCGCTGCCGCCGAAAAGGATCATTACTGTTGGAATATTGTTCATTATAGTACCTCAAAAAAATCAACTACTAACTATTTTAGCAATTTATCGGCGCAGGCAAAACAAAAACGTCCCCGAAGGAACGTTTTGTTCGTTTATTCTTGGCTGTCTTCAGTCTTGTCTTCTGCTGCTTCAGCCTTTTCTTCTGCTGGCTTGGCTGCTTCAGCTTCACTTGCGTCAGCTTGCTTCAAAACAGTTCTGACCGCCAGTCTGGAGAAGGTCAGGTAAATGCCGTCAGCATCCAAGACGATAGTCTTGTCGGCGTCGTTGATTGAGTCGATCTTGCCGCGCAGGCCGTCGACCATTTCCACGCTGTCGCCCTTCTTGAGCTGGTTCATCATTTCCTGGCGCTGCTGTTGCTGCTTCTTTTGCGGCTTGATCATGGTAAAGTAAGTAAAACCAAACAAAACGGCCAGCATAACCAGCATGAAAATGCTGCTGCCAGCACCATTGTTGGCTGCGGCTAATGCAAAAGTATTCAAATTATCCACCTCATAAAATTTATTTGCCGCTTTTTGGCAGATGCCAAAAGGCTTTAACGAACATTATACTGTAAACCAGATCTTTTTGCTATTCTTCCTCACCCGGCAGGGGCAAATTCAGCTGCTGATAGGCCTTCTGGGTTACCACCCGCCCCCTTGGAGTCATGACGATAAAGCCGTTTTGCAAAAGATATGGCTCATACAGGGACTCGATCGTCTCCCGGTCTTCCCCGATATTGGAAGCCAGGGTCCGGATCCCGACTGGGCCGCCCCCATAGCTTAAGATCATGGTTCTCAGCAGCTTGCGGTCTGTTTGGTCCAAACCAGCACTGTCAACTTGCAGCTGCTTTAAGGCCATGGCCGTGGTTTCCAGGGAGATTTCTTTTTCTCCCTTAACTTCCGCAAAGTCCCGCACCCGCTTTAAAAGGCGGTTAGCCACCCGGGGTGTTCCCCGGGACCGGCGGGCCAGTTCGTGGGCGGCTTGCGGGGAAATCTTGGTGTGGAAAACCTCGCTTGAGCGGAGGATGATTTTTTCCAAATCTTCGACCTGGTAGTACTGCATGTGCTCAACGATCCCGAAGCGGTCGCGCAGAGGCGCCGACAACTGCCCGGCCAGGGTGGTTGCCCCGATCAAGGTAAAAGGCGGCAGGGGCAAGTGGATGGCATGAGTCGTCTGCCCTTCCCCAACCACGATATCGATGTAAAAGTCTTCCATGGCTGAGTAGAGGACTTCTTCAACCGGCTTGGCCAGGCGGTGGATTTCGTCGATAAACAAGACATCCCCGGGCTCAAGATCGGTTAAAAGAGCCACCAGGTCCCCGGCCCGCTCGATGGCCGGACCGCTGGTGCTTTTTAAATTGACCCCCAATTCATTGGCAATGACAAAGGCCAGGGTGGTTTTACCTAAACCTGGCGGGCCATAAAGGAGGACATGGTCCAGGGCCTCGTCACGCTGGCGGGCGGCCTGGATGTAGACTTCCATGTCCTTTTTAACATGCCCTTGCCCGATATACTGGCTGAGCAGCTGGGGCCGTAAGGACAGTTCTACCGCTTCCTCGCCTTCGGCGGCTTCCTGGCTGGTCAAATGTTCTTCCGTCATTTTCCTTTACCCCCTATTTCTTCAGCAAAAAGCCAAGCCCTTGCTTGATGTATTCGTCAGCGGACATTTCCGGGAGTTTCTCCAGTTTTGGCTTGATCCGGTCAACTTCCTTTTGGCTGTAGCCCAAAGCCCCAAGGGCTAGGAGGGCGTCTTCCAGAGCCGGGGACGTATTTTTGACAGGTTCGTCCTCGGTAAAGAGGTTTTCAGCCACATAGTTGCCCATCTTCCCCCGCAAGTCTAAGACGATCTGGGATGCCGTCTTCTTGCCGATCCCCGGAAAACGGGTCAGGTAAGAAACTTCCCCGCTTTCAATGGCGGAAGCCAGCGCACCGTTGTCTTCGGCGGCCATGATAGCCAGGGCTGACTTGGGACCGATCCCGGAGACTTCATTAAGCTTGTTGAAGAGGCCCTTGTCCTGCTGGCTCTTGAAGCCGTAGAGGGTCATCCCGTTTTCCCGGACAACCTGTTCAACGTAGATCCGGGCCTTGTCCCCCTCTTTATAGGCATAAGGGGTCGGGGTCAGGATCCGGTAGCCGATCCCGGCCACTTCAATGACGACATAGGCCGGATTAACCACGGTAATGGTGCCCTCAAAATACTCGTACATCTAGTTTTGTCACTTCCCTTTCTTAAAAAGCTTGCTTAAATCATTCTGGCTCAAGCGGACGACTGCGACCTGGCCACTGGCATCCCGGTAAGGGTCGCTGGCCGTCTGTAAACGGAGCAGCAGGTCGGCGGCTTCAGCGCCGGTTAAATTGACCCGGCGGGAAACATTGCTTTCCGCCGCCTTAGCCGCCACCAGCTTCAAGAGACTTTTTCCATCGTTTTCCCGGCTGGACAAGAGCTGGTCCAAGAGCTCCCTGACCTGCACAGTGACTTCCCCTTTCAGCCAGGTTGGGTAAGAGTGCATCAAGAGGGTGTTCTGGCCAAAGTCTTCCATCTCCAGGCCCAGCTGGCGCAAAAGGGGCAGCTGGTCTTTTAATTTCTGGTAGTCATAGACGCTGAAGTCAAAGATCAAAGGCTCAAGCAAGCCTTGCTGGTAGTTCTCGTCTTTTTCCAGGCTGGCTAAAATCTGGTCGTACTCCAGCCGTCTTCTGGCCGCCACCTGGTCAACCAAGTAAAGGTCATTGTCATGTTCAGCTAGAAGATATCCCCCCATCTGGCCCAAAAGGCGGAGAGCCGGCAGGTGGTGGTTTAGCAGCTGGTCAGCCTTTGACGTGACCGGGCTGGCGGCTTCTTCTCCGCCCGCAAAAGGCGGCAGGGCCGTCTGTTCTTGGACATGCTGGTCCCAGGTTTTGGTTAAGACATATTGGTCATCTTCTCTGACCTGGTTTAAGTCCACATATACCGGAGCAGAAGTTTTTTCTTCTTTCTCTTCTTGTTTATTTTCTTCCTCTGCTTTTTCTTCTGTTTCTTTTTTATTAGTTATATCTGTTTTGCCTTCCGGCTCAGCCACCTGGGAGACTTCCAGCTGGAAGTCATCTGGCCGGCGGGTGTCGACCACGTTTGGTTTTAAGTTGAATTCCAATTGGTCCAGCTGGGTCTTGTCTTTAAAAGGAGTCAGCTGAAAAAGTGGGCTGGCCTCGTCCTCATCCATTAAAGCCTCAGTCACAGCACTGGTGATCAAGCGGCTGAGCTCTTTTTCCTTGGACAGGCGGACTTCTTCCTTAGTCGGGTGGACGTTAACGTCGACTAAGAGGGGATCAGCCTCAATCGCCAAGACCGCGATCGGGTACTTGCCCCCTAATTTATTGCCATAGCCATCCAAAAGAGCACTGGAGAGCTGGTAGTTCTTGATGTAGCGGCCGTTAAGCAAAATTGAGATAAAGTTGCGGGAGGACCGGGTCAAGTTTGCTTCTGATACCAGGCCATAGAGGGTAAAGTCCGGATCCTCGTTTTCCACTGTCAGCATTTTTTCGGCGACTTTGCGGCCGTAAATATTGGCCACGTCCTGCTTTAAGTTGCCATTACCGGGCGTTCTAAGCAAAACTTTCCCGTCGCTGGCCAAAGTCAGGCTGATTTCCGGGTGGCCCAGGGCAATCCGGTTGACAATATCCACAATCTTCAAGAGTTCAGTCTTCGGGCTCTTCAGATACTTCAGCCGGGCCGGAGTATTGTAAAAAATGTCCCCGACCGTGATCTTGGTTCCCTTGGCGCTGCCGGCATCTTCCTGGAACTTTTTCACCCCGCCGGCAAAAGCTGCCCGGGTGGCCGTCTGCCCGTCAGTTGAAGTCAAAATTTCCACATGGGCTACGGCGGCGATGGAAGCCAAAGCTTCCCCTCTAAAGCCCAAGGTCGCGATATTGAACAAGTCATGCTCATTTTGAATCTTGCTGGTCGCGTGCCGCATGAAGGCCAGGTCAACCTGGTCCGGGGCAATCCCGCTGCCGTTGTCTTGGACAGAAATCTGCTTTAAGCCCGAATGCAGGACTTCAACCCTGATCCGGCTGGCCTGGGCATCGATCGCGTTTTCAACCAGTTCCTTGACCACGCTGGCCGGCCGCTCGATAACTTCCCCGGCCGCGATCTGGTTGGTCAGATTTTCTGAAAGTTCATGAATTTTCGCCATTATTCTTCCTTCAAGGCCTGCTGCCAGTCAGCTACCAGCTGCATGACTTCCAGCGGCGTCTTTTCATTCAAGTTGACCTGGCTGATCTCGTCTAACAGTTCCTCCTGCTCTGCCTTGAGCGGGTTCTCTTCCACTACTTCCACCGGACTGAAGAGGTCCAGCTGCTGGCTGCTTGGGTTGATCTCCCGGGCCCCTTCTGCTTCCAGGCGCTTGAGCATGCTGGAGGCTTCTCTTAAAACGGCTCGCGGCAGGCCAGCCAATTTGGCCACGTGGATCCCATAAGACTGGTCGGCTGGTCCTGGCAAAATCTTGTGCAGGAAGATCAGCTTGCCGTTTTCTTCCGTTGCTCCGACGTGGATGTTCTTTAAGTGCGGCAAAGTTTCGTCCAGTTCAGTCAGTTCATGGTAGTGGGTGGCAAAAAGGGTCTTGGCGCCGACCTTGTCATGCAGGTACTTGATAATCGCCCCGGCCAGGGCCATCCCGTCGTAAGTAGCCGTCCCCCGGCCGATTTCGTCAAACAAGACTAAAGACCGGCTGGAAGCGTGCTGGAGGGCCTCATTGGCCTCGCTCATTTCCACCATGAAGGTGGACTTGCCGGAATAAAGGTCGTCAGCGGCCCCGATCCGGGTGAAGACCTGATCAAAAACTGGCAGCTTGGCGCTGTCTGCCGGCACGAAGGAGCCGATCTGGGCCATGATGGCGATTAAGGCCAGCTGCCGCATGTAGGTGCTCTTACCAGACATGTTTGGCCCCGTGATGAGGTAGATGCTGGTGTCTTCATCCATGACTAAGTCGTTAGGGATATAGGAGCCAGCTGGTAAAACTGCCTCAACAACCGGGTGGCGGCCGTTTTTAACGGCGATTTCGTTTTTGCTGGAAAAACTTGGCCGGCAGTAATTTTTCTCTTCAGCATCCTGGGCAAAGGCCACGAAGACGTCCAGGGCCGCCAATTGCCGGCCCAGTTCCTGCAAGGCCGGGATATGGGCCTTGACGGCCTCTCTTAGCTGGCTGAAGAGCTCGTATTCCAGGTCAGTTGACCGGCTCTCAGCTTCCAGGATCAAGTTTTCGTGTTCCTTTAATTCCGGGGTAATGTAGCGCTCAGCATTGGTCAGGGTCTGCTTTCTGGTGTAGCGGTCCTGGGGCACTTTAGCGACATTCCCCTTGCTGACTTGGATGAAGTAGCCAAAGACCCGGTTGTAACCAATCTTCAGATTGTCGATCCCGGTTCTCTGCCGCTCTTCCATTTCCATCTGGGCCAGCCACTTTTTCCCGCCATTCATGGCTTCTCTGTACTTGTCCAGGTCCTCGCTGACCCCGGCCCGGATAATGCCGCCGTCTTTAGCCGAAATCGGCGGCTGGTCAACTAAGCAGTTAGTGATGCTCTCAGCAAGTTCACTTTGCGGGTCGATCCCCTGCCCGTATTTTTCCAGGTCTGGATTGCCCGATTCGGCCAGGGCCTGGATGATCGGCTTGGTCGCCTCCAGGCTTTTTGCCAGCTGCAAGAGCTCACGGGGGTTGACATTGCCAAAAGCCACCCGGCCGCTCAACCGTTCCAGGTCATAGACTCCCTTCAAGGAGTCAACGATATTTTCCCTGGTAAAGTAGTCGTCCAAAAGGGCTTGCACCATCTGCTGGCGCTGGTTGATCCGGTCTAAAGACAGAAGCGGCCGGCTCAGCCACTGCTTTAAAAGCCGGCCCCCCATAGCCGTGGTGGTCTTGTCCAAAACCCAGAATAAAGAGCCCTGTTTCTTGCCAGTCGTGGCTGACTGGGTCAGTTCCAGATTCCGCTGGACAGTGTTGGCCATCTGTAAATACTGGCCGATTTCAAAGCTTTCCGCCACTTGCAGGTGGGCCAGGCTCCGCTTCTGCGTGGCCAAAAGGTAAACGACCAGCTGGCGGACGGCGGCTTTTTCCATAGAGTCAGTCAGTTTCTGCTGAACATAGGAAATTTCCGCGTGCTCGCCTTCCAGTTCTGCCGGTTCAGACACGGTGATGTTGGCCTTTTGCAGGCTGTCCCGGTCGCTGGCATTAAGCTTGCCGGCAAAAACGACTTCCCGGGTTCTCAAAGACAGGAGCTCGTTGACCACCTCGGCGTAATGCTTGACGTGGGTGGCAAAAATCTCCCCGGTCGACAAGTCGCTGTAAGCCAGACCATAGCCGCCGGCCTTTTCAACCACGCTGGTCAGGTAGTTGCTTTCCTGGCTGTCGTCTGGCCCCTGGGCCATTTTGGTGCCGGGAGTAACCAGCTGGATGATCCCCCGCTTGACCATTCCCTTGGCCTTCTTCGGGTCTTCCAATTGCTCGCAGATGGCCACCTTGTAGCCTTTTTCCACTAAGGTGTTGACATAAGAATCAACCGCCATGTGGGGCACCCCGGCCATGGGAATCGGGTTTTCCGACTTATTTGACCGGTGGGTCAGGGTCAACTCTAAAATCTGTGATCCCTTGACGGCATCGTCTTCATAGAGTTCGTAAAAATCTCCCACCCGGTAGAAGAGAAAGGCATCCGGGTACTGGTCTTTAATCTGGTAATATTGCTCCATCATTGGAGTCGTGGCTTTTCTTGGCATAAAAACTCCCTCGCTTATCGTATGCTTTCAATTATACAGCATTTCGCCGGCCTGCTTGCCTTGTCTGCACGCAAAAAGAGCCCAGCCAAAGCTGGACCCTTCTTACAGTAATTCTTGTGTATGTTAAATTTCAGTATTTTACATCATGCCTGGTTGAGCTGGAGCAGCTTCCGGCTTGTCTTCCGGAATTTCTGCCACAACAGCTTCAGTGGTCAGCAAGAGGCCGGCGATTGAAGCGGCATTTTGCAGGGCTGACCGGGTCACCTTGGTTGGGTCGATGATCCCTTCGTCAATCATGTTGACATACTTGTCTTCAGCAGCGTTGTAGCCGACTTCCGGGTCAACCTTGCGCAGGTGGTCAACAACGACTGAGCCTTCTTGGCCGGCGTTTTCAGCGATTTGGCGAACTGGGGCAGTCAAGGCGCGGGCCACGATGTTGATCCCGGTTTGTTCGTCAGCAGTGTCACCCTTGGTTGCCTTAACAGCTTCTTCAACGTTAACCAAGGCAGTACCACCACCAGCTACGTAGCCTTCGTCAACAGCGGCGCGGGTAGCGTTCAAGGCGTCTTCTACCCGGTAGCGGCGTTCCTTGAGTTCAGTTTCAGTAGCAGCGCCGACGTGGATTACGGCTACGCCGCCAGTCAGCTTGGCCAGACGTTCTTGCAGCTTCTTCTTGTCGAAGTCGGAAGTAGTGTCTTCGATTTGCTTTCTGATGGTGTCAACCCGTTCTTGGATGGCTTCCTTAGCGCCAGAGCCGTCAACGATAGTCGTTGAGTCCTTGGTGATAGTTACCCGGCGGGCTTGACCCAATTGGCTGAGCTGGGTGTCCTTGAGTTCCAGGCCCAGGTCTTCAGAAATTACCGTACCGCCAGTCAAAGCAGCGATGTCAGCCAGTTGTTCCTTGCGGCGGTCACCAAAGCCAGGAGCCTTAACAGCAACAACGTTGAAGGTACCGCGGATCTTGTTCAAAACAAGAGTTGGCAAAGCTTCGCCAGTCACGTCATCAGCGATGATCAAGAGAGCACGGCCTTGTTGCACGATTTCCTGCAGCATTGGCAAGATGTCTTGGATGTTGGAAATCTTCTTGTCAGTGATCAAGATGTATGGGTTTTCCAAGTCAGCTTCCATCTTGTCATTGTCAGTTACCATGTATTGGGACAGGTAGCCGCGGTCGAATTGCATCCCTTCAACCACGCTCAGTTCAGTTTCAATCCCGCGGGAGTCTTCAATGGTGATGACGCCGTCGTTTCCGACCTTTTCCATGGCTTCAGCGATCAAGTCGCCGATTTCCTTTGAAGCACTGGAAATTGAAGCAACTTGGGCGATTTGGTCCCGGCTGGAAACTTCGTGGCTGTTCTTGTGCAATTGGTCAACGGCTGCTTGGGTAGCCTTTTCGATCCCGCGGCGGATGCCAACTGGGTTGGCACCAGCAACCACGTTCTTCATGCCTTCTTGCACGATGGCTTGGGTCAAAACAGTGGCAGTAGTCGTACCGTCACCGGCGATGTCGTTGGTCTTTGAAGCAGCTTCAGCAACCAGCTTGGCCCCCATGTTTTCGTAGTGGTCTTCCAGTTCAATTGCCTTAGCGATCGTCACGCCGTCGTTGGTAATCGTTGGGTTGCCGTAGCTTTGTTCCAAAACGACATTTCTGCCCTTAGGCCCCAAAGTAGTCTTGACCGTGTTGGCCAGCTTGTCAACCCCGTTTAAAAGTGAACGTCTTGCGTCTTCTGAAAACTTGATGTCTTTTGCCATTTTTTAATTTGCACTCCTTAAATTACTTAACGATTGCCAAAATGTCTTTTTCATGAAGGACTAAGTATTCCTTGCCTTCGTACTTGACCTTGGTGCCAGAATACTTATCGTATAAAACTTCATCGCCCTCTTGGACGGTCATAGGAAGCTTGCTGCCATCTTCAGCGTAAAGGCCGCCGCCTACGGCAACAACCTTGCCTTGCGTTGGCTTTTCCTTAGCGTTGGAAGCAAGTACGATGCCACCAACGGTTTGTTCTTCAGCTTCTTTAACTTCAACGATCACGCGATCTCCAATTGGTTGTAACACGTTATTCCCTCCTGAAATTAATTGTCTTTAGAAATTCTTTAGCACTCATCTTGATCAAGTGCTAACTTACAACTATGATAATAATCCCTTTTTTCCAAAAAGGCAAGAGAAAAATAGCACTTTTTAGTTGCGAGTGCTAAAAAGTGCTGTTTTCCTTATTTATTCGTGTTGTTCATGGCCTTTTTCCGCTCTTCCAACTGCTTCTTGATCATTTCGTCAGAGTCAAGGAAGTAGATCAAGGTCTGCAATTCGGTAGCCAGGTCGACGTTTTGGATCCGGACCCCGTTTGGGGCGGACAGGCGGATCGGGGTAAAGTTCATGATCCCCTTGATCCCGGCTTCAATCATTTCATCAGCCGTCTTCTGGGCCGTCGCCTGGGGAACGGTCAAGATAGCGATCCGGATCTGCTGGTCAGCGATCTGCTGCTTCATTTCATCCATTGAGTAAACCGGAACCCCCTGGGTGATCTTGCCGGTGATTTCCGGGTTGATGTCAAAAGCGCAGGAAATTCTGATATTGTTGCTGCGCTTGAAGTTGTAGTTCAAAAGAGCGTGGCCCAGGTTGCCGACCCCAACCAGGGCGACGTTGGTCAAAGTGTCCTGGTTGAGGATCTTCTTAAAGAAGCTGAGCAGGTTCTTGACATCGTAGCCGTAGCCCCGCTTGCCCAGGGCACCGAAGTAGGAAAAGTCCCGGCGGATTGAGGCACTGTCGACTTGGACGGCTTCCGCCAGTTCAGTTGAAGAAACCTTGTCTTTGCCTTCATCATTCAAAAGGAGCAAGTAGCGGTAATATAGCGGCAATCTTTTGGCAGTAGCCTTGGGAATTCTAAATTTGTTGTTCATAAAAAGATGCCTCCAGTTTTTATTTTGTGAATGTGAATCTCTAATCAATCATCTACTATGATACCCATCTTTACCAGTCTTTGGCAAGTCGTATTTTCACAATATTTGCCATAAAATCCTTTTCATCGAACTTTTTCACAAATTGATTAAGAGCTCAGCTGCTTCCGGCATTTTCTTTAAAGAAAATGGAAAAACAAAAGGAGGGAAAAAAGAAGCGGAAAAGAAAGGGAAAATCAGCCCGGCTAGCGGCAGGCAAGTCTTTTGCATGGTACAATGTTTCAAGGTGAAAAAATATGATAATAGCACAAGGACACAATTTGGAGCAACGCTTCGGAGCTGCTCCTATATTCAGCAAGGTAAACTTTTCAATTGAGAACAATGCCCGGATCGGCCTGGTCGGGCCAAACGGGGCCGGGAAAACAACCCTTTTAAAGATCATGACCGGCCGCCAGGAGGCCAGCCAGGGGGAATTTACCGTCAACAAGGGGATCGAGCTTGGCTACATCGCCCAGGAGCACGACTTTGACGAAGAGAAGTCGATCTGGGAAGAGATGCTGACGGTCTTCCAGCCCTTGATCGACCAGGGCCAGCAACTGGAGAAGCTGCAGTACGCCATCGCCGACCATCCGGAAGACGAAGAGCTTCTCCGCCGCCTGGACCAGGCCCAGTATAATTTTGAACAAGCCGGCGGCTATACCTACCAAGCCGAAATCAAGAGCATGCTCAACGGCTTCAACTTCCCGGAAGCGACCTGGAACAAGCAGATTGCCAGCCTGTCCGGCGGGGAAAAGACCCGGCTCAGCTTCGTCAAGCTCCTTTTAAAGAAGCCCCCGCTCTTGCTTTTGGACGAACCGACCAACTACCTGGACCTGGATACTTTGGACTGGCTGGAAGCCTTCCTTAAGAACTACCCAGGCGCCATCCTGACGGTTTCCCACGACCAGTACTTCTTGGACCACCTGGCCACGCAGATTTTTGAACTCCAGCATGGGGAACTGACGGTCTTTAAGGGCAACTACAGCCAGTACCTGGCGCAAAGAGAACTCCGCGACCAGCAGCAGGAAGCCGCTTATGAAAAGCAGCAGGAAGAGATCAAGCGCGAAGAAGAGTTCATCCAAAAGAACATCGTCCGCGCCTCTACCACCAAGCAGGCCCAAAGCCGGCGCAAGGCCCTGGAGAAGATGGAACTGGTCGACCCGCCAAAGCACAAGTCAAAAGTCCGGATCAAGTTTGACAGCGCCCGGCCGTCAGGCAAGGAAGTCTTGATCTTGAAGGACCTGGCCGTTGGCTATCCAGACAAGACCATGCTTAAGGACATCTCCTTCCAGATCAACAAGGGCGACCGGGTGGCCATCATTGGCCAAAACGGGATCGGCAAGTCCACCCTTTTAAAGACCGTCATGAAGCAGCTGCCGGTTAAGAGCGGGACCATTAAATACGGGGCCAGCCTGGACATCGGCTACTATGACCAGGAACTGCAAGGGTTAGACTATTCTAAGACCGTGATCGATACCATCTGGGACCGGCACAAGGACATGAACGAAAAGGACATCCGGTCCATCCTGGCCAGCTTTTTGTTCACGGCCAAGGACATCGACAAGCAGGTCAGCCAGCTGTCCGGGGGGCAAAGAGCCCGCTTGACCTTGACCGTCTTGTCCATGGAACACAACAACTTCCTTTTGATGGACGAACCGACCAACCACTTGGACCTGGACGCCAAGGAAGTTTTGGAAAAAGCTTTGGCCGATTACGACGGCACCCTCCTCTTCGTTTCCCACGACCGCTACTTCATCAACGAACTGGCCAACAAGATCGTCGTCGCTAAAGACGGCCAGGCCAAGATCTATGAGGGCAACTACACTTACTACTTAAGCGAAAAGGCCAAGGAAGAAGCCGCGCAGGAAGAAGCAGCCGCGCAGGAAGCGCCAGTCGTCAAGGCAGTCAGCGAAAACAAGCTCTCCTACCAGGAGCAGAAAAAGCGGGACTCGGAAAAGCGGAAACTGGAGCGGCAGGTCGCCCAGGCAGAAAAGGACCTGGAAGAGCTGGAAGCAAAAGAGCAAGAGATCCAGGAAGCCATGGCTGACCCGGCAATCGCCGCCGACTTCAGCAAGCTGGGGCCTCTCCAGGAAGACTTGACCGCTGTCCAGGAAAAGATCAGCCAAGTTAGCCAGGCTTGGGAAGATGCCTCCCTGGCCCTGGAAGAATTTTAATTTTAGGCAAAGGAAAAGCAAGTCCGTTACTGGACTTGCTTTTTTGTTGCATTTTCGTCTTGCTTTTTACTTGTAATCCTCAGCGTAAGGCAGTTCCATTGACGGGTCCGCGTCCAAGGTCAAGTCGGCAAAATTACCGGCCAGGTACTGGTTGTAAGCGGCAGCCCCGATCATGGCCGCGTTGTCCCCGCAGAGCTTAAGCGGCGGCAGGACAACCTTCGGTGCCTTTTCCAAAGCAGCGATCTCCTTGTTCATCCGCTCTCTTAAGCCCAGGTTGGCGGCAACCCCGCCCCCCATGATGAAGGTCTTGGGCTGGTACTGCCGGATGGCCCGCATGGTCTTTTCAGCCAAAACGTCCACCACGGCCGCCTGGAAGCTGGCCGCCAGGTCATACTTGTCTAATTCCTGCCCCAATTGGTCAGCATGGTGGCAGGTGTTGATAAAGGCACTCTTGAGGCCTGAGAAGGAGAAGTCGTAGTTGTCTTCATCGATCATGGCTCTCGGGAAGCCGAAAGTATCCTTACCCTGGTGGGCCCACTGGTCGATCGTCTTGCCGGCCGGGTAGTTGACCCCCAGGACCCGGCCGATCTTGTCGTAAGCTTCTCCGGCCGCGTCATCGCGGGTGTCGCCCACGATTTCAAAGTGGGTCGGGTCTTTCAGCAAGACAATTTCGGTGTGGCCGCCGGAAACCTGCAGGGCCAAAGCCGGGTACTCAACCGGTTCAACCAGCTGGGCAGCTGAAATGTGGCCCATGATGTGGTCCACCCCAATCAAAGGCAGGCCGGTCACCATGGAGGCCGCCTTGGCCGCGTTGATCCCGATCAAAAGGGCTCCGACCAGGCCTGGCCCGTGGGTCACGGCGATGGCGTCCAGATCTTCCCAGCTGACCTTGGCTTCTTCCAGGGCTTCCCGGGTAATCTGGGTAATCACTTCGATATGGTGGCGGCTGGCCACTTCCGGCACAACCCCGCCAAAGCGGGCATGGCTCTTGATTTGGGTAGCCACGACCAGGCTTTCAATCTCTGACCCGTTCTTGACCACGGCAGTCGAAGTCTCGTCACAGGAGCTTTCAAAAGCTAAAATGCGAATGTCTTTCTTTTCCTTCACAGTCAGTTCTTCTTTCTTAGATGGCAGATCATGTTCAAACCGTCGCTGTCCGGACGGTCATCATTATCGTAGTAGTTCTTGCGGACAAAATTGTCTTCAAAGCCAAGCTGCCGGTAGAGCTCTTGGGCCTTCTTGTTTTCGACCCGCACTTCCAAGGTGACCGCTTTAAGGTCAGCCGACTTGGCCAGGTCTAAAACCGTCTGAACCAGGTAGCTCCCGATCCCCTGCCCCTGCTCTTTCGGCACCACCGCTAAAAAGGTGATGTGGGCTTTAGAGAGACTGAAGCGGCAGCCGATAGCTCCGACCAAAAAGTCTCCCTCAAGCAAGAGCAAGTATAAGGAATCCCGGCGGCGCAATTCTTCGGCAAAGACTTCCTCGTCCCAGGGCAGGCGGCCGGCATAAACTTCCTTTTCCAGCAAAAGGAGGCGGGCAAGCTCGCCTGCCTCCGCCTTCTTTAAGCAGTATTCATGGCCGCTGATGCTGATTGCCCGGGGGGCAAACTGCACCAGGTCAGCTTTAAAGAATAGTCCCATAAGTCTAAACTTCTTCTACATATGCACTGTCTGCTGCAAATTCCTGGCCAGTCTTCTTTGCCCAGTCATACTCAGCCTGCGTCCGGCGCAGGTAGTTCGGCACGGCCTGGTCCGGATCAAGGACAGGAGCATTTACCGCCAAGCGGCCAATGGCACCGGCGTGCAGAAGGTTCTCTTCCCCTTCAGCCAGGCGCAGGTCCTTGTCAGCCAGCCCGGCCGTGATTTCTTCCTGGTACTTGCTGAAGTCGCTGCCGACAAAAATCACCTTCTGATCAGGCAGGGCCGCTACTTGCTCTAAGAGCTCGCTTAAGTGGTAGTGACCGTCTGCAATCACGGCTTCCTTGCCCCGGTAGGCACCGGCAAAGAAGTTCTTGTTTCTGGCGTCTAATGCGGCTACGATCAAGGCATCTTCACCGGCAAAGTTCTGGGCCAGGGCCTGTAAAGTTGAGACCCCAACCAGCTCTTTATGCAAAATGCTGGCAAACATCTTAGCCGTAGTCAAGCCAACTCTGAGGCCGGTATATGAACCAGGACCGATCGCCACCGCGAAACGGTCGATGTCTTTCAGCGCCAGGCCGTTTTCTGCCAGCAGACTGGCAATATCTGGATCAAGGTCAACGCTGTGGTTGCGCTGGTTCTCCTCGATCTTTTCGCTGACCAAGTGGTCAGCTTCATTCAAGGCAACGCTCAAGTCGCTCGTTGCCGTCGAAATGCTTAAAATCTTCATACTCTAACTTTTATTTCCTAAAATTTTCTACTCAGCTTGACCCGGGACAGGCCTTCCAAGACAAACCAAACCACGACCATCTGAATCCATGGAGTGATCATTTCCTTGAGGATCCGGCTGGACAAGGCGACCATAAAGTTGGCCCCGTACATCATGCTGACCCAAAGGGTGTTCAAGCCGATATTGCAGATTACCGTGACGCAGATTACGGACGCGATGACCCGCCAAATCTGGATGGGCTTCTTGTACAAGAAGAAGCCGTAGATCATTGGCCCCAAGGCCGCGGTCAAGGTGTAACCGATAAAGAAGCCGCCCAGGTTGCCAAAAATTGCAGATGAAACCAGGTCGCTCAAGGCACCGCCGGCAAAGCCCCACCAAGGCCCGAACAAGTAGCCCAGCATGACGCTGCCGATAAAGCCCAGGCCCACCTGCAGGGTGGCATCCCCGACCTTAAACTGTCCCAAAACCACCTTGATGGCGATAACCATAGCCAGTAAGACCAGCTCCCGCAACTCCAGCTTGCTGCTGACTTTTGATTCACTTTTCACAAGACTGTCCTCCTAAAAAATGGCTTAACAAAAACAACTGAATCAGTCTCTATTAAAGCACATTTTTTGCCAGTTTACCTCACAAAGTGCCATAAGTTCACCTTGCCGGGTAATGGCGTGGCAAGTCTTGACAGCGCCGTCTTCTTTTTCCTGCATAACCTGGCAGGCAACTTCATCGCCGTATTTAATTTCCTTCTCAAACTTGATAGCCAGGTCTTTCGGCTCATGGCTGTTGACGAAGTCCCGGGGAAGGCTGTCGACGATCCAGTCCAAATAGTGGGCGTTGTTGACGTGGTGGTTGGAGTCCAGGTCATAGTAGTAGGCCCGGTAGACCTTCTCGTCTTTGTAATCGTCTTTTGGCCGCAATTTCTTAAAGCGGGGCATCTTAGCTAAAAGGGGTGCTCCCAATTCCTCGGCGATTTTGTCATCGCTGGGCAAAAGCTTCCGGCTCTTCAAATCAAACAAAATCCACTGGCTGTGGGCAATTACCAGGTCTTTGCCGGCTTCGTCCGCAATGCCGAAGTCCCGGTAGGACAAAAAGCGGTTGTAGCCAACCGCGTCAGTCCAGACCCTGACCTTTTGCCCGGCCCGGGGAAGGCTGGTAAATTCAAACTCGTACTGAGTGACTACCCAGCCCCTGCCCCGCTCTTTCATGGCGCTAGCCCCGCCTAAAGTTGGCGCCAGCTGCCCTTCAGAGCTTTCCATCATCAGGTCGATCATTCTGGGCAATTTCAGCTGGCCGCTTTCCCCGCAGTCAGCATATTCCAGCTGGTAATCCTTGTAGTATCTCATTTTGCCCCCTCCTGGTGGTAGCGGTCATAGAGCTCGTTTTTGGAAACCCCCTGGCTCTTGGCCACCTGCTTGATGGCATCCTTTTTAGACACGCCTTGGGCTACTTGCTCTTTGACCAGCTTGACCAGGTCAGCCCAGTCCAAGGTCTTTTCTTCCGTGTTTGGCGACACCAAAACGACGAACTCGCCCCGGGGGTCGACTTCTTTAAAGTGCTGGATGACTTCTTCTAGGCTGCCGCGGACAAATTCTTCATGAATCTTGGTCAGTTCTCTGGCACAGACGATCTGCCGGCCACCTGGCAAAACTTCCGCCATCTGTTCTAAGGTCTTCAAGAGGCGGTGGGGTGCTTCATAAAAGATCGAGGTCGCTCTTGATGCGTTGATTTCTTCTAAAAAAGGCCGCTGCTGGCTGGCCTTGCGGGGCAAAAAGCCGTAGTAGGTAAAGGGCTGCCCGTCAAAGCCGGAAGCAATCAAGGCCGTGGCAAAAGCTGACGGGCCCGGCAGGGGAACAACTGGGACATTATTCTTGATGCATTCCTGGACCAAAATATAGCCGGGATCGGAAATCACCGGCATGCCGGCATCGCTGATCTCGGCGATTGTCGCCCCCTCCTGCATCAGCTTGACCAGTTCCGGCGCCTTTTCTTTCGAGTTGAACTTGTGAAAGGCCACCATCTTGTTGTGAATGCCCAGCCGGTCCAGCATGATCCCGCTGGTTCTGGTGTCTTCAGCAGCAATGTAGTCAGCCTCTTCCAAAATCCGCTTGGCCCGGATCGTAATGTCTTCCAGGTTGCCGATGGGGGTAGGCACCAAGTAGAGCTTGCCCTGCTGGTCATCCGCGTAGCTGTGTTGCGTTTGCATTATTTGTGCACCGACTTCTTTCCAAAATTATCCAAAATATCCAGGCAAAACATGCAGTCCGCGCTAGGATCCCGGTGGGTTCCGTAGTACATGTTGCAAATATGGTAGCCAGACTGGTAGATCTGCTTGAGCATGGCCATCCCGCTCTGGCTCTTGCCTTCGTGTTCTTTAACCGTCAATTTGTCCAGCTTCTCGCGCAAAAGCTGGTTTTCAACCTTGAGCTCGGTATTTTCCTTCAAGCTCTCCAGCACCTCCTGCTGCAGGGAGTCCATGCTCTTGAGCATGCGCTCCATCTGCTGCTGCAGCTGCTGCAATTTAGTATATGGGTCCACTTTCCTTACCGCCTTTACTGCTGCCACTTTAAGGCCAAATAGTCCAAATTGTTCAAAAAGCCGACATTACTCTGCCGCATCTGGTCAACCCGCATGAGGTCCGCCAAAAAGTCGGCCGCTTCCTGGTAGTCACCCTTCTCCAGGTCCTTTTCGCCCCACTTCTTGAGCAAAATCCAGACATACTTCTCCCAGGCCTTGGTCCCCTGCTTTTGCTTTTTAACCAGGCCCGCCAGCTGGTGGGCGGACACGATGGCCAAAGAGTCATGCTCGCGGAGCTCCTGGTAAAAATATTTTACCGCCTGGTCGACTTCCTGGCTGCTTTTCACCTGGTCAACTTCTTCCTGGCTCATCCCGTTGGCCAAAAGGAGCCTGTCCTTGCTGGAAGCAGCTTGCTGGCTGAAATTGATGATCTGGGTTCTGGACTTGATCGTCGGCAGAATCTGCCCGCCGTTATTGGCAATCAAGAAGGTGACTACCGGTGCCGCTGGCTCTTCCAGCAGGTTGAGCAGGGCGTTTGCCGCCGGCAGGGTCAATTTCTGGGCATGGTTGATCACGAAGTAGCGCCGGTCGCCTTCCAGAGGGCTCTTGGCTAATTCCTGCTTAAGCGGCCGGATCTGGTCAATCGCGATCGACTGCTTGTTTTCTTCCGTATCGATCAAAAAGACGTCCGGGTGGTTGCCGGCCAGAATCCGCCGGCAGGCCGGGCAGGTCCCGTCCGGCTTCTCTTCGCCCGTGCAGTTCACGTAGCAGATCAGCCAGTAGGCCGTGTTTAGGGCTTCCGCCTCATCACTTGACAAGAGCAAGTAGGCATGCGACAGCTGCCCCCGGTCCTGGGCTTGCTTGAGCTGCCGGGATTCAGAAGCACCAATTTGCTTTAAATCCAGCATTAAAAGTGCAGGAACTGGTCAACCGGCAAGACAAAGACCGTCGCGCCGCCGACCGTGATGTTGACCGGTTCAATCGGCTGCTCGAAGGAAATGCCAGGGTGAATGCCCGGGTTGATTGTTTCTTCTCTGGTTTGGGAATGTTCTTCGATCAGCTGCAAAACGCCGTCAACGTCTTCATCTTCCACCCCAAGCAAGAAGGTGGTGTTGCCTTCGCGCAAAAAGCCGCCCGTTGACGCCAGTTTAGTAGCGCCGACATTGTTGTCGACAAAAGCTGCCTGCAGGCGCTTGGCGTCTTCAGACTGGACAATGGCAATGATCAGTTTCATCTTGATCCCCCCTAAAACAATTCTGGAAATGTGCTTTTCACCAGTTTAACACTTGCGGCCACAACTTGCGGCAAATCTTGACTCGCGTCGACCACTTTTACCCGGTACGGGTGAGCCTGGTTAACCTTTTGGTAGCCCCGGTAGACCTCTTCATGGAAGGCCAGCTTCTCTTGTTCCAGCCGGTCTTCGCTGCCTGACCGGGCCTTGGCGATTCTGGCCAGGCCCTGGGCCGGGTCTAAATCCAAAAAGATGGTCAAGTCCGGCTCCAAGTGGCCGGTAGCGAAAGCGTTGATCTGGGCTACTTCATCAATTCCCAGTCCCCGCCCCTGGCCCTGGTAGGCCAAAGAAGAGTCGACAAAGCGGTCGGAGATGACCAGGTCCCCCCGCTTTAAAGCCGGATTGATGATCTCGCTGACATGCTGGGACCGGCTGGCCGCGTAGAGCAGGGCCTCGGTCTTGGCATTCATTTCCGTATTGGCCGGGTCCAGGATGATGTCGCGGATTTTTTCCGCGATTTTTGACCCACCTGGCTCCCGCGTTACTAAAATTTCCCGCTTACACTGGCCCTGGATGGCCTTGACGACTTCATTGATCACTGTCGTTTTGCCGGCGCCGTCGGGACCTTCAAAAGTGATAAAGTAACCTTGCATTTGAACTTGCCTCCTATCTATCTATTTTACAGAACTAAGGCTAGTATTTACAGACTTATCTTCCCACTAAATCTAGTAGGTAAAAATCGCAAAAAAATAATCCCCCAAAATCGGGAGATTATCAGCTTTTTATTGGGAAATGGCGTTGGTCACGCCGGTGTAAGAAGCATGGCGGTAGCGGGCCTCATCGTACAAAAAGGCATACTCAGCTCTTAAAATCTTGTCCGCCACGATATTGTCATCGGACATGTCTAGGGTCGTGTTGTCTAAACCCTTGCTAAGACTGATTTCCTGCTGCAGCTTTTCTACCAAAGCCATCAGCTTCTCATCTTCTGCTTGCTTGATTTTGTCGCTGTGCTTACTCATGCTATAGCTCCGTTCTACCTTGCACTGCCCGCTTCAAAGTGATCAAGTTGGCATACTCAATGTCTGAGCCGACCGCCAGACCCGCAGCCAGCCGGGTAACCTTGAGGCCGGCCGGCTTGATCAAGCGGGAAATGTACATGGCCGTTGACTCCCCTTCCGGGGTAGAATTAAGGGCCAAGATGACTTCTTTGGCGTCGTCGTTTTTCTGCAGGCGGACGATCAAGGACTTGATGTTGATCTGCTCCGGCCCGATCCCGTCCATCGGGGACAAGACCCCGTGCAGGACATGGTAGAGGCCGTCATATTCGCCCATATTTTCAAAGGCCATCACGTCCTTGGCTTCCTCAACCACCATGATGGTTGACCGGTCCCGGGCAGGATTGCTGCAGATGGCGCAAGGGTCTTGTTCGGTAATGTTGCCGCAGACCGAGCACTGGCGCAGCTTTTCCTTAACGTCGACCAGAGCCTGGGCAAATTCGTCCACGTCTTCTTTGGGCATGTCCATGGCGTAAAAGGCCAGGCGGGTCGCCGTCTTTTCACCGATGCCCGGCAGTTTCATGAAGGAATCGATCAAGCGGGCGATTGGCAATGGGTATTGCAAATTACATCAGGCCTTTCGTGTACTTGCCCAGGCTCTGCTGGGTTGCCTGGTCGATCTGCTTCAAGCCCTTGTTAACAGCGTCGATAACCAGGTCTTCCAGCATGTCCGGGTCATCCGGGTCAATGGCTTCCGGCTTGATGGACAAGCTCTTTAAAGTCCTGTCGCCGGTGAAAGTAGCCACTACCATGTCGTCAGCTGCCTTGCCGGTGAATTCCTGGGTCGTGATGTTTTCCTGTTCCTGGGCCATTTGTTCCTGCAGCTTCTTGGCTTGCTTCATCATCTGCTGCATGTTCATGCCGCCCATTCCTGGGAAAGCTGGTCTCTTGCTCATGAAAAAATCTCCTTTTACTGTTTCGTTTTTATCTGCTTAATTTTAACGCGAAAAAAGCTTTTTGGCGAATATTAGTCCTTGACCTGGGCCAAAGGGCCGAAAAGTTCTTCCGCCTTAGTCACGACCGCGTCGGCTGCCGCTTCCTCTGGCGGCGCCTGGTCCGGCAAAGGCGGCTCAGGAGCTGCTTCTTCTGCCGGCTGGGCTTGGGCTGGCTGGGCCTTGGCCCGGAGCTGACTGGCGTGTTCCTTGATGAAGTCCTGGCGGATCTTTGGCCAGGCTTTTTCGTCAACGATGGCGATGGTCCAGCTCTCCTTGGTCAATTGCTCCAGGTCAGCTTTGAGAGTTGCTAAAAATTCCTGCGGATTTGTAGCCAGCTGCCAGGCCCGGGACTGGCTGGACAAAAGGACTGCCCGGTCGCTGGCCGCGATCGGCTGCAAGAAGCCCAAGACCGTCTTGGCCGGCTCTTCCAGCATGCTTGGCAAGTCCCGGTCCCAAAGGTTGCGGGCCTCAGCTAAACCGGGCTTGGTGGCCTGGCTTAAGACCGCGTAGATTTCTTCCTGGCTGCTGGTGATTTCAGCCTGCAGGCTTTCGGCTTGCTGCTGCTTTTCCGCTGCCTGCTGGGCCACTTCGGTTGCCCCGCCCTTTTGCGTGTAGAGCTGCTGGTTGAGCTGGAAGACATGGCGGGGGCTGAAGGCCTGGCTTGGCCGCTGACTCAGCTGCTGAACCTGCTGGGTCAGCTGGTGGACTTGTTCTTTCAAGACCTTGATCTGCCGCTCTATGGCCGGGTTGCTGGCCGCGGAAGCAACTTGCGGGCCTGCCTGGCTGTTTTGCCGCTTCTGGCTGGCCTGGACTAAAAAGACTTCCAAGGGAATCTGCTGCTGGTTGGTAAAGCGGAGGCTGCCCAAGGCGTCATTAGCCTGGTCAATGATCTGGCTGAAACGGTCCGGGCTTTGCTGGGCAATTTCCTGGGCAAAGTCATCCGTCAGGAATTCCCCCTGCCCGGTTTTGGTAAAAAGCATGGCCTGGACGGTCAAGCTGATAACTTCATTTAAGATGTTTTGGGCGCTGGCCCCGTCCTGGATGGCAGACTTAGCCAGATCCAGGGCCGTCTGGCTGTCCCCATTTAAGAGGGCCAAAAGGAGCTTTTCGACTTGCTCCTGGGCGGCGAAACCGGTGACTTCCAGGGCGTCCTCGTAGCGGACACTGCTTTTTTCAAAAGAAAGGAGCTGGTCCAAAATGCTCAAGGCATCCCGCATCCCCCCGTCAGCGACTTGGGCGATGACCTTTAAGGCCTTGTCCTCATATTCGACCCCTTCCTGGCCCAGGATGTATTCCATCCGCTGGACCATAGCCTCATTTGAGAAGCGCTTGAAGTTGTAGCGCTGGGTTCTGGAAATGATAGTGGCCGGCACCTTCTGCAGTTCAGTCGTCGCCAAAATAAAGACGACGCTGGCCGGCGGTTCTTCCAAAGTCTTCAAAAGGGCATTGAAGGCTGAAATCGACAGCATGTGGACTTCGTCGATGATGTAAACCTTGTACTTGCCTTCAGTTGGGGCGTAGTGAACCTTGTCTAAAAGGTCGCGGATTTCGTCAACGCTGTTGTTTGAGGCCGCGTCCATTTCAATGATGTCCGGCATTGCCCCCTGGTCGGCGGCCAGGCAGTTGCTGCACTCGTTGCAAGGTTCGCCCGCTTGCAGGTTTAAACAGTTCAAGGCCTTGGCAAAAATCTTGGCGCAGGAGGTCTTCCCCGTCCCCCGCGGGCCGGCAAAAAGGAAGGCATGCGAGACCTTGCCCCGGATAAGTGAATTCTTGAGGGTATCGGTAATGGCTTCCTGCCCGACCACATCATCAAAGGTGCGCGGGCGCCATTTGCGATACAAAGCTTGATAAGCCATACATTCTCCCCGTAATGAAAAAGCTCCTAGCCCCGAAGAGCTAAGAGCCTGTTAATTGCTAAATAAAGGGCACATGCCCAAGCGACCTTAGTGCTGCTACCTTCCGGTCCTGACACGCTTCGGAGGTCGAACATTGCCCAACAAATATTGTAACCTAAACTAATCCTTTTGGCAATTTTCCTGGGCTTTTTTTGCTAATTTTTGCTTGCGGCGGATTTCCCGGAAGAAATCTTTCAAAAGCTGGGCCCCTTGCTCCTTGTAAAGACCCCGGATGACCTTGGGATGGTGGTTGAATTTTTCCACGCTGAAGAGGTCGACCACGCTGCCGGCGGCGCCGGCTTTGGGGTCCATGGCCGCGAAGTAGACTTCCTTGATCCGGGAGTTGATAATGGCTCCGGCACACATGGCGCAAGGCTCCAGGGTGACAAACAGGCTGCAATCGATTAAGCGCCAGGAGTCTAGCTTTTGGCAGGCCTCCTTAATGGCCAGGATTTCGGCATGGGCTGTCCCGTCTTCATCCAGCTCCCGCCGGTTGTAGCCCCGGCCGATGATCTGCCCGTCTGGCCCCACGACAACGGCCCCGATGGGAACCTCGTCTTGCCGGCGGGCCTTTTCCGCTTCCGCAAAGGCGGCCTCCATGTAGGTCTTTTTTTCTTCGCTTGAATACATTATTTCTTCACGCTCTTTAAAATGTAGTAGCCCTTGTCCCGGGTCAGGATTTCGCAGTTACCCAGGCTGGCGGCCATCAGCTTCTTCGCGCTCGGTGCCCCCTGCTTTTTCTGGATGACGACCAGCAGAATCCCGCCATCAGTTAAGTGGTCCTTGGCTTCTGACAAAATGCTGGACCAGATGGCTTTGCCGGCCCGGATCGGCGGGTTGGTCACGATCATGGCATATTGGCCGGAAACTTCTTGATAGCGGTCTGAGGCAAAAATATCGACGTTGCCTGCTCCGTTGGCCGCCGCGTTTCTTCTGGCCAGGTCCATGGCCCGTTCATTAACGTCAACCATGTCGACCTGCCGGTCTGGCCACTTTTTAGCGGCGAAAAGACCGATCGGGCCATAGCCGCAGCCGACATCCAGAATATTGCCGCCTGGCAAATCCTGGTCCAGCATCTGCTCAATCAAGACCCCGCTGCCGTAGTCGACCCGGTTTTTGGAAAAAACGCCGGCGTCCGTGGTCAGGTTTAAGTTAATGCCCTTAAGGTGGTAGTTAACATGGTGCTCATCATGGTCAACCGTGGGAT
Source organism: Lactobacillus delbrueckii subsp. bulgaricus (assembly GCF_046938665.1). Classification (GTDB taxonomy): domain Bacteria; phylum Bacillota; class Bacilli; order Lactobacillales; family Lactobacillaceae; genus Lactobacillus; species Lactobacillus delbrueckii_C. The sequence goes on from NZ_JBKZCD010000004.1 coordinate 46,126, forward strand.
TTTCAGTAAAGTATTGTTCAGCCATCTTATGCCTCGCTGATCTTTACGGCGTCACTGCCGTCGATTTCGCTGACCTGGACCTGGACGTCCTCGCTGGCCGCGGTTGGGATATTCTTACCGATAAAGTCCGGCCGGATCGGCAGTTCCCGGTGGCCCCGGTCGATCAAGACCGCCAGAGCGATCTTGGCTGGCCGGCCCTGGTCCATGATGGCATCCAGCGCTGCCCGGATGGTCCGGCCAGTGTAAAGGACGTCGTCAACCAGGATGACCGTCTTGCCAGTCAAGTCAAAGGAAGTGTCAAAGCTGGCAATGGCCTTGGCCTTTTCCTCCTGGCTGAGGTCGTCCCGGTAGGCGGAGATGTCCAAGGACAAGACCGGCAGCTGGCTGTCTTCAATCTTGGCCAGGCGGTCGCCGATTCTCTGGGCCAGGTACCAGCCCCGGGTCTTGATCCCGATTAAGACCAGGTTTTCGGTCCCCTGGTTTCTTTCCACGATTTCGTAGCTCATTCTGGTCAGAGCCCGGCGGATCCCCGCTTCATCCATGATTTGTTTGCTCATTTTTCTTCTCTCCGTATGGTAGTTTTTTTCTATTCTGTTGCTATTTTTTATTCTGGTAAAAAAGCATCGCTAACCATTTTATAAAACTGGCCCGGATGTAGTCAAATTCCGCCAGTTCTTTTCATAAGCGCTGGCCACCAGGTCCAGGTACTTGTCATAGTCAAGCGAATGCAAAATTGCTTCCTGCTCTTCAGCGGCAAGTAAGTTGACAGCCCGGTTTTCCACGTGCATGGACCAGTCAGGTGACAGATTAGGAATTTTCTGAACCGTGGCCTCCCGACCTTTTGCCAAGTTGCCCAGGCCGTTAGCCTTAAGGACGGACAGGGCTTCTTGGTCATGCTGGATCACGGCTTCCCCGCTTCTCTTGCGCTTGTTCAGCATGGCCGGGGTCAGCTTTTTAGCCGCGGCAGAATAAAGGTGAACCGTCTTCGGCAGGCCGTCTTGATAGATAAAGACCCGGTTGTAGCGCTGCAAGATTAAGAGCTGGCCGGCATCCCCCCGGCCGAAAATACAGTTAGCCCGCTCCTTGCTGTGGTTGGCTGAGAGGACATTTTGGAACATTCTGAGCCGGTGGGCCGGGTCTGGGAAGGCTTGCTCAGCTTCCGCCAGAATCTGCCGGCCCAGGTTCCGGTCAAAAGGCGCTGCCAGGTCTGTTCTTTTTTCCAGCAGGTAGCGGCTGAGGGCCCAGTCGATGATGGCCGGGTGGGCCAGGGACTTGGTCGGGCTGGTGTCCTTCCGGCAAGCCAGGCTGCCTGAGGCAGACAGGACCTTGGTCAAGTCCGGGCTGGCTTCCAGGCGGTTGTTGGAGTCTTTAGAAACCAGGTAGAGTTCTTCTGGCACGATCTCCACCCCGATTTCAGCGGCTTCTTTAGCCAGGATCTTTCGGTTTAAGTCCGCGTCTAATACTGAGTAAAGGCCATCAGTGTTGGTTGACACGATCCGGGCGCCGGCATAGGTCTGGGCCTGGCCGATCATATAAGTGAAGAGCTGGCCGATGATCCGCATGGACCGGATCCGGTTGTTCATTCTAATAGAGGACGGCACTTGCCCCTCTCTTGGGTCAGCGGCCCCGGTAGCTGAGTTTAAGATCAGCTTGGTCCCTTCTCTTTCGATATTGAACATCCGCCGCTCTTCGGCGCTGTATTGGGGATCGGTCCGCTTTTTGTCCAATTCCTGCTTTCTTTCAAAGATCGCCGTATACCGGTCTTCGCCTAAGCGGTCATTGTAAAAAGCATTCAAGCGCCGGAGCATGTTTGGATAGTAGGAAGTAAAGTCCTCGTGGTTGGTCAGGTCGCTGGAAGTAAAGGCATAGCGGTCATCCAACCGGACCCGGCTTCCCTGCTTTTTGAAAACGGTTGGTTCATCTTGACTGAAGTTCCGCCAAAACTGCCCCCGGTCAGCCGGATCCGTCTGCTCCATCAGCTTGATCGTTGCTTTAGCGGTCAGGAAAGTCTGGTACTTTTCCACCCGGCCGTCTGGCAGGGTAACTTCCCTGGCCTTACGCAAGTCCAAAGGATCTGGATAAAGCTTTTGCACATAAGCCAGGTCAGCCTGCTTTTTCTCCCAAAGGGCATGGTCTTTTAAATAAAGGTCACGGTTATATTCTGACCCATGCAGGCCGCCGACGGAGAAAGTAATGTAGCAAGTCGATGGCTGGCCGTCCTTTTGGTAGTAGAAAAGGTTGGTATCTTCGTTTTCGACATCACTTAAGTCGCTGACCGGCAGGGCCTGGTCGCCGTAATCTTCCCGGTATTCTTTTGAAGGATTGAAGTTCTTGCCGGCAAACTGCTTGTAGTAGTCATAAACCCGGTCGAACTTCTTGCGTAAGTTTTCGTCCTCAAAGAGCTTGTAGAAAAAGTCCCGGCTTTCTTCCAGGATGTCTCTCTGCTTTTCGCCCGTTTTTTCCGCCACGCTGGCCGCCGGGTACAAGAAAGAAACAGCCCGGTCGTCTTTTAAGCGGCCGTATGGGCAGATGGTCCGGCGGGCGAAATTAGCAGAAGAAGAATCGATGGTCAAGCGGTCTTTTCTGACAAAGGCCGGGCCGATTTTCTCCTGGTAGCTGTCCCCGTCTTCTTGGTAGATCAAGTCCGGGTACTGACCCAAGAGGCCCTTTTTCAAAATGAACTGCCCCTGGTAGTAAGGATGGCAGAAAAGCTCCTTTAAATTGACCACGTCAGAGACATTGTAGGCAATGAGATCTGCCAGTTCTTCGGGACTGGTCAAATAGTCCTGGCCGGGCTTTAACTTGTCACTTTCCAGAATCTGCCAGCCCAGCATCCCCAAAAGGCGCTTGAGGCCAACCCGTCTTTGCCGCTCATTGAGCTGGGCCACGTCGATATGGCGGCCGGACATCTGGAAGTTTTTGGCAACTAAGCCCATGGTCTTGTCCTGCCAAAGGCGCAGGCGCATGTTGCCGATATAGCGGCTGAAGAGCTCATCGTTAAAGTCCCGCATCTCCCTGGCCGTCACGGCTGAAAAGCGGTCCCGCTTGCCACTTTCGCCAGGCTGCCAGGCTCTAGTGAAGTAGTAGGCCAGCATGGTCAAGTCGTAGTTGCTGGAATTGTAGCCCATCAGGTAGGGCGCTTCTTCTTCCTGGTAGCCGGCGTCAGTATCGCAGACCGGACGGAACTGGCCCGGGAAAGAGGACGGGGCTTGAGGATCATTGACGTATTGGGCATCTGAAACCCCAAAGGTCTGGGCCAGGCGGGCGGAAGCTGCGCTTGAACGGAGATTGTAGTAGTAGATCTTTCCTTTAAAGTTCTGGTTCTTCTCCCGGATCCGCCGGGCAGCAGCCTTCTTAAAGTCCAGGCTGTCTTTGTCATTTAAGGCCGGATCATCAACTAGGTAATAGATGTCAACCCGCTGGTCGTCTGGCCGGTAGCAGGACAAGGTAAAAGCGTTGGTCAAAGATTCGATATCGTAGAAATAAGAATTGAGTCGGCTCATTTTTTCCTCCAGTCGTTTACTTACATTTTAGCAAAAAGCAAGAAAAAAGCGGGCCATCAGGTCCGCTCCCTTGTCCTGCCGTGCAGCTGCTCATAGCGCTCCAGCGGCATTGAGGTTACATGATAATTCTTGCAATAAGGACACCGGTAAGCCCGAATCGGCATCGGCCGCCAGTGCTCATGGTTGATTTCACGCAGGTGAACGGTCACCTCTTCCTGGTAAAGAAACAAGTCGGCATCAAACTTCGTCTTAAAGGCCCGCTTGCCGCTGGGACAAGCCAGCAGACGGCTGCGGCGGGCGCGCCGGTAAGCCTTACTGGCTTTACTCTTCGTCATTGCCATGCCCCCTTACTTTCTTCAGAAGTAAAACAGCAGATCACTGAATCCTTATGTCAATATTCACTTTCTAGCTTGATTTTATCACCATTCGCCTGCCTGCTCAATTAATAGCCGCTTTTCACCAAGATTTTAGTAAGCGCTCTATTGTTTTTTAATTAAATAAGGGCGATAATGAACTAGTGTGCAAAGAATATTTCATGAATTCTTAGGAGGCAAAATGAGAAAATTAACTAAGTCTGTCGTGACTGCTTTGTCACTGGCAACCGCAACACTGTCAGTAATTCCGCAAGCAGCCGCTCCGGCAGAGGCAGCTACTCAGACCAAGACCAGCAAAGAATATAAGGATGGCAGCTATACTGTAGCTGCCAGCTTCTATGACAGCGGCAGCAAGGTTTATTCAACTGAAGCCAGCTTTTTGACGGCAGCCGCAGCCAAGGTCACGATCAAGAGCAAGAAGATCTCTTCAGTGTCCTTCACCCTGGCCAAGGACAGCCCGGTCTACAGCGACTTGACCATCAACGGCTCCAAGGCAAAGACCAGCACTGGCAAGGACGGCAGCGTAATCTACACCTTTGCTGCTGGTGCCTACCAAACCAGCTCAAAGGCTGCTAGCTTCACGGTCAACGGCTCCAAGTTCAGCGCTGATGTTGTCTTCGGTGCTTTGCCAAGCTCAGCCTTTGCAACTGTCACTGAAACTTCAGCAGTTGTTAAGAAGAAGGTGCAAAAGAACTCAGCCGTTTACAACCGTGACGGGGCCAAGACCAAGTACAAGACTATCAAAGCCGGCAAGACCGTTACTACTTACGGGACTTTAACCCGGGGGACTACTAAGTACTACAAGATTTCCAAGACCGCAAGCAAGTACATCAAGGCTTCTAACGTCGATGGCCGCTACATCAGCTTGAAGAACGCGGCTGCCGTTTACACCCAGGACCTGAAGAAGACCAAGACCAGCTACAAGAAGGGCAAGAAGGTTTACGCTTACGCCTACGCTATCTTGGGCGGAGAAAAGTACTACAAGCTGGGTACTAACAAGTACATCAAGGCCTTGAACGCTGACGGCCGCTACATCACTGTCAAGCACGGCGCGGCTGTTTACAGCAAGGACTTGAAGAAGACCGGCTCATCTTACAGTGAAGGCAAGAAGGTCTTGACCTTCGGCCGGACCACTTTGAGCAACAAGAAGAAGTACTACCAAGTTGGCCAAAACAAGTTCATCGTTGCTTCTAACGTTGACGGCAAGACCCGGACTTTGAAGAAGAATGCCTACATCTACAAGAAGTCCAAGGGCAAGGCTGTCCGCTACAAGAAGTACGTCTTGAAGAAGAACAGTCACCGCAAGACTTACGGCAGCGCCGTAACGATCAAGGGCAAGAAGTACTACATCATCTCAGTTGGCCAATACGTGGTTAAGTCCAACTTCCGCTAAAATTGAATACAGCTAGGAAAGGTTCTGCTTTTGCAGAATCTTTTTTGATTGTTTTTTAATTCGAGAAGGGCGATAATAAATTAATATCTTAATCAGCAAATTTGACTAATCCCGGGAGGCAAGAATCCAGAATGAACAAGTTAACCAAATCCCTCGTGACTGCCCTGTCACTGGCAACAGCCACATTATCCGTAATTCCGCAGGCAGCCCCAATCCAGGCTGCAAGTAAGGCCAAAAGCAAAACCAGCACGGAATACAAGGACGGCAGCTACACGGTCATGGTCACTGTAAAGAATCTGGGCAACAATATTGATATTCCTGATAATTTTTTCCCAGCAGCCACGGTAACGATCAAGAATCATAAAATTTCGTCCGTCTCGATTGATGTAGATGACATTGACGACGAAGGCGAATACTACGTACAGGTCAATGATGAAGTAGCGATTGGTGAGACGAAGACCTTAACCTTTGACGGCTCTGACTACAAGAACGGCCTGCAAAACGCAAGCATTAATATCAACGGTGATCCGTCATACTGCAATATCACTTTCGGCGACCTGCCTGGTTCAGCCTATGAGACGGTTACTGAAACTTCCGAAACGGCAAAGAAAGTCGTCAAGCGGAAGGCGGCTGTTTACGACAGAAACGGCAAGAAGACCAAGGACACGGCCCTCAAGGCGGGCAAGACCATTAGCACATACGGCAGCTTAACCCGGGGCAGCGTCAAGTACTACAAGATCTCCAAGACTGCTAACAAGTATGTTCAGTCTGCCGACGTCGACGGCCGCTACATCACTTTGAAAAATGCCGCTGCCGTCTACACCCAGAGCCTGGAAAAGACTGGAACCAGCTATAAGAAGGGCAAGAAGGTCTACGCCATTGCTTATGCCATTTTGAACGGGGAAAAGTACTACAAGCTGGGCACTGACCAGTACATCAGCGCTTTGAGCGCCGACGGCCGCTACATCACGGTCATGCACAGTTCAGCCGTTTACAGCAAGAACTTGCAGAAGACCACTTCTTCTGTGGCTGCAGGCAAGAAGATCCTGACTTATGGCCGGACAACGATAAAGAATAAGAAGTACTACCAAACTGGCTACAACTCCTTCATCTCCGCTTCCAACGTTGACGGGACGACCCGGACCTTGAAGAAGAATGCCTATGTTTACAAGAAGTCCAAGGGCAAGGCGGTCCGCTACACGAATTCCGTCTTGAAGCAAAACAGCCAGCAGCAGACTTACGGCAGCGCCGTATCGATCAAGGGCAAGAAGTACTACATCATCGGTGTTGGTAAGTACGTGGCCAAGTCTGACTTCAAGTAAAAGGCAAACAAGTTGCTCGCAGTAAGAAATGCAGGTCCTTTGCGGACCTGCATTTTAGTTTTTCTTTAGCTTTTCCACAGTCTTTTTTAGCAAGCAGTTCATCAAATAGCCACGCTTGCCGGTTATCCTTACAGTACAAGTTCAGAAGAACTTGCGACTAAGCAAAGGAGGCAAAAACTATGCTGAAACTGTTCACTCAATTACTCACGATTTCATTGGCCCTGTTTGCCTTTAACCACTACAGACGGTCCCGCCGCCAACTGGCAGTAATTCCTGCCCACCAGCGGCACAATTAAGATTCGTGACTTCCCTTTTCCCCTTGAATTTGAATTCTATCTAATTGCTGGTCTACCGCTTTAGCCAGCATTACATTAAATTTCTTATACATACCAACACACAAACCTCCATCTCGATGGCAAAAAGCCCTGGCATTCGCCAGGGCTTTCTTGCGCTTATCTTTACTTTTTTACCAGCTCTTACAGGTTCTTGACCCACTTCAAAGAAGCAGAAACATTGATCTTGATTGGATCGCCGTACTTGGCCCCCTTGTTCAAAGTGGCTAAGTCGGTCCCGTCCAGGTAGTAGACATAGTGGTAGACACTGGTTGCGTCAGTAAACTTGACTTGGTATTCCTTGCTTGAAGCAATGCCAGCATTAATTGCTTCAGCGATCTTAGCAAAGTTGTCAGCAGAGATTTCCGTCCCCTTTTCACCAGTCAAGTATTGACTAGCGGCTTTTTCGATCAAGTCCGTGTCTTCAGCTGACAGCTTTTGCCCAACCGTCATTGGGCTGTCGATAGTGACATTGTCCAGGCCCCAAACAGTCGTAGCAGTTGCTTCAACAGTTGAACTTGCTTTTTCGATCACCTTTTCGTCCTTGACCAAGGTAGCCGTGTAGTTGACCGTGAGCGGGCTGCCGTAAGTAGCGCCAACATTGGCCTTAAGGAAGTTGGTCAGCTTTTCATCAGAAGTATTACCTTCCAGCCAGTATTCGTAGTGGTAGTTGTTTCCGGCTTCGTCCTTAAATTGGTCGCTCTTCAAGCTGTCAGTTAAGCCAGCGTAGAGGGCCTTCAGAGAAGCTTCACTGATCTTGGTTCCCTTGACCCCGTTCAAGTACTTGGCAACAGCCCCGTCCAGGTAGTTGGTCAAAGCCAGGTCCTGGCCAACCTTCAACTGGTTTTCAGCCTTAAGGCTTGCTTGATCTGCCCCGTAAAGAGCGGACAATTTTGGCGTAACAGTTGAAGCAGTGTTTTCAGCTGACTGGTAGCCTTCCAGCATCCCCTTGTAAACCAGCAGAGATTGCAGAGGATAGCCGTGGTCATCAAAGAGGCCCATGTTGTCCCAAGTGGACCCGCCCCAGGTTTCCTTGCCATTGTAGTGCATTTCATTGTCTGGAGCATAGCCGATCACATACTTAGAAGCCCAGCCAGTCCCGTAGACGTTGGCCAGCTGCTTGTTGTAGTTCCAGCTGTTCCAGCCGGCTCTGACCGCGATTTGGGCTGGTTCCCAGTAGAAGGCACCGACACCGCCGCCAGCAACTAAGGACTTGTAGAGGGCAGTTACTTCATCGACCTGTCCTTGCGGGCCAACCACGTAGTCACTTGGAGCGTAGCCGATGTTGTTGCCAGTACCGTCTGAGTCATTGACATTGTTCAGCCAGCTGGTTTCCATGACGACCACCCGCTTGCCGAATTCCTTTTGGGCCATTTCCTGCACCTTCAGCAGGTTGTCCGGGTTGTTGTTGGAGCTGCCCCAGAATGGATAGTAGGAAGTCCCCAGGTAGTCATAGTCAACCCCGTTGTTCTTCAAGACAGTCATGATCATCCGGTAGCGGTTGACATCTGGTGATTCAAACTGCACGGCAATCTTGGCGTCCTTGTTGGCCGTTCTGACTGCCTTAGCCGCGGTGGCCAGGTAGCGGGCAACGGTCGTGCCGTAGTCGCTCTGCCAGAGCTTGTTCCAGTCCCCACCGGTCAATTGGTCGGCGTCATAGCCAAAGGTCCCCTTGGTGATTTCATTACCGATCTGGACCATGGCTGGAGCCACCCCGGCCTTTTCCATATCGGTCAAGACCTTCTTGGTATAAAGGGAAATCGCTTCGTTTAATTCAGCGCTGGACAGGTTCTTCCAGGACTTAGGCAGGATCTGCTTGGCCGGGTCAGCCCAGAAATCGGAGTAGTGGAAGTCCAGAAGGACCTTCATCCCGTACTTCTTGGCCTGCAGGGCAGTCTTGATCAGGCTTTCTTCGTCGGTATTACCGCCGCCGTAGCCCTGGCCGTCAGCGTTGTAAGGGTTGTTCCATAAACGCAGGCGGACCCAGTTGACCCCGGCTTCCTTTAAGACATCAAACAGGTCAGCTTCCTTGCCATTAAAGTCATAGTACTTCACGCCGGCTTTAAGCATGGCCTGGTAGGTTGACACGTCGACCCCGCGGGCCATGTCATCAGTCATGCCAGGGATCTTTTCCACCTTGACGCTTTCGTACTTAAGGCCAGTTTCAATCCCGTTTTGGTAGGCAGCCGTGATTTCGTCAGCCGTCTTCTTGCTGGTTGGGGTTTCGTCAACTGCTTCATTGTTATTGCCGGCCCCTTCAGTCAAGGTCGCGGTAAAGTTGGCCTTGATGGCCTCCCCGTACTTAACTCCCTTGTTCAGGGCCAGGAAGTTGGCTAACTTAGCGGCGCTGTCTGCCCCTTCCAGCCAGTAGGCGTAGTGGTAGGTCTTGCCTGCTTCATCAGTGTAGTCGGTCGTGCCAACATAAGCCGTGTCGTCGCCGCCAATGCCGGCTTCGATGGCCGTCAAGACATCCTGGCTGATTTCAGTTCCAGCCGGGCCAGACAGAAGTGAAGAAGAGATGGTGGAAAGCAGCTTTTTGCTTTCATCAGCCGTAAAGGCCTGGCCATCCTTCAAGCCGTTCTTGACGCTGACCTTGTCTTGGCCGTAGACCTTGGTCACGGATGGAGTAAGGGTAGAAGATGCTTGCGCTGGCTGGGTTACAGCTTCCACCTTGTAGATCAAGCCGGCCAAAGTACCGTTGTAGTAGCCGGCCCCAACTACGCTGCCAGCAGCGCTGGTCGTCCCCAGCTGTCTGATCAAGTCGCTGACAAATTGGGCAGCAGTTTCGTTGTTCGCGGAGACGTCAGTCTTTAAAGTGGCCAGAACCTTGCCCTGCATGGAGCTGTTCTTTTCCATCAAAGAAGCAATCACCTGCTTGTCTTCTTTGACATCCCCCTGGGCCAGGAGCTGAGCCATTTCGTGGATTGCTGATTCCTGGTAGCCGTTCTTGGATTCCGTCCAGTCGTACTTGACCCCGTTTTTCAGCTTAACTGCAGTCAGGAATTCAGTTTGGTCCCGCAAAAGCTGGGCGTGGTCCATGCCGTTTTCCACCGCGCCATCCTTGTCAAAGGAAACCTTGATCCCGTTCAAGGTCTTGCTGGTGCTTTTGGCAATCTTACCAGTTGCGTCAGCGTAATACTGCTTGCCATTGGCCTTGATGAACTGGTGCTTTACTACCTGGCCATTTGCGTCGTAGTAGTTGGTAACGCCAGAAGTGGTCTTAAAGTCATTCTTGGTTGGCTGAGCGGTAGCCGTAACGGCCTTTTGGGCCGTTGCCTGGACTGCCTTGCTAGCTGTCTTAGTTGCTGGAGCAGCAGCTGTAGTGGTATTAGTTGCAGTGGCAGTCTTATCTTCATTTGCAGCAGTTGTAGTTGTGGTTGCAGTAGCGGCAGTAGTGTTAGTCTTGTTTTCACTTACAGCAGTATCAGCAGACTTCTTTTCTGCTTCCCCAGTAGTGTTTTCAACCGTGGACTTAGCTACAGCAAGGTTTTCAGCAGTAGTCGTCTGAGCAACAGCCTGCTTGCTGCTATCATCGGTCGTGTCTGCCTTTACGCTATTGACATTGCCGACAGCCAGGCCGGTCGCCAGCAGAGCTACGCCGGCAGCCGTCAAACTCTTATTAGACTTGAAGTGCTTAATCCGTCTCTTCTTCATAAGCTAGTTCCTCTTTTAATTCCTCTGAATGCAATTGGATTGTATTTTCTTTTTCTTGTTTTTCTTGTTTTTTCTTCTTTTCCCAAAAAATGCTCAACAGCAAAGTTGAGCATTCTTGGTTAAATTGATTGCCTGCTTTACAGGTTCTTGACCCACTTCAAAGAAGCAGAAACGTTGATCTTAATTGGATCGCCGTACTTGGCCCCCTTGTTCAAAGCGGCTAAGTCGGTCCCATCCAGGTAGTAGACATAGTGGTAAACACTGGTTGCGTCAGTAAACTTGACTTGATATTCCTTGCTTGAAGCAATGCCGGCATTTACGGCTTCAGCGATCTTAGCAAAGTTGTCAGTAGAGATTTCCGTCCCCTTTTCACCAGTCAGGTATTGACTAGCGGCCTTTTCGATCAAGGCTGTGTCTTCAGCTGACAGCTTTTGGCCAACAGTCATTGGGCTGTCGATGGTGACATTGTCCAGGCCCCAGACAGTCGTAGCGGTTGCTTCAACAGTGGAAGTTGCCTTTTCGATCACCTTTTCATCCTTGACCAAGGTAGCCGTGTAGTTGACCGTGATCGGGCTGCCGTAAGTTGCGCCAACGTTCGCCTTAAGGAAGTTGGCCAGCTTTTCGGCAGAAGTATTACCTTCCAGCCAGTATTCGTAGTGGTAGTTGTTGCCGGCTTCGTCCTTAAATTGATCGCTCTTCAAGCCGTCAGTCAAGCCGGCGTAGAGGGCCTTCAGCGAAGCTTCACTGATCTTGGTCCCCTTGACCCCGTTCAAGTACTTGGAAACAGCCCCGTCCAGGTAGTTAGTCAAAGTCAAGTCCTGGCCGACCTTCAACTGGTTTTCAGCCTTAAGGCTTGCTTGATCTGCCCCGTAAAGAGCGGCTAATTTTGGCGTAACAGTTGAAGTAGTGTTTTCAGCTGATTCATAGCCAGTTAAGAAGCCCTTGTACATCATCAAGGATTGCAGCGGGTAGCCGTGGTCGTCAAAGAGGGCTACGTTGTCCCAAGTGGAGCCACCCCAAGTTTCCTTGCCTTCGTAGTACATTACGTTTTCTGGCGCATAGCCGATGGCGTACTTGGCAGCCCAGCCAGTCCCGTAGACGTTGGACATTTCCTTGTTGTAGTTCCAGTTGTTCCAGCCGGCCTTAACCGCGATTTGGGCTGGTTCCCAGTAGAAGGCACCAACGCTGCCGCCAGCAATAATCGCCTTGTACATGTCAGCCATCGCGTCAACTTGCCCTTGCGGGTCAGCCGTGTAGGAAACGCCGTCTGGCATGGTTGGCATTTGCCCGATGGAGTTGCCAGTACCGTCTGAGTCGTTCAGATTGTTCAGCCAGCCGGTTTCCAGAATGACAGTCGTCTTGCCGAATTCTTCCTTAGCCATCTTTTCAACAGCCAGCAGGTTGTTTGGCGTGTTGGCACCCTTGCCCAGGCTTTGGCCATTGTAAGTCCCGTTGTCGTTACCGGTTGACCAGAATGGGTAGTAAGAAGTCCCCAGGTAGTCGTAGTCGATCCCGTGCTTCTTGAAGACGGTCATGATCGTCCGGTACTTGTAGATGTTTGGCGTTTCCAGCTGCAAGGCAATCTTAGCCTGCGGAGCAGCATTTCTGACTGCCTTGGCCGCAGTTGCCAGGTATTCAGCTACCTGGTCACCGTCAGTGCTCTTCCACAGAGTTTCCCAGTTGCCGCCGTGGTCACGGTCAGTGTACAAGCCAAAGGCCCCGTTGGTGATTTCGTTGCCGACTTGCACCATGTCTGCACTAGCGCCGGCTTCGCGCAGGTCGGTGAGCACCTTTTCCGTGTAGAGCTTGATTGATTCGTCCAAGGCGTTGACTGACAGGTCCTTCCAGGCCTTTGGCAGGATCTGCTTGGCCGGGTCAACCCAGAAGTCGGAGTAGTGGAAGTCCAAAAGGACCTTCATCCCGTACTTCTTGGCTTCGCTGGCCATCTTGATCACGCTGGCTTCGTCAGTGTTACCACCGCCGTAGCCCATGCCGTCAGCGTTGTATGGATCGTTCCAGATCCGCAGGCGGACCCAGTTGACCCCGGCGTCAGCCAGAACCTTAATCAGGCTGGCTTCTTTACCGTTAAAGTCGTAGAACTTAACGCCGGCGTTAACCAAAGCTTGGTAAGTTGAGATGTCGACCCCGCGGATCATATCGTCAGTCATGCCAGGGATCTTTTCCACCTTGACGCTTTCGTACTTAAGGCCGGTTTCAGACCCGGTCTGGTAAGCAGCGGTGATTTCATCAGCCGTCTTCTTGCTAGTTGGCGTTTCGTCAACTGCGTCGGTATTAGTGCCCGTACCGGCAACCAAGGTAGCCGTGTAGACAGCCTTCAAGGCGTCGCCGTACTTAACGCCGGTATTGGCCTTGAGGAAGTTGGCCAGCTTCTCAGCGCTGTCCTTGCCGCTGAGCCAGTATTGGTAGTGGTAGGCCTTGCCATTCGCGTCATAGTAGAGGCTGCTGCCTTCAAAGGCAGTTTGGTCACCTGCCAGACCGGCAAAGATAGTTTGCAGGACCTCTTGGCTGATAGCCGTACCGGCCTTGCCCTTCAAGAGAGCTGATGAAACGCCGTCAGTCAGAGTCTTGGCATCTTCATCACTCATCTTAGTGGTAACTGGGTTGGTCACCTTGCCGGCGTCGCTGTAAACAGCGCTGACGCTTGGGTCGATCTTAGAGACAGCTTCAGCGGCCTTCTTTACTTCTTCAACCTTGTAGATCAAGGCTGATGCGACACCATTGTAGTAGCCGGCCCCGATCACGCTGCCAGTAGCATCAGCGTTGCCTAATTTAGAAACCAGGGCAGCGGCTACTTGGCTGGCGGTTGCCCCGCTTTGGCCGATGTTCAAGGTCAAGCTGGCCAGAACCTTGCCGGACATGGAGGAGTTGTTTTCCATCAAGGTCGCGATCAAGTCATTGTTGTTCTTGACGTCGCCTTGGGCCAGAAGCTGGGCCATTTCGTGGGTAGCTGATTCCTGGTACTTGTTCTTAGTTTCAGTCCAGTCATACTTGACTGACTTCTTCAGCTTGCTTGCGGCTGAAAATTCGATTTGGTCGCGGAGCAATTGGCCGAAGTCCAGATTGTTGCTGATGGCACCGGTATTGTCAAAGGTAGCAGTGATTCCGTTAACCTTCTTGGTCGTACTCTTAGCAATCTGGCCATTGGCGTCAGCGTAGTACTGCTTGCCCTTGACAGTGAAGACCTGGTTCTTGACTACTTGGCCGTTTGCGTCATAGTAGGAAGTCTTGCCACTGGTCGTCTTAAAGGCGTTCTTAGTAGCAGTAGTGGTCGTGGTAGTGGCTGCCGCCTTGGTTGCCGTTACCGCGCTGGTCTTGGTCTGCACGGTGTTGGCTGCGGTAGTTTTAGTAGTAGCTGCAGTGGTAGTTGCCGCAGTCGTTTTAGTAGTATCTGCCGTGGTAACTGCAGTATCGGCAGTATCTGCGCTAGTCTTGCTGTCAGTTGCCGTATCCGCGGTCTTAGTTGTATCCGCTGCGGTTTGCTTTGCCTGGGTATCAGTGCTTTGAACGGCTTGCGTTTGCTCAGCTTGTGCTGCTTGAGTATTGGCAGTCTGCTGGTCACTAGCCTGACTGTCGGTTACGTCAGCCTTGGCTTGGTTGGCATAGGCCAAGCCAGTTGCCGTGGCTAACAGGGCCAAGTTGGCCGCTACGATTTTCTTGCTCTTAAAATGCTTGATCTGTCTCTTTTTCATAGAGGTCCTTCCCATTTTTTCCATTAAATTTCTATCTTAGTTTATTATACCGTTTTCAATTAAGTTGTTCAGTCTTTTTCGAGAAAGCGGTAAAATATCAAAAAAACTATCTAATTCTATGCTTTCTCGCCTCTTTTTCCTTGCCTGACGCCCGGAAAAGACCAATAATATTATTTATAAACAGATTGTAAAATTCACAAAAAATCCATTTTATCTTAACTTTAACTGAATTTAGAAAGCAGGTGCATCATGTCTTCACTTAGTCAAAAACTAGCCAGCCTTTTCCTAATTGACAGCACTGGCGATTTTACTGAAAACCTCCGCCTTTTGGACCAGTACCAGCCAGCCGGCCTCCTCCTCTTTGCCAAAGACCTGGCAGGCCTAAGCGAAAAAGCAGTTAAAGAGCGGCTGGCGATTTACCGGCAGGCCCGGCCGGGTTTGCTGCTCGCCATTGACCAGGAAGGCGGCTTAGTCAGCCGCTTGTCCGCCCTTTACCCAAACCGGTCTTACCCCAGTCAGGCTGAACTTTTGCAAAAGGGGGCTGACTTTTTCCTGGCGGAAAGCCAAAAGACAGCCCTGGAATTAAAAGATTTAGGTATCAACTTAAACTTTGCTCCGGTGGCTGATCTTTCGCTTGATCCGGCCAGCTTCATCTACAGCCGGACCCTGCAAGCAGGAGCTGAGGAAACCGGGCCGGCAATCGCGGCCTTTATCAAGCTCTACCGGCAGCTGGGAGTCGCCTCCTGCGCCAAGCATTTTCCTGGCTACGGGGATGCCGGCGACACCCACCAGGCTCCGGCTAAAGACCTTAGAAGCCTTAAAGAAGCCCAGCTGGATCTTTTACCTTTTAAAGCAGCAATCGCGGCGGGCGTACCGACCATCATGGTGGCCCACTTGGAAGTTGCCTGCTATAGCTCTGGCCCTGCCTCCCTCTCCCCGGAAATTTACCGCCTGCTCAAGGAAGACCTTCATTATTCCGGCGTGGCCATCACCGATGACTTAGCTATGGCGGCGGCGCGAGAAAGCAGCTGCCCGGAACTTTTGGCCCTAAAGGCCGGAGCCGACCTCCTTTTAGGCGGCAAATTGGAAAACTTGCCAATTTTGGAAGCAGCCGCAGAAAGCGGCGAATTGCCAAAAGAGCGGATCAATGACGCCTTGATCCGGGTCCAGACCCTGCAGGACGATTATTCCCTTTAAGCTTTTAAAAAGCTCTGTAACATTTCAGAATTAACCAGCAATTAACAACAAAAAAGGCAGACCCGAAGATCTACCTTTTTAGCTTGCAATTTATTGTCTACTTTTTACTTTGTTTCTTTGTTACTTGGTTTAAGTCTTAGAGAAAGTAGCAAACATGATCACTTTCAAGATCTGGTAGCCAACATCCTTGACCTTGTCTTCACCAAAGCTGCGCTGGTTGAGAAGCAGGATAATCCCGTTCTTGTTGTCAGCCGTCAGCTGGAAGTAAGCAGCATAGTGGGCGCTGCCAATTGCCCCGTAAGCTAGCTTGACTTTTTCCCCCTTCTTGAGGTAAACCCCGCCGCTATATTGGTTGATCTTGCTCTTAAGGTGGGTCTGCTTGTGAAAGGCGCTCGGCGACAGGAACTGCCCTGTCCCCAAAGCTTCTTGGATAAGATAGTAGTCGCTGGCTGTCGTCAGCATGTTCCCGGCCCCAACCAGCTGAGACAACTGTGTCTTTTCCAAAGTTGCCGCCTGCTGGTAGTTCTTGCCATGCTTATAGGCGTAAGATACGGCCAGCATCTTATTCTTCGGCAGCTGGCTGCTTACATAAGTTGACTTGAGGCCCAGCCGCTGGACCACCCGCTTCTTAAAGTTCCAGGCATATGACTTATGGCTCACCTTCTTGATGATGCCCGCCAGCAAAACATAATTGACGTCGCTGTAGTGGTAGCTCCCCACCTTGTCCTGTGGCAATTGGTTGGCCCGGGTCACAATCCAGTTTACTGCCTGATCTTCACTGTAGTTGATATGGCGGTCAACTTCGACTTCCGGAATCTGCAAGCCTGAAGTGTGGGAAAGCAAGTTGCCCACGCTGATTTTCTTGGCATTCCGCAAGGCCGGGTACCAGCGGGAGATCTTCGTGTTTTGGCCAAAAGCACTTGAGCTCCCCTTCTTTTCTTCCATCAGCTGCATGATCATGGCCCCGGTAACTTCCTTTTGCATGGAAGCGGCCGGGTAGACGACCTGGCTGGCCCCGTTCTTGACCTTCTGCTGAGCATTAGCCAAGCCGTAGTTAACGACCTGGACATGCCCGTTTCGCACTATAGCCACGCTGCCGGTCACATGCTTCTTCTTAAAAAGCTTCTCGACAAAAACATGCATATCGGCCGCCGTTACCAGATCAGGGGCCGTTTCTTCTGGCCAAACCGCCAAAGCGGCCACTAAGACAAGCAGGGCAACGATTAATTTCTTACCTTTTTTGAACAAGTCTGCTTTTCCCTCCTAGAATACATAGGAACATTATAAGCTCTTTTCCAGGAAAAAGGAAAAAGTTATTATAATTTTAAAGAATTAAAAAATACTCACTAATTCAAACTGAAGGTTCCCGGCTGGATCTTCTGCAAGAGGCCGAAGGCCAGGCCTTTGAGCTGCTGTTCAGTCTGGCTGCGCTCGTTAACGAACATAATGATCCCGTTTCTGTTGTCCGCCGTCAGCTGGACGTAAGTCCCGTAGTGCTCATCCCTAATCGCGCCGAAGGCAGACTTGACCTTGCCGTCCCGCTTCATGTACATGCCGCCGCTATAGGTGGTCTTTCTGGCCTTGAGCTGGGTCAGGTAATTGAAGTCGCTTTGGTTCAAAATTGCCCCGTTCTGCAAGGCCAGCATGATCTCATAATATTCAACCGGCGTGGTGCACATATTGCCGGCGCCTGGGATCTGGGAAGCCACGGTCTTAGGTAGAGAAACCGGTCTTTGGTACTTTCTCTGCCAAAGGTAGGCATAAGAGACCGCCTGGCTCCGGGTCCAAGGGATGTCGTGTCTGAGGCTGGTGTGGGCTAAACCCAGCGGCTGAACGATCCGGTGTTTAAAGTTGTAAGCGTAAGAGTGGCCGGTCAATTTGCGGATAATGCCCACCAGCAAGATGTAGTTGGCATTGTTGTAGTTAAAGCTGCCGATCTGGTATTGCCAGCTACCGTTGATCTTCTGGCTCACCCAGTTGATGGCCTTGTTTTCTGACAGGTTCTTCCGCCGGTTGCTTTCTGAGCCAACTGCCCGGTAGCCGCTGGTGTGGGTCAAAAGGTTGCCAACCGTCACGTAGCGGGCATTCTTCAGCTTGGGATACCAGCGGGAAATCTTGGTGTACTGGCTGAATTGCTGCTTTGTGTGATTCTTTTCGTTCATGATCTGCACCAGCATGGCCCCGGTTACCACCTTTTGCAGGGAAGCGGCTGGATAGGTCACGTTGTAAGATCCGTTCTTCATCCGCCGGCCAAACCAGGCATAGCCATAGTTGACGGTCTTGACGCTGCCGTTTTGAACTAAAAGAACTGACCCGGCCAGGTGGTTGTCCCGCATTACCCGGTTGACGTCGCTCTTGGTCGCTTCCGCCTGGACCGTAGCTGGCGCCAAGGCTGGAAGCAGGAGGCTGGCAGCTAAAGCCAGCTTACCGGCAGTTTTCGCGGATTTTTTCAAAAAGAAATCTTTAAAATTCAATTTGCTCTTCCCTTTCTCATCATAAGCATAACTACAAATTATGTTAGCCCTAATATTTATTAAAAACAAGGGAAGCTGTGTTACGTTTTAATTACAGGATTTTTCCACAAAAAAAGACTACTGGAAATAACCAGCAGTCTTTTAGAAGTGGTCAAGCTTACTTAACGGCATCCTTCAGGGCCTTGCCTGGCTTGAAGGCTGGAACCTTGCTTGCAGGGATTTCGATTTCAGCGCCAGTTTGCGGGTTGCGGCCCTTCCGAGCAGCACGTTCACGAACTTCAAAAGTCCCAAAGCCGATCAATTGTACCTTTTCGCCCTTAGCAAGTGCTTCTTCGATTGATGCAAACAAAGCGTCAACGATTTGAGCAGATTCCTTCTTGCTGAATTCAGTCTTTTCACTTACAACTGAGACAAGTTCAGTCTTGTTCATCTTGTTTCCTCATCTTTCTATTAAAAGGCTCAGCAATATGCCGAAGCTTAGTCATATGCTTAATTATAGCAAAACTTTGCCGCTGCAACAGCCTTTCTGTGAAATGGCTGAGAAAAAATACTGAAATTACAAAAACGTTTTAGCAGAATCCACCTATTTTACTGGCACGCAGTGCTTGTCGTTGATCGCCTTGACCTTGTTCACCCGCCGGCGGTACTTTTCTTCCATCAAAGGATCCGTGTTCAGCCAGGTCTTGACGATTTCGCCGGCCATCATGTCCCCGATAATCTTGGCGCCTAAGCAAAGGACGTTGGAGTCGGTGTGCTGACGGGCAAGCTTGGCGCAGAAAGGATCTTGACAAACCGCGGCGTAAATGCCGTTGATCTTGTTGGCAATCAAGGCGCTGCCGTAGCCAACCCCGTCAACGAAAATGCCCCGGTCGCATTCGCCCTTGGCCACAGCCAGGCTGGCTGGGTAGACAAAGTCTGACAGGTCGCAGGATTCTTCATTGCCGGTCCCGAAGTCCACGACTTCATAGCCTTCTTCTTCCAGGTAGGCCTTGATTTCGTTCTTCAAGCGGGTGCCCGCGTGGTCGTTTGCCATTGCAATCTTCATGTTTATGCCTTCTTCTATTTCTATTTTTTTAAAACTTCTTTCGCCTCTATTCTACCATTTCCAAAGAAAAAGGCTGCTTCCTTTCAGAAACAGTCCTTTTCATGTTAATTAGCGATGTAGGCATACTTGAAGTTGTAGCAGACGCCGGCACTATTGTAGATAATGCCCTTGACCTTGCTCTTGATCATCCAGGCCTTGTTGGCTTGAGTCAGCGGAGTTACCCCCTGGTTGACCATCAAGATGTTTTCAGCCTTGGCCAAAAGCTTCATGCGGGCTGTCCCGGAGCTGGTCTTCGATGCCGCGATCAGCTTGTCGTATTCCTTGTTGCTCCAGTTACCGTAGTTGTAGGAGTTACCAGTCGTTTCACAGTCCAGGAAGGAGATCGGGTCAGCGTAGTCGGCGATCCAGCCGGACAGGGTGCATTCAAAGTTGCCGGCCAGGACCCGGTTGAGCTTGGTCTTGGAAGGGATGCTCTGCACCTTGACGGTGATCTTGCTCCCAAAAGCAGTTTCCAGCTGGCTCTGGACGAATTCCGCCAGTTTCTTGGAAGTATCGTCGTCAGAAGCTAACAGGGTAAAGGACAATTTGCTCAGGCCCTCTTCCTTCAAGCCTTTTTCGAAGTACTGCTTGGCCAGCTGCTTGTTGTAGCTGGTGTACTTTTTAGCCTCGCTGCTGGCAGCCAGCTTGGTGAAGTCCTCACCGTTGACAGTAGTCAAACCGCTGGAAGTAAAGGTCGTTGCGGCCTTGTAGGTGGCCCCTAATGTCTTGGACAGGCTGGACCGGTTGATGGCCATGGAAATCCCCCGGCGGAGGTTAGTACTCTTAAACTTGCTGTACTTCTTTAGGTTGAACTGGAGGTACTGGGTGTTGGCCACTTTTCTGATCGTGTAGCCCTTGGACTTGGTCAGTTGCTTGGAGGCTTGGGCGTCCAGGATGGTCCCGTCCAATTTTCCTGCCTGATAGAGGTTGTAGGCAGTTGACGGGGATTTTTGGACAGAGTAGTTGATCTGGGTCAGCTTGACATCCTTCTTGTCCCAGTAGTACTTGTTCTTGACCAGCTTCCAAGAGAGGTTGGAGCCAGACCAGCCCTTGTGCACGAATGGGCCATTGTAGACCATGTATTTAGAAGCGGTCCCGTACTTAGACCCGTACTTCTTGACTGCCTGTTCATTTTGCGGAAAGAAAAGCGGGAAGGCCATCAAGAGCTTGAAGTATGGGATCTTCCGCTCTAAGCTGACGACCAGCTTGTACTTGCCCACGGCTTTGATGCCCAGGGTGGAAGCCTTTTTCTTACCGGCGACGATCGCGTCAGCGTTTTTAATCCCGGAAAAAAGATAAGAGTATTCTGACGCGGTCTTGGGGTCAACCGTCCGCTTCCAGGAGTAGACGAAGTCCTTGGCGGTTAGGGCCTGACCATTGGACCATTTGACATTCTTGCGGATATTGAAGGTCCAGGTCTTGCCGTCTTTAGAGACGGTTGCCTTGCTTGCCAGGGCGTTTTTCACCTTGGCATTGTTGCCCAGGGTGTAGAGGCCCTCCATGACTTGGTTGACCTGGTTGAAAGAAACGTCGTCCATGATCTTGGACACGTCGATGGTGGACAGTTCCGCCTCTTCCATCCAGTTCAGCTTTTGCTTGGCCGCGGTCTTGCTGGAACTTGCCCCGCAGGCAGCCAAAAGGGTTGATGTCATGACGGCCAGGCCGCCCAGGATAATTTTGCTCTTTTTCATTTATTTTTTGCCTCAAATCAAACCAGACTGGTTCAAGGACGCGCGGTGAACCAGCACTACTGCCATTATTCCTAAACCTGCATGTCGCCTGTAGTTTCTCTCCTGATTCATCGCTTGTCACGCTCCTTTTATTGAGGTATAAATTAACTTTTAAGTTATTTTTCATTCTATCAGTTGAGACGGAAATTGCAAGCATCTTTTTGAGAAAAAATAATGTTTATATTATATTGCGGTATTTTTTGCCGGCAAAAATAACAAAAGCATTAGCTAGATAAAGAATATGAGCTCGGCGCTATTTCCAAGATCAAATAATAAGCTGCTCAAGTTAAGTCAACGTGCTTTCTCTTTTAGCTCAGATTAGCTAACAAAAAAGCCTGCACCAAACGATGCAAGCTTCAAAATCTATTCTCTATACGATTCTATTCAAATTAATGACTAGATTTCGACTTATTCCATAACGCTTGTTGAAATACCCTTGACTTTCTTGATTTTGCCTTTGCTGTCAGTAAACATTCTTAACACGTTGCAGTAGTGTTTTTCCTCGCTCTTGTGGCCGTGTTTATAATAGATTGCTTTGTAAATAATTGCGACGTTGTAGCTATGCTTACTTAGAGGTTCAATGTTCAGAACCTTATTACGAGAAGATCCATAATTATTGTAGGCAGAAACGTATCGTGTGTGGTTACGTGAACTTTCAGATAACATGTACATTTCATCATCTACAACCCACTGCTGAACAGCGCTGCGACTCGCGATTTTATACAATTTTCTGGCCCGCTGCTTGATCTTTTTGGACGTCATTTTTTTAGTATCATAAACGTATCTCGCATTACAAAACGTTTTGATATTTGCCCTTGCTTTCTTATCCGACGTTTTGACGTTCTTCTTCTTAGCTGCCAATACAGTTGATGACGTTGCTGTCATTGTTGGTGCAGCTACCCCTAAAAGTGCCAGGGCTACTGAAACCGTGCTGATTGCTTTCAGTTTCTTGTCCATATTCTCGACCTTTCATGCATTTACATAATATTAAACATTTACACAATTTTATTTTCGTTCAAAAGATTTGCATTGTCAAGCTAAATAACGGTGTACCTTTTCCCTTGTAGCAGGTCAAGAATATTGTCGTTTATCTTAATTCAGAGGCCGAAGGGCCTCTTTTTTCATGCTCTATAATGTGCAACTCTACCTCAAACATTATCTATAAAATTATTGCTGGAAAAGGTAAAATGGAGAAAAGAGCATTAATCCAAAAAGTATTTATAGCAAAAATGAGGTAAAAATATGGAGAAGTTCAACCAAGCTGAGTTCAACAAGGTCATCAACAGCACCGTATCTGGCCTGCAGATGTTTGTCCGGGACGTCAACCTGCCTAAGGAGATCGCAGGCAAATACAAGACTGGCATGCTCATCCATGAACTGGGTTACACTGATGCCAGCCACCGGGTTGGTGGGATGGTTACCAGCCACCGCTTTACGATCCTCTCAAACCATATGGCCGACCTGGCCTCCTTTGAGCAAGGAACCAACTGGGGCCTGTGCGTTGCCCAAAGAGGAGCACATTTCCTCGTACTGGATGTTTATGAAGCAGAGGGTCACACGCAAATCTCCCTCCTTCACCTGCCGGATGACCAATGGCAGATTTTTGAGCAAGTCAACTTCCAAATGGATTCTCTGGTAAGCAATGTCCGGGAGATTTTTGAAAAGAATCTCTCCTCTGCCCCAATCCCGGAACTGACCACTGCAGATTGGCTGAGAAGATGCGCTGCCCCGCTTGGCATTGCTGATAACGGTGCACCTTTTCCCTTGTAGCAGGTCAAAAATATTGCAGTAAATATTGCAGTTTTTTCTTAGAGAAATTTTGAGTTAGAGGCCAAAAGGCCTCTTTTTTGGGCAAAAAGTAAAAAAGCAAACAAAAAACGCGCCTGTGGATGTCCACAAACGCGTTCTTCGTTAATAATTAATGCCCGAAGGCCGTAATTATTTAAGGGTAACAGTTGCGCCAACTTCTTCAAGCTTAGCCTTAAGTTCGTTAGCTTCGTCTTCTGACAAGCCTTCCTTAAGAACAACTGGAGCACCGTCAACAGTCTTCTTAGCGTCCAGCAAGCTTGCGCCAGTAACTTCCTTAACGATCTTGATAACCTTAACCTTTTCAGTACCTGCTGAAGTCAATTCAACGTCGAAGCTTGACTTAGCTTCTTCAGCACCACCAGCGGCACCAGCAGCAGCTACAGGAGCAGCAGCAGTAACGCCGAATTCTTCTTCGATAGCGTGTACAAGGTCGTTCAATTCAAGAATTGAAGCACCCTTCAATTGTTCAATGATGTTAGCAGTATCCAAAGCCATTGTAATATCCTCCGAAAATTTGGAATTTAATATCTAGTTTAAAATGACCAGACTATTCAGCTGATTCTTCCTTTGATTCAGCGACAGCCTTAACAACGTATGCAAAGTTGCGTACAGGTGCTTGCAATACAGAAAGAAGCATTGAAAGCAAACCTTCGCGACCTGGAATTGCAGCCAGTTCTTCGACTTGTTCCTTGGTAGCAACTTGACCTTCAAGTGCACCACCCTTAATTTCAACAACGTCGAACTTCTTAGCGTAGTCAGCAGCGATCCGGGCAGGTGCAGTAACGTTGTCTTCATCATCAGTGTAGATCACAGCTGATGGACCAACGAATACTGGTGCCAAATCTTCCAAGCCGGCTTGAGCAGCAGCGCGGCGAAGGTAAGTGTTCTTGACAACCTTCATCTTGGCGTTGCTTTCACGCAATTCTGCACGGAACGCAGTAACTTCGTCAACAGTCAAACCAAGGTAGTTGATAACTACGATGGACTTAGCTGACTTAAGTTCTTCTGCAAATTCTTCAACGAATTTAGCCTTAGCAGCGATAATAGCTTGACTCAAAATTATTCACCTCCATAAAATTTTGTAAAATTCTACAAGGCCTAAAAAACTCCATGCCAAGAAAGACATGGAGAATTTAATAATCTTCATTATCTTCTGGCCTCGGCGGGATTGTATTAAGGCTTTACGCCACCCACGTCTTAGGTTAGAAATTTACTTTATTTAGATTACCATCTGAAACAAGATCTGTCAAACCTTTTTCGCCACTTTTTGCAAAAATCTGCTAAAATTTACTGTAATGACTTTTAGGAGGTAACATTTTGAAGAGTAAACTGATCGACATTTTCTACTTCTTCTTAGCCGGCATTTCCGGCACCCTGGCCGTCTTCAGCATGTTCAAGGACCATTCCGCCGCAAGCATCGCCATGGACGTCTTATTCCTCATTATCAGCGCCTACTTCATTGTCCGCGGCTTCCTGGACATCGAATCTGAAAACAAGAAGCTGAGCAAGAACTGGCAGATCCTCTCCTGGATCGCCTGGTGCCTGCTCCTCTTGGGCGTCATCTTGACCTTGACCGGCTACAAACTGGGCATCCACGGCCTGGGCTGGGGCGGCTTCGTCCTCTTCCTGCTCTGCTGCTTCGTCGTGCCCGAGCAGGCTAACGACAAGAACTTCCATGTCAAGCGCCGGGACGAGACCGGTTTTGATGACAAAAATTAAGCCTGTTTTTTAGTATTTTTTAATTAACTAAACTAGCAAACGCTTGCAGCCTGCCTTTTGAAAAAGCAGGCTCTTTTTTTGCCCTTTTTTCCCAACTTTTCCAGGCTATTTCTTCTCTTTCTAAATTGGTCTAGAGTTTTACAAAAAGAGCCTGCATGGTATAACTAAGAACATAAATCTGAGCAAACAATTGGTATAGAGATAGAAGCAGAAAGGAAATAAGGATGAACACAGCAAACACCGTTTTCTTAATTATCGCCGCCGTCCTGGTCTTGATGATGACCCCGGGCCTGGCCTTTTTCTACGGGGGTCTGGTCTCCAAGAAAAACGTGGTCAACACCATGCTCTCAGTCTTTATCATCTGTGCTTTAGCCATCGTCTTATTCGTGGCCTTTGGCTATGAGCTTTGCTTCAACGGCAATGTCGCTGGAATTTTTGGTAAAGTCCAGCATATCTTCCTCTCCGGCAGTGACTTGACTAAGGTCGTTTTAAAGGAGCAGGGAATTACCGCCGCCAGCTACCTGCTTTTTGAAATGATGTTTGCCATCATCACCCCCGCCCTCTTCGTTGGAGCCACGGTGGGCCGGATGCGGTTCAACTTCCTTTTGGTCTTCGTCTTCTTCTGGTCAGTCCTGGTCTACTACCCCCTGGTCCACATGGTCTGGGGGAATGGCGGGCTCTTGGCCGGCTGGGGAATCCTGGACTTTGCCGGCGGCACGGTCGTTCACATCAACGCCGGGATCACCGCCCTGGTCTTATCCATCTTCTTAGGGCCCCGCTACCAAAAGCAGACCCGGCCCTACAGCCTGCCCTGGGTCCTCTTGGGGACAGCCATCCTCTGGCTGGGCTGGTACGGCTTCAACGCCGGCAGTGCCTTCGGCATGAACCAAACGGCCTTGACGGCCTGCTTGACCAGTACGGTTGCGGCAGCGGCCTCTATGATGACCTGGCTTTTGCTGGAAGAAGCCTTCAGCGGCAAGGCCAGCTTAGACGGGATCTGCACCGGTACCCTCTGCGGCTTGGTCGGTATCACGCCAGGGGCTGGCTATGAGACCTGCGCTGGAGCCCTCTTCACCGGCATCCTCTGCAGTCTGGCCAGCTACTTCTTTATCAGCCAAGTCAAAGGCCGGCTCAGCTTTGACGACCCCCTGGATGCCTTTGGCTGCCACGGCATCTCCGGTATCGTTGGCTCTTTAACCGTCGGCCTCTTTGCCAGTCAAAAAGTTGACCCGGGGATTTCCACTAGCGGCCTTTTCTACGGCGGCAGCTGGGAGCTTTTAGGCAAGCAGGCAGCCGGCACCCTCTTCACCATCATCTTTACTCTCTTGCTGGTCAGCTTGATCACGGCCGTCTTAAAGCGTTTCGTCAACATGCGGGTCTCCGCCCGCGACGAAGAAGTTGGCCTGGACCTCAGCGAGCACGGGGAATTCGCCGACTGCCAAATCAGCGCAAGCCAGGCTATCTTTGGCAAGTAGCAGCATTTTTTCTCAAAATCCTATTCACCAAATCAAAAAAGCTTTGGCGTTCTTGCCAAAGCTTTTTCTTTGTATTACATGTTTTGTTTTTAGGCTAATTAAACGAATACAGCCGCTGCAGGATCAAGTAGGCCCCGCTAACCATCTGCCGCATAGGCAGGACGTCCCGGGAGACAAAATGGCCCACCAGGCGGTGCTTAAAGGACTTGTAGGTCTCCAGGTCATAAGTCTTCAGGAACTGCCAGAGCTCGTCCTTTTTGGCAATATACTCCTTCTTCTTGCCCCGGATCAAGATGACGCTAGTCACGCCTGTAACGGCTTCTAAGAAGTATTTCATGTATTTGGCGTAAGGCGCCCGCTTGTTGACCTGGGAGGCGTAGAAGACGATCAGCTGCTTGTTGATTAGGATCTGCTGGTCAATCTTCTTCAACATCACCTTTTCGTTGACTGACTGGTCATCTCTGCCGATAAAGTAGTGGTAGAGATTGACCGGCAGGTAGCGCATGGTCTGCACCTGCACCATCGGCTCAAAGACAAAGATATTGTCGTCATAAGACACCTTGGTTGGCAGGGTTACCTTGGCCCGGTCCAGGACTTTCCGGTTGTAGATGACAGAGTGGAGCATGAAGTACTGGCCCATCCGCAGCTTGACCTCATCCCAGGAGAAGGTCCGCCCGACCGGCAAATGCGGGAACTTGATCACCCGCTGGCGATTTAACGCTGGCTTGTCATAGACATAGTTGGCCAAAAAGAGGTCGACTTCCGGATTGCTTTCCAGGTAATCCAGCACCTCTTTGTAGGCCTCCTGGTCCAGCCAGTCATCGCTGTCGACGATCTTGACGTACTTGCCCTTGGCCAGTCTCAGGCCATTGTTAATGGCCCCGCCGTGGCCGGCATTTTCCTGGTGGACGACTTCCAGGTCCAAGTTTAAATTCTCAGCTTGGTAGTCATCCAGCATCCGGCCGGTTTCATCAGTTGACCCGTCGTCAACCAAGATGATTTGTACCCGGTCACCGCCAGGCAAAAGGGAGTCGACGCAGCGGTTCAAGTATTCAGCTGAGTTATAGCAGGGAACGATGAGAGTTAGTAATTTTTCCACCTTGATACACTTCTTTCAGTTCGCTATTTGTCTCTACTAGTATAACAAGATTTTTTACAAGAAAGCCTTTTCCAAGACTAAAAATTTCTTAAGGTAAAATTAGGGCAAAGAAAAACTCCCCGCCAAAAGGCGAGGAGCTTAATTAGCTTAACTTAGGGATAATTAGGCCATCAAAGCGATTGGGTCCAACTTGATCCCAGGGCCAAAGGTTGCGGCAACTGCGCAGCTCTTGATGTATTGACCCTTAGCTGAAGCTGGCTTTGCACGCAGGATAGCGTTTTGCAAAGCGCGGAAGTTTTCAGTCAATTGTTCTTCAGTGAATGAAACCTTGCCGATAGCAGCGTGGATTGAAGCTTGACGGTCGACACGGTATTCTACTTGACCAGCCTTAACGTTTTGAACAGCCTTGGCAGTGTCCATAGTAACAGTACCAGTCTTAGGGTTTGGCATCAAGCCCTTAGGCCCAAGCACACGACCCAAACGACCAACCTTAGCCATCATCATTGGAGTAGCGATGACAACGTCGAAGTCCAGGTAACCGTTTTGAACCTTTTCTACCAGGTCGTCTGCGCCGACTTCGTCAGCACCGGCAGCCTTGGCTGCTTCAGCTTGTGGGCCTTCAGCAAATACGATAACCTTAACAGACTTACCAGTACCGTTTGGCAAAACGATTGAGCCACGGATTTGTTGGTCAGCTTGCTTAGGGTCAACGCTCAGGTTGTAAGATACTTCTACGGAAGCGTCAAAGTTAGCGTATGAAGTTTCCTTAACCAGCTTGATAGCGTCTTCTACTGAGTACAACTTGTTGCTGTCAACCTTCTTGGCAGCTTCTACGTATTTCTTACCATGCTTTGGCATGAAAAATCCTCCTTGTATGTGTGGTCAAACGAGCTTTCTCTTTGCTCTCCCACCTGACTTGTTAATTGGTAAAAATTAACAAATTAGTCCTTTACTTCGATACCCATACTTCTAGCAGTACCTTCAACCATGCGCATAGCAGCTTCGATTGAGGCAGCGTTAAGGTCCTTCATCTTAGTTTCAGCGATTTCCTTAACTTGAGCAGTGGTTACTGAACCAACCTTGTTCTTGTTAGGTTCGCCTGAAGCCTTTTGAATGCCAGCAGCTTGCTTCAACAAGACTGGTGCTGGAGGGGTCTTAGTTACGAAGTCGAATGAACGGTCTTCGTAAACAGTAATGACTACAGGGATGATCATGCCCTTTTGGTCAGCAGTACGAGCATTGAAGTCCTTAGTAAAGCCAACAATGTTGATACCTGCTTGACCCAAAGCAGGACCTACTGGAGGTGCAGGGGTTGCAGCGCCAGCTGGAATTTGTAACTTAACAACGTTAATAACTTTCTTTGCCACGGTCAAAACCTCCTTGATTCCGTGATGCGGTTAAAATGGAGAGTTTCCACACTCTCCTCCCACAATAATAAAGTACGTTTAATATAGTACTCTGAAAAGCGGCAGAATGCAAGACTTTTTTATGCTTAGTCTTCCATCTTCTTGACTTTATTCTCCGTAGTCGTCCGGCGCGGTACCACTGTCCGTAATTTCAGTAGCTGCCAAACCAGGGATACTGATCTTTGTACCTGACGTTGCTTTGTAGCTGATAATACCTGCACTTACGCCTTTAACTGTGACAAGGTCATCTTCCAAGATCCGCTTGCCATGTAAGATGCTGTTATCGAGTTCTACATACAAAACATCATCATAGTTGCCATTTACGGCAATACGCAAATCAGTGTAAGAGTCATCTTCTAAGACTTGCATAACTTCACCAGTGTATTGCAAGTACTCACCCTTGTATGTCTTAGGGTCTCTAGCTAATGAGTCATAGCTTACATCTGTACGATAGTTTTTAGTTTTGCTTGATGAAGATGAACTAGAACTAGAACTAGAACTAGAACTTGAACTTGACGACTTATCACTTGAATCGTCATCATCCAAGGAATCAATATACTTTACCTGGCTGGAGCTCAAGGTAAATTTAACCGTCTTTGGGTTCGCTTTGTTAATGGCTTTTGCAGCTTTACTGGTAAGTCCATCCGGCCAGCTCTTGGAGTAGTTGCTTATAGCCACTACCGCTGCCTTCTGCGTATAGCCTACCTTAGTGTAATTATCTGGATCACCAACTAAATCAATTGCATCTACAAGTGCAGTAAACTTTCCGTTCTTTACCTTCGGCCATGACGCATTCCCGGTACCATCTTCTCCATCAATACCTTCACAGGAATTCTCCATGTCAAGTGGATCATCAGAGAGCCGGGTCACAGCGATCTTAGACCCATCTGGTGCATCGGTTGTACCAGTTATTTTCCAATCAGAATCATCGGGCATTACTTTAACGCTAGTAACCTTGGTCGTGTATACTTCCATAGTCTTCTTCTGGCTGCTGCTTGAAGAGGAACTACTGCTTGAGCCACCACAGGCTGTAAGCAGCAGGGCCATCGAAACAACAGGCAAAGCAAATAATGTTCTTCTTTTCATTAGACAAACCACCTATTCTATTCGTAAAAAGAATTCCCTTACATAATATTTTTTTACAGAGGTATGTCAATAGTTAGGCTAATAATTATAGTTTTAAAGTTTTTTTACAGGGAGATACCTATAAATTCATAAATTACTAGTAATTCACGAATTATAAGAACAAAAAAAGTGCAAATCAACAAAATGCTGATTTGCACTTAATTTACTAGTCTTCCATCTTCTTGACTTGGTCAAAGTCCAGTTCAGCCGTGGTAGCGTGGCCGAACATGTCGATGGTCAAGAAGAGCTTTTGCTTGTCGTCCTGGATTTCAGCGATCTTGCCGACCATACCGTTGAAGGCACCTTCGGTGATCATGACGTTTTCGCCGACTTCGTAGTCGTAGTCAACCTTTTCAGTTGCTTCGCCTTCTTGCATCTGCAGGATGGCTCTGACTTCTTCCTCGTAAAGCGGGGAAGGCTTGGAACCACCGCCATGGCTGCCTACGAAACCAGTAACGTTAGGAGTGTTCCGGACAACAAACCAGCTTTCGTCAGTCATGACCATTTCAACCAAAACGTAACCAGGGAAGACCTTTTCGTTAACTTCTTCCTTCTTGCCGCGCACGTCTTCGATCTTTGGTTCTTGCGGAACGACAACCCGGAAGATGTAGTCCTGCATCCCCAGTGACTGGGCCCGGGACAGCAAGTCGGATCTAACCTTGTCTTCAAAACCAGAGTAAGTGTGCAGGACGTACCATTGCTTCTTGGCGGATTCTACCATAATTTCTTTAATCTCCTTTTTGGCAAACAAAAAAACCTCGCTAAAGAGGTTTTCCTTGAAACTAGCATGATTATAACATACTTTGTCGCTCTTACAGAACTAATTGAATCAATTTTGCAAAGGCCCAATCCAAGGCGCCCAAGAAAATCGCGTAAAGCAGAGAAGTTACGATCACGTTTGCCGTGTCGCGCCGGTTTTCCTTAGCACTTGGCCAATGAACCAGTTTCATTTCCTGACCAACGCTCTTAAAAAACTTAATCATCCCTGTCTACCTCGTTTCCTTGTGCAAAGTCTTCTTGCCGCAGTGCTTGCAGAACTTGTTCAGTTCCAAGCGCTTGGTGCGGTTGCTGTTTGCAGTGATTGAGTAGTTCCGTGACCCGCAAACGCTACAGGCCAAAGCTGCTTTCTTTACTGCCATAATATTCACCTTCAAACTTCATTTGATTTTAGCAAAAATCCGCCCTAAAAGCAACTATTATATGACTGACTTTGCCGGGCTTTATTTTCACATCTTAAGCGGCCCCTGTGTCATAATGGAACTAGCAAAAACGCAGTTTACAAGATTGCCGGTTAGCCGGCCATGAGGAGAAGAAATGAACCAACACCCTGAATATTTGCTCAACAAGATCAAGTCACCAGCTGACCTTAAGGTCCTGGATCTGGAAGAAATGAAGCAGCTGGCTTCAGAAATCCGCCACTTGATCATCGAGAAAGACGCGGCGGTTGGCGGCCACCTGGGCCCTGACCTGGGAATCGTGGAACTGACCATCGCCTACCACTATGTCTTTGACGCCCCCGGCGACAAAATTATCTGGGACGTCTCCCACCAGACCTACCCCCACAAGATGCTGACGGGCCGGGCTTATGCCTGGCTGGACCCGGAAGCTTACGGCAAGGTGACTCCTTACACTAATCCTGATGAAAGTCCCTACGACTACTACGCCGTTGGCCACACTTCCACCTCCATCTCTTTAGCCACCGGCATGGCCAAGGCCCGGGACCTTTTAGGCGGCAGCGAGCGGATCATGGCCGTCATTGGCGATGGCTCCTTGACCGGCGGGATGGCCTATGAAGGCTTAAACAACGCCGCGCTGGAAAAGGGCAACCTGGTCATCGTCATCAATGACAACCAATGGTCCATTGACCAAAATGTCGGCGGCTTGACCACGGCCTTGAAGAAGCTGAGAGACAGCCAGGGGCAGGATCCGGAAAATCCTTTTAAGGCCTTCGGCTTTGACTACCGCTATGTGGCTGACGGCAATGACCTGGAGAGCATGATTAATGCCTTCAGCGAAATCCGTGACGTCGACCACCCCCTGGTTTTGCACGTCAACACCTTAAAGGGCAAGGGTTATCAGCCAGCTATTGAGGATGAAGAAAAGCACCACTGGGTCCGCCCCTTCAACTTAAGCGATGATTCGCCAAAAAGCATTACTACGGGCCCGACCCCAGCGGAAATTGCCGTTAAGACCGTGGCCAGCGCTATTGACGGGGGCCAGGAAAACATCATGGCGATCACTGCCGCTATCCCTGGCGTCTTTGGCCTGGACCCCTTTAAAAAGTCTTACCCGGACCACTACCTGGACGTCGGGATCGCCGAGCAGGATTCCGTGGCCTTCGCGGCAGGCTTTGCCAAGGCCGGCGGCCGGCCAGTCCTTTTTGAAAACTCCACCTTCCTGCAGCGGGCCTTTGACCAGCTCAGCCATGACGTGGCGGCTAACAACCTGCCAGTCGTCATGATCGTGGCTGGCGGCGGGATCCGGGCTAACTCCAAGACCCACGTGGGCGTCTTTGACCAGGTCATGATCAGCAACCTGCCTAACTGGAAGTACCTGGTCCCGACCAGCTTGACTGAAGAGGCGGCCATGATCAACTGGGCCTTAAAGCAAAAAGACGGCCCTGTAGCTATCAAGCTGCCAGTCCGGCCAGTTCCAGCCGGCGGGGCTGTTCTTGAAGGCTACCGGCACATCCACTACCAAAAGCGGCGGGCCGGCACGAAGATCGCTATCCTGGCTTTAGGCGACATGCAGGAATTGGGTAGCCAAGTGGCAGAAGAACTTGACGCTGCCCTCTACAATCCTTTGGCAGCTAATATCCTGGATACTGACTGCCTGGACCACTTAGGCCGGCACTACCAGGCCGTAATTACTTTGGAAAACAACATCCTGGACGGGGGCTTCGGGCAAAAGGTGGCCGGCTACCTGGCTGACCGGCCGGTTTTAGTCAAGACTTTCGGCGAAAAGCGGGAATATACCGACGTTGACCAAAGCTATGACCAGATCCTGGTCCGCAACCAATTGACGGCTGAGCAAATCGTTACAAACGTCAAGCAATTATTTAACTAAGAAGCAGATACAAGCAAAAAGCTGATCACGCAAGGTGACCAGCTTTTTCTGTACTATCATATTTCTTTTTATTCTCTTTTTTCTTTTTCTCTTTTTACTATTTAACTCATTACTTGTTATGAGCAAGTAAATATTGCCTAACCGCCTGGGCGGTTGCCTGTTGCTGGGCCTTTCTGGAGATGGCTGCCTGGCCGTCCCCTTTTTGCCGGCCGTAATTGCCAAACTGGGCGTGGTTGCCGCCCTTGATGACTTGCTTAGTGTAGTCTTTTGGCAAGTACTGGGGATTCTTTTGCAGCATCTTCGCGTTCCCGTCTTTTGACCCATAGATGCTGAGCACGGAAAAATTAGCCGCGTGCAGGTCCTTGGTTGGGTAGCCGGCCAGCATGATCAAGCCCCGGTAGTCTTTCAAGTGGTCCGCGCTATACCTAGCCGCCATGGCCGCCCCCAGCGAGTGGCCCGACATGTACCAGTTTTGGTAATGGTAGCTGGCCCGAATCTTGTCTGCCTTATTGAGGCCGAAGAAGGCCATGTGCAAGGGCATATCAACTAAGAAAACATCCGCCTCCTGGCTGGCGATCTGCTTTAAGAGGGGCGCGTAGGCAGTAGTTTCCACTTTCGCTCCCGGGTAAAAAATAATGGCATTCTTCTTTGCAGGGCCGTCAAACAGATAGCCCTCAGCTGTCTGCTTGACCTTGACTGTCCGGCTGCTCTTCATTGCCTGCTGGGCCGTCTTGTCAGCATGATAGTAATTGCCAAAATACAGACCAAAGGCAAGCAGCAAGGCGGCTAAAATCCCCGCCAGAGCCAGCAGTCCTTTTTGCTTCTTGGACATCTTATTCTTTTCTTTCTTTTGCTTTTTCTGTTTCTCTGTTTTTTCTTGTTTCTTTTCCAAATTTCCAAATTTCTCCTTGTCAAATTTATAGCCAGATTCTTATTTTAACAGAAAAAAACGGCGACTCGTAGAGCCGTCGTTTTTCGCCCCTTCCCCTCCCTTATGGGAGACAAGAGGTCAGGAATGTAGGGAAAAGATTATTTCTTAAGGTGTTCGTTGACAAATGCGATGATCTTGTCGTCAGAGTCGCTCATGAATGGAAGCATGGCTTCCTCAGTCTTGTCGGTGTTGTGGCCGTTTGACTCCATGAAGTAGTCCCAAAGGGCATCTCTTACAGGGGTGTCTGAGTCACTCCAATCAAAAACTTCTTTCATTGAACGATCCAGCAAAGCTGTCTTAACAATTTCTGACATTTTTGATTACCTCCTAAACAATTTTTTCATCCTACGCCTATATTATAGTCCCATTTGGCTAAAATGTTTACGCACCTATCCGCAATTTTAGCTTAATTTTTTCCTTCACCCGGTATTTGGCCCGTCTGAGCCCCATCTCATTGACCTGGTACTGGCGCTTGATCTCCCCGGCCTGCTTATAGCCCAGTTCCAAAAGCAATTCTTCCAGTTCCAGCATGCTCAAAGACTCAACCAAATCCTGCCAGTCCAAAACAGGCGCCGGCGGACTCGCGATCAAGCAGGAAGCCTGCTCAAGTTCGGGAGCCACATCTTCCCAATAGACCTGGTCACTGGCAGCCAGGCGCTTTTTCCGCTTGCCCCGTCTAATCAAGTTGATGGCCCGGTTGTGCAGGCTGACCTTATAGAAGCCGACAAAAGGCTTTCCTTGCTTTAAGTCAAAGCGCTTGGCCGTCTTATAGCAGAGGATCAAGGCCTCCTGCTCCCAGTCCTGGCTGTCATATAGCTCCACAAAATACTGCTTGATGGTGCCGCCAATCACAGGCAGGCAGCTGTAATACAGTTCTTTAAGGGCCTGCTCATCGTCATCTTTTTGAATCCGGCTGATCAGCAGGCGCTCTCTTTCCTTTGTCAATCCCATTATAAAAAGCCCTTTCATTCTGTTTGCCCACAGAATAAAGGACTTTTTACCTTGACAGAATCGAACCATTGTTTGATTCAATCACTTCTCTTGAACTGTAAACGATTTGCTTTACAAAGGGTGGCGGCTGTTAAAGGCCTGGTAGAGCAGGACCCCGGTTGCTACTGAAGCGTTCAGGGATTGGACATGGCCAATCATCGGAATGGTCAAAGTCTGGTCCATTTGCTTAAGAAGAAGCGGGGAGATCCCCTTGCCTTCATTACCGATAACTAAAACGGTCTTACCATTGGCATTCCACTTCCGGTAGTCATCGCCTTCCATGGCCGTCCCGAAGATCCAGTAGCCCCGGTCCTTCAAGGTCTGGCAGGTTTGGACCAGGTTGTTCACCCGGGCAACTGGCACGTGGTCAATGGCCCCGGTTGAGGTCTTCGCCACCACGCTGGTCAGGCCGCTGGCCCGGCGCTTAGGGATGATCACCCCGCTGACCCCGGTCGCGTCGGCGCTGCGGAGGATGGAGCCCAGGTTGTGGGGGTCCTCAATATTGTCCAGCATGAGCAAAAGAGGGGCCTCTTCTTGGTCCAGTTTGTCCAAGAGCTGGTCAAAGTCGGCGTATTCAAAAGAAGCGACAGCCAAAACCAGGCCCTGGTGGTTTTCCCCGCCGGTCAGCTTGTCCAGCTTGTTTTTCGGCACCCGCTGGATGATCAGATGCTTCTTTTTGGCATAGCGGTAGACTTCTCTGGCAAAGTCCTCCTGGACCCCTTCAGCCAGGAAGACCTTGTTGATCTTTTCGCTGTCCTGGGTTTTCAAAAAGTCGATTCCGGCATGGCGGCCGAAGACAAAATCCTTGTTAGTTGAAGACATATTCCCTTGTCCCTTCACTTTCCACCTCATCAATGCACCAGGCAATCAATTCCTTGACCCTGCCTTCTTCACCGGCCAGGTCCAAGTAGCCAAAGACTGCCTCAAAGCCAGTTGACATTTCATACGTGGCCAGGCTGGTGTTCTTGGCCTTGGTATGGGTCTTGGCATTTCTGCCCCGCCGGTAGGCCGTTTCTTCTTCTTCAGTCAAAAAGCCGGTGTCCAGCATTTTGGCAATCAGGCCCGCCTGGGCCTTGGCTGAGACGTAATGGGTTGCTGCTCTTTGCAAGTTCTGCGGTTTCAGCATCCCGCCCTTGATCAAATGCCGGCGGATGGCGGCTTCATAGATCCCGTCGCCCAAGTAGGCCAGAGTCTGCCCGCTCAAGGTGTTGGGATCAATCTTCTTTTCAGTTAACTTCTGTGCTTTATTCACGGCTCCACCTGGTTCCTTGCGGGGTATCCTTGAGGACTACCCCCATTTCCTTAAGCTGGTCCCGGAGTTCATCACTCTTGGCCCAGTCCTTGTTCTTTCTGGCTTCTGCCCGCTGGGCCACCAATTCTTCGATTACGGCGTCATCATCGCCGGCTTCCTTGGCCAGGAGCTTGTCAACATCCAGGCCAAAGACGCTGAGCCAGGCAGCTAATTTTTCAGCAAAAAGCTGCAAACTCTCCTTGTCAGCCTTTTCCCCGTTGGCGTTAGAATTGACGGCTGGCAGGGCTTCGTAGATGGCGGTCAAGGCGTTTTGCACGTTGAAGTCATCGTCCATGGCGGCTTCAAACTTGGCCGTGGTTTCAGCAATTAGCTTGGCCAGGTCTGGGTCCGGCAAGCCTTCAGTTTCGTCAGCCAGGCGGTAGTTGATCCCTTCCAGGGTGTTCTTGAAGCGGCCCAGGATGTTGGCGGCCTGCTCCAAGTTTTCTTCCGAGTAGTTGATCTGGCTTCTGTATTGGACGCTGGCCATGAAGAAGCGGAGAACCTGGGGATCAACGGTCTTTAAGATATCGTGGACGGTCACGAAATTGTGCAGGGACTTGGACATTTTTTCCTCATCCTTGCCCACGGTCACGAAGCCGTTGTGCAGCCAGTAGTTGACGAACTTCTTGCCCGTCTTGGCTTCACTTTGGGCGATTTCGTTTTCGTGGTGGGGGAATTCCAGGTCCTGCCCGCCCCCGTGGATGTCCAGGGTGTCACCTAAGTACTTGGTGGACATGACTGAGCATTCAATGTGCCAGCCAGGCCGCCCCTTGCCCCATGGGGAGTCCCAGGCGATTTCGTCTTCGGCCTTCTGCCCCTTCCAAAGGGCAAAGTCGATCGGGTCTTCCTTGCGGCCTTGTTCTTCATCATTTACGTGCTGGGAGGCCCCTTCTTCCAGCTGGTCGATGTTTTGGTCGCTTAAGTGTCCGTAGTCAGCGAACTTTTTAGCCCGGTAGTAGACATCCCCGTCTGCTTCATAAGCGTAGCCCTTGTCGATCAGGGTTTGGATGAAGTCAATGATGGCCGGGATTTCGTGAGTTGCCCGCGGGTGGAGGGTAGCTTCTTCGATGTTTAAGGCCCGGGTGTCTTCCAGGAAGGCCTGGATGTAGCGTTCAGCTAATTCCGGCACGGTCGTGCCTTCTGCTCTAGCTTCGTTGATCATTTTGTCATCGACGTCAGTAAAGTTGGAAACGTAGTTGACCTTGTAGCCCTTGTATTCAAAGTAGCGGCGGATGGTGTCAAAAGCGATGGCGCTTCTGGCATTGCCGATGTGGATGTAGTTGTAGACCGTCGGCCCGCAGACGTACATGCTGACCTGGCCGGGAACCAGGGGTTTGAATTCTTCTTTTTGCCTAGTTAAAGTGTTGAAAAGCTTCACGATATTTTCCTGCTTTCTTTTACAAGTTTTTCCTTACCTGCAATAATTCAGTACTTAACACTCTACATTTTAACAGACAATCAGCGCCCGTGGTAAAATCTGAGGAAACAGAGAGAAACAGAAAGAAGAGAGAGAAGAGAATAATGACTTTACTGACTGATTTAAAAAATTACCACCCTTTTAACGAGCAAGAAGCAGCCGACGTCAAAGAGATGATCTACCGGCTGGAGACCGGGGAAGAACTGTTCTTGCGGTCCAATTTGGCCGAGCACTTTACCGCTTCAGCCTGGGTGGTTAACCCGGCCCGGAACAAAGTCTTGATGGCCTACCACCGGATCTACGACTCCTGGGCCTGGCTGGGCGGGCACGCGGACGGCGACCAGGACCTTTTGCATGTGGCTTTAAAAGAAGTCGAGGAAGAAAGCGGAGTTAAAGCAACTCCAGTCACTGACCAGATCTATTCTGTTGAGATTTTGACCGTGGACGGACATGAAAAAAAGGGCAAATACGTCCCTTCACACTTGCACTTAAATGTGACCTACCTCCTGGAAGCAGATGACAGCTTGCCTGTCCGGCCTAAAGAAGACGAAAACAAGGCTGTTGCCTGGTTTGGCTTGGATGAAGCCCTGGAAAAGTCAACTGAGCCCTGGTTTGTCGACCGGATCTACTCCAAGCTGAACGCCAAGCTCCAGGACTATCCGGCTAGGTAAAAAGAATAAGGCAAAAGAGAAAAAAGTTTTTTTCAAAAAGCCGCTTGACAGAAGCTTATTTCCGCTTTAAGATTACATTAATTAAAAATTAAAACAGTTTAAGAAAAGTATCGATTAGAAGAGTAACCAGGTCCGGCTTTTTCCAGAGAGCTCAAGTTGGTGCGATTGAGCAAAAGCCGCCTGGCGAAACACATCTAAGAACTGGTTGGCCGAAATAAAGTAGGCCTTCCCGCTAGCGAGCGTTACCACGGCTGCCCTGGCTGTTCCTGGAAACTGGCCTTCTTTGCCCTTTCCGGCGACTAGTCAGCGGCAGTGTAAGGTCAGTTGCCGTGAGACAGCTGATGAAATGAAGTGGGACCACGACTAACAATCGTCTTCAAGGAAGCAATTCCTTGGGGGCGATTTTTTCTTTCTCTCCGTTTCTTGCTCTTTTTTAATCTTTCTTTTTTCTGCCAGCTTTAAAAATGATTTTGTAAAGGAGTCCGCCATGAAAGAGTCAAACATGTTCAAAAACACCCCGTCTGCCTTAAGTGGCCGACATCCCCTCGCTGCTTTTTAAAAAAGAAAACAATTACTTCTAGATCAATTCATTTTTTAAAAAACACCGAGGAAAAGATCATGAAAAAATCAGCCATCATCACTTTAGCCCTGTCCGCCAGCCTGCTTTCCGCCTGCTCCAACACTTCTGCCAGCAGCTCAAAGACCAAACAAGTCTTAAACTGGTTCTCCGCCGGGGAAATCTCCACCATGGACCCCGCTTTAAACAATGACGTCTACGGCGGCGAGCAGCTGGACGCCACCATGGAAGGCCTGGTTCGCCTGGGCAACAACTCCAAGGTCCTGCCCGGCATCGCCAAGTCCTGGAAGGAAAGCAAGGACGGAATGACCTGGACCTTTAAGCTTAGGAAAAATGCCAAGTGGTCCAACGGGGAAGCCTTGACGGCCAAGGACTTCGTCTACGCCTGGCGCCGGCAGGTCAACCCTAAGACCGCCTCAACCCAGTCCAACAAGTACTCCGGCATCAAAAACGCTGACGCCATCGTTGCCTCCAAAAAGCCTGTCTCCAGCTTAGGCATCAAGGCCGTAGGCAAATACCAGCTGGTCGTGACCCTGGAAAGAAAGATCCCTTACTTCCAGCTCCTTTTGGCCGGCTCTGCCTTTGCCCCGCAAAACAAGAAGTTCATTGAAAAAGCTGGCAAAAAATACGGCACGGCCGCTAAATACACCCTCGCCGACGGCCCATTCGTCATGAAGGGCTGGACCGGGTCCAACCTGACCTGGAAGCTGGTCAAGAACAAGTACTACTGGGACAAGAAGAATGTCAAGCTGACCAAGATCAACTTCAGCGTGCAAAAGTCCCAAAGCACCTCCTACAACCTCTACCAGGCCGGCAAACTGGACATGACCACCCTGTCCGCTTCCCAAAGCAAGAGTCTCAAAAAGCAAAAGGGCTGGCAGATCAAGAAGAGCAACCGGACCCAGTACCTCATGTACAACTTCAAGACTGACAAGAACTTGCGAAATGTCAACCTCCGCCGGGCCATCGCCGCTGCGATCAACAAGGAATCCCTGGCCAAGACCCTGAACCTGGCTGACATCGCCGCGACTTCTTTAACCCCAAGTGGGATCACTGACCCGGTTACCGGCAAGGAATTCAGCAAGGAAGTCGTAACCAAAGAGACCCAGGCTATCCAGTCCGGGACTAAGGCCCAGGCTAAGGCTTACTACAAGAAGGCTTTGAAGGAGCTGGGCAAAAAGCAGATCACCATCAAGCTTTTAGGCGATGACACTGACGACGCCAAGAAGACCACGGAATTCATCCAAAGCGCCCTGGAAAGCAGCCTGGGCATGAAGGTTGAAGTCAGCAACATGCCATTCAAGAACCGCTTTGCCAGAGAAGAAGCCGGCGACTTTGACGTCATCTTGGACGGCTGGAGCGGGGATTACGCTGACCCGAACACCTTCCTGGAAATGTTCCAAAAGACCAACGTCAACAACTACGGGTCATGGGAAAACGCGGCCTACAACAAGGCCATGGAAACTTCCAAGACCACGACTTCAAGCAAGAAGCGCTGGGCAGAACTGGTCAAGGCTGAACGCATCCTCCTCACCCAGCAGGGCGTGACCCCGCTTTACTACGGCAACACCGCGACCTTGATCAACCCGAAGGTTAAGAACATCACCCTCAAAGGCGCAGGCCTTGCTTACAACTTCAAGGGTGCTTACATCAGCAAGTAATTAACTACTAAGGAGCATAAGATGACTTTTCCCTACCAAGAATTCGCCCGTGAAAAAATGCCAGCCCTCCTGGCTGACTTAAAAGACTTGATCGCCATCAACTCTGTCCGCAACATGGACCTGGCGACTCCTGAGTTTCCAGTGGGACCTGGTCCGGTCAAGGCCTTGGAGAAATTTCTAGATATTGCTGACCGGGACGGCTTTCAAACTGAAAACATCGACAACTATGCCGGGGTCATTACTTTTGGCCAAGGCGACCAGGAATTAGGCGTGGCCGTCCACGTCGACGTTGTCCCGCCGGATGAAGGCTGGAGCCAGGATCCCTTTACCCCCTGGGTTAAAGGCGACAGAGTCTTCGGCCGGGGAGCAAGCGACAACAAGGGTCCGGCCCTGGCTGCCTACTACGCCCTCCTGGCTTTAAAGGAAGCCGGTTTTCAGCCGAAAAAGAAGATTTCCTTGATTATCGGCACTGACGAGGAAACTGACTGGGTGGGGATGAAGTACTACCTCCAAAAGCGCCCGGCTCCTGACTGGGTCTTCTCCCCCGACTCCTCTTTTCCGATCGTGACTGGCCAGGCTGGTCTGGCGGTTTTGCAGACAGATTTTACTGGCAAAGAAGCTACTGGCTTAGTCCTTGACTCCTTCACTGCCGGCCAGGCCACCAACATGATCCCGGCCGCCGCGACCGCCGTCGTCTCTGGTGAGAATCTTGCGAAAATTGCGGCAGCTTTCCCGGACTTTTTGGCCAAAAAGGGCTTGACTGGGGAAATCAAAGAAGCCGTTAGCGAAAATGGTAATTGCTTAAAGATCAGTTTAGAAGGCGTCAGCGCCCACGCCTCTGTTCCCTGGGAAGGGAAAAATGGGGCCTGCCTCCTGGCCAGCTTCTTACGGGCCTTCCCTTTCACCGGCCGGGCTAAAAATTTCCTGGACTTTGCCGGTGACCTTGAGCTGGAAGACTACTACGGGGAAAAGATCGGGATCGCCAATACTGACTCCGAGATGGGCAAGTCCATCAACTGCCCGGCCGTCTTCCGCTACCAAAAGGGCCAAGCCGAAGCCTATATCAAGAGCGACATCCGCTACAGCCGGGGAACCAGCCCGGAAAAAATGTGCCAGCAGCTAAACGGCAAGTTCGGCGCTTTTTCCCAGACGACCTTCCAGCCCTACCAAGACTTTGAAAAGCCCCACTTCGTTGCTGGCGACAATCCCTTCGTCAAAACCCTCCTTTCCGTCTACGAAAAGCAGACTGGCCAGGCCGGCGAGACCATCATCTCCGCTGGGGCCAACTACGGCCGCTTCTTTAAAAACGGGGTCGGCTACGGACCTGCCTTCCCGGACAGCCTGGACACCGCCCACGCCATCGACGAATCCGTCAGCCTGGCTGAACTGGAAAAAAGCCTGGCCATCTACGCTGAAGCTATTTACGAATTAAGCAAGTAGAATATGCAAAAAAGACTTTTACCCAAAAAAGGTAAAAGTCTTTTCTTATCTGCTTGCCTTCAGTTCCGCGCAGATCTGCTGGTGGCGGTCAGCGTAGAGGCTGCTCTTCTCCCAGATAAAGGTGAAGTCATGGCGAATCTGGAAGTCCCGCAAATTCAACTTCCGCAGCTTTCCTGCCTTTAAAAGGTCA
The DNA here is from genome assembly GCF_046938665.1 of Lactobacillus delbrueckii subsp. bulgaricus. Lineage (GTDB taxonomy): Bacteria > Bacillota > Bacilli > Lactobacillales > Lactobacillaceae > Lactobacillus > Lactobacillus delbrueckii_C. The sequence continues at coordinate 87,766 of NZ_JBKZCD010000004.1, forward strand.
CTGACGGCAGTCTGGTACAAGAAAGAGACCCCGCAGTTGGCCAAAAGCAGCTGGGTGATCATCTGCATGTTGCCGACCTGGACATACTGCTTGAAGTCGCTCAGTTCCTGCCCCTGGGCACCTAAGCTGTCCTCCAGGATCTTCCTGGTCCCTGAGCCTGGTTCCCTGACCAAAAGGCGCTGGTCAAAAAGGTCAGCGATCTGGTCCGGCTCCTTGGCAAAAGCCAAATCTGGCGAGCAGACGGCGATGAAGTCCTCGCTTTGGTAGCGCAGGCTGGCATAGCCCCGGGCTGGGTCCCCTTCGACCAGGGCAAAGTCCAGGTCCCCCTCATCCAATTTCTTGGTCAAAAACTGGGTGTTGCCGTAGACGACTTCGACATTGGTTTGGGGATGGTCTTTTAAAAAGCGGCTGAGGGGCCTGGCTAAGGCGTATTCCCCAATGGTCATGGTTACCCCAAAACGGACCGGCGGCAGGTCAGCCTGCTTGATTTCTGCCTTGAGCAGGCGCTCATCGCTCTGCATCTGCCGCATGGCCTGGCGGAGTTTCTCTCCCGCCGCGGTCAAGGTCAGTTTCTTGCCCTGGTAGCTGAAAAGCTTGACCTGGTACTCCTTCTCCAAATAGCGGATGTGCTGGGACACCGCCGGCTGGGTCACGTGCAGGCGGTCAGCCGCCCGGGTGAAGTTCATGGTCTCACAGACCGTTAAAAATGTTTTGACGCGAAAATCCAGCATCCCCTGCCTCCTTACAATAATCCTGCTTTATCAACAGATAATAATCTATAATTTTATTTTCTACCATTTTACTACTATACTAAAGCATGTTTAAAAAATATCTGGAGGCAAAAAGAAATGAATTGGATTAAAAAGAATCTGCCCGGCATCCTGGTCTGCCTGGCCATCGCTACCCCTGCCTGGCTCTTAGGCAAGGCCCTGCCAGTCATCGGGGGCGCCGTCTTCGCCATCTTGTTTGGCATGATCATCACCCTCTTTTGGGAAGACAAGAAAGGCGCGGCCAGCGGGATCAAGTGGACGTCTAAGTATATCCTACAAACGGCCGTCGTTCTCTTGGGCTTTGGGATGGACCTGCAGGTAGTCGTCAAGACCGGCCGCCAGTCCCTGCCGATCATCATCTGCACCATCTCGACCTCGCTCTTGCTCGCCTGGCTTTTGCACAAGTCTTTAAACATCCCCGGCAAGATCTCAACCTTGATCGGGGTCGGCTCATCCATCTGCGGGGGCAGCGCCATCGCCGCTACCGCCCCGGTTATCGACGCTGACGACGAAGAAGTGGCCCAGGCCATCTCCGTTATCTTCTTTTTCAACGTCCTGGCCGCTATCCTCTTCCCCATCTTCGGCAAGCTCCTGGGCTTTGACCAGACTTCGGGAACTTCTTTCGGCATCTTTGCCGGGACAGCCATCAACGACACTTCTTCCGTCACTGCCGCGGCGGCAACCTGGGACAGCATGTTCCATTTGGGCAGCCAGACCCTGGACAAGGCCGTGACCGTCAAATTAACCAGAACCCTGGCCATCATCCCTATCACCCTGGCCTTAGGCTATTTCACTGCCAAAAAGGAGCAAAGAGGCAACAGCTTCAGCTTGAAGCGGGCCTTCCCTGCCTTCATCCTCTACTTTGTCCTGGCTTCCTTAATCACAACCTTTGCCCTGGCTAATGGAGTAAATGCCAATGTCTTCCTGCCTTTAAAGGAGCTGAGCAAGTTCATGATCGTCATGGCCATGGCCGCGATCGGCCTTAACTCCAACATCGTCAAGCTGGTCAAGTCCGGGGCCAAGCCCCTCCTGCTCGGCGCTTCCTGCTGGGCCGGAATCACAGCCGTCAGCCTGCTTTTGCAGCGAGTCTTAGGCCTGTGGTAAAAAATAAAACAAACAATTTAATCGATTGCATGAAAAAAGGCTTTTACCAAAACGGTAAAAGTCTTTTCCTTTGTTCTTTATCTTATTCGACGCCAGCTTCGCTAAGCTGCTTCAAGGTCAAGTCCAGGTGCTTCATGACCGTGTCCTTGCCCATCAATTCCATAGCTTCGCCGATGCCCGGGCCGACCATTGACCGGGTAGTAGCGATCCGGATTGGCATGAAGAGCTTGCGGCCCTTGATGCCAGTTTCCTTCCGGGTAGCCATGATAGCGCCCATGATCTTCTTAGCCGTGAAGTTGTCCAGCTTATCGAGTTGCTTCTTGAATTCTTCAATTGCCGGACGAGCTTCGTCCTTCTTGATTTCTTCCACTTCTTCGTCAGTCAGGTATTCTGCTTCAGTGAAGAAAATCTTGCTCAAGTCAACGATTTGCTTGGTGTAGGACATTTGGTTGGCGTACATGTTCACCAATTGTCTTACCCATTCCATCTTGCCTGGAGCCGGGTTAGCTTCAACCAGGCCAGCTTCTTGCAAGTTGTGCAGGGCCAGGTCCAAAAGTTCGTCTCTGTCAGCAGTCTTCATGTACTGGTTGTTGACCCAGTCCAGCTTCTTTTGGTCAAAGGCAGCTGGGGACTTGGACAGACGGGCCGGGTCAAATTGCTTGATGAATTCCCGCTTGGAGAAGATTTCACTTTCGCCAACCGGTGACCAGCCCAGCAAAGTAATGAAGTTGAACATGGCTTCTGGCAGGAAACCAAGTTCTCTGTATTGTTCGATGAACTGCAGGACTGATTCGTCACGCTTGGACAGCTTCTTGCCAGTAGCGGAGTTGATGATCAAAGTCATGTGGCCGAAGACTGGAGCTTCCCAGCCCAAAGCTTCGTAAACGCAAAGCTGCTTTGGCGTGTTAGAGATGTGGTCATCGCCCCGGAGCACGTGACTGATTTCCATCAAGTGGTCGTCGATAACGACGGCAAAGTTGTAAGTTGGCATCCCGTCGCGCTTTTGGATGACGAAGTCACCACCGATAGTGTCGGATTCAAAGCTCAAGTGGCCCTTAACGATGTCGTCCCATTCGTAAGTCACGCCTTCTGGAATGTGAATGCGGACAACTGGCTTCAAGCCCTTGGCCCGGGCTTCGTCTTGTGCCTGCTTGATTTCGTCAGCAGTCATGCCTTCGTATTCGTAGACATAGTGCGGAGCAATCCCCATGGCCCGCTGTTCTTCACGCTGGGCTTCCAGTTCTTCTTCAGTTTCAAAGGAGTAGTAAGCCTTGCCTTCTTCAAGCAGCTGGTCGATGTACTTTTGGTAGATGTCCTTTCTTTCGGACTGCTTGTAAGGGCCGTAGTCCCCGCCGACGTCCGGACCTTCATCCCAGTCGATCCCCAGCCAGTGCAGGTTTTCGATTTGAGATTCAGCCCCGCCTTCAACGTTTCTGGCGGTGTCAGTGTCTTCGATTCTCAGAACCAAAGTCCCCTTGTTGTGACGTGCAAACAGATAGTTAAACAGAGCAGTACGCGCGTTACCAATGTGCAGGTGGCCAGTTGGTGACGGAGCGTATCTCACGCGGATTTTCTTATTAGCCAAAATTATGCCTCTTTCTTACTATTCTTCAACTTATTAAGTTTACTAGCAATAAGGAAAAAATTCAATCTTTACCGGCAAATCGGGCCCTGCCGGCAAGCAAAAATGCCCGCCAAAGGCAGGCATTTTTCATTTAATCTGATTTGCTTATTTCTTGGCTTCAACGCCCTTCTTGAAGACGAAGTATTCCGCTGCCCACAAGATGGCCACGTAGACAATCTCAGCCAGCATGTAGAGCCAGCTGATAACCGGCAAGCCCAGGTCGGTATGGGACGTGTGCAGGCCGGTATTATCGATGACAAAGTTGAAGTCAAAGCCGGAATTTGAAACCATGCGGATGACCGCGCCCAAGATGCTGCTGCTGCCCCAGGACAAGAGAGCCAGCAGGGCCAGCAGGATAACTGCCTTGGCCAACTTGCTCGTTCTCCCCTTCAAAGGCAGGAAGTCGCCCAGAACGCTGGCTGATTCAGTGATGAGCAGCCAGAAGCAGATGCCGCCGGCAAAGCTGACCAGGGCAAACAAGGCCATGTAGAGCAACCAGTTGATGATGCTGGAGACGTAAGGCTGGAAAGTTGCCATTGCTTGGGAATCGATCCGCATCTCCCCGCCAAAATTAAATGGCAGCAAGATAATTACGAAGATCAAGAGGTTAGCTAAGGCAAAGATAACCGCGGTCACAAGCCCGGTCAGCACGTTGGCCGTTAGGAAATTGCCGGCCGTTACCGGCACTTGCCGCCAGGTCTGGGACCGGTTGACCCGGTAAGCCGCCATGATCACGTCAATTTGATACCAAATGCCCACGCAGAAGATCACCATCGCGGCAATCCCGATGCCAACTCCGGCTGATTCGCTGCCAAAACCGTATCTGATGCCAAAGTACAAGCTGATCAAGAGGATAAAAATTGCCTCGATGCCCAGGCTGAGCCAGGTCGTCCGGCTCTTTTCCTTGAACATAGCCGCAAAAATCTGCTTAAAACCGATCATTACTCTTCCCCCTCGTAAAATCCTTCATACCACTCTTCGATGCTTTCGTGTTCAGCCCGGATTTCTTCAGCACTGCGCTGCTCTAAGACTGAGTGCTTCTTAATCAAAACGACCTCATCGATCACCGGAGCGATTTCATCTAAGACGTGGTCGCTGATGACCAGGGTCGCCTCTTCCGGCTTCCAAAGCAGCATGGACTTGATAATCTTCTTCCGGCTCATGGCGTCAACTCCGCTGAAAGGTTCATCCAGCAGGTAGAGCTTGGCCTTGCGGGAGAAGACCAGGGCGATGATTAATTTCTCCTTCATCCCCTTGGACAGGCTGCCCAGTCTTTCATCTTCATTCAAGTTCATAAATTCCAGAATGTCAGCAAACTGCTTGTTGTCAAAGTCCGGGTAGACCAGGCGGTAAAAGTTAGCGACATCCTTGATCTTTCTGGAGTCGCGGAAGGCGGCCAGGCTGTCGGTCATGGAGATGTACTGCTTGCGGCGGTCTTCGTCTGCTTCCCCGCAAACCTCCACGCTGCCCTTGTACTGCTTGGCCAGGCCCGCGATCACCCGCATCAAGCTGGTCTTGCCGGCCCCGTTGGCCCCGACTAAGGCCACGATCTTACCGGCCTCCAAAGTCAAATTGACCCGTTCCAAAATCGTCTTTGAATTCTTGTGGTAGCTTAAATCCTTAATCTCCAAAGCCTTCATGCTATTCCTCCCTTGTTTCATCTAAATAGCTGGCCAATAGTCCAGTCAAGCTTTCCCTTTCGACTCCGAGTTTCTCCATCCGGCTGACAAAAGCCGCCAGCTCCTGCTTCAGCAGTTTAGCCTTCATTTCCTCCAAGCGGTCTTCATCAGTCGTGAGGAAGTTGCCTTCGCCGCGCTTGGTAAAAATATAACCCTTGGCCGTCATTTCTCTAAGTGCCCTTTGAACCGTATTGGCGTTGACCGTCAATTCAAGTGCCAGGGCTCTGACTGAAGGTAGTTTCTCGCCAGCCTTCAGCTTGCCCTGGGCGATCTGCAAGTAGATATAGTCTTCAATCTGCAAGTAGATCGGCAGGTTGTCTTTGAATTTCATTTGCACACCTCTTCGCTGTACTAGTCATCTAATACACTGCTAGTGTATAACGGATTGCCCCTTTCGTCAAGGCAAAAACAGAGAAAAAGCAAAATTTTGTCCCTTTATCTTTGGCCTAGTTCTTTCCTATGTTTTTTACTTACCTTTCTTCCTTTAAATAATCAGCCAATTCCACTTTTAAGTTAGACTAGACTGTTTTCCTGCAAATGAACTAATACTTAAAGTTATCTTTGATTTCTTCCCAGTTGCTTTAACAACGGTTTCAGCCCTGTCTCATCTTCAGCTCATAGTCGTAAGAAAGCGTTTCTTTTTGTGTATTTTCTGTTAGACTACAATTAGTGTTTGATAATGTAAACTTTTCAAGGAGGACAACATGAAAAAGACTAAGACTTTTTTGGCTGCAGGCAGCATCTTGACGGCTGCATTAGCCTTGACGGCCTGCGGCGGCAACTCTTCATCTTCTTCATCTAACAAAAAAGAACTGAACTGGGAAGAATCAGCTGAAATTCCAACTATGGACCTGTCCAAGGCTACTGACTCTGCCAGCTTTACCCAATTGATCAACACCATGGAAGGTTTGTACCGGGCAAAGTCTGACGGCAGCCAGGAAAAGGCCATGGCAACCAGCGAAAAGGTGTCCAAGGACGGGAAGACCTACACCTTTACTCTCCGTAAGGACAACAAGTGGTCAAACGGTGACCCGGTAACCGCGCAAGACTTCGTCTACTCATGGCGCAGAACGGTTGACCCAAAGACTGCTTCTCAATACGCTTACCTGTTTGAAGGCATCAAGAACGCCATGGACATCCAAAACGGCAAGAAGAAGCCGGAAACTTTGGGGATTAAGGCCGTTGGCAAGTACAAGCTGGTCGTAACCCTGGACCGGCGGATTCCTTACTTCAACAACCTGATGGCCTTCGGGAGCTTCTTCCCGCAAAACGAAAAGGCAGTCAAGAAGTACGGCTCCAAGTACGGTACTGCCTCCAAGTACATGGTCTACAACGGGCCATACGTGATGAGCGGCTGGAGCGGGTCAAACCTGTCCTGGAAGCTCAAGAAGAACCCATACTACTGGGACAAGAAGAATGTCAAGCTGGACGCGGTCAACTACAGCGTGCAAAAGACCCCGTCAACTGCCTACAACCTCTACCAGTCAAACAAGCTTGATGCTGTTTCCCTGGACGCTGAACAAAGCAAGCAGCTTAAGAGCGTAAAGGGTTATGCTCTCTACCCACGTGGGACTACCTTCTACATCCAATTCAACCAGGCTAAGAACAAGTACCTGCAAAACGCCAACATCCGCAAGGCCCTTTCCATGGCTATCAACCGGGAAAGCCTGACCAAGGTCCTGGGCGGCAGCAACACTGTATCTCACACCTTCACTCCAGCCAAGCTGACCACGGTTAACGGCAAGGACTACACCAGCCTGATTTCCAAGAGTGACGAAGCTTACACTTACTACAACAAGAAGGAAGCCCAAAAGTACCTTAAGCAAGGTATGAAGGAACTTGGCGTTTCCAAGCTGAGCTTCAAGCTTTTGTCAGACGACACCGATGGTGCCAAGAAGTCTACTGAAGCAATGCAATCAAACATCCAGGAAACTCTGCCGCAAGTCTCCATCACCACCCAGAACCTGCCGTTCAAGACCCGTCTGGCCAGAACTGACGCGCTTAACTTCGACATGGTTGTTTCTGCCTGGGGTGCCGACTTCAACGACCCGATCTCCTTCCTGGACTTGATGACTTCCACCAACGCTCAAAACGGCGGCAAGTGGTCCAACAAGGAATACGACAAGCTGATCGCGGCTTCAAAGACTACTGGCTCAGACTCTGAACGCTGGAGCGACCTGTCCAAGGCTGAAGGCGTTCTGCTGAAGGACGTTGGTATTTCACCACTTTACTCAAGCACCAGTGCCTGGATCGTCCGTCCAAGCATCAAGGGTTTGGTAAACCTGCGCGACCACTGGGACTTCAAGTACGCTTCTGTTAACTAGTGTCTGTCCCTAGAGGCTAACAAACTGAATCACTGAAAATAGCAGACCGCCTGGTCTGCTATTTTTGTACTTTAACTGTTTTTCTTGCTACAATTGAACTGATTTTTAAAGAGATTGGTGGCAGGCAAAAAATGTACAAAGTAGTCAAGAAAGAAACTATCAAGGCAGACCGCTTCACGGTCATTCAAGAGAAGGTGGCCAAGGACGGGCAAATCGCCCCATATTCCTACGTTACGATCGGCTTCGGGATTTCCATCATCCCCTTCGTTGATGATGACCACGTCTTGCTCTTGAAGGAATACCGGCATCCCGTTGGCAGCTGGCAATATGAATTCCCCAGCGGCGGCATTGATGAGGGAGAAGAGCCCAGTCAAGCAGCCAGAAGAGAGCTGCTGGAAGAAACGGGCTATGAGGCCAGCCAGCTGACAGAACTCGGTTTCACCTACCCTTCTTTTGGTTCAACCAATGAGAAGATCACCCTTTTTGCCTGCCGGGCTAAAAAAATGGCTCAGCCAAAAAGAGAGATTCTGGAAGAAATCAAGATGGAAATAGTTTCTGTCGACCAGCTGGAAGATTTGATCGTCAAAGGTGAATTCGCCCACGGGGCTGGCCAGGCAGCCTGGCTCAAGTGGCGGCTGCTTAATGAAAGAAGATAAGAAAAAGCAGGGAAGGCTATAAACTAGCTTTCCCTGCTTTTTAGCTGTATACTGCTGTTTTTTTCAGCCAGGCATCCAGCTCCTTCAGTTTTTCTTCAACGGTCCTACTATCTTTCCCACAAACGGAAATTGCTGCAAGGGCCTCAATGCTACTGGCCGCGCCATTATAGGTCCGGCCGAGCTTTGCATACTGATAGTAGTCATAGACTTCCGGGTTAGTTACTAGCACAGAAGCTGCATCCGGCATTTCCCGTAAAATTCCGTGACCTGGTTCAACCATCACAAAACCACGGATTCCGGCTGGCTTGTGTTCCTTATCAAGATCCACCTTAGTCGGCAGGCCTAGATCCAATTTCAGCAATTCTTGAATAGGACTAAAGCCCAGCCCTTGCTCAAGCTCTTGCAAGATCCTCCCTCCACCCAATCTTGAACCAATCTCGCACAATTTTACCTCGCGGCCGTCGCAAAAGACTTCAAGATGAAAGAGATAGTTTTCCGGCGTATCCATTCCTTTGAGTAGGTCTGTCACGTAAGAGCGGATCAACTTCTGTTCTGCCGCGGTCTGGCTTATCTGCACGCTTCCAACTGATTTTCCATTTTTCACTTCTAATGTATTGGCAAAATACTTAGAACTGATCAAGTAGACAAAGTGGCCTTGCTTTACAAAGCCATCTACGTGGTATAAAGGCCACGGGATAAATTCTTCTGCCAAATAGCCACGAAGAATTTTATCAGCGGCTAGCCTTTCTAGTCCAGCATGATCATGAACTACAAAAGTATTCATCGACCCCATGCCGGCAATTGGCTTTAACACAAAGGGGAAGCCTAGATTCTTTTCTGCCTCAATCAGATCAAACACGTTATCGACAGGCCAGTAATGGGGAACAGCTACGTTCGCTTGCTCAGCTGCTTTGACCATAGTTAATTTATTGCGGAATTCTTCTGCGCTCTCCAGGCTTTGCCCTAAGGTGACTTGGTATTTTTCCCGCAATTTAGCCGCAAAGATGATCTCTTCTTCAGAATAAGCATAAATGTAGTCGACCCGCTGGTCAAAAGTTTGACTGATCACGTAGTCAATATAATCTTCATTCCAGATCTTCAAGAAAACAAATTTGATATTTTCTGGCAAAGTTTCTGGATAATTGTCACGGTGCCGTTCCATGGCAAAAATCAGATAGCGATTATCTTTATCCCCGCTAATAGCATCGAAATAGTTAATGTAGTTGTTGCTGATCGGGGCTAAAATTACAATCTTTTTCATCGGCAAACCTCATTAAAAGCCTTGTTGATTTGGGTGCTGACCATATCTGAAGCTGTCGCATCCTTGCTAGTATACTGGGCAATGAAGAAAGCATCCCCGATAGACTCAGCTTCTTGAGACTGCTTGCCAACAGGATGATTTTGCTCGTAAGTGAAAAGGTCTGGGATTTGTCCCTCTAAACTTTCCATCATCGTCTTTCCATTGGTCAGCTGAACATAAGAGCTTGAGCAGACCCGCGGTAAAAGTGGCTGCTCCCAATCAATCTCTTCTGCACGTCCTTCTTGCATTTTCCAATATTCTTCCAGGAGATCGACGCCAAATGACTGCTTAACCAATTTTGGAATCTTCGCTCCGCCAAAACGCTTGCCAACCTCGGTAAAGACAAAGCTCTGGTCTTTATCAGAATAAAACCATTCAAAGTGAAATGGAGTAATGTCCCTTTCAACATTCAATGCTTGAAGTGCCTTCTGGCTTAAGGCGAATAGTTGCTGTAGCAGCTGCTGATCCTGGTAGTAAAGTGAGCTGGTATGGAGGGTAAAATAACCAGTCTTTTTAAACTCACTCAGTTTATTGTTGTACTCATGGCTAAAGAAACGGGAATGCCCCTGAAAATCGGTGTAGCCGTCAACGGTAAACATCCGGTCATAGTGAACGAAACTTTCTACCAATAAATCTTTATCGCTCAGATAACCACTTTGATTCTTTAAAGAAGATAGCGGCAGAGGCGCTTTAAAATAACTGATTCCTTTGGTTGAGTCCGCGCGTCTTGGCTTGACCATCCCTTCATTGATGCTTTCAACAGCAGAATTTTCCGTTAATTCATAAAAATCAGGCTCAGCTACTTCCTGCTTTAAAACCGACCGCATATAGTATTTATCCTTAAACAAAATATCGCTCACGCCCGTTTTTCCAGGAACAAAGATTGCCTTTAGCACTCCCACCCAGTCCATGATTTCTTCTTGAAGGGTAAAAATATCCTCAATTTTTTCTCCTTCAGCCTGCTTTTGTTGAAAAATTGGATAGATGGTCTGAAAATCAATCCTTTTGACAGGAATAATCTGATTGATTTCCAATTCTAAATAGGCTTCTTTTTTAGTTTCTGGAACAACGAAGGAAATTCCCTGACTAGGACGAATGCCCACCACTTTGGGATTGTAGGCCCAAATAAAGTATTTCATTGCTGGCTCACCTCCTTTTTTAAGGCTTCCGCATATTGACCAGACCGATGTTCTATATTGTCTAAAATTTCTTTTTTAGACAATATTCCCCGTTTTAGCAATTCCAAATACGGCGATCCTATAATACGGCCAGTGATATTCTCTAGCAGTGCAATTAAAGTTGAGGCATTTTTTAAGCCGTCCATTGAACCAGTATCCATCCAAACCAAAGAATGCTTATGTCCGGCATTGATAAATTGCTTGTCCTTAACCATTAAGTTTATTGCTGAAACTATTTCGTATTCGTTTCTCTCGGATTTTGAGATCTTGTCAATATAGCTGAATACATCATTTTTGAAAATATAAAAGCCAGGAACTGCATTCTTTCTTGTAGGATCACTGCCTTTTTCAATAATATAATCTCCGTCAAAGTACGAAAAAGCGCGTGCATCTTTTACAGGAACTGTTATTGTCAACGATACACCACGTTCTTCAAATTCTTCTCGCAAATCGTTAAATATACTATTTGTCAAATCGACAAACAAGCAATCTCCCATGAAAAGTGCAAATGAGTCTGTGCCTACAAATTTTTCGGCTTTCTTGATGCTAGTTGCTGTACCTTGAACATCATCCTCTTGTTCGTCCACAAAAGTTAAATATTTCAATAAAAGACTATCTGAAAACAACTTTTTGAACTGTCTATTCATTTCTGGCGTACCGACAATACATATGTCAGTAATACCCATTGCAATCAAATTAGTCAAGTTGTAAAACACTGTCGGCTTATCGTAAATTTGGTGAAATATTTTGGGATATGCTTCCGTAGCTGGCCACATTCTCTTACCAAATCCTGCAGCAATAATTACGCCCTTCATTGCTGGCTCACCTCCTTAAAAATCGTATTCGCTATGCCAGTTATGTAAATAGTCACCATAATACTCATCTGGCAATCCTAAGGAGCTCTGTGCTACTTCTCTAGTTAAGTTCTTTTTCTCAACAGTTTTAACTGCTGTCCGGTAATTTTTCTGTGTTGCCCGCAGATTATCAGTAAAAATAGTAAAAATATCAGCAGAATAATTTTCAGCTTTACCGATCTGCTCAACTACTGACACTAGCTCATCAACGTCATTGTTGACATAATAGACGTAGTAAAAATAGAGGTGGCGTATCTTCCGCTTTACTTCACTATTAATCCCTTTGGCAGCTGGAAGAATCCCTAGAGACATGACTTTTAGCACGGTGCGAACATCATTAATAATCACATGTTGGTCTCTAGGTTCATCCGTATACTTAGCGACTACAGCTTTCTCTGCTTGATATTTAGCCTCATCAAAGATAAAACGTTTATCTTCAGTCAACAAATCTATCAAGTTTTCTACCCAAATAGAATCAAGTTGTGAAGAAAAGTCACTTGAGTCATAATCGACCAATACAAAATCAACAACATTGATTGACCCAGTCTTAAACTTCATTCGTACTTTAATGTAATAGTGCTTTCCTGGTATATCCAACTTGCAGAGATATCTATCAGTTGTTTCAACTTCATTGAGTTTAAAATCAAATTTTCGTTGTGCAAAGTAATCGTGCAAGATGTCTGGGTAGGTAATTTCTACTTCAGAAGCAGCAATTTGTGGGTATAGCTTTTCACGGCTGACTTCAATTAGCTGCATAATCAATTCGATTTGATTGGCTCGTTGATATTTTTGTACAGCATACGTCGTCTGATAATTCAGATTTAAAGGGTTCGTCAAATCTAGCGCGTTTAGTTTTCTGATTGTTGGCTGATATTTTACAAAGATACTGGACGTACTTTTTAAACTGTCGAAATTTTCCTCTGTATCTTGGAAAGGTGAAAAAGTGAAGTATCCATCATCGGGCCGCAAAAGCGGACTTTCCGGTAATTCTTCAATCTGCCATTTTTCCCGCAACATCCGAACAAATTTTTTATAGGTACTCATATTAAGACCTCACTGCTCCAAAGAACTGAACGTTTTCACCTCCAGAATTATTTGCTGCAATTAGTGACTTTATTCTGTCATGGTCAGAGGAATATTGGGCAATAAATCCTGCCATAAAGGCATCCCCCGCACCTGTTGAGTCTACACAGTTTACCTTATTTGCATCTACATGATATACATCATTCTGAGAAATCATAGTTGCTCCGCCTTCTCCCTCAGTGATGATCACATTTTTTATGCCACATTCGTTAACTAACTCTTTACCACAATCGATCAAATTAGGTAATTGACACAATCTCTGTGCCTCCAAATTATTCATAAACAGAAAGTCTAATCCCGAATACTTACCCTCTTTGATAAATTGATACAAGTGATTCGTATCTCCCGTTGTTCCTGCATATATGGTATGACCATTACTGTGAGCTCTAGCAATCAGCGGCTTCAAATCCGTTTCAAGTTGAGGCAATAGCCCTAGTCCACATACCGCGATATCGTTATCCAAAGCTTCTAATTCCGCTGCGGATAATTCGAATTCATCATTCATCCCTTGATAACTTGTAACCGATCTTTCCCCGCTCTGATCTACCAATACCAAGGAAATCCCAGTTGACTCATGACAGTTTTGGTTCCAAGTCACATTGTTCTTAACAAAATCCTTTATGATCACACTGCCCGGATAATCATCCCCGATATAACCATAGAATTTTGTCTCAACTTCCTTTTGGGCCAAATTAATCGCTAAATTACAACCATTGCCACCAGCCGAGATTCTGGCCATATTTGAGAATACAACATTATCTGCTTCAAACCCAGATTCTGGTGTTTGAAATACTACATCCATAAACGCTGTTCCTAATACATCAATCTTCATAATTCATCTCCATCTAACTTTATTCTGCCCGCCGCTGATTCAGCGAGTAAATTACACTGGCAAGGCCTGCTACAAACATCAGCAATCCCCCCAGCCACAAATAATCCACGCTGTCCTTTACGTCCATGACAAATTGGAAGAAAAAAGAACCGAGCGGCACGAAAATGATTGCCGCCGTAAAGACAATACTGAATACCCGGCCAATGTAAGTCATATCCGCGTTGGTCTGAATGTAAGTCATAAACTGAATGTTAAAAACCGAAACGCAGAAATTAAACAAGGTAATGCAAATTATCGGCCCAAAAAGCCAATGACTAACTTGATACAACGGACTCATCACCGCCAGCGGCAGTCCAGCCACAGCAATAATCCAGAACAGATACTTGCTGGACAATTCCTTCCGAATCAAATTTGAAGCCACTGCTCCCAGCAAGCCACCAACTGATTCAGCCGTTAAAAAGAAAGCATAAGCATTCTTGCTAAAAGCAAAACTAGCAAAAGGAAGAATCAATTCGTAACCTGCCAAAATAAAGTTGATTACGCTGGCAAAAGCAATTACGATCAAAATATTTTTTTCGGCCAGCAGATACTTAAATGCATCCTTGATCTTGCTAAAACTGCTTTGCTTAGCTACCGGCGGCTCTGTTTCAAACAAAATATCCAGCTGTCTGATCAACAAACCAGAAATAATAAAAGTAAGTCCATCCAGCAGCAAAGCCATCTTGCTGCCAACAAATTTAGCGATCACCATGGCAAGCACGGGACCAGCAACCTTGATAGTTTGCTTGCAGCTTTCAAGCAAAGAATTGACCCGGCCAATCTGTTCCTTGCGGACAATTTCACCGAAAACCGCTTTATAAGCCGGATCTCTGATTGAAGACAGGACTGATAGTGCGATGTTTACACCAATAATTGCATATAACAACAGAAAAGAAGGAACAAATACTGCTAGCGCGATACACAAGAGACCGGCAATAATATCGCAAATCCAGATAATGCTCTTCCGCTGCTTCGTATCAGACAAGATTCCGCCTATAAAGTTGACGAAAACACTGACGATCGTTTCACTGCTCTGATACACTGCCATCCAAAAACTGCCGTTCCCCAGCTTCGATAGCCAGACAGAATTAACATAATCGAACAAGATGTCCCCAAGCTTGGAAATACCATTGCTTGTTACAAGCTTGACGGTATTAGCTAGCTCTCTTTCATTTAATTTCATTTTTCACCTCACTAGCACACCCCTTGCTTTTTAGATTGAAAATATATTAAAAATAGTAGCATTTCTCATTGTATTGTCAATTATTTTTTCGTTTTTTTCATTTTCTAAACTTCTGTCATTCAAGGTGATCGCCTACTTATCGCCAATTTTTTTCAGAGTTTTTCATCACAATATAAAATCCGTATAAATTAGAAATCTGTTTTCTTACTCTTTCTTTTTGAAAGAAAAAAGGCCATGCTCAAACACAAAAAGTGTTTGGGTATGACCAAATAGCTCAATTTTTAACTGTTTTCTCACAAAAGCAACAAATCTTTCCCGGTCTTGGTAAAGGGGTGGAAGCCATCTTCATCAAGACACCCGCAGTCCTCAATTCTGACGCCGCCAACACCCGGCAAATAGATCCCCGGCTCAATGGAAAAGCACATCCCTGCTTCCAGCTTCTGCTTGCTTCCCGGCTCCAGATTCACCGGCTCATGGACCTGCATCCCGATCCCGTGGCCCAAGCGGTGGGGAAAATACTGCCCGTAGCCCGCTTCTTCGATAACCCCGCGGGCCACCTGGTCCAGCTCACCTGCCGTCATCCCTGGTCTGGCCGCCTTAGCCGCCGTTTCCTGGGCTAACCGGACCGTCTCATAGATTTCCCGCTTTGCCGGGCTGATTTCGCCCAGGGCTACCGTCCGGCTGACATCTGAAGCATAGCCATCCTTCATGATCCCCAAGTCAAAAATCACCATGTCCCCAGCCTGAACCCCCTTTTGGCTGGGCAGACCGCTAACACTGGCCGCGCTTTCTCCGGCCTGGACGATCAATGGAAAGCTCAAGT
The DNA here is from genome assembly GCF_046938665.1 of Lactobacillus delbrueckii subsp. bulgaricus. GTDB lineage: Bacteria > Bacillota > Bacilli > Lactobacillales > Lactobacillaceae > Lactobacillus > Lactobacillus delbrueckii_C. Next base: position 103,215 of record NZ_JBKZCD010000004.1, read on the forward strand.
CCCCCATCCCCTTTTTCTTCAGCTGGTAGTCCAGTTCAAGAGCCAGCTCGCTTTCACTCATCCCCTGCCCCGCTTTTAAAAGAGCAAAAGCCAAGTCCAATGCCTGGTCAGCCAGCCTGCCAGCCGCCTGCAGCTTTTCAATTTCCGCCGGCGACTTGATCATCCGCTGTCTGGCCAGCCAGGAAGAGATGTCTGCTTCTAAATTGGCTTCCGGGAAAACTGCCTTAATCGCCCGGTAGTGGCTGAGGGTCACCGCCCGCGCTTCCAGGGCCCAATATCCTTTTGGCCAGGCGGTTATTCTCTCTTTTGCCTTCTCCCATGGATTCTCCCCATCTTGGTAAAAGCAGGCCCGGTCCGCCCAAGAAGTCTGCTTGACTTCTCCTTCATTGATCGCCGGAACCAGCAAGAGGGCCTGGCCTGTTCTGGATACCAGCAAGGCGAAGACCCGCTCCTCCGTCCAGCTGCTGTAGCCCGTCAGGTAGGCAATGTCCACTGGATCGGCCACATAGGCCAGGTCAATGCCTTTTTCATCCAAGTAGGACGTTAAGGCTGCTAAATGCTCTTCCCAGGTTAATTTTCTTTCTTCTTTCATGCTTTTTCACTCCTAAGAAAGTGTTTTTGCTTTATTTTCATATTTCTTTCCTTTTTCTAGGCTTTTTTTAATGAATTAGCTAGGCAAAGCTGCTCGATCATAATATAATTTCTATCAAATCCAAAAAATCATTCTATTGATCTATTTTTGGATTTTGGGGAAACAAAAATTTTGCATCATAAGCACTGGCTTATTAGAAAGGATAACACACATGAACAATAACCCACCAAATCAGATCAGACGAAACCGGCTGTCCCTCAGCCTCTACCTCAACTACGTCGCCCATGGCTTTGGCCTCTTGATCCTGTCCCAGAACATGACCGCCCTGGGGCAAGCCTGGCAGGCTCCTTTAAAAATCGTTTCTTTCGTTATCTCCGGCATCGGCATTGGCCGGCTCTTAGCCTACCTGATCACTGGTTATCTTGCTGATAAGTTCAGCCGCAAATTCTTTGTTTACCTGGGTATGGCCTGCTATCTGGCCTTCGCCCTGGCTACCCCCTTTGCAAAAAACGTCTACTTTGCCTACTTCTTGGCCATCCTGGCCGGGATTGCCAACTCCGCCCTGGACGCCGGGACCTACACGACTTTTGCCGAGATGGGCAACCAAAAGAGCAATATCTTGCTTAAGGCCGCCATTTCTTTAGGTGAATTCATCCTCCCAATCGAAGTTGCCAGCTTAAACGGCCGCTGGTTTGGGATCAGCTTCCTGACCATGGCCGCCATCCTGGTCGTCAATGCCATCTTGCTGGCCCCCCTCAAGTTCCCGGCCCCGCGGCAAAATAATGCCGCAAAATCTGCCGGTAAGCAGCAAGTGTCTAAGAAGAAGCTCTTCGCTACCGTCTGCTTCGTTCTTTACGGCTACGCCTCCATGGCCCTCATGATCTGGTTTACCCAGTGGATCACCCTGTTTGGCCAAAAGCAGGGCTTCTCCGCGGCCAGCAGCCACTTCTTCCTGTCCTTGTACAGCACCGGTTCCATCGCTGGGGTCTTCCTTCTCTTTGCCATCTTGGGTAAAATCTCCGGGCAAAGGCTCCTCATCTTCATGAACTTGGCCGCCAGCTGCGCGATTGCCGTCATGCTGGTCAGCCAGACTGCCTGGCTGACTGCTCTGGCCTCCTTTATTTTCGGCCTGACCGCGGCCAGCGGGATCATGCAGACCGGCCTCAACGCCTTCATGGACCTCTACCCGGAAAGAAAGGGCCTGGCGACCGGCGTCTTCTACTTCTTTGGCGCGATTGCTTCCTTTACTGTCCCGATCATCACCGGGGTCTTGTCTGATGCCAGCATCCAGCTGGCCTTTGGCAGCGACCTCTTTATCGGCTTGTTAGCGACCGGCCTGGCCTTGGCCATCAACTGGGCCCTTAAGCCGGAAACGGCTGACCAGCCCGCAGAAGTTAAAGCTTAATTTTCAGAAAGTATTGCCGCGGAGATCTTTTCCGCGGCTTTTTTGCAGTACTTTTTGCCCTTTCCTTATAGCCTCTTTCTATCAATTGTGCAAAAAAACAAATCAATTAAAATGATATAATTAATTATATAGAAAAAGAAAGCGCTTTTACTGAAAGGAAAAGCCTATGAACAAGCAAAAACTGCGGCTGTCTATCAGCCTCTACCTCAACTACGTCGCCCATGGCTTCGGCCTCTTGGTCCTCTCCCAGAACATGACCGCCCTGGGCAAAAGCTGGTCGGTACCCTTGAAGCTGGTTTCCTTCGTCATCTCCGGCGTGGGGATCGGCCGCCTATTGGCCTACCTGATTACCGGCTACCTGGCCGACAAGATCAGCCGGAAGTTCTTCGTCTACCTGGGCATGGCCTGTTATCTGGCTTTCGCCCTCGGCATCCCCTTCTCCAAAAACGTCTACCTGGCTTACGGCCTGGCCATCTTAGCCGGGATTGCCAATTCCGCCCTGGACGCCGGGACCTACACAACTTTCGCCGAAATGGGGCAAAAGGGCAGCCGGGGCAACATCTTGATCAAGGCCGCCGCCTCCTTGGGCGAATTCATCCTGCCCCTTTTGGTGTCCAGCCTCCACCACCACCAGCTCTGGTACGGCTACAGTTTCCTGGCTATGGCTGGAATCTTAATCATTAACGCTATCCTCCTGGCTCCCCTGAAGTTCCCGCAAGCTGGCCAAAAGACGGCAGAAGCAGGACAAAACACGGCCAAGAGCCAGAAGAGCTGGCTGACCACGGTCTGCTTTGCCCTCTACGGCTACGCCTCCATGGCCCTCATGATCTGGTTCACCCAGTGGATCACCCTTTTCGGGCAAAAGCAGGGCTTCTCCACTGCCAGCAGCCACCTCTTTCTTTCCTTATATAGCGTTGGCTCCATTATCGGGGTCTTCATCCTCTTTGGCCTGCTCAGCCGGGAAGTCTCCCCTTACGCCATTCTTATGGTCATGAACGTCTTAGCTACTTTGATGGTCCTTTTGCTTTTAGTCAGCCATTCCGCCTTCTTGTCTGAGCTTGCCTCCTTCATGTTTGGCCTGACGGCGGCCAGCGGGATCATGCAGACGGGCCTAAACGCCTTCATGGAATTCTTCCCAGACAAAAAGGGCCTGGCAACCGGGATCTTCTACTTCTTTGGAGCTGCTGCTTCCTTCACGGTCCCAATCATCACCGGCGTCTTGTCGGACATTGACATCCGCCTGGCCTTTGGCGGGGACCTGGCTGTCGGCATTTTGGCCTGCCTCCTGGTTACCGTCATTTCTGTCAGCCGCGGTAAAAGGAAAAATCAGCAGCTAAACAATAGTTGATATGACCCCCGAAATTAGGACACTAATTTCGGGGGTTATTTTCATGACTAAATACACTAAAGAAATCAAACTCGCTATCTACCACGAATGGGTAGACGATCATAGAAGAGGCACCTACCTCAGCCGAAAGTATGGGATGGAGCGTGGAGGAATCCAATATTTGGTAGACTTGATCCAAAAGCATGGCGAAGACATTTTGGATCGCCCTCAACAGAAATATACTGCTGATTTCAAGCTTGCTGCCATTGATAGAGTTCTGCTAGGTGGTGAAGCTCTTAGGCAGGTTTCCTTAGACTTAGGGCTTACGAATCAAGGAATTCTTGCAAATTGGCTTCGCTCTTTCAAAGAAAACGGGTATACTGTCATTACCAAGAAGAAAGGTAGACCACCCAAGAATGCCCAAAAGCAAGGACAAACAACGGATCAAAGAGCTGGAAGAGCAGGTAAAGAGGCTTACAGTCGAGCTTGCATACATAAAAAAATTGGAGGCCTTAATTCAAGAACGGAAGAGCCAAGAAAAGAAGAATTAGCTCGTGCAATCACTGAATTAAGGCAAGAATTGCGGCTTAGCGTTAAGTACATTATCGACGTTATCAATGCCAATCCTGGATTGCCTCATATCTCAAGAAGTAACTACTACTATCAGACCCATAAGCCAGATAAGGATTCTGGTAACCGGAAGCTGATGGATAGAATCAAAGAGATCTATCATGAACACAGCCAGCGCTATGGGTACCGGCGAATCTATGGACAACTTCGCCGTGAAGGCTATGAGATCAATCATAAGAAGGTGCAGAGGCTCATGCAAAAGATGGGCTTATTCGCTATCTCAATCCGCAAGAAACGCAAATATAGCAGCTATTACGGCGTTCAAGGCAAGATCAAGCCAGACTTAATCAAGCGCAATTTCTACGCAATTATTCCCGACAGACATTGGTTTACCGACGTGACAGAATTCCATCTTAAAGATCAAAAGCTCTACCTCTCTCCAATTATCGATGGTTGTACCCAAGAAATCATCTCCTACAACATTTCTAGGCACCCAGACCTTAAGCAAGTGATGACCATGCTAGATGATGCATTTGAGAAACATCCGGCTCTTAATGGGCTTATTTTCCACTCAGACCGTGGCTGGCAATATCAGCACTATGCATATCAAGCCGCTCTGGCTAACAGAGGGATCGATCAGAGTATGTCCAGACTAGGTAATTCTCTAGATGACGGCTTAATGGAAGGCTTCTTCGGCATTCTTAAGCGGGAGATGTTCTACGGTCAAGAACATAAATACAAGGACCTAAATGAGCTTGAACAAGCTATTCACAAATATATCGATTACTACAACAACGTACGAATCAAAACAGGACGAAAAAACATGACCCCGATTGAATATCGGAATCATGTTTTAACAACTTTAACGGCGTAATACTAATTTGTCCCAATTTTTGGGGTCACATCAAGTAAGTAAGTTAATATACTTTTTTAAGAACTTCCCTTGCTTGAAAGTTTTTTCATCGTCCCTTGCAAGAAACAATCAGTGTTATAATTTTCACGAAAGTACTATTAATTTAAGCTGATAATCACCCACTTGATTATCGTTCAATCAATTAAGGAAGAACTATGGCAGAAGCCCTTTACCAATTTACCGACCAAGAACGCGTCCAATATGAGACTACCCCCCTGCCGCTTTTAGTGCTGCAGGTCATCGACGGGGAGTACCATGTCTTGCTGGCTTCTGACGAATACTGCAAGATGGTGGGCTCTGACCGGGAGTCCATGCTGGAATACCTCAACCACCACAGCTTTGGCCGGGTCCACCCGGCTGACGTTGTCCGCCTGGCAACTTTTTCAGCTTCAGCAATCAAGTATCCGGAGTGCCACCTAACCTACCGCCTGTCCATCAAGGGAGAATACCACACCCTTTTTGCCCACTCAAAACGGATCAAGACTGAGGACGGCACGATCCTTTTGCTGGTCTCCTATTTTGACCTGGGCAACGACCAAAGCCAGCAGAGCAAGGAACAAAGTGAGTCCCCCAACATAGACCTGCTGACAGGCATGCCCAATGTCAGCTACTTTAGCAAGTTTGGGGATGACTTTTTAAGAAAGCTCTTAAAGCAGGCCGGGCAAGTTGACGTGATCTACTTCGATATCTCCTCCCTGCACTCTTACAACGACCACTTTGGCTTCTTGCAGGGGAACCAGCTCATCAAGAAGTGCGGGGAAATCATCCGGGCCAGCTTCCAGGAAGGGCTGACCCTGCGCTATGTCGACGACTCCTTCTTGACCATCACTGCTCCCAGCCAGCTTAAGAAGCTGCTGCCGGAGATCCAGAAGAAAGTCGCGGATTTTTCCGCTGACAAGGTCACGACCGTCAGAGCCGGCGTCTACCAGGTCAAAGAAATGGAATCAGCCACCAGCGCCGTCGACAAGGCCTACCTGGCCCTACGCTACATGGGCGATGACCGGCACAAGGCCTACCAGGTCTACAATACTTCTGTCAAGAAGCGCTTTGAGATGCAGGACTACTTGATGGGCCACTTTGAGGAAGCCCTCAGCCAGAACTGGCTCAAGGTCTACTACCAGCCGATTTTCAACCTCTATTCTAAGAAAATCTGCAGCTTCGAAGCCGTCTCCCGCTGGCAGGAACCAGGCAAGCCGGCCTTAAAGGCCAGCCACTTTATCCCAGTTCTGGAAAGAAGCGGCCTGGTCTACCAGCTGGACCTCCATGTCCTGGACCATGTCTGCCGCTTGCTGAACCAAAGCCGGGCAGACAACCTGCCAACCGTTCCGGTCTCCATCAACCTCTCGCCTAGCGACTTCAATATTGATGGCTTCACCGACCAGGTTGTCGGGATCACCCAGAAATACCAGATCCCCCATAAGATGATCCATTTTGACTTGATTGCCCAGCCGATGGCCAGTGACCAGCAGCGCTTGAAAGACGCGGCGGCCAGCCTGCAAAAGCAGGGCTTTCAGATCTGCCTGGACCGCTATGGCAACGACAACAGCGACTTATCGACTGAAACTTTACTGGAATACAATTTCGACTATCTCAAAGTCGACGTCCGCAGCTTTAATACCAACCGGCAAAGGGCCAAGATTATCCTGGCTTCCGTCATCAACATGTCTCGCCTGCTCAAGATCGTCCCGGTCGTCAAGGGGGTTGAGGACCGGGCCATGCTCAACTTCATCCGGTCCTTAGGAATCATGCTGACTCAAGGGCGGCTTTTAGCTAAAGAAATGCCAGAAGAAAAACTAAGCCAGGAAAGAGATAACTTTGAAATCGCTGAAGAAAGGGCCCTTTTCTCCGGCTTCAGCCACATCAACGTCCTGGATCCCTACTTGGAAACCCAGGACCGGCTGGACAATAACTTTGAAAATCCCCGGCCTAGTTCCATCTTCATCATCCAAAGCCGGCAGGGCAAACTTGTCTACTGCAACAGCGCCTTCCGCTCCTGGACCAGCCGCTTGGGCTATAATGACACGGAGGCTTTTGTTAAGACCTGCAACGGGGCTGCGACTGGCAACTACAGCCGTCTTTGGACCGCCATTGGCCAGTGCAAGCAGGTTAACGAGATCGCCCAGTTTGACTGGATTACCGATCAAGAACAGTTTAAAGTCCGCCTGCAGCTGATCTCCAAGACCGACAACTTGACCGCCTTCCTCTCTGATGGCTACAAGGTCAAGAACCGGACACCGCAAAAGGACTACCAGCAATTAATCAAGGACGGCGGGGGGCTGGGTCCGGGGAAGCTTCGCCTGGCCCTCTTAGAAAACAGCAATGTCGGTCTTTTCTGGAAGAACGCCAAGCTTGAATACCTGGGAGCCAACCAGCGTTTCTTGGATTACTTTGGCTTACAACTGAAGGACATCCTAGGTGAGGTCAGTTGCCCCGATCCAACTGATGGACTGCAGACAATCCAGGGGCAAGAAGAGCAGCTATTAAAAGACGGGGTTGCCCTGGACGACTACATGACCGATACGGACAAGGACAAACACCGGACCTTCCACTACTTCCTCTCCCCCATCTATGACGGCAATTCCATCTGTGGCCTCCTGGGCTTTATCATGGATGTTACCAGCCAGATGGACGAGTTGACCCAGCTGCGGGTTGAAGCGGCCCGGGATCCTTTGACTACCTTGAAGAACCGGCGCAGCTTTGACCGGGACTTCGGCTACTTGACTCAAAGGGACATCTCAGTCATGATGATTGATATTGACTACTTCAAGACTTTTAACGACAAGTTCGGCCACTTATACGGGGACGCGGTCTTAAAGAAGATCAGCGAGGCCCTCCTGCACGTTTACGGGATCGGTCACTGCTACCGCTACGGGGGCGACGAATTTTTGGTCATTGAGGACTTTGAATCCAAAGACCGGCTCCGTAAAAACGACCAAAAGGTGCGGAAACACTTAGAGCAAGTCAAGATTCTAGACTTGAAGTTTGACATCCATATTTCTGCCGGCTATGTCTATGGCCAGGCCCAGACTCCAGATGAGGTCTACGAGATGATCCGGGAAGCCGACCACATGCTCTACAAGAGCAAGGAGAATGGCCGCAACCAGATCAGCGGCGGGCCGTCGCGCTATAATTAGCACTTTTCTTTAACTGAATGAACATAAAAAATCCACCCTCGCGGGTGGATTTTTGCTTGCAATGACTTCTGTATTTCTTGCTGTTTTCTGTTTACCGCAAGCGGTGTTGGAACTGCTTTTCAATGCCAGCGTGGTAGACCAGGTTGTAGCCTAAGCCCGCCCCAACGGCTGCCTGCAGGCATTCAAAAGGAAACTTGACCAGGGAGATGGCCGGGGTCGCGTAAATGAAGGCCCGGCCTAAAGTGTAGCCAGTTACCATCACGGCAGCGCCGATAAAGATGCCCAAGATGACCTTCTTTTGCTCACCAGCAAACTTGTGGGCAAAGTAAGAGATGATTAGGGCTTCAAAGCCGTGGGAGAAGAGGCTGACGAACATGGGCGCCGGGTAGAAAAGGAAGTCGCCCAAGAAGGCCCCTACCCCGCCGACCACGAAGGCCTCTGATGGGGACAGCAGCAAGGCTGCCGCCACGATGACCACATCATTGAAGTAGAGGTGGCCGCCCGGGACAGGGATGCTGAATGAAGACAAGGCAACGTTCATTGCCATCAAGACGGCGACGACGGCGGTTCTTTTGACTGACCATGATTTTTGCATGTAATTTTCCTCCAGCTTGTAACTATGCCTTCTATTTTAGCACTTTTTCAGTATTTTTTAAGGCATTTTTTCTTACAAAAAAGAAGAAAGAAAAAGCTAAGGCAATAGCCTCAGCTTAACTAATTTAAGACGTGGATTCTTGATTTTTAATGACGGTATTTTTTATAAGATTGGCTTTCTTCTCATGGCCACGGTCTTGATATTCAAGAGGTCCTTGGCGGTGATGTTGTGGGAAACTGAGTTAGCCCCGTATGAACCGGTCCCCAGGGTCAAGGATGGCATCATGTTGTTGTAGACCCCGCCGATCCCGCCAAGGGCAGCCGGGCTGTTGACCAGGATGCGGCAGGCAGACATGGCGAAGGCAAACTTGCGGATGACCTTGCTGTTTTGGGTGTGGATGCCGGCAGTGTGGCCCCGGCCACCGTAGTTCAAGAGGTCGGTGCAGATCTTGAAGGCCTGGGCACTGTTTTCCGCCTTGTAGAGGGTGAAGACCGGGGACAGCTTTTCAGCTGACAATGGGTACTTCGGGCCAACCCCGCTGTATTCTGCCACAATAACTTGGGTGTCGGCAGGTACGGTCACTCCGCACATTTCAGCGATCTTGACCGCGCTCTTGCCGGCCATCGGGCCAGCGACTGTCCCCCGGCGGGGGTCGATGAAGTGTTCTTCAAAGAGCTTGATTTCGTCAGCCTTTAAGAAGTAGCAGTGGCGCTTTAAGAAGGCTTCCTTGACTTGGTCATAGACCTCCTTGTCAACGACGACGGAGTTTTCTGAGGCACAGATCATCCCGTTGTCAAAAGTCTTGGACAAGACGATGTCGTTAACTGACTGTTCAATGTCCGCTGTCTTTTCGATGTAGGACGGGCCGTTGCCTGGGCCCACGCCCAGGGCCGGCTTGCCAGTTGAGTAGGCGGCCTTGACCATGCCTGGGCCACCAGTAGCCAGAACCATCTGGACCTTTGGGTTGTTCATCAAAGCAGTCGTGGCCGTGAGGCTTGGGTGTTCAATCCATTGGATCCAGTTTTCCGGTGCCCCAGCGGCAACCGTGGCTTTCTTAATCAGCTTGGCTGTTTCCACGCAGCACTTTTGGGCTTGCGGGTGGAAGCCGAAGATGATGGTGTTCTTGCTCTTCATGGCGATCATAGCCTTGAAGATAACCGTGGAAGTCGGGTTGGTGACTGGCGTTACCCCGGCGATGACCCCGATCGGTTCAGCAATCTTCATCAAGCCTTCCTGCTTGTTTTCTTCGATCACCCCGACCGTCTTCATGTCCTTCATGCTTTCCCAGATGGTCTGGGCAGCGTAGGTGTTCTTGGTCACCTTATCTTCGACCTTGCCCCGGCCAGTTTCGTCAACTGCCATTTGGGCCAGGTAGCGGGCATTGTCTTCACCGACTTTTTCAATGACTTGGCAAAGCTTGTCCACGTCTTCCTGGCTGAAGTCGTCCATTTGGGCTAAGGCTTCATGTGATTTATTAGCCAAAATATCGATATTGTGGTAGATTTCGTCTTCAGTTTGAACTGACTTTTCCACTTCAGTGGTGCTTTGCTTAGGCATTCTCTCGTCTCCTGCTTCTTGTTTATTTCTTGTGATCCATTTCTCAATTACTACTATAACAGCATTTGGCAAAAAGAAAAGAGGATAAAATCCCCCTTTTTTAATGACACAAGAAGCCAGATCTTCCTTATATTTTGCCCTATTAGCAATGTAAGCGGTAACCTCTTTTCGATATTGTGAAATAATTATTTTGTTTACCTTTTGAACTATTGCAAAAGATAGCGATTTCTATCACAAAAGTTAAAAGGCAATTTTTAGGCCATTTATCCTGCAAGAGCAGGATTTTGCCTTAAGTATTTTACTTTTTTCACTAAAAAAGACTGGGTAAAAGCCATTTTATCTTTTAGCAGTTCAGTAACTTTTTCACTTAGTCTCTGTTTTTTAGCTAATTTTTGCCAAATAAAAAGGACTCAACCGAGTCCTAAAATTTATCTGCTACTTAAAAGGGTTGTAAAAGCGGCCCTGGTTCAGCTGCCAGAAGTAGAGCATCAAGAGAACCAGCAAAACTGCCACCCCCAAGCTCAGCCAGTCGCTGCCTTTAAGCTTTTGGGAAGTGTACCAGGTCCGCTTCTTCTTAGAGCCAAACCGGCGCAGTTCCATGGCCGTGGAGATCACCGTGATCCGGTCTAAACTGGACAGAATCAAAGGCATGACAATATTGACCGTCCCCTTGGCCCGGTCAGCCAGCTTGGCCTTCTTGGAAATCTCATTGCCCCGGGCCTGCTGGGCATGGGAAATCGCCCAGTAGCTTTCCTGGATGTCTGGAATATAGCGCAGGGCCAGGGAAAAGGCATAAGAGAAGCGGTAGCTGATCCCGATCTGGTTCAGACTGGAAGCAAACTGGCTGGGGTTGGTCGTCAATAAGAACAAGATCGCGATTGGCACGGCACAGATATACTTAAGCAGCAAGTTGAAGAGGTAAAAAGTCTCCTCAGCCGTCAAAGCCAAAAAGCCGCTGCCCAGCAGGATGTGCTTGCTCCCATAGAGATCAGCCCCGTAGCTGGGCTGGAAGACGTAAACCAAGATCAAGTTCAAGACCGCGAAAATCATGATCAGGTTGACCACGACTGACACCTGCCGCCACTTGACCTGGGAAATCTTGAACAAGACTAAAGACAAAAGGCACATGATCAGCAAAAAGCGGGTATCATAAGTCACCATGCAGGCCACCGAAGTAATGAGCAAGAACAAAAGCTTGGTGGTCGCGCTCAAGCGGTGGACAAAGGTCTTCCCCGGCGTATAGCCTAAAACTGCATCATTCATTAGCGTTTTCCCCCAATCTTTCCCGTTCATAAGCCGCGAACTTGCGGGCAAAGCCTTCTGGATCCGGCAGGCCGTAATGCTGGGCCAGGTCAAAGAGGCTGACCTGCCGCAAAGAAGCCTGCTCGACCAGCTTTTCATCAGTCAAGAGCGCAACCGGCGTGGTGTCGGCAATCAAACGGCCCTTGGCAAAAACAAGTGACCGGTCAGTGTATTCCATCATCAAGTGCATGTCGTGGGTGATGATCATGATCGTCTTGCCGGCTGCATTTAATTCCTGCAAGAAGGACATGATTTCCGTGTAGGTCTTCCAGTCCTGGCCCGCCGTTGGTTCATCCAGAATCAACAAGTCCGGTTCCAGGACCAAAATCGCCGCGATCGTGACCCGCTTCTTTTGCCCAAAGCTGAGGGCGGAAACCGGCCAGTTTCTGAATGGGTAGAGGCCGCAGATCTTAAGAACCTTGGCCACTCTTTCCTTAACCTCGGCTTCTGGCACCTTCCGCAAGCGCAAGCCCAGGGCCACTTCGTCAAAAATCATGGTCTGACTGATCATCTGGTTGGGATCCTGCATCACGTAGCCGATCTTGTCCGCCCGCTCCTTGATGGATAAGCCGGCCATGTCTTCGCCTTGCCAGGCAATCTCACCCGTGTTTTGCAAAAAGCCGCAGATCAAGCGGCAGAGGGTGGTCTTCCCCGCCCCGTTTTGCCCCACGATGGAGATGAAGTCTCCTTCCTTGATGACGGCATTAACGTCTTTTAAAGGGTACTTTTGGTCGGCACTGTAGGCAAAGCCAACATTCTTCAAGGTCAAGAGCTCTTTGCCAGCTGCCTTTTCTGCTGGCAACTGGTAGCTGTTTTGCCAGGCCAAAAGCTTGCCCTTGGCATCCCCCTCAACCGGCAAAGCTTCCAGCGGGGTCAGCTTGTCAAGCTTATTCAAATCAATTCCAGCCGTCTTCATGGCATCCAGGTAAAGCGGATTTCTGACCCCAACAGCCTCCAGGCGGTCAGCCTTGAGCAGGTCATCCGGCTTTTGGTCAGCTAAAATCCGGCCTTCATCAACCAGGATGATCCGGTCTACTTCCTCAGCCAGGACTTCTTCCAAGCGGTGCTCGATGATGATGACCGTGGCCCCGAACTTCTTCTGCATCTGGTCGATGAGGCGCATGGTCTTGTAGCCAGAGGCCGGGTCCAGGTTGGCCAGGGGTTCATCAAAGAGCAGGATTGGGGACTCGTCAACCAAGACCCCGGCCAGGGCCACCCGCTGCTTCTGTCCGCCCGACAGGCTCTGGGGAGATTGCTTAAGCAAATCGCCCAAATCCAGCTCCTTAGCCCAGCGGTCCACCACCTGCTTCATTTTGTCCTGGGGCACGCAGTCATTTTCCAGGGAAAAAGCGATGTCTTCCCCGACCGTCAGGCCGATAAACTGGGCGTCCGTATCCTGGAGAATGGTTGAAGTGGTAAAAGATAAGTCAAACAGGCCAGTCTGACTGATGTCCTTGCCATCAATCAAGCACTGGCCTGTGATCGTCCCTTTATCCAGGTTGGGAATCAATCCGTTCAAGCACTTGCCCAGGGTTGACTTGCCAGACCCTGATGGCCCAGCCAGCAATACTTTTTCCCCCTGCTCAATCGTCAAATTGATATTGTGGAGGGTTGGCTCCTGCTGGCTGTCGTACTGAAAAGAAAAATCTCTAAACTGAATCAGACTTGTCATATATTAATTCCTTAATCCTTGTGCAAACTGCCCTTCTTGACCCGGCTGCCGGCGTAAAGCTTGAGCAGGATGGTGCCCAAAACCGCGATGGTCAAACCATCCATCAAGGTGGTTAGGCCGGCTTGGGCAAAGACCTTGGCCGCTGGTTCGCTGTTCAAGACCATGTCGCCCACGGCCCCCAAGAGGAACCAGACAATAGCGTTGGCCACGACCTGCACGACATTAAAGATCACCATTTCCTTAGCGCTGAATTCACCTTGGTCGATGTTGACGCGCAAAGCGTAGAGGCCGATGAAGAAGCCCAGGAAACCGGCCGCGAAGTTCCAGTTCCACCAGGTCTGCCCGTACATCATCAAGTCCAAGAGGACGTGGCCGATGAAGCCGACCCCGAAGCCGACAGTTGGCCCGTAGATCATGGCGATCATGGCCAGAAAGGCGTAAACCAGTTCAAAGTTGGTGTTTGGCAGACCGCTTGGGATTGAGGCAAAACGGCCGACAATCACGAAAACAGCTGACCCGATCCCCAAGGCAGCGATGTTCTTAGGGCTTAACTTCCACATATCCTTATTCATAAAAATTCTCTCCAATTTCTTTTTTTACTTGTTAACCTTGCTGATCTTGACCTGCCAGTCGGTCCCGGTGCCGATGTGGTGAACAGCGGCGAAGGATTCCTGGTTGAGGGCAATCCCGATGTTGACCAGGGAGTTGATGTAGACGAGTGGCTGGCCCAGGTTGACTTCCGCAAATGACCGGACAAACGGGATGTGTTCCTGGTAGACGGCCACGTTCTGGTGCAAGATGGTGACCAGCAGGCTGTCGCCCCGGTCGATGGACAGCTCTTTGACCATTTCCAGCGGAATGTTGGTCCATAAAGAACCAAAGCGGACGTCCAAAACGTCGATGGTGCCGACGGCCGTGTCACCTTGCAGGCGGGGCTCGATCACCGGCAGAGTCACCAGGCTGTCAACTGGGACATCTTCGCCTAAATCTTCAAAGGCAACCTGCCCGCTGGCCAGCATGGCCCCGTTATAAGCGTAAACGTCCCGGCCATGGAAGGTGTTGCTTTCCTGGGAGTGCGGCAGGCGGTTCTTGTTTTCATCGATCACCCGGACTGCTTCAACCCCTTCATACTTGTAGATATGGGTCAAAGTCCCGTTGTCTGGGGTGATGACGTAGTGACCGGACTTGGTCTTGACGGCGATTGACCGGCGGGCTGAGCCAACGCCTGGGTCAACGACCGAGACGAAGACCGTGTCTGCTGGCCAGTACTTGATGGTTTGGTAAAGCCGGTAAGAGGCATTCCAAATGTCGTAAGGTGGGATTTCATGGGTTAAGTCAGAGACCTGGATGTCGCTGGCAACCGTGTGAGCCACCCCGTGCATGGCGCTGACCGCCCCATCTACTAAACCAAAGTCTGTCTGCAGGACCAACATCTTATTATATGCCATCCGATTTCCACCTTTCAATCATTTTTAATTTTTAATATCTATTTAATATACTCTCTTTACCAAGCAAAGTCAAGAAAAGCATTCGGCTTTTACAAAAATGTCCAGCTTTTGCGGCTTGTTTTCGTTTACTTTTCACTAGAAAGGCTAACGTTCTGGACAAAAAAACAGCCATGACTTCCGTCATGACTGTACAATCTGTTCAATTCAATTTTAGTTATCAGCCCGCTTGTCCTTGGCCCGCTGGTGGAAGTAGCAGAAGCTGCCGAAGAAAACGACCCAGGCGGTAGCCAGGCTGGCTCCGAAGATATCTTCCTTGACGAAGAAGAGGCTGAAGAAGATGACCAGGAAAAAGGCAATCGTCAATGGACTGGTTACCTGGTAAAAAGGCATCTTGAAACCATCTTCCATAAAGTCACTGGACTTGCGGTACTTCCGGTGAGCCAGCAGGGCCAGGACGTAAACCAGGATGAAGATATCACTGGTTGCCCCGGCAACCATGCTGAAGGCCTCAATTGCCGTGTTAGAGAAGCTGAGGATTGGCGCGATCAAGGCGAATAAAACTGAGATCCCGATTCCTCTTGCCGGTACCCCATTTGGGGCAATCTTGGCAAAGTTGTCCTTCAGCCAGCTGCCCTTTTTAGCTTCTTGCGCTAATTGGAAGAAGTGCCGGCCAGCTGAGAAGATGGTTGAGTTCAAGGCTGAAGCCGCGCTGGTCAAAACCACGAAGTTCAGAACTGAAGCCGCGGTAGTGAAGCCAGCTAACTGGAAGACCTGGACGAAAGGACTGCTGGAGGCAGACACTGACCGCCAGGGAACCACGCACATGATCACGGTCAAAGTCCCGATGTAGAAGATCAAGATTCTTAGCAGGGTCTCGTTGACCGCCTTTTTGATCACCTGGTGGGGATCTTCAGCTTCCCCGATCGTGATGGTCACGAATTCAATCCCGGCAAAGGAGAAGAAGACCATCGGGAAGGCGGTAAAGAAGGCGTAAGTGCCATTTGGCGCCAGCTTGAAGTTCTTGGTCAGGTTGGCCAAAGAAGCATAGCCGACCGGGGTTTTAGCATGGGTTGCCACCAGGAAGACCCCGGTCAAGATCATGGAGATAATGGCGATGATCTTGATCATGGCAAACCAGAATTCCGTTTCACCAAAGAGGCGGGCGGCCGTCAAGTTCAGCAGGGTCAAGGCTCCTAGGAAAATCAGCTCAACCAGCCAAAGAGGCGCGTGCGGGAACCAGTACTGGAAGTAGGTCCCGACCGCTGTAAGTTCAGCCATACAGGCAAAGAGCAGGCCGATCCAGTAGGACCAGCCGGCGAAGTTGCCGGCTGCTGGCCCCAGGTATTTAGTAATAAATGAGACGAAGGTATGGTGGTTGGGGTCTGAGTAAAACATTTCTCCCAATGCCCGCAGCATGAAGAAGAAAAAGACCCCCATGAATGCATAAATCAAAATGACTGACGGTCCGGTGGCCGAGATCGTGCTGCCGGCCCCTAAGAAGAGACCAGTCCCGATCGTGCCCCCGATGGCAATCATCTGTACGTGCCGGTTCGATAAGGACCGGAGCGTTCCGTCCGCGTTTTCGTGTTTTTTCGCCATCTGTCCTCCTAAATAATTAAAATAATATTAGTGCATAATTGTTTTAATAATAGAACAAATGGCTGAAAAAGTAAAGTTTTTCAGTTAAATTGCTTAGTAGTCTTCGTTAATATAGTAGTCCAGGTCCCCTAGCTGAGAATTCTTTAACGGCGTTTCGTCATATAGCTTGTTTTTCTTCAAGAAAGCAATCGTGTGGCTGTAATTGGCGTAAACTGGATATTCAACAGTAGCATCATCTGACTTTGTCACTGCCCAGTCGATCCTGATCCGACCGACTGGTTTCTGCCGGCTGGCCAGCTTGTAATCCCATTTGGCCAAGTCTTGCTTGTAAGCCTTGCGGAATTCGCTGTAAAGCTTGCCATCTTCCAGCTTAACCGTCTTCTTGCCGCTCTTATAGGCAATGGACACAGTGCCCAACTTGTCCATGATCATCTGGTCATGGTAGATCTGGAAATAACCACGCTTGTAAGCCTTTGTTTTACTAATCTGCTCGAAATATTTATCCAGATCCTTTTCCCGCATATTATAAACTCTGGTTTTAACCTGGCCATTCTTCATTCTGAACAAGAAGCGCAGCTGGATTATCGTTGTTTGGCCGTGATCCATCTTCTGGCTTTGCTTGCTGCCGGCTTTAGCAAGTTGCAAAAGCTCGGTTGAAGCCGGCAAATACATGTACTTGGCCGCATATTCATTTGCGCTAGTACTATCGACAGACTGGCCAATATAGTAGGCGCTAAAAGCTCGGTCATTCGGAGCAATTGCTACGCTGGCCACTTGATCACTTGCAGGCAACAAGTTGTCAAACTGTCTGCCTCCCCAGTGCATGCCAACAAAAATTGCCAGGCCAGCCACGGTCAACAGCAATCCCTGGCCAAAGTGGCTCTTCCATGCGGCCAGATCAAACTTGAAGATAACTTCCATAATGCTTGCGGTCAGCAAGCCAATGATAACAGCACCCAAGATCCCGCAGACAAAGTTGTTTCTTGAAATCAAGTAGCCTAAAATCCCGCCAAAGGCTGCGAAGAAAATAACCAAGATAATTTTTACTGCCTGCTCAATCCAAGCAAAGGCAACGGCTCTGCCAGCTTTTTCATTGGCCCGTTTCTGGTAGGCCCAGTATGCCAAGCCCAGATAAAGAACAGTCCAAAGCAGGTTTAAGCTTATTCCAAGCCAGTGACTGCTGTTAAAGGCCTGCGACCAAGGATTGGTGTATGGTTGCCAGCCATAGTCATCAGTACCGGCGGTATGAGCAATGGAGCTAAAGAAAGTCGAGTACAGAAAGAGCACGCCCAGTTCAAAACAGGAGAAAAAGATTGTGGCTAATCCTGCCACAAAGCTATTCCCTGTGACCATCATGCTCAAAGTGGCAATCCCATACCAAGCTGAAAAGGTCAATAAATTATTCAAACAGCTCTGCCATACTCCAGCGTTGGTCATCACGTTGGCCCCAGCGGCAGCGGCAGCGCAAATCGTCAAACCGACCAAGAAAAAGACAAGGTAAATCACGCTGAAAGTAAGCAGGCTGTTAACCGTGATTCCGATATAGCGGGCCCTACGGCTGATGGGTTGACTTTCATAGAAGTCTACTTGCCGCGGTACATGCAAATAGCGAAAAGCTTCAAGGCCGAAGTAGACGCCGAAAAGTCCTGTGATAATCGGCGTTGCAGAATTTCGATAATTGAAGTAGTATCTAACCGCACTCTGCAAGCTTTCATAAGGTTCTTCTCCACTGATCAAGAGAAGCATGGTCCCAACAATATAGAACATGGCCATGACCAAAATTGCCAAGGCTACAGGTACTTTCCGGTGCCGCAGGATTTCTTTTTGCGGCAGACCGTGTTTATTTAAGGATAAGTTTGCGCGTGTCATAGCCAACTGCCTCCGCTTCTGCAATAAAGATTTCTTCCAAGGTCAACGGCAGGATTTCGAAGAAGGTCATCGGCACATGGTCAAAGACCGCTTCGACTTCGCTCCGGCTCCCCCGCACGACCAAAGTGTGCAGGCGGCCCCGGCTGCTGTGGTCAACCAGCTTCAGCTTGCCCAGGACTTCCTCCATGTCCCGGTCGTCCTTAAAGACGCACTGCAGCTTCTGGATTTCCAGTTTCATGTCGGCCAAATCTTCTGATAAAAGCAGACCGCCGCTGTGCAGGAAACCGATGTGGTCACAAATATCTTCCAATTCCCGCAAGTTGTGCGAGGCAATGATTGGAGTCAATTGCCGCCGGTCCATGTCTTCGGCAAAAAGACTCTTCATGCTCTGCCGCATAACCGGGTCTAAGCCGTCAAAAACTTCGTCTAAGAGCAGATACTTGGTGTTAGTACATAATCCTAGCAGGATTGCCAATTGCCGCTTCATGCCCTTAGAATAGTCGTGTATGCGGCGTTTAGGCTCTAAGCGAAAGTCCGCCAGCAGTCTGGCAAAACGTTCTTGGTCAAAGTCCTGGTAAACCGCCGCGTAATCTCTGGCCATAGACTCCGCTGTGGCATTTGGGAAGAAGTAGGGGTCATCTGGAATGAAGCAAAACTTCTTCTTTGCGGCTGGATTGTCATAAACTGGCAGGCCATCAATCGTGATATGGCCAGAAGTTGGCCGCAGGATGCCAGCGATCATCCGCAAGAGGGTACTCTTGCCGGCCCCGTTGGTCCCGATCAAGCCAAAGACCCGGTCTTCTTCAATGGTCAGGTTAAGGTTCTTAATGGCCTCCGTCTGCCCATAATCCTTGTTTAATGCATCAATCTCGATCATCTTCTGCCGCCTCCTCCATGGCCTCAGCAAATAATTCCTGTGGATCCAGGCCTACTGCTTGAATCTCCTTAATTAAATCAATCATTTTCCCTTTCAGCTCTTCTTTTTGCTTGCTCTTCAGCGTTTCATTGGCCCGGACGAAATTCCCCCGGCCCTTGACGCTGTACACGTATCCCTCCCGTTCCAGCGCGGCGTATGCCTTCTGCACTGTATTAGGGTTAGTCGACAATTCCATGGCCAACTTCCGCACAGACGGCAGCTGCTCATCTGGCAGCATGACTCCAGTCAGAATCAGCTGCTTGTACCTGTCCGCGATCTGCTGGTAAATCGGTCGGCTGTCCAAATAGTCAATAAAGTCCACTAGCTCGCTCCTTTCTAGCTGTCTCTACTGTACTATTTATTCTAGTACACTAAAGACGAATTGACAAGCACTTGGCAAAAAGAAAATAGCTTCTTTCTAAAGTAAAATAATTGGCCAAGGAAATTT
>NZ_JBKZCD010000005.1:0-95683 GCF_046938665.1 Lactobacillus delbrueckii subsp. bulgaricus
TATTACCTAGAGGCCAAAAGCACAAGAGAACACTAAGTTACCTGGGCAGGGGATGGTTTACCTGTTGTGCTATAATGTAAGTACGAAGATAATGAACCAGGTTCATCGGGGATTCCCCCTAATTGCATATCTTATTATTGAGTTTGCAAGAAATGGTACCAGCTGATTACTTGTGCCGAACCGGTAAGGGCGCTTAATAGGCGCTCTTTTTTATTTTTTAGGCTTAAACAGGCGTCCAACAGCTTGATGGCAAAAATGTATCACTTTGATATCAGTTTGATAACTTTCTGTCAGTTGCTGGTTATAAATCGCTAGGCTACCAAAGCAATGTGGTATTATAATATACTCTAAGAAATTGTACTTTTGGATGAAGGAGTTAGCTATGAGTAAAGAGATGGATGAAGCAACTTTTTTGAATTTCTACAAGAATACTGCCTTAAATTATTCGGTGGCGATGAAGAAGGCCATTAGTCGTCGATTAATGCAAGAGAAGTTGATCACCTTCGATCCACAAACTACTCTAGAAAATCAACAGGATTACCCATTATTCTTATCTGACAAAGATAACACTGAAGCGACTATTGCTAAAACAACCACTGATGCAAGGCTTTCCCAGTTTTATGAGAAATGGGAATTAATCAAACTTTACAAGTATTCAGTTCCTTTCTTCTTTGAGAGTGACAAGTCAGTTGAAGAACTATTGGAAGTTGCTAAAGTTCATAAATTGGAGAGTCAGATTTCGCGTACTTTGCCAGCTGAACTGAAGGATGCTCAGCCAATTTATTACAAAGTATCTAATCAAGCCATTTTGGTAAAATTCGTCTTGCAGAAGTCATATCCGGATAGAGATACTTATGAGTCTGTTGATTACCGTTATCCGGTTGTTATCTATTTCGACTTGGAAAATAAGTGTCTCGAAATAAGATATGATGCTGTAAAGAATCGGAGCTTTTACCCTAATACAGGTGATATTTATAGCGACGTAGTCAGTTACAGCATCAAGTGGTTGAAAGATGTTTTGAAAATTAGATTGTTTAAGTGCGATCACTCCCAGGCTATTGATAAGCTTAAGACGGCAACTAGTGACTCGGTTAAGATTTATCGTCAGATGATGTTATTGAATTCTGGTGGTTCGGCTGATTTAACAGCTGCAATGGATGAGGACTCTGTTCTACCATTTATTGGTGAATTGCGGGAACTGATTGATGAAAATGAAGAAGTCTTTAACAAAGCACCAGAAATCAAAGAATTGTTGATTAGATATTTAGATGATAAAGAAACTACTGCTAATTATCCCTATGTATATGTGCAATGGGAAAATCCCGTCGTTTCACAGAGTTACCTGGTTAAGATCACTTTTGACTTCTCTAATCGAGAATACACAGTACTACAACACTTGACAGGAACTTGTAAAGATTTAGAAATGGGGCGAATGAACGATGCAATCAAATATCTTTGCACAAGTGGTACCTTTATTAAAGGAGAAGAACTTTAATATTAGTATAGATGACTTTGTTGACTTCATGAGTCACTACCATGCAAGTGAGTGGGTTTACCCAAGCGTAATTCACCGTAAGTTACAGATGGATATCAAAACGGTTTACGAGTTAATGGAGTTTTTAACCGCAAAAAATTACTTGACACCATATTTGCAGATCTATTGCCCAAACTGTAAAAGATATACTGGCTTTTGTTATAAAACAATTGGTGAAATACCGAGTGAAATCGGTTGTCCAAATTGTGATTATGAAATTACGGATCCAATTAACCATGCTATAGTAGTTTACCGGGTGAATAAGGTATGAAGGATGATGGTAAGCGTGAAAAACTAAATCGGATTGCTGATGACATGAGCAATCAAGGACTGCTCTTTTCAGAATTGTTTCAAATGTTAGCAGAAACAAATTCGCCATCATTGGGACTTTCAGATAAAGTATTTGCAAATTTTGCATCGTTATATGATCGAATAGATAGTGGAAACTATTCTCAAGTCGAGAAGGGAAAACTTCTTGAAGATTTAATAGCAATTCTTTTTGAAGAAGGTTATCCCACAATGCTCGATATCAGAAAGAATATGCTAACTAGTAGTAACGAAATCGATATACTGGTCAATTGGTCAAAAAGTGCCACTCAGTCTGGGATACAGCTACTGGAAGATGAAATGGGTTCGTATTTTCTTGTTGAGTGCAAGAACTATAATAATAAAGTGGGAGTAACGTATTTGGGAAAGTTTTTCTCGCTAATGTGTTATACCGATACCAAACTAGGCGTGTTTATTGCTTGGAATGGAATTACGGGTTCTGATAATTCTTGGAATGATGCGGTTGGCTTGGTGAAGAAGCTGGCTTTAGGTGAAAAAAAGTATATTTTAGTCCTTACTAAAGCTGATCTGAAGAAGATACGCCAAAAAGAGACCAACATTTTTACTCTGTTAGAACACAAATATCTGGCTTTAAAAACTGATATTTCATACAAGTCTCTTATTAAGAAACATGAAATTGAAATTGACAATCTATCGTCACCAGAGTAAGTTTATTTAGCGTTAGAAGCAAAGAAAAATCCCTGTATTCGCATTATTGCAAATATAGGGATTTTTAGTATGGAAAGTAATATTCGCCTCAAGGTTGTTGATATAGCAGCTTTCGATCTCTTGGTTGGTATAGTCAGCAGCTGAATAGTTCTTTATTTCATCCTGATAGTTTGACCAACTAGGATCGTTATGAGTCAATTCGATCAGTCTCCAAGTCGGGATCTCAAGCAACTTCAGTAGTTCTGATTTAAGCTTAGGAAAAATATCACGGCCAACGTCAGCCGCAGAAATAGGAGGAATAGGTATAATCGTCAAAGTATCGAGTGAAAAGTCAAAAGCTTCATCATGAATCGGTGAAGACCCATTTGATTTAAAGCAGTCGTAAACCTCCCTTTCTATGGGGCCATACTGCCACTTGGCAAATTCTCCGTTTATCAAGCGTTTTTTGTACTTGTGCAGGTAGAATCCCTGCAAGAAGAACAAAATCTTCTGAAGCTTTAAATTGGTTAGTTCGACATTGTTTTCCTTAGCTGTATCAATTACAAAGTTTGAAACTCTAAAGACATCAAATCCCTTGTCCATATTAATCGCTCCTTCCTCTTGGTATACATTATGTTATTACCTTGGCTTCAAATTTTCCGAAAGAGTAAACGATTTTCCTTACACTAAATAGCAACAGTAAGACCCGCACCCAATCATGGATGCGGGCCTTCTTCATTTCAGCCACAATTCCTCGTATTCCCCGGCAATCGCGGGCCAGCTGTAGGCATGCGCGACCCGCCTCCGGGCCGCCTGGCCAAAGTCTTCAACTGCCTGCTGGCTGAAGCCTTCAACCTTCTCGATTAACCGCCGCAAACTTCCCGGCTCCTTGCTCCAGTAAAGGCCAGCCTGTCTGGCCACCTCCTGGTTGAAGGCAACGTCGTAAAGCAGGTTAAGCTTGGTGCTGCTGAGGCTCTCCAGAAGGGACGGGTTGGTCCCGCCAACTGAGTGCCCATGCAAGTAGGCGTAGGCGTTCTCCCGGATTTTTCTAAGCAAATCCTGGTCGTAAACCGTGCCCACGAACTTGATCCGCGGGTCTCGCTTGAAGTGCAATTTCTCCTCCAATTTTGCCAAAAAACGGTCGTTAGCCGTCGTGATAATGGCCAAATCCTTCCGGCTCTTGCTCGCCATAAATTCCCTGATCATCGTCTCAAAATTATTCTCCGGCACAAACCGGCCCACAATCAAGTGGTACTGCCCCGTCCGCAATTTTTTCTCCTTCAGCCAATTGTTAAAAAGCCGGTCACTGTCGCCTAAAGGACTAGCCGCCAGCTGGCTGCCATAAGCGATGAAGGCAGTCTCTGGCCGGTACTTGCCGTAGTTCTTTAAAATATAGCGCTCAATCGCAATCGAATCGCAGATCACCTGGTCGCAGTTTTTCACCATCAATCTCTCTGACACTTGCCAATACTTTCGGACTAGCCAGGGCCACTTGCCCCGCCGCCACTCATGCCCGTCCGGGTTGATGAAGACCTGCCCGCCTAAGCGGTGGACTTGCCGTGCGTACTTCTTCATAAAAGGCCCGATCCGGCAGGCCAGGATGTAAAAAATCGCCCCCTCAATCTCATGCTGCTTGCAATAATCGATCCCATAGTCCAGAGCCGCCAGGTCATAATAGATCGCCTGCGCCGGGCCCAGCTTCTCCGGTACCCGGATCTTATAGCAATTCGCCCCCCGGTACTTAAAGCGGATGCGGCTGCCTTCCATGGCGCCATCCCCGTTTTCCTTGCAGGCCACGTGGTACTGGATCTTTTTATGACCCGCGTGCTGGTCCAGGAGCTGCTTGACGAAGGTTTCGTAGCCCCCATAAGAGCCCAGGCCCTTAGAACCGATAATAAATACATGTCTCTCTTTCAGAAAAATCCCTCCTCACATCCCTGTTGGCTTAAAAAGCAGGCCAAGGGTTTTAAAAATCAACCGCAAATCCAGCCACAGGGACCGCTGGTTGATGTACTTGATATCTAATTGCACCATCTGGTCGAAATCGCCTTCGTTCCGGCACTCCACCTGCCACAGGCCCGAGCATCCCGGCTTGACTAAGAGCCTTTGCCAGTCATATGCGCTGTACTGCCTGGCTTCTTCTGGCAGGGGCGGCCGGGGGCCAATCAAGGCCATCTCTCCCTTAAGCACATTGACCAGCTGCGGCAGTTCATCCAAGCTATGCCGCCGCATCATCTTCCCGATTTTGGTCACTCGCGGGTCATCCTTGATCTTAAACATGGCGCCCGCAATCTCATTTTTCTCCAGTAAATCTTTTTTCATTTTGTCCGCCCCCTCGATCATGGAGCGGAACTTCCAGATTTTAAAAGTTTGTCCGCCTTGGCCCAGGCGGGTTTGCGAATATAAAACTGGCCCGCCGTCTTCTAATTTTATTTTTATCGCCAAATATAAAAAAAGGGGAGAGAAGAGGGCCAGGCCTAAGCTGCTCAAGCCCAAATCCAGCAAGCGGCTGGCTGTCCGGTAGACCGGCCGCCCCTTTACTTTCCGGTAGTTGATTTTTTCCATCAGTCATCACCTCGCTTAAACAAAGCCCGCCAGTCTGCCGCCGTCAAAATGCTGCCGGCAAAGACCAGGCCGGCGAAAAAGATGGTCCGCCAGTTGACCAAATCCCAGCCGCCCGCCAGGACTGTAAAGAGAAAGGCCCAGGCCGCGTAGGTCACGTTCAAGGCCATCGCCTTGCTCGGCCCCACCTGCTCAATGGCTTTGTAGTAACAGAAGTAGGAGGCCGTTGCCATAGCGCTGGCGCCGGCGAGCAAAAATCCTAGCTTGCCCGGCCCTTTAGTCACCAGCTCGCCCACAAAGTCTCCCGCTTGCAGGGCCGTAATTAAAAGCATCCCTGAAATTACCGCAGCCGTAGTCTGCCTTATCTGCAAGGCCTGCCCGGTCTTGATCCCGCCCTTAAAGCACTTGGCCAAAATCACTGCCTCCAGTCCCCAGCCGCCGGCGCACATAATAGCGCTGGCCAGGCCTAAGATTATATTGTCCTCAGTCACTTGCCCGCTGGTAGTCAAGCCATATACTCCGGCTAAACTCGCCAAAAGGCAGGCCCAGCGGGAGAGGGGGAGTCTTTCTCCCAATAGCAGCTGGGCCAGGAGGGCCCCAACCGCTGGAAAAAGGGCGCAGGCTACGGCCCCTAAGGCTGGCCCCATGAACTTGACCGCTAAAACATAGCCCGTCATCCCGACCGGGCCGCCAACCGCCGCGGCTAAAACGATCCAGCCGCCGCCTTTTTGCCAATTTTTCCAGGCCGACCTTTCCCCAGTCGCCAGCCTCTGCCCCCAGAGCCAGAAGCAGGAGAGGGTGTCATGGAAAAAGGCGCAGACGAAGGGGGCTAAAAAGGCGGCCTCTAAATCCCGGCTGAAAACCGGCAGAGCCACTGCCCCGCCTAAGAGCAGGGTTTCTACGGCCCAAGTGATGCCAGCTAAAATTCCCGCTAACATGATCGCCTTCCTTCCTATTTAATAGGGATGCCCCATCCGCTGGCAGCGGATGACCCGGCCCAGCTGGTAGAGGTAGCAATACAGGCGCCCGTCATGGCGGAAGTGGAAGCCAATCGCCTCATTGCCCCGGCCCTTGATGGGCTTGATCCGGTCCAGTTCTCCTTCATCGGTAGCTAGCATTTTGGCGCATTTTTTCAGGATATAGGACCGGGAATCCTCTTGGTAGGACTTGTCGAACTGGCGCAAGTCTTCCAGACTGTCGAATTCCTTGATATAGCCGGCCGGGAACCTGGCTACCCGCATCTTGAGCAGGTCTAAGTTTTCGGCAAAAATCTCCTCCCAATACTTGCCGCTGGCCGCGTTGCCTTTTTTCTCCATAATTTGAAAAAAGCGCCGGGAAAAGTCCTCCCGCCAAAAGGCATGGCCCAGCATGTACCAGGAATTTTTAGCCGACCTGGTCACGCGGTTAATATAGCCCTCCTGGTCAGTTGCGATGCCCCATTCGTCAGTTTCACCTTGGCTGTACTGGCCGGCATAGTAGCTGCCGGTTTTCTCCAGGCCCAGGCGAAAAGGGTTGGACAAAAAGTAGTTGTCTGCTGAGCAGATGAAGCTGTTTCTGATCACGTCCCGGGCCAGCCAGAGACTGGCCGCGCTGTTTTGCCGGGTATAGGCGGGATTGTCGATCAATTGCACGTCGTACTTGTCCTTTAAGTAAAAAAGCTGCTCCTTCTTGTAGCCGGTAACGATGTAGATATCGTTAACTCCGGTCGCCTGGAGCTGGCGGATCTGCCGCTCAAGCATAATTTCCCCCTTAACCTCGATCAGGCCCTTGGGCTTTTCATAAGACAAAGGGGCAAAGCGGGCTCCGGTCCCGCCGGCCAAGATTACCGCGTTGTCGACGCACGTCATCAGGCCACCCCCGTTCTCTTTAAAGCTATTGCCGCGTACTCTTTGGCATAGCGGTACTGCCGCCGGCCGTAAGGAGCCAGGGCCTGCTCCGGCTGGAAGGCCTCGCACCAGTTGGACCAGAGCAGGCCGCAGATGGCCATGTAGCAGTAGATCTTGCTCTTGATATTTTCCGGGCACTTTTGGCCAAAATATAAATCCAGCAAGTGGTCAAGTTCCGCTCTTTCATAGCCGGCGTAGATGGCGAACATGGCCAGGTCCACGTGCGGGTCCTGCATCCCCGCGTACTCCCAGTCGGTTAATTGCAGTTTGCTTTGTCCGCCTTCCTGGTAAAAAAGGCAGTTGTCAGCCACCGGATCCAGGTGGGTCAGGCAGCTTTCCTTTGGCACTGTGTCTAAGTAGGGTTTTAAGCTAAAAATCTGCCCTTTAGTTTCCCGGTAGTCTGGGAAAAGGGAGGGCCGGAGGCCCCGGATTTGCTCGTAATCCTTAATCTGGGCAAAAAGGTCGAAGCTATGTGGGAGCTCGATCTTGGCCTGGTGCAGGCCCTTGATTTTTTCTACCCAGCGGACTAGGTCGCCTTCTTTTTTCGGGTTACAGGGCCGGGCCTGGGGTAAAAAGGGACTGAGCTTATAGCCGGTTTCCGGATCCAGGTAAAGGGGGGAGTCGCAGAAATTATAGGGGGCGATGGCCTGGTAGACAGCGGCTTCCCGGGTCCGGTCGATAATTTGCCGGCCAGGCCTGGGCTGGCGGAAGTGGTAGCTTTTTCCGCCATAATCCAGGCGGAAGGAGTGGTTGGTCATGCCCTTGTTTAAAGGCACGAAATTCAGTTCATCAGGGTCAGCTTGGAAAAAGATGGCAATCGTCGTGACTGCCCGCTGACTTAAGTAGGACATGTGGTCACCTTCTTTTTCTAAAAAAACTCGTGAAATATCTTGTCCTAACAGCTTAGCATGGCTGATAGATAAGATAAAATGACATCTTTTAATTGCACTAAAAATTCTGCTTATGGTTGCAAGACTATTTGGGATAAATCTTGTAGTCGTGGTGGGGATAGCGGTCCGCGGCCGGGGGCAATTTCTCATAGTCCCCGTAGTATTCCCGCAAGATAGGAGCAGGATCAGCCGGAACGCGGAAGTTGGACCCGGCAAAAGGGACGTACTTGCCCTCCCCGAAGTGTTTTTTGTCCAGCAGATGGACCCCGCCGTCCGGCCAGGCTGGGACGCCGACCTTCTGCTGGCCCTCTTTTGTTTTGGCAAAAATGATCCGCTGGATTTTTTCATCAACGGCCTGGGCAAAGCCCTCGCCCCAGATCCGGTCAACCGCCTTTTTGTAAAGCCGGTGGGCACTTTTGGTCAAAAAGTTCTGCGGCCAGGTCGCCGCGTAGGCGTAGTAGGCCATGTTGACCAGTTTGCAGCGGCGGTAGAGCTGGCGGGCCACTGGGTAGGAAGAGCCGTTTTCGTCCAAGGGGTAGATGTCGGTGAAAATGCCGGCAGAAAACTGCTCGGCGGGCTTGGTGGAAACGAACTCATAGTCCTGATTGCTAAAGCGGGCCAGGCCATAGGGATAGCCCGGGCTGTTTTCTCGGGTCGCGATCCGGTAGGGAGCAGGAAGGTCTTTTTCGCAGTAGGCGATGAAGGCCTCGTAGTCCCGCCGGGGCATCCAGATGTCGGTGTCGTCGTCCCAGGGGATAAAGTCCTGGTTGCGGACGGCGCCTAAGAGGGTCCCGTAGGCCAGGTAGTAGGTCAGGTCCTGCTCTTGGCAAATCCGGTCAATTATCTGGAGATTGTCCAGTTCGACCGCTTGTATCTCGCTAATTGTGAGTTTTCGCATGTCTGCCTCCTTCAAAATTCGGTTTTTGCTTTGTAGTCAAATAATTTAGCAGGCCAAAATATGCCCCGTCAAGTCTGGAAAACTTAAGAAATTCTTTCCCCCTCGTGCAAAAAGTTGCTGGAAATTTTTAAAGAGCAGCTTTTTTCCTATTAGGCGACAGCCGCAAAAAGGCGGGGGATTTTTTCACAAAGTCGGTAAAAAACAAGCACGAAATCCGGAAGAGCGGGAAATAGTCTTGTACAATCCTGCACTTGTATGCTAATTTATTGCTTACAAAATTTTACGCGAAGGAGATGACCAATGAAAACACGCAACCTGCGCAAGCTCATTAAACAGCAAGGAGGCTGGGACCTGGTCCGCCAGTACGCCGCGGCCGGTAACCTGCCCCTGGCGGCAGGACAACTGCTGCTGCTTGGAAGAAAAGAAAAGGCCCTGGAGATCCTCCGCCTCAGCGCCCAGTACCGGGTCAAGGAGAAGCTGGCCAGGCAGTACCGGAAGGAGCTTGGCCACTTAGTTAAGCTGCACAAAGATGCCGGGGAAAAAGAGAAGATGAAAAGCAATAATGAAAATGACCAGCCCTATGTCTGGTTTTGCTGGCTGCAAGGCTTGGCTGAAGCCCCGCAAGTCGTCAGAAACTGTTATAAATCAGCTTTGGCGGCTTACGCGGGGAAGGGGAAAGTAACCTTGATCACGGAAGACAACTACCGGGACTATGTGACTTTTCCCCAGGAAATCCAGGCGAAAATTAAGCGCGGAATTATAGCTGGCGCGCATTTAGCTGATTTGATCCGGCTGGAGCTCTTGATCAATTACGGGGGCATCTGGACGGACGCGACTGTTTTTTACAGTGGGGCTTTGCCGGATTTTCTGCTCAGAAACCGCCTCTTTGCCTACCAGATCGTCAAGCCGGGCAGGGACGGGCAAGCCATCCCCATGTCTAACTGGCTCTTGGTTTCCCCGAAAAGAAACCGGCTGCTCTTGATCACCCGGGACCTGCTCTACGCTTACTGGAGAAAGCATGACAAGTTGCTTGACTACTACATTTTCCACATCTTTTTCCAGCTGGCGGCTGAGGCCTGCCCAGGTGATTGGGCGGAGGTAATCCCTGTGGACAGCGGAGCCCCCCACCTGTTAGGCCAGCGCTTATTTGACCAGTTTGAACCGGATTTTTGGCAGGCGATTAAGGAGCAAACTAGTATCCACAAGCTGTCATACAAGTTCCCGCCGGGGATGTTTTTGCAAAAGGGGACTTATTTTGCAAAAGTTGTGGCGCAAGGAGGCAAAAATGGCTAAAGAGAAGAAACTGGCTTTGGTAATTTGCTACTTTGGGCCTTTGCCGGCCTACGCGGATTTGTTTTTTAGGTCAGTTAAAGAAAACCCGACGACTGACTTTATTCTGGCGACCGACCAGCTGGTCAAGAATCCCCCGGCCAATCTCAAGGTCAAGTATCTGACTTTGGCGGATTTGCGGACGAAATTCCAAAAGAAGCTGGGCTTCGCGATCCGGCTGCATGCGCCTTATAAAATCTGCGACTACCGGCCGGCCTTTGGCTGGCTCCTGTCCGACTGGCTCAAGGACTACCGCTATTGGGGCCACTGCGATTTGGACCAGGTCATGGGGGATTTGGAGAAATTTTTGCCGGAGAAATTGCTGGAAAAATACGACAAGGTCTACCAGCACGGCCATTTGACCGTCTTCCGCAATACTTTGGTTAACAACCTCCGCTTCGTGGCCAAGGGGGGACAGAACTACCGGCAGGTTTTCCAGACAGACCTGCCCTGCGTCTTTGACGAGGTGGAAGGAATCCAGAAAAAGTTTGCCAGGCTGGGCGCCAAGTGCTGTTTAAAGCGGGATTTCGCTGATATCTATTCTTGGCGCGAGCAGATGCGGCGGACCAAGTCCTATTTACGGGGGCGGGAGAAGAAAAAGCTGAACAGCCCCCGCCAGGTCTTCTTTTATGAAAAAGGCCGGGTCTACCGGGCCTACTTTGCCGGCGGGAAAATGAACTATGAAGAGCTGGCCTACCTGCATTTTCCCAAAAGGCAGATGCGGCAGAATTTTTACCAGAGCGACTCCTACTTTATCGGCAAGGACGGCTTCTACGCTAAAGAGCCGGGTTTTAATGTGACCATGGGGGAGATCAAGCGCTATAACGGCTTCAGTCTGCTGGGGGAAGCCCGGGTGAAGCTGGCTTATTGGACCTTCATCTGGACCCGGCGCTACCGCAAGTACGTCCTTAAGCGCTAGTATGGTAGTCCGCCTGCGCCGGCAGAACCTGGTCACCCTCTACTTAAGCGGGCAGATGGTCTGTTTTGCCTGCTTGAATCAAGTCTGTCCAATGCCTTTGGCCGACAGCCAAGATGAAATTTTGGCCGTTTTTTGCCTGATCGGGATTGCCTGGGCACTAATAAGTAAGCGGCTGGGCCAAGAAAAAGAGGGGCTTTTGTTAAAAATTTGCCTTGCCCTGGCTCTTGTGGAAAGCCTGGGGATAATCTCTAACTGGATGTCGGGGCTAATCAGCGGGACACCAGTCTTGGTCGACGCCTTTAAATTGGTCAAGCTGCCCCTGGTCCTCTTTTACGTCAGCTGTTGTCTGCGCCCTTGGGAAAAAAGGACGCTTGTGGCCAACTTGCTTTTGGCCAGTAAATGCTTTATTCTGCTGGCTTTTCTCGGCGGTATCATCAATTTGGCGGTTGACGTCGGCTTTAGCTACGACCTCCGCTATGGGATCCGGTCTTATAAGTTCATCTATGAGAACCCAGCGGCATTAAATGAGGTCCTGCTGGTCTCTTTAGTGCTGATCATGCTGGGGGATGGGATTGGAAAAAAGAGTAAGAAAAATAAGCGCGGACTTAGCTATAGCAAGGCCTGGCTCCTTTTATATTTGTTAACTGTGGCCATGACCTTGCGGGCCGGAGGAATCGGGGCCAGCGGGATTTTGCTTGTGGGCCTGCACTTTGAGAAAAAGGGAGTCCGCTTGACTTGGAGAAAAGGCGTCAGTGCGGCCTTCGTGGCTTTTTGCCTGGGTTATCCCCAGGTCAAGGAGTACTTTTTCAGCGAAACGGTCAGGTCGAAATTGCTCCGGCATTCCTTGCTCGTTTTGCGGGACTATTTTCCTTTAGGCAGCGGCTTCGCGACTTACGGGTCAGACCAGGCCTTTAAGCATTATTCGCCCCTATATGTCCGCTTTGGTTTCCACCACGACTACGCTTTGGCCCAGGAAACGGGCTTTGCCATGAACGACAACTTCTGGCCTATGCTTTTCGCCCAGTTCGGCCTCTTTGGGGCTTTCATATATGTGTACTGGTTAGTCGTCCAGCTGGGCTATTGTTTGAAAAAAGCTCCGCCGGGTCAGCCGCGGGCCGGGGCTCTGGGCCTCATCGCCTTCTTCCTAATCAGCTCGGTGGGCAACCCGATTTTTACCAGTGCTTCTGGGGTCTTTCTGGCGGTGGCCTTGGGTTTGACCAGTGATTTTTTGCAAAAGTAACAAGAAAGATAGAGAGAAGAAAATAGAGAGAATAGAGAGAAGGTGACGGATGGAAAAAGTTGAGAAATCGCTGCCGCGCAATGCCCTGGCCAGCGGCCTGCAGACGGGGACCCGCTTAGTTTGTGCCCTGGTGACTTACCCTTATTTGGCCAGGATCTTGCGGGTTGACCAACTGGGCCAGTACGACTTCGCGGCCACCATTGTCAGCTGGGCGGCGCTAGTGGCAGGCCTGGGCATCTACGCCTACGCGACCAGGGAAGGGGCAAAAAAGCGGGATGACCCGGAAGAGCTGTCCCGCTTTGCTTCGGAAGTCCTGGTCATCAACCTGGCCTCGACCTTGCTGGCCTATTTGGGCCTGGCGGCCTGTCTGCTTTTTTCAAGTAAGCTGCGGGAATATGGACCGCTGATTTGGACGCTTAGCTCCGGCATTATTTTTACGACCTTGGGCTGCGAGTGGCTTTACGCGATTCACGAGGAATATGGCTACCTGGCTCTGCGGAACATCTGCTTTCAAGTTTTGTCTCTGATCCTGCTCTTGACATATGTCAAGGATGAAAGCGATCTATTGCTGTATGCTTGGACTACGGTGGCGGGCAGCGCGGGGGCCAACTTGATCAACTTTCTGCGGCTGCGTAAGTACTGCACCTGGTCTTTGACCTGGCGCTTTTCCTGGCAAAAGCACCTCCTGCCCATCCTCGTCTTATTCGCCAACTCTCTGGTCAACTTGCTTTACGTAAGCGCGGATGTAGCCCAGCTGGGAGTGATGACCGGCGACTATTATGTAGGCCTTTACTCGGTGGCCAGCAAGGTTACGGCCCTGCTTAAGCAATTGTTAGGTGCTGTGATCGTTGTGACCGTGCCGCGTCTGGCCTGCTTATATGGGCAAAAGGGCGGAGAATTTTTTCAAAAATTGGCCCGGCAGATTGCGGATTTGCTAGTGACGCTAGCTTTGCCAGCATCCTGCGCCTTGTTTGCCTTAGGCGAGGAGGTCGTCATTTTAACCGCGGACTTAGATTTTGCGCCGGCTGCAGGGGCCATGAAGCTTCTGGGTCTGGCCTTAGTTTTCTCGCTCTTGGCCTGGTTTTACATGGCGGCGGTTTTGGTTCCGGCTAGGCAGGAGAAGGTGGCTTTGCTTGCAATCAGCATCGCTTCTGTAGTCAATATTTGCTTGAACTTCCTGTTGATTCCGGCCTTTAAGGAGGCGGGGGCAGCTTTAGCAACCTTGCTTGCGGACCTGGTGACTTGTCTGGCTTGTTACTTTTTGGCGAAAAAGTCGGCCCGCCTCTTGCCCAGCATGAAAAAGCTGGCCAGTAGCCTGCTCGGCTGCCTTTATGTTTACTTGGTTTGCCAAGCCGCTTTAGCTAAAGGAATGGGGCCAGGAGCGACGGTCTTTTGGGCAGCTCTCTGGGCCATCCCCGGCTACTTTGTGATTTTATATCTGCTTGGCAACCGGGTCTTGCTGGAATTTAAGCGTGGAAGTAGATGGGAGTAAGAATTAATCCACTTGACCGGACAAGTTCTGAAAACTGTCCGTTGAAAAGATAACGCTTACAATATATGATGTGGTTAAACAAGTTGGAAGAAGTAAGGAGGATTTTCCGATGAAAAAGATCATTAATGACCCAAGCAATGTTGTTGAAGAAATGGTAACTGGCCTAGCCGGAATGTACCCGCAATACGTTGAACGGATCCCGGCTACGGCCGCTTTAGTCCGCAGCGACAAGGACTCAATGACCGGCAAGGTTGGTCTGGTCAGCGGCGGTGGTAGCGGCCATGAACCAGCCCACGCTGGTTATGTTGGCAAAGGGATGCTGACTGCGGCTGTTTGTGGGCAAGTCTTTACTTCCCCGACTCCAGACCAAATCTATGAAGCTATTAAGGCAGCCGACCAAGGCAAGGGCGTCTTCTTGATCGTCAAGAACTATTCTGGCGACGTGATGAACTTTGACATGGCCAAGGACTTAGCAGCTATGGACGACATTGAAGTCCGCTCTATCGTGGTTGACGACGACATCGCCGTGGAAAACAGCCTTTATACTCAAGGCCGGCGCGGGGTGGCCGGGACTGTCTTCATGCATAAAATCTTAGGTGCGGCTGCTGACCAAGGTGCTAGCTTGGATGAAATTGAGAAATTAGCCAAGGCAGTATTGCCGCACATTAACACGATTGGTGTTGCCTTGTCAGCAGCTACGGTTCCAGAAGTTGGCAAGCCGGGCTTCGTTTTAGCTGATGACGAAATTGAATACGGGGTCGGGATTCACAGCGAACCAGGCTATCGCAGAGAAAAGATCAAGCCATCTAAGGACCTGGCCCAGGAACTGCTCAGCAAGATCGATGATAGCTTGAAGCTGTCTGCTGACAAGAAGTACGCCATCTTGGTTAACGGGATGGGGGCAACTCCACTCATGGAACAATACATCTTTAGCAAGGATATCCTGGACTGGCTGGGTGCTAAAGGCATTAAGCCTGTCTTCACCAAGGCCGGCAACTACATGACTTCCATCGACATGGCTGGTATTTCCTTGACGGTGATGGAAATCGCGGATGACAAGTGGCTGGACTACTTGAACTATCCAGTTAAGACGATTGCTTGGTAAGGGGGAGCAAAAAATGGAACTGACGACTGAACTTTTAGACAAGTGGATGGCAATTTTTGCAGAAAAAATCGAAGCCAACAAGGCTTACTTAAGTGACCTGGACACTCCGATTGGCGACGGGGACCATGGCAATAACATGGCCAGAGGGATGGCCGCGGTTGAAGAAGCCTTGCAGACTAAAAAGCCAGCTGATTTGACCTCAGCTTTAAAGCTGGTGGCAATGTCTCTGATCAGCAAGGTCGGCGGGGCTTCAGGTCCCCTCTATGGGACAGCCTTCTTGGAAATGGCCAAGCTGAGCAATAGTGAAACTGACCTGGCGAAATTGACTGAAGCGGCCCTTTTGGGAATCAAGAAGCGGGGCGGCGCTGAACCTGGCGATAAGACCATGGTTGATGTCTGGTCAGCAGTCGTACCGGCTTTAGCTAAAGGAAACTTAACTAACGAACTCATTCAAGAGGCAGTTGAAAGCACCAAGCCGATGCAGGCCAAGAAGGGGCGGGCATCTTACTTAGGTGAGCGGTCAATTGGCCACTTGGACCCAGGCTCAGTATCTAGCGGCTACCTCTTTACCGCTTTGCTGGAAGCGGAGGGTTAAGATGACTTACGGTATTTTGATCGTGTCCCATGTGCCCGAAATCGCGGCAGGTTTGCCTAAACTGCTTAAGCAGGTAGCGGCTGACGTGCCAATTACCTTTGCTGGTGGTACTGATGACGGCGATATTGGGACCAGTATGGAAAAGATTGGGCAGGCAATTGAAGAAAATGCGGCTGACGAGCTACTGGCTTTTTACGACCTGGGCAGTGCTAGAATGAATCTGGATATGGCTGGGGAGTTTGCCGAGAAAAAGGTCCGCGTTTATGATGTGGCCTTGATCGAAGGCTCTTATGTGGCGGCTTCACTTTTGCAGGCCGGCGTTGGCTTGGCTGAACTTGAAAGCCAGCTGGCGCCTTTGAAGATTAAAGGAGATAACTAACATGAACGGCTTTTTAGGAGAGTTCTTAGGAACGATGATTTTGATCGTGCTGGGTGTCGGCTGCGGGGCCGGGATCAGCTTGAATAAGGCTTATGCCAAGGGGCAGGGCTGGCTGTTTGTCACCCTGGCCTGGGGTATGGCGGTAACCTTCGGTGTTTACGTGGCTGGCCAATTTGGCTCACAAGGCCATCTCAACCCAGCGGTAACTATTGGCTTCGCGGCCTTCGGCTTCTTCCCATGGAGTCAGGTAATGCCGTACTTGCTGGGGCAATTCCTGGGCGCCTTTGTCGGGGCAGCTCTGGTAATCCTGCACTACTACCCGCACTTCAAGGCAACCAAGGCTGACGAAGGCAACAGCGTGGGGATCTTTGCGACTGGCCCAGCCATCAGTAACCCTGTTTTCAACTTCTTGAGTGAAACGATCGCGACTTTTGTCTTCATCTTCACCTTGCTCAACCTGGGCAACTTCACCCAAGGCTTGAAGCCATTAATTGTTGGCTTCTTGATTATGGTGGTTGGTCAAGCTCTGGGTTCAACGACTGGCTTTGCCTTGAACCCGGCCCGGGATTTCTCACCACGTCTGGCTTACGCGATTTTGCCAGTGCCAAACAAGGGCGGGGCTAACTGGGCTTATGCCTGGGTGCCAGTCTTAGGGCCAATCGCCGGTGGTCTTTTAGCTAGCGGCCTGCAAGCTCTGTTAAAGTAGAGTGTTAGCCAATGTCAGAATGTTTAAAGCTGCACATCTCGCAAGTTTTTAAAGATGAGGTGGCCAAAAACGGCTTTAACCATGTAAGTGTTGCCAAGATCATGAAGCAAAGCGGGATTAGGCGGCAGACTTTTTACGAGAACTTTAAGGACAAGTTCGATCTTTTGGACTATACGATCAAGTCAATGATGGAAAACGATATCGAGAGCAATATCGGCTACCTGGACTGGGAAGGCATCATCTTTTTGGTCTTTTACGGGATCGAACTGAATAAAAGTTTCTATAAGAGCGTCTATGAAAGCCAGACGGAGGTTGATGTGGTTGGGGAAATTTCCAGCCATATCGCCGTCTTGCTTAAGCAGATTATTGAAGAAGAAGGAGCGGATTTTGATCAGCAGGCCAAGGACTTTGTGGAAACTTTTTGTCTGGGTCTGACTTATACAATGATTGACAATCTTTTCCGGCCGCATCCGCTGGAATACGATGTTATCGCCAGCAAGGTCGACAATGCCCTTCACTTCACCTTGAATCTGTAAAAATTTACCCTTGAACTCCGGCTTGAGCTCAAGGGTATTTTTGTCCAGAAAAAATCGGTTATAATCTAAGGCAGAAAGGAGCTCCCATGACCGACTACTACACATCCGGCGAATTTGCCAAGCGGGCCCACGTGTCCGTCAGAACGATCCGCTACTATGACCAGCAGAACCTCCTCAAACCTTCAGCCAGAAGCAAGGGCGGGGCCAGACGCTACAGCGACGCTGACTTCGCCAAGCTCCAGCAGATCCTCCTGTTAAAATACCTGGGCTTTTCCTTAGGGGAAATCCGCGGCCTGACCCTGGGGGCCAGCGACCGGCGCCGCCTCCTGGATTCCCTCCAAATCCAGCGGCGCCTAGTGGAAGAGCGGATTGAAGAAATGACCGCTGTTGAAGCCGCCATCGACTCAACCACCCAAACCCTGGAAGCTGGCAAGCCCGTTGACTGGAGCCGGATGCTGGAACTGCTCCACCGGTCAACCATGACCCAGAGCCTCAAGACCCAGTACCAGAACGCCACCAACATCTCCGCCCGGATCCGCCTGCACCGGGACTACTCCATGAACAAGGAGGGCTGGTTCCCTTGGCTTTTCTGCCAGCTCGACTTAGTTCCCGGCTTAAAAGTTTTAGAGATCGGCTGCGGGAATGGCGAACTCTGGGCTACTAGCCACGACCGCCTGCCTAAGGATTGCCAGGTCATCTTGACCGACATTTCAGAAGGGATGCTGGCCGATGCCAAAAAGGAAATCGGTGAAGACAGCCGCTTTTCCTATAACCAATGCGACGCGGCCCACTTGCCTTTTGCCGACGAAGAATTTGACCTGGTCGTCGCCAACCACATGCTTTTTTACTGCGACGACATCCCCCAGGTCCTTAAAGAAGTCCGCCGGGTTTTGAAAAAAGGGGGCCGCTTCTGCGCGTCAACCTACAGCCAGCGCCACATGCACGAAATCACTGACTTGGTCCAGGAGTTCAACTCCCAAATCGTCCTCTCTTCCGTCAACCTCTATGATCGCTTCGGCTTAGACAACGGGGAAGAGATCCTCGCTCCGTTTTTTGCCCAAGTGACCTGTCGGTGCTACGAGGACGCCATCGAATTAGACGAAGCTGAACCCGTTATTTCTTATATCTTGTCCTGCCACGGCAACCAGAACGCCCTTCTCTTGGACCGCTACCAGGAATTTAAGCAATTCGTTGAAGCTGAGGTTGCCGGGGGCTTCCACATCACTAAAGACGCCGGGACCTTTATCTGCCGCAAATAGCGGGCAGCTGTGCAACTGATGAATTTAGCGTGGCTGCGTAAATTATGGGGCAGAATTTTGCGAATATCGCCATGGCTGCGTAAATTATGGGGCAGAATTTTGCGAATATCGCCATGGCTACGTAAATTATGGGGCAGAATTTTGCGAATATCGCCATGGCTACGTAAATTATGGGTCTGAACTTTGCGAATATCGCCATGGCTACGTAAATTATGGGGCAGAATTTTGCGAATATCGTCATGGCTGCGTAAATTACGGGGCTGAACTTTGCGAATATCGCCATGGCTACGTAATTTTTCCATCTCAAGTCTTTAAAGCTTTTTAAAAAACGACGGTTATTTTATTTTTTCTATTGAAGCTTACGTAACGTCATGTTTTATACTTTGAGTCAGTCAAGAAAAATTGCTTAGTTTGAACTCGGAGGTTCATTACATGAAAATTATCGTTACCGGTGGTGCCGGCTTTATCGGTTCCAACTTTGTCTTCTACATGATGAAGAAGCACCCAGACTACAAGATCATCTGCCTGGACAAGCTGACTTACGCGGGCAACCTGTCAACCTTGAAGGATGTCATGGACAAGCCAAACTTCCGCTTCGTCAAGCTGGACATCTGCGACCGCGAAGGCGTCTACAAGCTTTTTGAAGAAGAACACCCGGATGTTGTTGTTAACTTCGCCGCAGAAAGCCACGTTGACCGGTCAATCGAAAACCCGGAAATCTTCCTGCAAACCAACATCATCGGTACTTCTGTTTTGATGGACGCCTGCCGCAAGTACGGGATCAAGCGTTACCACCAAGTATCAACTGACGAAGTTTACGGCGACCTGCCGCTGGACCGGCCAGACCTCTTCTTCCACGAAGACACTCCGCTGCACACTTCCAGCCCATACTCATCATCAAAGGCCAGCGCTGACCTTTTGGTCGGGGCTTACGGCAGAACTTACGGCCTGCCTGTAACTATTTCCCGTTGCTCAAACAACTACGGCCCTTACCAATTCCCGGAAAAGCTGATCCCATTGATGATCCAAAGAGCCTTGGACGACAAGCCTTTGCCAGTTTACGGTGAAGGCCAAAACGTCCGCGACTGGCTTTACGTTGAAGACCACTGCAAGGCCATCGACCTCATTTTGGAAAAGGGGACGGTTGGTGAAGTCTACAACATCGGCGGCCACAACGAAATGCACAACATCGACATCGTTAAGCTGATCTGTGACTACCTGGACAAGCCTTACTCCTTGATCGAACACGTTACTGACCGCAAGGGTCACGACCAACGTTACGCTATCGACCCAACCAAGATCCACGACGAACTCGGCTGGTTGCCGGAAACCATGTTCAAGGACGGTATCAAGAAGACCATCCAATGGTACCTGGACAACAAGGAATGGTGGGAAAACATCATCTCCGGTGACTACCAGAACTACTACCAGGAAATGTATGGCAAGAAGCAGGTTTTAGACGAAAAGTAAGAGGCAAGGAAGAGAAAAAATGAAGGGAATTATCTTAGCAGGTGGTTCAGGCACTCGTCTGTATCCATTAACCCTGGTTACCAGTAAGCAGCTTTTGCCTGTTTATGACAAGCCAATGATCTACTACCCGTTGTCAACTTTGATGCTGGCCGGGATCAAGGACATCTTGGTTATCTCCACGCCAGCTGACACTCCGCGCTTTAAGGAACTTTTGGGCGACGGGTCACAATTCGGCGTCAAGCTCTCTTACAAGGTTCAGCCAAGTCCAGACGGCCTGGCCCAAGCCTTTACTTTGGGCGAAGACTTCATCAACGGTGAACCTTGCGCCATGGTTTTGGGCGACAACATCTTCTACGTCAACGGCTTTACTGACATGCTGGAAAACGCCGCCAAGGACGCGGAAGCTGGCCGGGCAACGGTTTTTGGCTACTACGTCAACGATCCGGAACGGTTTGGGGTTGTGGAATTTGACAAGGACGGCCACGCGATTTCCATCGAAGAAAAGCCGGCTCAGCCAAAGAGCAACTACGCCGTAACTGGTTTGTACTTCTACCCAGCTGGCGTGAGCGAAAGAGCCGCCCAGGTTAAGCCAAGTGCCCGCGGGGAAGTGGAAATCACTTCTTTGAACGAGATGTACTTGAACGACAACACCTTGGACGTTCAGCTTTTGGGCCGGGGCTACGCCTGGCTGGATACCGGGACGATGCAGAGCCTGGTTGACGCCTCCAACTTTGTTAAGATGGTAGAAGAACGGACTGGGGTAAGCATCTCAGCCCCAGAAGAAATTGCCTACGTGCACGGCTGGATTGACGAAGACAAGTTGATGGAAGCTGCCAAGCACTACGGCAAGAGCCCTTACGGCCAGCACCTCAAGGCAGTGGCTGAAGGCAAGCTGAAGTATTAATTTTTTAGAAAGAAGAGTCAGAAAAAATGGGTCAAATCAAAGTTGAAAAGAATGTCGGCGGTATTGAAGGTTTGGCAGTGATTACGCCAGCAGTTCACGGGGATGACCGTGGCTACTTCATGGAAACCTACAACGAAAACGACATGAAGGAAGCTGGTTTTGACATCAACTTCGTCCAAGACAACCAATCAAGCTCAACCAAGGGCGTTTTGCGGGGCCTGCACTTCCAAAAGCACTTCCCGCAATGCAAGCTGGTCCGGGCTGTTCGCGGGGATGTCTTCGACGTTGCCGTTGACCTGAGAAGCGACTCCAAGACCTACGGCAAGTGGTACGGGGTGGAACTGACTGCTGAAAACAAGAAGCAATTCTTGATTCCAGAAGGTTTCGCCCACGGCTTCCTGGTTTTGAGCGACGTGGCTGAATTCTGCTACAAGGTTAACGACTTCTGGCACCCAAACGATGAAGGCGGCATGGCTTGGAACGACCCTGAAATCGGGATTGAATGGCCGCAATTGGTTGGCGAATACCCGGGCTCAGCTGATGCTAGCGGCTACGCTTTGGAAGACGGTACTAAGCTGACTTTGTCCGACAAGGACCAAAAGTGGCTGGGCCTTAAGGACACTTTCAAGTTTTAATTAGGAGGAAAAAATGAAGGTTTTCGTAACTGGCGTCAACGGCCAACTGGGCCACGACGTGATGAACGAACTGGCTAAGCGCGGCTACGAAGGCGTTGGCAGCGACTTGGCTCCGGAATACAGCGGGATCGCTGACGGCTCAGCTGTTACTACTGCTCCTTACGTTTCTTTGGACATTACTAACGCGGAAGGCGTAAAGCAGGCCATCACTGAAGTTAACCCTGACGTGATCGTTCACTGTGCTGCCTGGACTGCAGTTGACCTGGCTGAAGACGACGACAAGGTTGCGGCTGTCCGCAAGGTCAACACTGACGGTACCCAAAACATTGCCAACGTAGCCAAGGAATTAGACGTGCCAATGGTTTACATCTCCACTGACTACGTCTTCGATGGCCAGGGCACTACTCCATGGGACCCGGACTTCAAGGGCTACAAGCCAATGAACGTTTACGGGGAAACCAAGCTGGGCGGGGAACTTGCCGTATCTGAAACTTTGGACAAGTACTTCATCGTCCGGATCGCCTGGGTCTTCGGCTTGAACGGGAAGAACTTCATCAAGACTATGCTCAACGTGGGCAAGACCCATGATGAAGTCAAGGTGGTCAGCGACCAAATTGGTACGCCAACTTATACTTTAGACTTGGCCCGGCTTTTGGTCGACATGATCGAAACTGACAAGTACGGCTACTACCACGCAACTAACGCGGAATTGCCGGCAACTGAGAGCGGTTATGACGAAAATGGCACGAAGACCGGCTACATCAGCTGGTACGATTTCACTAAGGAAATCTACCGCCAGGCTGGCTACAAGACCAGGGTAACTCCGGTTACCACGGAAGAATACGGCCTCTCCAAGGCTGTACGGCCATTTAACTCCCGTTTGGACAAGAGCAAGTTGGAAGAGAATGGCTTCAAGCCGCTGCCAACTTGGCCAGATGCCGTGCACCGCTACTTGGAAGCCTTGAAGGCTGACGGCTTCTTTGACTAAGCAATTTTTAAGAGAACTGGATGTGAAATCCGGTGCTTTTTTGCTTGTTTTTAGGCTTATCCACCTATTCATGGTAATCGTCCAAGCGGCATCAAAATAGTGCACACCGTAGGACTAAACAGGCAAAATATGATATTATAGGTAATGAGGTAGATAGCGCCGAGCGCACCATGCGCTAAGCATGATGCTGCTAAAAGATATAAACGCCCTCTTGGAATATGCTCTCAATTTCCAAGGGGGTTTTCGTTTGCCCAAAAATCTTAAAATTGCATTTTTGCGGGAAAAAGAGGGGGGACTTCGATTCCTTTTTTATCAAAATGGCGTTTTTGACAAAAAATAAGGATAAAAAGTACTAGAAATGGTATTATAAATTGACAAAAAAGTGATTTTGAGCAAAAAGAGGGGAGCAGTCAAATGGAGCACTATCAGCCCTTGGAAATCGTTAAATATCAGCATGGCTATGATCCAAACTTTTCTTTAGATGCGGAATACCAACAACGGTTGGCTAATGTATCATCCGTTGTGACTAACCTGCATCCCTTGCTTAATTTTAAAAAGAGTGACGAACAGACCAAGCAGTACCCAATCTTCTTTGTGTACACGCCAAACATGGTCAATTTATTTAATCGGTTTCTTCTTAATTCTCAAAAAATTAAAGAAGCCAGCCGGAAACTGCCGCCAGTCGCACTTGATCAATTTTTGGATTCTCTCCTTCTGGGTGAAATCACCTATACCAACAGCATTGAAGGAATTAAAACAGATGCGGCTGAAATCAGCACGATCATTAGAAGCATAGATGGCCATCCAAAAGGACAGGAAAAACGTCTTTGGTCGACCATTCGCATGTATCGAGAAGTTCAAAAAGGTAATCTTCTCAAGATTGAGAGCCTGCAGGATTTCCGTAATATCTATGACAAA
Organism: Lactobacillus delbrueckii subsp. bulgaricus; assembly: GCF_046938665.1. Classification (GTDB taxonomy): domain Bacteria; phylum Bacillota; class Bacilli; order Lactobacillales; family Lactobacillaceae; genus Lactobacillus; species Lactobacillus delbrueckii_C. The sequence continues at coordinate 23,221 of NZ_JBKZCD010000005.1, forward strand.
CTGCTGAAGGGTGAAATTCCAGTAGAAAAGCAGCCAAACGGTCAGCTTTTCCGAGACACGTTAGTAGATGGAGTTCTCAGAGTTGGCTCAGCGACTAAAACAGTGCATGTCCCACCGATTTCTGAACTGGCTATCTCTGAAGCACTAAGCAGCTTGATTGCTTTTATGAGCAAGGATGATCTGCCGGCGGTTTACAAAGCTTTGGTAACTCATTTCTTTTTTGAAAATACCCACCCATTCCTGGACGGCAATGGCCGGATGGGCCGTTATCTTTTGTCAACATATCTTTCTAGCAAGTATGACCGCTTTACGGGATTTTCGGTTGCTACTGCTATTCATGCTCAAGTGTCTAGCTACTATCGGATCTTTAAAGAAGCTGACAAAGAAGAAAATAGGGCAGAGCTGACATTTTTCATTGAAAAAATGTTGCAGATCTTGACGGACCAACAAGATAAGGTTTTAAATGCCTTGATTACAGCTAAAGAGAAGTTGAACCGCGTTAAATCAGCTGCCAGTGCTAAGGCTAACAAACTTGCCGAAGTGGGTTATGATAAAAAAACGGTTTACGGTATTATATTTTACCTGGCTGAATCCAAGCTATTTACGGGTAATAACCCGTCTTTGGGTATTCAAGACCGGGTTATTGTTGAACTGGTCTCAAAAGAAGGCTCGTCTCAACGGGAGATAAAGCGGGAGCTGAAGGCTCTTGAGGAGTCTGGCTTGATCAAAAAAATTGCTAGCCGGCCAAAGCAACATATCCTTGCTTTTGATATCGATTAAGTTAAACGCCCTCTTGGAATATGCTCGCGTTTAAGGAGTCCACCCGGCTCAATCCTTTGGTTTGGGCCAGCAAGTCAGCTGGAACATCCTGGTTAAAGTGGTCTTGTATCAATTTCCGCCAAGCCTGCAAGTGGTAAACTGCCGTGTCAGCGATCACGCCGTCTAAGTCAAATAAAGCTGCTTTAGTCATATAACAATCCTCCGTTTTATTACTCATGGATTTCATTATAAGTAGAGCGGCTTTTGGAAACTATGACAAGAATTGTGCCCATTTTACAGTTCTTTTGGGGATGCCAAGAAAAAGCTCAGCACTGAATTATCAGTTATTAAGCCATATACCGAAGTTTAAACAAGTAATTTCTTGATCCAGATCAAGGCCTCGTGAATCCATCCAAGCTACAATAGCCTTATTCTAAAGATGAGGTGACCAAGATGAACGAAAAAGCAGATTTGAAAGACCGGCTGACGCCAATGCAGTATGCCGTGACCCAAAACGCGGCGACTGAACCGCCTTATACAGGTGAGTATGACGACTTCTTTGAAAAAGGGATCTACGTCGACGTGGTCAGTGGGGAAGCCCTTTTTTCCTCTTTGGACAAGTACGATTCCGGCTGCGGCTGGCCAGCCTTTACCAAGCCCCTCACCAAGCTGACCCAGCGCCGGGACCAGTCCTTTGGCATGGAAAGAACTGAAGTCCGCAGCCGTCAAGCTGACTCCCACCTGGGCCACGTCTTTACCGACGGTCCTTTGGACAGAGGCGGTCTGCGCTACTGCATCAACTCTGCTGCCCTCAAGTTCATCCCTTACGACCAGCTGGAAGCAGCAGGTTACGGCGAATACCGGCAGCTTTTCGAATAAACGAAAAAACTGACGACTTCCTTGATTGGAAAATCGTCAGTTTTCGTCTTTTCTAGCCTAAAATTGCCTTGTCGCTGGCGAATTCCTCGCCGGATACGACTTCAAATTGGTGGAGCAATTTCTCCACTGTCAGTTTCTTCTTTTCTTCACCCTTGATGTCCAAAACGACCTTGCCGTCGTTCATCATAATCAAGCGGTTGCCGTGGGCAATGGCATCCCGCATGTTGTGGGTTACCATGATTGTGGTCAGCTTGCCTTCTGCAACAATCCGGTCAGTTGCCTTCAAGACCTTTTCTGCCGTCTTCGGGTCTAGTGCCGCCGTGTGTTCATCCAAGAGGAGAACTTTTGGCTTGACCAAAGTTGCCATCAGCAGGGTCAAAGCCTGTCTCTGCCCGCCGGACAAAAGGCCAACTTTAGCAGTCAACCGGTCTTCCAGACCCAGGTTGAGCACCTTCAGCTTTTCCTTGTATTCAGCCCGTTCTTTAGCGGTAACTTCCCACTTGAGCCCTCTGTGCTTGCCCCGCCGGGCAGCTAGAGCCAAGTTTTCATCAATTTGCATGGTTGCCGCCGTCCCGGTCATTGGATCTTGGAAGACCCGGCCGATCAAAGGCGCCCGCTTAAAGTCTGGCAGGCCCGTTACGTCTTGGCCGTCGATAACGATGGAACCCGTGTCAACCGGCCAAACGCCCGCGATGGCGTTCAAGGTGGTTGACTTGCCGGCCCCGTTGCCCCCGATGACCGTCACGAAGTCGCCGTCTTCTAGCTTCAAGTTGACCCCGTTCAAGGCATGCTTTTCATTAATGGTTCCGGGGTTAAAAGTCTTGGTAATGTTGGTCAGTTCTAGCATTTTTAAGCCCCTTTTCTAGCATTCTTGCCCGCCTTGGCAAAGGAGTTCTTGGCCCGGCTTCTGAGGTATGGCACCGCCAAGAAGAGGGCAACGATGATGGCCGTGAATAGCTTCATCATGTTCGGGTTCATCTTCAGCCACAGAACCAAAGTGTAGACGATGTAGTAGATGATCGCCCCGATAACTACGAAGGCCAGGTGGCCGGCAAAGTTGAGCTTCTTGCCCAAAATAGCTTCGCCTAAAACTTCACCGATGATGACAGCCGCCAGGCCGATAACGATGGACCCACGGCCGGCGTTGACGTCGGCAAAACCAGAGTACTGAGAGGACAGGGCACCTGCCACGGCAACTAAGCCGTTGGAGATGGCCAGGCCTAAAACCTTCATCCGGTTAATGTTAATGCCTTGCGCCTTGCTCATTTCCGGGTTGCAGCCGGTCGCTCTAAGGGATGACCCAAGTTCAGTCCCGAAGAACCAGTACATCAAAGCCACCAAGGCAATGACGATCAAGCCGCAGACCAAGATAGACTCGTTAACCGTTAAGCCTGAGATAACCAGGCCAGGGGTCATAGAACTGATGGCCGTGTTGGCCTTGAAGTCCATGATGGCTAAGTTGATGGAGTAGAGGGCATATTGGGTCAAAATCCCGGCCAGGATTGCCGGAATCCCGAAGAGGGTGTGCAACCAGCCGGTAACCGCGCCGGCCAAAAGGCCTGCTACGAGGGCTACCAGAACTGTCAGCCAGGGGTTGACCCCTTTCATGATCAAGACGGCTGAGACTGCCCCGCCTGTAGCGAAAGTCCCGTCAACCGTCAGGTCCGCGATGTCCAAGATCCGGAAAGTAATGTAAACGCCCAGGGCCATAATGCCCCAGAAGAGCCCTTGCGCGACTGATGCTGGCAAACGGCCAGCCAAGTCGAGAAAGCTCAATGATGATAAGTATCCTGCCATAATGTCCTCCAGTCTCAAGCAGCTTTTTACAAAAGAAAACTAAAAACTAGTTCTTGTAAGCCTTGTAGCCGGCTGGAACCTTGATGCCCAGCTTCTTGCAGATGGTTGGGTTGTATTCCTTGACCGGGTTCTTGTAGTACTGAACCGGCATTTGGGCGATCTTCTTCTTGCCAGTAAGGATTTGCACGGCCATCTTGCCAGTTTGCTTGCCCAGGCCGTAGTAGTCGATAGACAGGGTAGCAACCCCGCACTTGCTCATGATCCCTTCTTCACCGGCGATGATCGGCACCTTAGCCTTCAGAGCCACGTTGTTGATGGTCTTGGCGCAGGATGCAGCCGTGTTGTCAGTTGGGATGTAGATGACGTCGCTGGCACTAGTAGCTTGCTGGGTAACAGAGTTGACGTCGTTAGTGTCAGAGAAAGTGTACTTGGTGACCTTCAAGCCGTCCTTCTTGGCGTACTTGGCCACTTCATCAGCCTGGTATTTGGAGTTTGGCTCAGCAGAGCAGTAGAGGATGCCCAGCTTCTTAGCCTTAGGAACGAAGTCCTTGATCATTTTTTCCTGCTTGTCCAAAGGAGCAAGGTCAGAAGTCCCGGAAATGTTGCCGCCAACCGTGCCGTTGAACTTCTTTAGGTTCAAAGCCACCTGGTAGTTGGTGACCGCCGTCCCCAAGATTGGAATTGACTTAGTAGCCGCGCTGGCTGCCTGCAGGGAGGCAGTAGCGTTGGCCAAAATCAAGTCTTCATTTTCAGAAGCGAAGTTATTACAGATCGTAGTGGCGGTTGAAGAGTCGCCTTGGGCGTTTTGCGTGTCGAACTTGACATGGCTCTTGCCCAGCTCTTTGGTAATTTCTTCCTTGAAGCCCTTAGTCGCCGCGTCCAAAGCCTCGTGCTGGACCAGCTGACAGATACCGATCTTGTAGACCTTGGAAGAAGACTTGCTGGATGATGATGACGATGATGAGCTGCAGCCAGCTGCCGTGAGCGCCATGACGGCAGCGGCAGCGGCGACCATAATTCGCTTGACTTCTTTCATGATGATTTCCTCCCATATCAGACAAAAAGCGGTTTAATATTTCTATAATCTTTATTTCATAGTATTAATTTTAAAGGAACTTTGCTTGGTGTCAATAGATTTTTGGGGTTAATTACAAAAAATGATTCTATTGATTAGCTTGCTTGATTATTTCGAAAGAAAAATTAAATACCGCTAAAGAATAGCTCTCTAGCGGCATTTCTGAATGATTGTATTCTGAGAATAAATAAGGTGATAAAGAAATTGATAATAAAAGAATCAAGGAGAGGCTAGTTCAGCATCATCTTCTTGAGCATGAAACTCATTTCAATAACCAGGGGAACGCAGCAGATGCCGCCGAAGATAAAGCCAAACTGGGAGCTGCTATTACCGACAATCTTCCCGAAAGCAGCGTAGAAGTAGGTCGACGCGAAGTTGGCTACAGATCAAGCTGGCAAGGCCAGATCGGTCAAGCCGGCAGAGTTTTCCTTGGTAGAATTGCGGTTGACCGTGGACATAACGCATGGCATGAAGAGGCCGAAGGAGAGGGCAACCAAGCAGTCGCCAGCGATGAAAGGGACATAACCAGCATCGCGGGGATGCTGCTATTTTTGCGGAAAAAGTTGTATACAGTTGTAGCTAGTTGTATAAGAAATCAAAAGTTGTAGTCAGTTGTATACAGTTGTAAAAGCTTGTATAATAAGAATTAATAAAAAGGCAAACATTCGAGGGAGGGTAGACATGTATTTAGGTAAAAAACCGTTTAGTATTTCTTTTGGACGAAAACCAGTAGAATATATCACCCGTTTAAGTGATAGCAACAGAGTAATTACAACGTTTACTCAGCCACCTGTAACTGATCAAGTATATATTTTGATGGGTATCAGAGGTAGCGGTAAGACGGTGCTTTTGACTGACATCTGTGAACGAATCGGTCGAATGAAAAACTGGCTGGTAATCAAGATTAGTCCTTTAGATGATATTCTGGAAGCTTTGTATAGCGACTTGCAAAACAGCCGTTATTTCAATCCTAGCAATTACGAAGCAAGTTATGGTCTTTCATTATTTGGCGCAAGTGTTACGGTTAACCACCAGCGGCCGGAGCTTAATTTGGTAGATGCCATTGACAAGACTTTGGCCGTCTTTCAAAAGCAGGGGATTAAAGTGTTAGTAGCAATCGATGAAGCAACCAACACCCCGCAGATGCAAAGATTTGCTAGTGCTTTCCAATTTTTCATCAGCAATAATCGTCCCTTGTACTTTTTGGCAACTGGTTTATATGATGAAATAATGTCTCTGCAGGATGTTAAAAATCTGACTTTCCTTTACCGGTCGCCAAAAATTGTGTTGGCACCTTTGAACCAAATGGCGGTGGCCAATGCGTATGCCAGCATCTTCAAGCTTGATCAAGAGCAGAGTATAAAAATGGCCAAGTTGACCCGGGGCTATCCTTTTGCTTTTCAGACTCTGGGCTATGTTTGCTGGGAACAAGGAAATTGTGAGTTTGGTGAGGATACTCTGCAGGAATACGATCAGCTCTTAGCTGATGCTTCATACGCCAAGTTATGGAGTGAGCTGTCTGAATTGGATAAGCGTGTTTTGAGCGTGATTGCTGAAAACGAAGGCGGGAAGGTGAAGGAGTTCCGTGAACGTTTGGAAATGAATCCCAACTTATTCAACCAATACCGGCGCCGGCTTAAGAACCAGGGTTTGATCGATACCCGTCAATATGGAACCATCTCTTTTACTCTGCCAAGATTTGCGGAATTTGTTCGTTTTGAAACTTATTAGTCAAATGAAAATCGCAGCACCATTATCGGTACTGCGATTTTTTTATCTCAATAATTTTAACTTAACTAATCGTTCTTGTGCTTTTTGCCAGTGAATACAAAAAGAAGAGCACTAAGCAAAGTCAGAATCATTGCTGCAAGATTATAGTTAGACTTCTTTTCACCAGTTTGTGGCAAAGTAGTTTCATTGCTCTTGCTGGTAGTGGCATGTTTATGCTTACTTGGCGCACTACCATGACTAAGCTGCCGGGTAGTAGGTACGTTAGGAGTAGCCGGCTTCGAAGGCACCGTTGGAGTGGTAGGCTCGTTAGGTGTGGTTGGTTTCGACGGCACCGTTGGAGTAGTAGGTTCATTCGGTGTAGTTGGTTTCGAAGGCACCGTTGGAGTAGTAGGTTCATTCGGTGTAGTTGGTTTCGAAGGCACCGTTGGCGTGGTCGGTGTAGTTGGTACATCCGGCGTGGTCGGTGTAGTCGGTACGTCTGGCGTAGTAGGTACGTCCGGTGTAGTCGGCGTAGTCGGCACGTCTGGCGTAGTCGGCGTAGTAGGTACGTCCGGTGTAGTTGGCGTAGTCGGCGTAGTCGGCACGTCTGGCGTGGTCGGTGTAGTTGGTACATCCGGCGTGGTCGGTGTAGTAGGTACGTCTGGCGTAGTAGGTACGTCCGGTGTAGTCGGCGTAGTCGGCACGTCTGGTGTAGTCGGCGTAGTTGGCGTAGTCGGCTTATCTGGCTTAGTTGGTACTGCCGTGTAAGGGACGACAATCTTCAGGATAGCACCGTCAGTAATGGTGTCAGCTTGCTTAAGGATTGCCTCGGCTTGAACACTGCTGATGTTTTCCGCACTAGTTGACGCTAAAGCACTGGCTGCCCCCATGAACTGTTCGTAGATTTTGCTTGCATCGATCTTATAGTTAGCGATAGCTGGATTGCTTACCGCGCTAAAGCCGCTAGAGATAGTCCAGTCGCCGTAAGTCTTTTCACCGGTGACGTCATTAGTGTAAACGTCTCTAGTCAGGGTTACCGTACTAGACTTGTAGTCACTGCTGATAGAGTATTGACCACCGTTGTTGCCGAAGGCCGCATTAAAAATTTCCACAGCAGTAGAATCTGACCCAATCTTGTCCTCATCAACGTACTTGATTTGTTCACTAAGCGTCTTAGTTTCTTGAGAAACTGAGATGTTCTGCTTATATGGAACGACAACTTGCAGGACAGCACCGTCAGTGATGGTGTCGGCTGACTTAAGGATCGTGTCCGCTTGAACGTTGCCGACGCTGTCCGCGCTAGTTGATGCTAAAGCACTGTCTGCTCCCATGAACTGCTCGTAGATCTTGCTTGCATCGATCTTATAGTTAGCGATAGCTGGGTTGCTTACCGCGCTAAAGCCGCTAGAAATAGTCCAGTCACCGTAAGTCTTTTTGCCAGTAACGTCGTTAGTATAAACGTCTCTAGTTAAGGTGATAGCACTAGACTTGTAATCACCGCTGATAGAGAACTGGTCACCGTTGTTGCCAAAAGCCGTATTGAAGATCTCTTCAGCAGTAGAATCAGACCCAATCTTGTCCTCATCGACGTACTTGATTTGTTCACTAAGCGTCTTAGTTTCTTGAGAAACTGAGATGTTCTGCTTATATGGAACGACAACTTGCAGGATAGCACCGTCAGTAATGGTGTCAGCTTCCTTAAGGATCGTGTCCGCTTGAACGTTGCCGACGCTGTCTGCACTAGTTGATGCTAAAGCGCTGGCTACATCCATGAACTGCTCGTAGATCTTGCTTGCATCGATCTTATAGCTATCGATGGCTGGGTTGTTTACTGCGCTAAAGCCGCTAGAGATAGTCCAGTCACCGTAAATCTTTTCGCCAGTAACATCGTTAGTGTAAACGTCTCTAGTTAAGGTAACTACGTTAGAACTGTAGTCACCGCTAATCGAGTACTGGTTGCCGTTGTTGCCGAAGGCTGCATTGAAGATTTCCTCAGCAGTAGAATCAGCCCCGATCTTGTCTTCGTCAACGTACTTGATTTGTTCGCTGAGAGTCTTAGTTTCTTGTGAGACAGAAATCGCCTGCTTATATGGAACGACAACTTGCAGGATAGCACCGTCAGCAATGGTGTCGGCTGACTTAAGGAGTGCGTCAGCTTGAACATTGCCAACAGCTTCTGCGCTAGTTGATGCTAAAGCACTGGCCGCCCCCATGAACTGTTCATAGATCTTGCTTGCATCGATCTTATAGTTGGCAACATCTGGGTTGTTTACTGCACTAAAGCCGCTAGAGACAGTCCAGTCACCATAAGTCTTTTCACTAGTGACGTCATTAGTGTAAACGTCTCTGGTTAAGGTAACTACGTTAGAACTGTAGTCACCGCTAATCGAGTACTGGTTGCCGTTGTTGCCGAAGGCCGCATTGAAGATTTCCACAGCAGAAGAATCAGCCCCGATCTTGTCTTCATCGACGTACTTAATCTGTTCAGTGAGAGTCTTGCTTTCCTGGGAAACAGAGATGTTCTGCTTATACGGAACGACAACTTGCAGGATAGCACCGTCAGTGATGGTGTCGGCTTCCTTAAGGAATGCCTCAGCTTGAACACTGCCAACAGCTTCTGCGCTAGTCGTTGCTAAAGCGCTGGCTGCACCCATGAACTGCTCGTAAATCTTGCTTGCATCGATCTTATAGCCTGCAAGGTCCGGGTTGCTTACCGCACTAAAACCGCCAGAAACGGTCCAGTCACCGTAAGTCTTTTCTCCAGTGACGTCATTAGTGTAAACGTCTCTAGTCAGGGTTACCGGACTAGACTTATAGTCACCGCTGATAGAGTATTGGTCACCATCTTTGCCGAAGGCTGCATTGAAGATTTCTTCAGCAGTAGAGTCAGTTCCGATCTTGTCCTCATCGACATACTTGATTTGTTCACTAAGGGTCTTAGTTTCCTGGGAAACAGAGATGTTCTGCTTATATGGAACAACGATCTGCAGAACTGCACCGTCAGTAATGTCATCGGCTGACTTAAGGATTGCGTCAGCTTGAACACTGCCGACGCTGTCTGCGCTAGTTGATGCTAAAGCGCTGACTGCCCCCATGAACTGCTCGTAGATCTTGCTTGCATCGATCTTATAGCCTGCAAGGTCCGGATTGCTTACCTCACTAAAGCCGCTAGAAATAGTCCAATCACCGTAAGTCTGGATCCCGGTTGCTTCCTCAGTAATAATTTCTCTAGTCAAAGTAACCGTGCCAGACTTGTAGTCGCTGCTGATCGAGTATTGGTCACCATTTTTGCCAAAAGCTGTGTCAAAAATTTCCTCAGCAGTAGCGTCCGTTCCGATCTTGTTTTCGTCAACGTACTTGATCTGCTCGGTGATCGTCTTTCTTTCTCTGGTCGTGATCGTGCTGCCACCACCAAAACCGCCAGCATCCCCGTTTCTGTTCAGGGGAACATTATAAGTCGCGGCCCGGCCATCCTCAAAGTGCATGCTAGTGCCGCTCCCGGCAGAAGGCAGGGTGTCTAATTGGAAAAAGTAGGCCTTGCCCGCGTACTGACTCAAATCAGTCTGGTCGTAGGTAAAACCATTCTCCTCAGTAGGGATGCTTGAATCATAGCCATCGCTTGCCGTTCTGGTTTGCTTTTTGATCAAGCTTCTTAAATAGTCTTGCAGGCCCGTGACAGTCGGCGTAGAAGTGATGATACTGTAGACAGTCGTGTCCCTGGTAATATTTTTGCCATCGATATAGTGCTGTTGAATTTCTTCTGGAAGCTCGCTTAACTTCTGGTCTTCTCCAATTCTGAGGGTTTGACCCGCGCTATTAGTGTAGCTGACTAAATCATCAGGCACTGCAAAAACTTTAAGCGTTGAGTAAAGCGGGATCTGCATCTTGTCAAAATATGACCTAAAGGCCGCGTTGTCCAAACTGGTCTTAGGGTAGTTGAAGTAGTAGCCCCACTGGTAAACAGTATTATTAGCAACCGCGCTGTCGATAAACTGCTTAACATCGTCATCGCTGTTGGCCTTCAGCAGCTCTAATTCATGTTCAAGCGAAATATCAGTAGAGTCGCCATCACTTGAGCCTGGATTATATTCCATTTCAGCGGTCAGGGATTTTTCTTCCATGGAAAAGCCGTACAGAATATCAGCACGTTGAATGAAATCCTTGGCCGGCGTGATTTTAGCGTACAGAATCGGGCCGGAAGTGGCTGGAGAAACTACTGAACCGTTGCTAGTAGTAATCACCGGCGTTAAACTGCTGTCTTTCCCTTCGTCACTTAAGCCGGGATTAATTGCCCGGTTGGCTTGAACAGGGATATAAAAATCCGCACTAGTAGCGTTGGTATTTTCAACCCGGCTCAAAGTAAGGCTGCCGTCACCGTTGTTAATCAGCTTCCAAACCGCCTTTTGCTGCTCAAGCAGGGTGGTAGTGCCCGCGTTATAGGAAATGACAAAATCCTTGCTACTGTTTCTTAAGCCGCCCGCGTTGTCAAAAGAAATCGTGAGCGGGCTGTCGCTTTCCTTTATGCCAGAAATGTTAAAGCGCAGATAGATGTTCTGATTGCCTGGCGTCAAATTCGCCGGCTTGTCCGGAGAACTTTCGATTTTGCCAGCAGGGTTGGCACTTTTGGCATTTTCCGCGCTGTCGTAAACAGTGATGTCGTAGTTGACGCTGCTCTCTTTGTCCTCCTGGACTTCAGCCTTGCTTTGGGAAGTGCTTGCCTGCTTTTCCGGGATGCTGGTTTCCGTAGCCGCCGTGCTGGCTTTTGCTGGTTCAGCCGCCTGCTTGTCCGCAGTTTCTGCTGAAGCAGTCTGACTGCTTGTTACAGCGGCTTGCTTTTGCTCATTAGCAGCAGGGGCCGTCTCTTCTATAGTAGATTCACTGCTAGTATTCTCTGCAGGAGTAGTTTCTTCCGTGGCAGTATCGCTGCTAGTCTTCTCCGCAGGAGTAGTTTCTGTAGTAGTTTCACTGCTAGTCTTCCCTGCAGAAACTTTTTCTGTAGTTGTGCTCTCCGTAACCGCAGTACTAGAGCTTGTTTCAGCCAAGCTGTTGTCACTCGCACTGCTTTGTTGCGCAACAGTTTCAGTGGCCGTATCGTCAGCCGCGTGTACCAGCTGCCCGTTACTTACGAAAAAGCTGGTGCCTAACGCGACTGCCGCCAGGCCAATCGATAATTTTCGAAAGCCAAACTTTTCTTTCCCGTTTAATTTGGCGTTGAAATTGGGATCGTGTTTATGGCTCATAATTATCAGTCCTCTATACTTTTATCTTAAAACAACAATACATTATGGTAAAAAATTAAATATACCGTTCAAATAACGATATACAGTTCTGTAAATTACACTCAATTGGGTATAAGAAAAGGACTTCCTCTACTTATAATCAAAATGAACAATATTAAAGTAAGTCCTTATAAATGATTTTAGCAAAAAATCATCGTAATAGATGATCAAATACCAAAAATAACGAATATTAGTAAAAATACCTTGCAAACATGAGACTTTTGTCTAAATATTGCAAGGTATTTTCATTTTTATTGAATTCTAAAGGCCAGACTTTCGTATGGCCGCAGGCTCAATTCACCTGGCAGGCAGCTGAGCTCTCTTTGGTAGTTGTCCAAAAGAACCTGGCCGCATTCCTGCAGGTCGCTTGGCACGGAGACCACGGCTTCTTTTCCATAGAAGTTGTTGAAGACAACAAGCTTTTCCCCGTCCAGCTCTCTGACATAGGCAAAGACTTGCTGGTCATCCGGCAGAATTTCCCGGAAGCTGCCGGCAGAAATTACTGATTCCTGTTTTCTTAAAGCGATCAGCTTCTGGTAGAAGGCGAAAACTTCTCCCTCAGCCAGTTCTTTTTTGACATTGATTTCGTCTTGGTGGGTTGGCGTTAGCCACGGCTTAACCTGGCTGAAGCCGGCGTACTTGCTATCGTCCCAGTGCATTGGCACCCGGGAGTTGTCTCTTGACTTGGCCTTGATGATGGCAAAAGCCTCATCCTCGCTCATGCCCTTGTCCAGCAATTCGTGGTAGGCGTTCTTGCATTCCACGTCCACGTATTCGTCCATTGACTGGTAGTCCGGGTCGACCATCCCCAGTTCTTCTCCCTGGTAGATGAATGGCGTTCCCCGCAAAAAGTGGATCGTGGCCGCCAGCATTTCAGCTGACTTTTCCCGGTAGTGAACCGGGTCGCCAAAGCGGTTCAAGGCCCAAGGCTGGTCGTGGTTGTTCCAGAAGACCGCGTTCCAGCCGCCGCCAGCCGTCATCCCTGTCTGCCAGGAACTGAGCAGGCTCTTCAGCTTCATGAAGTCAAACGGCGTCTTAGTCCACTTTTCCCCGTCCTTGTAGTCGACCTTCAAGTGGTGGAAGGTGAAGACCATGGACAGTTCCTTTTCCTTAGGGTTGGTGTAGCGGACGCTGTTGGGGATAGTCGTTGAAGACATTTCCCCAACCGTGATCGAGTCCTCGTCTTGGCCAAAAGTCGTCCGGTTCAGTTCCTTTAAGTAGTCGTGAACCACTGGCGTATCGGTGTAGAGAGTCTTTTCTTCAGTCGGGTCAGTGGAGTCGACCAGGTCCTCGCTCTTGCCAGTCACGTTGATGACGTCGAAGCGGAATCCCCGGACCCCCTTGCCCCGCCAGAAGTTGACCACGTCTTCCAGTTCCTTTCTGACTTCCGGATTGTGCCAGTCCAGATCAGCCTGGGTCGGGTCATAGAGGTGGAGGTAGTAAAGGTCAGTGTCGCCGAACTTGGACCAGGCCGGGCCGCCGAACTTGGACTGCCAGTTGTTTGGCAGGCTGCCGTCAGGCTTGCCGGGCCGCAGGTAGAAGAACTTCCGGTATTTTTCATCCCCGGCTAAAGCCTTCTTGAACCATTCATGTTCAGTTGAGCAGTGGTTCAAAACCATGTCCAGCATCACGCCCACGCCGATGTCCGCTAATTTTGCCTGCAACTCTTCAAAGTCAGCCATTGTGCCAAAAAGGGGATCGATCTCCCTGTAATTGGCGATGTCATAGCCGTTGTCATTTTGCGGGGAAACATAGAAGGGGTTGAACCAGATCATGTCTACGTTCAGCTTCTTGATGTAGTCGATCTTCTCGATAATCCCCCGGAGGTCCCCGATCCCGTCGCCGTTAGCGTCGTAGAAGGACTTTGGGTAGATCTGGTAGATGACTTTTTGACCTAAATTTTGCATGTTTTTTCTCCTATATTTTGCTGCGGCGAGCAAAGTCAATAAATCTGAAACGGTTGGGATTGTGGTAAGAGGCGGTCAGCTGGAAGAGGGAGGTGTCCTCTAAGTAGACCATGCTTTTCACTAAAACGGCTTTCCGGTCGGGGTCTAATTCCAGCATCTTGGCTAGTTCCTCGCTCACGGTCTGCACACTGACGTCTTTAACCGCATAGGAAATCTTGAGGCCCAGCTCGTTTTCAAAGTAGTCATATAAGGAATGTTCCGCCACAGACGGGCTGATTTCCTTGACGTACTTGGTGGAGATGTAGTCTACGTCTAAAACGTCCGGCTCACCGTCAATGATTCTGAGCCGCTTGACCTTGATAAAAGGCTCCGTGTTGTCGCAGCTGAAGTCGTCGGGAACTTCCTTGACTTCCTTAATTTCCAAAAGCCTGGTCTCAGCTTTTAAGCCCAGGGACTGGTTCAGTTCGTTAAAAGTCGTAATCCTGGAAATCGGAAAGCTCAAGCGGGAAAAGTCGAGGACGATCGAGCCTTTGCCTTTGATCTTTTGGATAAGTCCCAGGCTGGTTAAGTCTTCCAGAGACTTTCTGACCGTGTTCCGGGATGCCCCGTAGAGATTGGCCAGTTCGTTTTCGCTGGGCAAAAAGCTCTTGGGTGGGTAGATCCCGTGCCGGATCTTGCCGGCCAGGTCTTGGGTAATCATGTCTTGCTTGGCAGTCATTTTTTGCCTCCAAATTCTTTTCTGCCTCCATTATAGCCGGGCGGAGCTGCTTTTTCAACATGTATGGACAAGATGGTCTGAAAATGGAAACCGGAAACAAACCCGGCAATAAAAGATTTTAGAAAAGTTGTTGACAACCTGTATGCACAAGTATAAGATAGAGACAGTTAAGAGAAAGCGGTTACCAGCCGCTAAAGTTTTTGGAGAATGAATATGGCAAAGAAAGATTACAGCGGCCTGGCGAAGACGATCATCGCCAACGTCGGCGGCAAGGAGAACATCAACAGCTTGATTCACTGCATCACGCGCCTGCGTTTCTACCTTAAGGATGAAAGCAAGGCCAACGATGAAGTTTTAAAGGAAACTGACGGCGTTATCGACGTAATGCACGCTTCCGGCCAGTACCAAGTGGTCATCGGCAACGCGGTTACCCAGGTCTACGACGCCGTGATGGCGGAACTGGGCGGCCTGCCAGAAGGCGGCGAAGCAGCCGAAACTGCCGAAGCTAAGGAAGATGACGGCAAGAACCCGGTTTCCAAAGCTTTTGGCAACTTGATCGGCTTCATTACTGGCTCCATGAGCCCGGTGGTCGGCGTTATTGCTGCTTCCGGTATCATCAAGGGGATCCTGGCCCTCTTGACTTTGCCGCAATTAGGCGCCCTTTTGAACGTGAAGAGCACGGCTTACATCACAGTCAGTGCCATGGCGGACTCAGCCTTTTACTTCCTGCCAATTCTGGTTGGCTTCGCCGCTGCTAAAAAGCTGAACGGTGATCCAATCGTGGCCGCGGTAATCGGCGGGGTCCTAACTTACCCGCAGCTGGTTACTTGGGGCGGGCAGTACAAGACCATGTTCAGCCTGGGCGGTTTCAACTTCCAGTTCTTGAACTACACTTACTCAATCTTCCCGATGATCCTGGCTGCCTGGCTGGCTAAGAAACTAGAAGACTGGCTGAGAGACCACCTGCCGGATTACCTGCAGATGATCTTTACGCCGATGATTACCATCTTGCTGGTTTCAGCAGTTACCTTGATGGTTACCGGTCCGGTGATCCAGGGCGTGGCCAACGGGATCGCGGACTTGATCAACTGGGTTGTTTCAGCTTCTGGCTGGATCGGCGGTTTGTTGATCGGTGCCTTCTACCAAGTTCTGGTTATCTTCGGCCTGCACTGGGGCGTTGTGCCGCTGGTTGCCCAGCAGATTGCCCAAAGCGGCCAGAGTTCATTGAACGCGATTATTTCTGTCACTATGGTTTCCCAAGGGGCGGCAGTTTTGGCTGTAGCCTTGAAGACTAAAAAGAAGGGGACTAAGACTCTGGGGATCTCTGCAGCTGTTTCAGCCTTCTGCGGGGTTACTGAACCAGCTATTTACGGGATCAACCTCCGCTTTAAGAAGGTCTTTATCTCCGGTTTGATCGGGTCAGCAGTCGGTGGTTTGATCACTGGCTTGATGCACGGGACCATGTACGGCTTTACCGGTTCTTTGATCGGTTTCTCATCCTTCTTCAACCCGAAGAATCCAAGTGACTTGACCAGCTTCTATGCCTTCCTTCTGTCCAGCGCGGCAGCTTTGGTAATTTCCTTCATCGTGGCCTGGGTTTGGGGCTACAATGACGAAATGGTTGCCGGTAAGAAGGTTGAAAAGAAGCAACGGCCAGGCAGTGAAGCTAAGCCAAAGAGCGAAACTTTGACTGCTCCAGTAGCTGGCAAGGTGATTGCCTTGTCAAGCGTCAACGACCCAGTTTTTTCAACCGGTGCCATGGGTGAAGGCTTCGCGGTAGTGCCAACTGAGGGCGTGGTTAAGGCTCCGGTTGACGGTGAAGTAGCAGCCTTGTTTGAAACTGGCCATGCGATTGGCCTGAAGACTACAGCCGGCGCGGAAGTGCTGATCCACATCGGGATCGACACGGTTATGCTTAAGGGCAAGGGCTTTAACGTCAAGGTTGCGCAAGGTGACCTGGTTAAGGCCGGGCAGACTCTGATCGAGTTTGACCTGGACGGCATTAAGGAAGCCGGCTACGACCCAACGGTCATGACGGTAGTTACTGACAAGCATGACGTAGACATTAAGTTACCAAGCGTTGAATAATTTATAGACAAAAAAGACGTCATCCCTCCTTTTGGGGATGGCGTCTTTTGCGCTTGTTTAGCTTTCTTCTTCGCTGCAGATAGCGATGACCCGCATCTTGTAGCTAAAGGTATGGTCTTCGGTAACCTTTTCGCCAGTGTTGCTGCTGATGACCGCGTCGATGTGGCCACCTTTAGCAACGAACTTGTCGATTTGTTCCTTGACTTGGGCAAAAGTGCCTTCAAATTGCTTGGTAAATTGCATAGTCTTTCCTCCTCTCCCAAAGTTAATTTAATTTTAACTCTAAAAAAGCAGGAATAGTCTGATAATTGAAAATTAATCTGAAAAATTGTCGCTTGGCCAGTTTTTGCTTAAAAGATCCAAAAGCGGGGCAGCCGACTTTCTCTGGTCCTTCCGGTAGACGGCGTAGAAGTCGATCCGGTTCTTGGGGTCAGCGATTCTGACCGGAACCCGGTTATCCTGTGCCGGATAGTCGGGACTAGACAGGTTGGACCTAAAAACTGGCAGTTGGGAGTACTTGGTTAGTTCAGCTAGCGAATGCATGTCGTCCTGGTAGATGAAGTTGGCGTTGGGGATGGCATTTTCCTTGATCTGCTTCCAAGGGCCGATGTCCTGCAGGACGATAAAGCTGACCCCGGCCAGGTCTTTGAAAGTAACTGACTTCTTTTTGGCTAAAGGACTGTCCTTGTCGCACATGAGAAAAAGCTCTTCATAGCCAACATAGCGGGATTCACAAGTCTCAGTCTGGTATTCCTGGCTGCTGAAGGCGACTTGGTAATGGTAATTTTCGACAGCAGGGAGGAGATCTTTTTCCTCAAGCAAGTTCTTGTCAATTTCAACCTTGATCGGTAATTTGTGCTGCAAGCGTCCGCTGATTAATAGCGGGCCAGGCGCGTCTGAACCGACCAGGAACCGCTGCTGGCCTTTAGCGAAGTTCTGGACCTTTTCCCGCATGCTGCTGTCCATGGCGATAAGTTTGGCGGCCTCTTTAGCGGCGAGTTGCCCGGTGGTGTTCAAAGTGATTTTGTTGTTGCCGGACCGGTTGAAGAGGGCGACGCCCAGTTCTGATTCCAGCTTCTGCATCCCCCGCGTCACCGTTGGCTGGGTCAGGTGCAGCTTCTCCGCCGCCCCGCTGAGGGTCCCGGTTTCAGCGAAACTGACGAGTTCTTCAAGTAGTCGTGGATCGATCATTTTTTCCTCTTGTATCTGTTTTAGCTTACTATGCTTTAAACGTATACTAGCATAAACAAGCGGCAATTTTCAATTTTAACCCCTCGGCCTACACTTAGAGTAGACAAAAAGAGAAATTTAAGCAGCTTTTGCGGGAGGCAAAAAATGGCTAGAAACGAACAAGAAGTTAAAGAGAATCTGTTTGGTTTTGGGGATTTGAACTCCGCTTACGCCAAGTATTTTGAAGGCGACAGCTTTTTAAAGGGCTTGGCCAGTGATGAAGACAGCGGGATTGGCGTGGGCCAGGTTTCCTTTGAACCAGGCTGCCGCAACCACTGGCACCGGCATGTGGGCGGCTTCCAGATCTTGATCTGCACGGCTGGGGAAGGCTGGTACCAGGCAGAAGGCCAGCCGGCCCAGAAGATGACGCCAGGGGATGTAGTGATCGTGCCTGATGGCGTTAAGCACTGGCACGGGGCCAGCCCGGACTCCTGGTTCAGCCACCTGGCAGTAACCAAGGGCAAGACCGAATGGCTGGAAGAAGTCGCTGACTACGACGAAATCACCAGAGAAAAATAATTGCTAAGCAGGAATGCGGCGCTAAGGCGTCGCATTCTTTTTTTATCGGTTAAATATAATAACAATTATATTTGTATAAGTTAAACATAATCAAAATAGCTAGACTTATATAATGCTTTCACAAACAAAAGAAAGAAAAAACAGTTTTTTGGAAGATTTTTTCTAATTTTTCCATGCTGATATTTATTATTTTAGAAAAACTGCTGGTTAAACTTTAAAAGATTTGCCAAATGTTTGCGGTTTTTAAAGGGAAAAGCGGGCGGTTAATGATGCTTATTTCTTTTATTTTATATTCCATACCGGATTAATTGTTAATCAATTATTTCAGAAAAGGATGAAAACTCTATTAAATAAGTTTTAGCCAAAAATTGCTAGTGCTAAAGGAGAATGATTACTAACAAAAAATCAGTATTTATAACCTTATAGCTATCAAATAATACGTTAAAAAATAATTACGCCTTTATGCTATCCTACAAGGGAAGTTGAGATTCTTATTTTCTTATACACCCGTAAATAAGAACTTAAATTACTTAGTGAGGAAGAAAATGAAAGGATGTGGACTTGGAGAAAACTGTAATTTTTTAGTTATTGGATGGTAGAAATGAGAGTGCAAGATGAGAAAAAAGTTTAAGAGTAAGGCGAACCAATTCGTCTGCCGAGCCGTCACTCTTCTCACCGTTTTGGTGACTTTACTCCCGACTTCTCTGGCACTATTGCTGAGTGGAGGAGGAGTAGCCGGGGCGGCTGATTCAATCAAGATCGGTTACAACGACGACGATGCAGTTTACTACATTGGCGACAGCAGTGATCCCTACTACGTTTTCTGTATGAACATCGACCTGCACTGGCCGAGATATGAGGGAAAAGACCACGACTATACAGAAATCAAGCCGGAGTACACGGCAGATTACTTTAATACCGAAGCCGACTACGAGAATTACAAAAAGAATGAGTCGACTTTCTGGAGAAGACTCCAGGCAATCTTGATCATGGGTTATTCCAACAATGCCCTGGGCCTTTTCCAAATCGAAAATTCTGGTTCCAGAATCGATGTTGACCGCTTCAACGCCAAGCTGGTGCCAACCGACTGGCTGCGGAGCGATTTTCCGACCATCATCGGTGACAAGGTCTTTACCTACGATGCCAGCAGCCAAAAGGTGAACTACGCGGACGCGGTTTCTGATTTCGTAATGAAGGTTAGTGAACTCTATAAGTCAAAGGGGACGACAGCATCAGGCCACACCTATGAAGATATTATCGGTACTGATTTTTATAAGGCTTGCCAGCTGTTAAATTTTGACCCGCTTGATTACAGCACCTACACGGCCTTTTTCCAAGACAGCAATGTCATCACCGGGAAAACAGCGGCTAACGAAACCCAGAACGCGGTTTGGGAACTCTACAAGGAATATGGCTTTAAGTACAACAACAATAACCCCGTATCCTTAGGGACGATTGGCAAGGAGATCTACGAAAAGGCCAAGACTCTGAATTTCCTGGAAGAAGCACCAAATGAAGGCGAAGTTTCACTTACTGGTGACGCGACTTTTACCTACAAGAACGGCCACTGGGAAACTGGAACTTTGCAGGTCAACGAACCAAGCAACTACCACGGTCAGTACACTTTGACCCTGCCAAGCGGGGTGACTACGGATAGCGGCAAGACCAAGGTTGCCGGCAATACCGAGTTCAAGCTGATTTCAGCAACTGAGCCGCCGAAGAGCGGGACCATTACCGCTACGTCAGACCTGCTTTACCTGACTGACTTCCACCTCTTCGAACCGACCAATGAGCTAGAGAAGACGGAATTCCAGTCCATGGTCGGGGCTAAGTTTGGCAAAAAGAAGGTCACGGCCTCTACTTCTTACAGTGTTAAGAACACGGCTGGCTTAAAGGTCTACAAGTACGTCACGGGAGCAGACGGAAAGGCAGATACTTCTAAGCCAGTCAAGGGCGTCAAGTTCAAGGTAACCTACCCGGACAAGACGACCAAGGAAATCACGACCAACATCAGTGGGGTGGCCAGCCTGTCCGGCCTGGAACCTGGTGAATACACGGTTGAAGAAGTCAGCGTTGACGGGGCTAACCCTAAGGTTGTCCTGCCAAGCAAGGAAAGCGACCGGATCAAAAAGGTGACGGTCAAGGCCAGCAACACTGACGACAACGCGGCGTCTGTAACTTTCAGCGACGAAGGCTACGAATCAGCTCTGAAGATCTACAAGTACGTCAAGGGAGCAGACGGAAAAGCAGATACTTCCCAGCCAGTCAAAGGGGTTAAGTTCAAGGTGACCTACCCGGACAAGACGACCAAGGAAGTTGAAACCGGCGAAGACGGGACGGCAACCCTAACTGGTCTGGCGCCTGGTGAATACACGGTTGAAGAAACCAGCGTTGAAGATTCCGACCCAGTCGTTATCCTGCCGGATACCAGTGACCGGATCCAAAAGGTGACGGTTACCGTCAAAAACACGGCATCCAGTCCGGCTGAGGCCACTTTCAGCGATGAAAGCGACGACGGCCAATTGACCATCACTAAGGTCGACAGCGATGACTACACCAAGACCCTGCCAGGAGCCAGCTTCAAGCTGGAAAAACTTTCCGGCTCAACTTGGAAGGAGGTTTCCGCCAGCTCAGTTTCCTCTGCGGCAACTTTGACGACGGACAGCAAGGGCCAGCTGGACCTGGCTAAACTGGCCAAGAACGCGGTCTACCGCTTGACTGAAACTGCCGCTCCGGCCGGCTATACGGTCAACAGTCAGCCTTACTACCTGGTCTGGCTGGGCGGGAAAAAGACGGCAGATTCTATCTACTCGTCTTTGCCAGATGCAATCAGCAAGGAGATCGG
This sequence comes from Lactobacillus delbrueckii subsp. bulgaricus, assembly GCF_046938665.1. GTDB lineage: Bacteria > Bacillota > Bacilli > Lactobacillales > Lactobacillaceae > Lactobacillus > Lactobacillus delbrueckii_C. The sequence goes on from NZ_JBKZCD010000005.1 coordinate 44,027, forward strand.
CACCCAGAGCAAGATCCGCTTCTTTACAGAAGCCGCGGCCTCCCTCTACGTGCCGAACGCCGCAACTGATCTTACGGTGACCAAAAAGTGGCTGAACAGCGATGGCTCAGAGTCAAGCAAGGCCGGCGCCTCCAGCGTCAAGGTCAACCTTTACAAGCAGACTACTGATGGGGTTAACGTTAAGCTCTATATGACTGATGCCAGCGGCAAGACGACCAGCAAGGACTACTCAGTCAAGAAGGGAACTACTATCGGCTTTTCCTGGTCCAGCAGCCTGTCCTCCGTCACTGTCAATGGCGAAGAACAAAAGCTGGCCAGCGGCGCTAAAACTTTTACCAGCGACAAGCTGGACGAAAACACAACTATTGTAGTCAAGTCCTCCGGCGACTTGGGCGACCCGGAAGTCACCAAGACCGACGCGACTGTCGCAAGTGACAAGACCCTGGTGGACACGGTCAGCCTGTCAGATGCTAACAACTGGCAGTACACCTGGTCCAAGCTGGCCCGGCAGGACGAAAACGGCAATAACCTCCTTTACACGGTTAAAGAAGAAGCCGTTTCTGGCTACATCACCAGCTACAGCAATAATGACGGTATTGCCAGCGGTGAAATTACAATCAAGAACAAGCAGAAGTCTAATATCGACTACACCCTGCCGGCAACTGGCGGGCCGGGCCTGTATTTGTACTTGATTATCGGCCTGGGCACCGTAATCTGCGGCTTTGCCTTAGGACGGAAGTTTAATTTTTTGAAAAAATAGTAGAATATAGTACAGAAAGAATAGAAAGAGATTAGGAAGATGACTAAAAAACTTACGCAAAAGCTGGGCAGCTTGTTCAGCGCGCTGGTTCTCCTGTTCGGCTTGCTGGCTGCAATTCCAGGCAGCCTCAGCACTGCTCACGCGGCCAGCTCAATCAAGGTGACGATCAACAGCACTGGTTCAGACTACAGCGGCTACCAGCTCTTAAAGGCTGACGTTGGTTCTGACGATGCCGTAACTTACACTCTGAACAGCAAGTACAAGGATATCGTTTTAAAGGCTGCAACTGATGCCAGCGGTTCAACCGTCAGCGACTTTGACGGCTTGAAGGACTTCATCAAGGACCACACTAAGTCTGACAACTCAACTGCCGGTGAAGACGCTACTTTGCGGAAGTTCGCCGACGCTGTTTACAAGGGGATCAGCTCAGCCAAGTTGGCAGCTGACCAGACTTTCAAGAGCGGGGAAAACACCCTGTCTACTGACAACGCTGGTTACTACCTGCTGGCTGACGCAACCGCGGACAGTGCAGATACTCCGCACAACTATTCAGCAACTCTGCTGACTGCCTTGGTCAACAAGGATGTGACTTTGAACGTTAAGTCTACTACTCCAGACGTCCACAAGAAGGTCATGAACAGTGAAGGCACTAAGTACGAAGACGCTACTGACTACAACATCGGCGACACTGTGCCCTTCATGATCACTGGGACTGTTTCCAGCCAGATCAAGTCATACGACAAGTACACTTACTACTTCACTGACACCCTGCCAAAGGGCCTGACTTTGGACGAAAGCTCAATCGTCGTTCAAGCTGAAAACGTAACTTCCGGTTACGCTCAAGGCATCAAGGCAACTGACGCCACTAAGCTGACTAAGGATACTGACTACACCGTTACTACGACTAAGAATAACGATGGTACGACTACTTTCAAGGTAGAATTGACTGACCTTAAGAAGCTGGTTACTGACGGCAAGGTTAAGACCAGCGACACCATCGTTGTAACTTACAACACCAAGCTGAACGAAAACGCCGTAGTTGGCCAGGCCGGCAACATCAACAAGGTCAAGCTGACTTACTCCAACAACCCGTACAGTGATGGCACTGGCACGACTACTGAAAGAAATGCCAAGGTTTACACTTACGAACTGGTTGTTAACAAGACTGGTAATGACAATAAGCCATTGACTGGCGCGGGCTTTACCCTGCAAAAGAAGGACGGCGACACTTACAAGACTATCGCGACTATTGACCCGGACCACACGACTGACAACAGCAGCATTGTTGCCAAGATCGTTGACGGCAGCAAGTTCGAATTCTCTGGCCTTGACCAAGGTGAATACAAGATCGTGGAAAGTACTGTGCCAAAGGGCTACAAGAAGGCTGACGACATCACTTTCACCATCTCAGCAACTTTTGAAAACCAAAACTCAGCTGATGCTGCTTTGAAGACTTTGAGCGTTGACAACACCGCTTTGTCAGCTGACGCGGCTTCAGGCGTGATCGAAACGACTGTGAACAACAAGTCCGACAGTGCCTTTGTTCTGCCAAGTACTGGTGGGATGGGCCGCTACATCTTCTTAGGCCTGGGTGCCCTCGTTGTTGTTCTGGCAATCGCCGCTCCAAGCCTGAAGAAGAAGCGTGAAAACTAGCAAAAAGTCACTGATCATCCGGCTCTTGGTGATCCTTGCCGGCTTCATCATCCTTTTGTACCCGGTCATTAGTGACTATGTAAATACGCAAAACAGCGGCAACGCGGTCAACAGTTATGCCGGCTCCGTTAAAAAAGCGACTAAACAGCAGCGCCAGCAGCTTTTTAAAAAGGCCAGAGCCTATAACCAGGCCTTGGCTAAAGATCCGGAAACCTTTTACCACCCAAACCTGGTCCCGGGCTACGCGAGTCAGCTTAAAGTAGCGGACACGGACGTGATGGCTATCGTTGACATTCCTAAAATCAAAGTCCATCTGCCGGTCTACCATGGGACAGCCAACAGCGTCCTGGGTGACGGGATTGGTCACTTGAAGGGGACCAGTCTGCCGATCGGGGGCAAGTCGACCCACTCGGTACTGGTAGGCCACCGGGGCCTGCCAAGCGCGACCTTGTTTACCGACCTGGATGCCATGAAGAAGGGGGACTATTTTACGGTCACCACTTTAGGCAAAAAGATCACCTACAAGGTTGACGCTATCCATGTCGTCAAGCCCAACAATGTCAAGTATTTACAGATTGAAAAAGGTAAGGACTACTGCACCCTACTCACCTGCACGCCTTACGGGATCAACACCGAACGGCTTTTAGTCAGAGGGGTCAGAGTAAAGAACCTGCCGGAAGATAAGAAGGGCAAGTCAGGCTTCTTCATTTCCCCGAAGAAGCTGATCTACTACGGCACCATGGCCTTGCTGGGCCTGCTGGTCGTAATTTGGCTGATCGCCTTGATCCGGCGGAGCAGAAAAGAGAAGCCGGCTGAATAAGGAGGGGGAGCACATGAGACATTTACACCTGGCAAAAATTTTCAGCCTCATCGTCAGCCTGCTGGGCCTGCTTTCCTTTGCTATCAGCCCGGTCCAGGCAGCCGGCCAGGCTTCGATCACTGTCCAGATGAAGGATACGAGCGGAAACGCGGTTGCCGGCGGCCAGCTGTCGGTCTACAAGGTGGCTGAAGTTAAAGCTGGAAAGTACCAGTACACGGCGGCTTTTGCCAAAATGGACGAGGATATCTCGGCAAAGACGCAAAGCAGTGTCATGACTGAGTCCTTTGCCCAGAGCCTGGCATCTTACGCGGCCGCTAATGAAGTTAGCGGGCAGACCAGCCAGATTTCAAGCAGCGGGGAGGCTACGCTTGCTGCTGACGAACAGGCGGTTTACCTGGTAACGCAGACGACTGCGGCTAACGGCTATGAAAAGATCAAGCCTTTTACTCTGGTCTTGCCGTATGTGCAGGACGGGCAGAGCATGAGTCAGATCATTGCCAAGCCGAAGCTGGAGAAGACGACACCGTCTAAGCCAGAAACGCCGTCGACTCCGTCCGTGCCAAATTCATCATCTTCCTCATCTGTCAGCTCGGGGAAGAAGGTGGGCACCAAGCCGCAGACACCTAATACGCCGACTGTGACGGCATCAACGTCATCTAGTTCTACTAGCAGCCGGCAAAACGTGCCGACCCTGCCGCAATCGCCAAGATTGCCGCAGACGGGGCAGTTGAACTGGCCGATCCCGCTTCTGGCCCTCTTAGGCATGACCCTTTTTATGTGGGGCTGGGCCCAGGAGAGAAAGTGGCAGTAGAATTGCAAGAATATGACATGTGGAAAAGCGATCCTTCGGGATTGTTTTTTTAATTCTTGCATATTTTTTACGATACAAAAGTAAGTGTTATTTTATTTGCAAACTACTTTTTATTATCAAGTGCTTAATTAAGCATTGATATATTACCATTAGAAAAATAGAACAAAAATAAACAAGGACCTGCTATTGCGATAGGAATGGATTTATAATTAAAGAGGTCAATAGCAGCGGGGAGAATGGCGGTTTTTAACGAAAAAACAAAAGCGCTTTCTTGGAAAGAACCGGTAGCTGTTGATAAAATATAAGTATCGGGTTGATTTGAATTTACTTATACAAAGTGGATTAAAAATCAAGTTAATTATTTAACATGTGTTATAGAAAGAAAAGGGGGGAATACTTATTGTTGTGATGTTGTAGTCAATAGAAATGAGGAAAGGTATGCATAATATCAAATTGAAAGGTAAGATGAAGAAATTCGTCCACCAAGCCGTCACTCTTCTCACTGTAGTGATGACGCTCTTTCCAACTTCATTGGCTTTGCTGCTGAGTGAAGGGGCGACGGCGAAAGCGGCTGACGATGATCCTTTTTACATTAACTTGGACAAGGGATCTGGCAGTTATTATGTGGGCACCGATGATGATCCGTTCTATGTTTACTGTATGAACAATAAGCTGAAGTGGCCTGACTATGACGGCGGCGTGAAATACACCAAAAGTGATGAGTCGGTTACTCCCGCGGACTTTAAGAGTCAAGCGGATTATGATGCCTTCCAGAAGAACAAGGATACCTTCTGGAAGCAGCTCAAAGCTATCTTGATTTTGGGTTATCCAAACAATGCTTTGGACATGTACACCTTGGGCTCAGATGACGGTGAAGTGTCAGAAGCTGAGCTGAATGCTAAATTGGTTCCGCCGGACTTCATCAGAACGGACTTTCCAGATAGCATTGGGTCGAAGACTTTCACCTATACTAAGGGAAGTGGCGTAAGTAACTACGATTCTTTGCAAGAATTTCAAGCGGAATTGTTTAATCTTTACTTTACTGGTGGAAAGACTGCATCTGGGCATACACTCAGTCAAATTTATGCCACAGCGTTTTATAAAGCTGCTTTACTGGTCATGAACAATAAGAATCCTTTGGCTATCTCTGAATACCAGAGTTCTTTCCCAATTGGGACAGTGATGAGCGCGCAGGCAGCAGCTGAGCAAACGCAGGCAGCGGTTTGGACCTTGATGAACCAGTATGGTTTCAAGCAGAATGACGGCAATGTCGGCTTGAATTCTTTTGGCCAGCAGATTCTTGATGAAGCGGCTAAACTGAGTGTCTTAGAGTCAAAGCCGAGTTCGGCAGATATTAAGATCACCGGGGATAAGACTTTTACTTACCAAGATGGCAAGTGGGTCAGCGGCAAGCTCAAGATTGAAGAACCAGCTGGCTACAATGGGGTCTACAACTTAAACCTCATGCAACTGGGGATGGAGCTGAAGGATGGTGGTACGACGGTAAAAGGCGGACAGGAATTTCAGCTGGTCGCAGATTATGAACCAGCTACTTCCTTAAACCTGTCTGCTTCTGCTAACATCATCTATCTGACGGAAACGAATATCTATCACCCTGAGGCAACGGATACGAAGCACCAGTCAATGATTGGGGCAAGGTTTGCTACAGCTAGCGTGTCCACAAGTACTGACTACAGTGTCAAGTACGAAGGTGCTTTGAAGATCCACAAGTATGCTAAGGGATCTGACAGTAAGGCAGATACTTCCAAGCCAATCAGAGGCGTGAAGTTCAGCGTGGCCAGCAAGGATGACCCGACCAAGACTCAAACCGTCACCACCGATGAAAACGGGACGGCGACGATTACAGGCTTGAAGCCGGGCGACTACACGGTCACTGAAATTGACGTCACTGATTCCAGTCCAAAGGTCGAACTCAACAAAACGACGCAAACGGCAACTGTTACTGCTGACAAAAACAGTCCAGCTGAAGTCACCTTTACTGATGATCTGACCGAAGGCAACCTTGACATTTACAAATATGCCAAAAAGACCAATGATGCCAGTGACCCAGACAAGTCCAAGCCAATTGCCAACGTGGGCTTTACCATTGCTGATGCAAATGGCGACTTGATCAAGGACAGCAAGGGAGAGACTACTTTTTACACTGATAAGAACGGTAAAATCAGTCTCGACAGCTTGAAACCTGGCAAGTACAAGGTCACTGAAACTGACGTCTCCAAGGCTGACCCAAAGGTTGATGAGCCAAGCGATACTGAAAAAACGCAGGAAGTTACTATTACCAATTCAACTGAACCGGTCGTGGTAACTTTCAGCGACAGCTTGGCAACAGGGAGCCTGCAGGTCGCCAAGTACCTCAAGGATGCCGCTGGCTCAGCGGATAAGTCAAAGCCAGTCTCTGGCGTAAAATTCAAGGTTACCAGCACGGCGCTGGGCTTTGAAGAAACCATTACGACCGGAACTGACGGGACAGCCACGCTGAAGAATCTTTTGCCGGGCGAATACACGGTTACTGAAACTGATGTGACTGCTTCAAATCCGGTGGTTAAATTGCCGGCCGGGGATGATGCTGCTAAGAAAGTCACCGTCACTGCCCACAAAAAATCAGAAGCAGCTGACCCGGACAAAGTCCAGTTTAGCGACGAAGCGGTTAAAGGCAGCTTGGAGATATCCAAGTATGGCGAGAGTGCTGACGGCAAAGTTGATATGGATAAGCCAATTTCCGGCGTAGAATTCATGGTTACTGGCCCAGATGGCTACTCCCAAAAGGCCACGACCAATTCCGAAGGCAAGATCCTGCTGAGCGATTTGACGCCTGGTGAATACCAAGTCAGTGAAACTTCAGCAATCCTGTCCAGTCCCTTGGTAGCTCTGCCGACGGTTGACGGTCAGGTTGACACCACCAAGACGGTCCAAAAGATCCAAGTCAAGGCGGATGAAACCGGCAAGGCCCCAGCCAAGGCTCAGTTCAGCGACGAACTGGTCAAGGGGAACCTGGAAATCGGTAAGTACGCGAAGAATTACAAGAATGAGGCCGATACTTCACAGCCAATCAAAGGCGTGAAGTTCACGATCACTGGTCCTGACAACTACTCGAGCGTGCAAACGACTGATGAAAAGGGGAAGATCAACCTGTCCGGCCTGACTCCAGGTGAATACACGATCACGGAAAGTGACGTATCCGGGGCAGATCCAAAGGTTGAAGAGCCTGGAGCATCAGAAAAGACCAAGACGGTCACCGTTTCAGCCGACAAGACCGCGACAGCGTCTGTCACTTTTAGCGACAAGCTGACGACGGGCAACCTTGAAATCGTCAAGTATGTCAAGGGCGAAGATGGCAAGGCCGACACGAGCAAGCCGGTTTCCGGGGTTGAATTTAAGATCACCAACACGGAAACGGGGACGAGTACGACCGCAACCACTGATAAAGACGGCAAGATCGAGTTGACCGGCTTGAAATTAGGCGCTAAGTACAAGGTTGAAGAAAGCAGCGTAGATAGCGCTAGCCCGGTAGTATCGCTGCCTGCAGCTGAAAGCGACCGGGTCCAAACCTTTACTTTGAACTCCAGCGCAACGAAGCAATTGACCTTCAGCGATGACCAGGTCAAGGGCAGCTTGGACATTGCCAAGTACGCCAAGAAAGACGACGGCTCAGCTGATACGAGTAAGCCAATTTCCGGCGTTGAATTTACGATTACCGGCCCAGATGGCTACTCAGTTAAGAAAGAGACTGGGGCCGATGGCAAGATCAGCTTAACTGACTTGCTTCCTGGTGAATACCAAGTCAAGGAAAGCTCAACGATCAAGTCCAGTCCGGTAGTTGAAGTACCAACCCTTGCTGAATCCAGCCAGAACGTAACGGTTAAGGCTAAGGAAACGGCAACGGCACAATTTAGCGACAAGCTGATGAAGGGGAACCTTGAAATCAGTAAGTACGCGAAGAATTACAAGAACGAGGCTGATGAAAGTACGCCAATCAAAGGCGTGAAATTCACGATCACCGGCCCTGAGAATTACGAGACGACGGCAACGACTGATGAAAAGGGGAAGATCAACCTGTCTGACCTGACGCCAGGTGAATACACGATCACGGAAAGTGATGTGTCTGGAGCAGATCCAAAGGTTGAAGAGCCTGAAGCATCAGAAAAGACCAAGACGGTCACCGTTTCAGCCGACAAGACCGCGACAGCGTCTGTCACTTTTAGCGACAAGCTGACGACGGGCAATCTTGAAATCGTTAAGTATGTCAAGGGCGAAGATGGCAAGGCCGACACGAGCAAGCCAGTTTCCGGGGTTGAATTTAAGATCACCAACACGGAAACGGGGACGAGCACGACCGCAACCACTGATAAAGACGGCAAGATCGAATTGACCGGCCTCAAGCTGGGAGCCAAGTACAAGGTTGAAGAGACCAGCGTTGCTGGCGCTAGCCCGGTAGTATCGCTGCCTGCAGCTGAAAGCGACCGGGTTCAAACCTTCACTTTGGATTCCAAGGACAAGAAGCAGCTGACCTTTAGCGATGAGCAAGTCACTGGCAACTTGGAAGTCTCCAAGTACGCCAAGAAAGACGATGGCTCAGCTGACACGTCGAAGCCAATCAGGGGCGTTGAGTTCTTGATCACTGGCCCAGACAATTACTCCAAGACCTTCACGACTGGTGCCAACGGCAAGATCAGCTTGAACGATCTGACGCCAGGAGAATACACCGTTACTGAAACGGATGTGAGTCAAGCTGATCCAGTTGTTGAAGAACCGGTAGCCAGCGAGCGGACCCAGAAGATCACCGTTGAAGCTGACCAGACCAAGACGGCCTCTCTAGTCTTCAGTGACCTGGCTACTAAGGGCAGCTTGATTGTTCACAAGTATGCCAAGGACGAAGCTGGCAAGACAGATAAGTCTCAGCCAATTGCTGGCGTTGAATTTACGGTTACTGGTCCAGATGGTTATTCCAAGACTGTTACGACCGATTCAAGCGGCCAGGCAGCTTTGACGAACCTGGCTCCAGGTGAATACACGGTCACTGAAACTGATGTATCTAAATCAGTTCCAAAGGTTGAAGAAGCAGCGGAAGCTGACAAGTCGCAGAAGGTAACGATCAAGGCTGATAAGACCACGGCTGCAACCGTCACCTTCAGCGATGAACTGACCAAGGGCAACCTGGAAATCTCCAAGTATGTCAGAGGCGCAGATGGCAAGGCGGACACGGCCCAACCAGTTTCTGGCGTTGAATTTACAGTAACGGGGGATAATTACTCCAAGACTGTAACGACGGACGAAAACGGTATGGCCAGCTTATCTGGGCTTGCCCCAGGCGAGTACACGGTGACTGAGACTGATGTGAAGAACGCCAATCCATCAGTTGAAGAACCGGCAGCTGCTGACAAGAGCCAAAAAGTTACTGTTACTGCGGATAAAACAGCAGTAGCCAAGGTCGAATTCAGTGATGAATTGACCAAGGGCAATTTGGAAATCTCTAAGTACGCCAAGAAAGATGACGGATCCGCTGATTCGTCTCAGCCAATTGCCGGCGTTGAATTTACGATTACTGGTCCAAACGGCTACCAAAAGACGGTACCGACCAACGATGACGGCAAGATCAGTCTGACTGACCTAACGCCAGGTGAATACCAAGTCGTTGAAACGTCAACGGTTATGTCCAGTCCGGTAGTTGAAGTTCCAACCGCTGCTGAATCCAGCCAAAACGTAACGGTTAAATCTAAGGAAACAGCAACGGCCCAATTTAGCGACAAGCTGATGAAGGGGAACCTGGAAATCAGCAAGTACGCTAAGAACTACAATGGCGAAGCCGATGAAAGCACGCCAATCAAGGGCGTCGAGTACACGATCACTGGTCCAGACGGCTACTCCGTGACGAAAGAAACGAATGAGAACGGGAAGATCAGCCTGAGCGGCTTGACCCCAGGCGAGTACACGATCACTGAAACGAGCGTGGCCAACGCCAGTCCAAAGGCTAAGCTGCCGACTGCTGAATCTGAAAAGACGAAGACGGTAACAGTTTCCGCGGACAAGACGGCAACGACCAAGGTTAAGTTCAGTGATGTATTGACCCATGGCAACTTGGAAATCTCCAAGTACGTCAAGGGTGCCGACGGCAAACCAGATACTTCAAAGCCGGTCAAGGGCGTTGAATTCAAGATTACGAACGAGTCTACGGGCAAGTACGTAACGAGAACGACTGACGAGACTGGCAAGATCCTGCTTACTGACCTCAAGGCCGGCAAGTACAAGATCGAAGAAATCAGCGTAGCTGGAGCTGACCCAGTAGTTGAAGAACCATCCGAATCAGAGAAGACTCAAGAAGTCACGATCGAGGAAGATGAGACGACAACTGCCAAGGCCGTCTTCAGTGACACGCAAAGTAAGGGCGGCTTGGAAATTACCAAGTACGCCAAGAAAGACGATGGCACTGCCGATACGTCCAACTCAATCAAGGGCGTTGAATTTACGATTACTGGCCCAGATGGCTACCAAAAGACGGCAACGACCAACGCTGACGGCAAGATCAGTCTGACTGGCCTGACGCCAGGTGAATATCAAGTTGTTGAAACGTCAACGGTTATGTCCAGTCCAGTAGTTGAAGTTCCAACTGCAGCTGAATCCAGCCAGAACGTAACGGTTAAGGCTAAGGAGACGGCAACGGCCCAATTTAGCGACAAGCTGATGAAGGGGAACCTGGAAATCAGCAAGTATGCTAAGAATTATGATGGGGATGCTGATGAAGCAACTCCAATCAAGGGCGTTGAGTTCACAATTACTGGTCCTAACAAGTACTCCGTAACGAAAGAAACGGATGAGAACGGCAAGATCAGTTTGACTGACTTGACTCCAGGTGAATACACGATCACCGAAACGAGCGTGGCTAATGCCAGTCCAAAGGCTAAGCTGCCAACCGCCGAGTCTGAAAAGATGAAGACGGTGACAGTTTCCGCGGACAAGACGGCAACGACCAAGGTTCAGTTCAGTGATGTATTGACCCATGGCAACTTAGAAATCTCCAAGTACGTCAAGGGAGCAGACGGCAAGGCAGATACTACCAAGCCGGTTTCTGGAGTTGAATTCAAGATTACGAACGAGTCTACGGGCAAGTACGTAACGAGAACGACTGACGAGACTGGCAAGATCCTGCTTACAGACCTCAAGGCTGGCAAGTACAAGATTGAAGAAATCAGCGTAGCTGAAGCAAATCCAGTGGTTGAAGAACCGGCAGATTCAGAGAAGGCCCAAGAGGTTACGATTGAAGAAGACGAGACGACAACCGCCAAGGCAGTCTTCAGTGATACGCAAAGCACAGGCAGTCTGGAAATCAGCAAGTACGCCAAGAAGGCGGATGGATCTGCGGATACTTCTAATCCAATTGCCGGTGTTGAATTTACGATTACCGGACCAGCTGGTTACTCTGTGACGAAAGAAACGGATGCAAACGGTAAGATTAGCTTGACTGGCTTGCTTCCTGGTGAATACCAGGTCAAGGAAAGCTCAACGGTCAAGTCTAGTCCGGTAGTCGAAGTACCAAGTCTTGCTGAATCCAGTCAGAACGTAACAGTGAAGGCTAAGGAAACAGCAACGGCTCAGTTTAGCGACAAGCTGATGAAGGGGAACCTGGAAATCAGCAAGTACGCGGAAACTGAGGAAGGCAAGGCCGATACTTCCAAGCCAATCAAGGGCGTTGAATTTACGATTACTGGTCCTAACAAGTACTCCGTAACGAAAGAAACGGATGAGAATGGGAAGATCAGCTTGACCGACTTAACGCCAGGCGATTACACGATTACTGAAACGAGCGTGGCTAATGCCAGTCCAAAGGTTAAACTGCCAACCGCCGAGTCTGAGAAGACGAAGAAGGTGACAGTTTCCGCGGACAAGACGGCGACAACCAAGGTTCAGTTCAGTGACGTATTAACTCACGGCGATCTGGAAATTTCCAAGTACGTTAAGGAGGAAGATGGCGAAGCCGATACCTCAAAGCCGGTCAAGGGCGTTGAGTTCAAGATTACGAACGAGTCTACGGGCAAGTCCGTAACCAGAACGACTAATGCGACTGGCAAGATCGTACTGACTGACCTCAAGGCCGGTAAGTACAAGATTGAAGAAATCAACGTGGCTGGGGCCGACCCAGTAGTTGCGGAACCATCTGAATCAGAAAAGACTCAAGAAGTCACGGTTGAGGAAGATGAAACGGCAACTGCCAAGGCAGTCTTTAGCGACACGCAAGTCACTGGCAACCTGGAAGTTTCCAAGTACGCCAAGAAGGACGATGGCACGGCGGACACGTCGAAGCCAATCAAGGGTGTTGAGTTCTTGATCACTGGCCCAGACAACTACGCTAAGACCTTCACGACTGGTGCCAACGGCAAGATCAGCTTGAGCGATCTGACTCCAGGCGAATACACCGTAACTGAAATTGACGTAAGTCAGGCAGAGCCAGCCGTTGAAGAGCCAGCAGCCAGCGAGCGGACTCAGAAGATCACCGTTGAAGCCGACACGACTAAGACGGCCTCTCTGGTCTTCAGCGACCTGGCAACCAAGGGCAGCTTGCTTATCCACAAGTATGCCAAGGATAAGGACGGCGAGGTCGACACGACCAAGCCGATTTCCGGTGTCGAGTTTAAGGTAACCGGTCCAGATGACTACTCTAAGACGGTCACGACTGGCGAAGACGGGCAAGCGGCCCTGACCAACCTGACTCCGGGTGAATACACGGTCACTGAAACCGATGTATCCAAGTCAGCTCCAAAGGTTGAAGAACCAGCGGAAGCCGACAAGTCCCAGAAGGTAACGATCAAGGCCGACAAGACAACGGCCGCGAGCGTAACCTTCAGCGACGAACTGACCAAGGGCAACCTTGAAATCTCCAAGTACGTCAAAGGCGCAGACGGTAAGGCCGACACGAGCAAGCCAGTCTTAGGTGTTGAATTTACCGTAACTGGAGATAACTACTCTAAGACGGTGACGACGGATGAGAACGGTAAGGCCAACCTGTCCGGGCTTGCCCCAGGCAAGTACACGGTAACCGAAAGCAACGTAAAGGACTCAAGTCCAGCAGTTGAAGAACCATCAGCAGCTGAGAAGAGCCAGGAGGTAACGGTTACCGCGGACAAGACGGCAGTGGCGCAAGTCCAGTTCAGCGATGAGCAAGTCAAGGGCAGCTTGGAAATTACCAAGTACGCTAAGAAAGACGATGGCTCAGCTGACACGACCAAGCCAATTGCCGGAGTAGAATTTACGATTACTGGTCCAAACGGCTACTCAGTCAAGAAAGAGACTGATGCTGAAGGCAAGATCAGCTTGACTGGCCTGACTCCTGGTGAATACCAAGTCAAGGAAACGTCAACGCTCAAGTCTAGTCCGGTAGTTGAAGTTCCAACCGCTGCTGAATCCAGCCAAAACGTAACGGTTAAGGCTAAGGAAACGTCAACGGTGCAGTTTAGCGACAAGCTGATGAAGGGTAACCTGGAAATCAGCAAGTACGCTAAGGGCGAAGACAGCAAGGTCGATACTTCAAAGCCAGTCAAGGGCGTTGAGTTCACGATTACTGGTCCAGACGGCTACTCAGTCAAGAAAGAAACTGGTGCCGACGGTAAGATCAGCCTGAGTGACTTGACTCCAGGCGAGTACACGATCACGGAAACGAGCGTAGCTAAGGCTAGTCCAAAGGTTAAGCTGCCAGCCGCTGAGTCTGAAAAGAGTCAGCAGGTAACGGTGAATGCCGACAAGACGGCAACTGCTAAGGTTCAATTTAGTGATGTGCTGACCCATGGCAACCTGGAAATTTCCAAGTACGTCAAGGGTGCTGACGGCAAACCAGATACTTCAAAGCCAGTCAAAGGCGTTGAGTTCACGATTACGGATGAGTCTACGGGCAAGTACGTAACGAGAACGACTGACGAGACTGGCAAGATCCTGCTTACTGACCTCAAGGCCGGCAAGTACAAGATCGAAGAAATCAGCGTAGCTAGAGCTGACCCAGTAGTTGAAGAACCATCCGAATCAGAGAAGACTCAAGAAGTCACGATCGAGGAAGATGAGACGACAACTGCCAAGGCCGTCTTCAGCGATACGCAGGCTAAGGGCAACTTGGAAATTACCAAGTACGCCAAGAAGGCCGATGGCTCAGCCGACACGACTAAGCCAATTGCCGGAGTAGAATTTACGATTACTGGTCCAAACGGCTACTCAGTAACGAGAGAGACTGGTGCCAACGGCAAGATCAGCTTGACCGGCTTGACTCCTGGTGAATACCAAGTCAAGGAAACGTCAACGATCAAGTCTAGTCCAGTAGTTGAAATTCCAACTGCAGCTGAATCCAGCCAAAACGTAACGGTTAAGGCTAAGGAAACGGCAAATGCTCAATTTAGCGACACGCTGGCCAAGGGCAACTTGGAAATCACCAAGTACGCTAAGACCGATGGCAAGGTTGATACTTCAAAGCCAGTCAAGGGCGTCGAGTTCACGATCACTGGTCCTAACAAGTACTCTGTAACGAAAGGAACGGACGAAAATGGTAAGATCAGTTTGAGCGACTTGACTCCAGGTGAATACACCATTACCGAAACTAGCACAGCCAAGTCCAGCCCAGCCGTAGAACTGCCGACTGCAGATTCTGAAAAGACGCAGAAGGTAACGGTCAAGGCGGACAAGACAGCGGTAGCTAAGGTAGTCTTCAGTGACAAGCTGGTGAAGAAGGAAGAAGTCAAGGGCAACTTGGAAATCACCAAGTACGCTAAGGGCGAAGACAGCAAGGTCGATACTTCAAAGCCAGTCAAGGGCGTTGAGTTCACGATTACTGGTCCTAACAAGTACTCCGCAACGAAAGAAACGGACGAAAATGGTAAGATCAATTTGAGCGACTTGACTCCAGGTGAATACACGATTACCGAAACTAGCGCAGCCAAGTCCAGCCCAGCCGTAGAACTGCCGACTGCAGATTCTGAAAAGACGCAGAAGGTAACGGTCAAGGCGGATAAGACAGCGGTAGCTAAGGTTCAATTCAGCGATGAACTGAAGAAGCCAGAAGTGGTCAATGGCAAGCTTGAAATCAGCAAGTACGCTAAGGACGAAGACGACAAGACCGATACTTCTAAGCCAGTCAAGGGTGTTGAGTTCAAGATTACTGGTCCTAACAAGTACTCCGTAACGAAAGAAACGGACGAAAATGGTAAGATCAGTTTGACTGACTTGACTCCAGGTGAATACACCATTACCGAAACTAGCACAGCCAAGTCTGGTCCAGCCGTAGAACTGCCAACTGCAGACTCTGAAAAGACGCAGAAGGTAACGGTTAAGGCTAAGGAAACGGTAAATGCTCAATTTAGCGACAAGCTGGCCAAGGGCAACCTTGAAATCAGCAAGTACGCTAAGACCGATGGCAAGGCTGATACTTCTAAGCCAGTCAAGGGTGTTGAGTTCAAGATTACTGGTCCTAACAAGTACTCCGTAATGAAAGAAACGGATGAAAAGGGTAAGATCAGTTTGACTGACTTGACTCCAGGTGACTACACAATCACTGAAACGAGCGTAAAGAACTCTGATCCAGTTGTTGAAGAACCAACGGCTAAGGAAAAGAGCCAAACGGTCACGGTAGAAGCTGACAAGGCGGCAGTAGCCAAGGCAGTCTTCAGTGACAAGCTGAAGAAGGAAACACCGAAGTCAGAAGAAAAGACTGGTGCCTTCACGATTCAAAAGTACATTTCTGGTACTAAGACTGGGGTTGAAGGCGTTCGGTTCAAGATCACTGGCCCGGACAAGTACTCCGTGACGAAAGAAACGGATGCCAACGGACAGATCACTCTTCCGGAATTGACTCCAGGCGAGTACACCGTTGAAGAATTGACGGAAGCCGGCAACAACTTCAAGGGTGAGGTTGAATTGGAGAGCCAAAAACTTTCGATCACGATCGATTCTAATGGCAAGACGAACAAGACCGGTGATACTTTAGTCTTTGAAGATAAAAAGAAACCGGAAACTCCGCCGACTCCAGTTGAAAAAACCGGTACTTTTGCAATCCAGAAGTATATTACCGGTACGACCACGGCTGTTGCTGGTGTGCAGTTTAAGATCACTGGTCCGGATAGCCAGGTAAACGGCAAGACCTTTACCACAGGTTCAGATGGGAAGATCAAGATGCCAAGCTCTTTAAAGCAGGGGACCTACACGGTAACTGAACAAGTAGAAGCTGGTGCCGGATTCCTGTACAACGTTGATCTGACTAATGAATCCAAGACGATCACGATTGGTTCAGATGGCAAGACTAACCAAGCCAATGACACTTTGGTCTTCTACGACGCTAAGAAGGAAACTCCGAAGCCAGAAGCCAAGACTGGTACTTTTGCAATTCAGAAGTACATTACCGGCACGACTACGGCTGTTGCAGGCGTCCAATTCAAGATCATTGGCCCAGACGAGCAAGTGAATGGCAAGACTTACACCACTGACGCCAACGGCCAGATCAAACTGCCAGAAGCATTAAAGGCTGGCGAATACACGGTAACTGAACTTACCACACCAGGTTCTGGCTTCAAGGCTTCCGTCCAGCTGGTCAGTCAGACACAGAAGGTGACGATTGCTGACGACGGTACGACCAAGCTGCCAAGCAATGTCATGACCTTCTATGATGCGGCTAAGCCGGTTACTCCAGAGCAACCGGTTGACCAAAAGGGCAGCTTGACGATCCAGAAGTACATCTCTGGCACGACAACTCCGGTTGCAGGCGTTCAGTTCAAGATCACCGGCCCAGATGACTCAGTCAACGGCAAGGTCTACACGACCAATGCTAGTGGCCAGATCGTTCTGCCATCCCTGAAACTTGGCAAGTACACTGCAACTGAACAAACGACTGCTGGCAGCGGCTTTAAGGATGAAGTTGTCTTGACCAGCCAAAGCAAGTCGCTTGAATTGGCTACTGGCAAGCTATCAGGTACTTTGACCTTCGAAGACGCCAAGAAGACCGCGCCAAAGCCTGGCCAGCCAACTACGCCGTCAACTCCAACTACTCCAACGACTCCAGAGCAGCCGAAGGCTGACCAGCCAACGACTCCTCAGAAGTCTGAAAATGAAAAGCCAAAAACGACCAAAAAGACAAAGAAAACTAAGAAGACTAAGAAGACAAAGAAGAATAACAAGAGAAAGACAGCCAGTCTGCCAGGCTCTCCAGGTACTCCTGGTCTGCCGACCTCACCAAGCAAGGCAGGTACGCCAGGCACACCAAGTGCACCAAGCGCGCCGGGACAGCCGGGCAACCCATCCGCAGGATCGTCTGCAGAATCTAATGCCAAGAGCAGCAAGTCTGCTTCTGGCCTGCCGCAAACCGGTGAAGCTAACCAGCTGACTCTGATTATTCTAGGTTTGATTATTGCCTTCAGTGCGATTCTGATTTTCTGTTATGTTGAGAAAAAATCGAAATAAGGCTTTTAACAGTCCTGTTGCTGAGCAGCAGGGCTGTTTTTGTTTATACTTTTTATTAAAAATATAACTTTTGTTTTTGTGTAGACATATAGAAATCGATCATATAATGTTCATAGGTGGAAAAAAATCAGGCTAAAAGCTCTTTCAACTTGAAAATAAGCTGGATAATTTTATCTGCTTGCAGGATAAAAGTTTGATTCTAACTTTTTTCATTTTCTTCAATTTTTAGCTTAACATCCTTCAATAATTGAGTATAATTAAGGGCAAGTAATAAAAATTGTTTTGATACCGATATAGGGAAAGGAACCGTATTATGAAGAACAACCGTTTAATGAAGAACCTTGGTAAAGCTACTGTTGCTGCTGCATTGCTGGCTACTGGCGTAAGCCCAGTTCTGGCCGCAACTGAAAACAAGACTGAAGTTAAGAGCAACAAGACTGCTGCTGAATCTTCATCAAAGAAGACCAGCTCAGTAAGCTCAGCAACTTCATCAAAGAAGACCAGCTCAGTAAGCTCAGCAACTTCATCAAAGAAGACTAGCTCATCAGAATCATCAAAGGCTTCAAGCTCATCAGAAGCTTCAAAGAGCAGCTCATCAGAAGCTTTATCATCAAGCAAGAAGGCTGCTAAGAAGTCAACTAAGAAGAGCGCTAAGAAGGCTGCCAAGAAGAGCACTAAGAAGGCAGCTAAGAAGTCAACTAAGAAGAACACCAAGAAGGCTGCTAAGAAGTCAACTAAGAAGGCTGCCAAGAAGGTAGCTAAGAAGGCCGCAAAGAAGTCAACCAAGAAGACTACCAAGAAGGCTGCTAAGGACACTAAGAAGGCAGCTAAGACTACCAAGAAGTCAACTAAGAAGGCTGCTAAGGACACTAAGAAGGCAGCTAAGACTACCAAGAAGTCAACCAAGAAGGCTGCTAAGGACACCAAGAAGGCAGCTAAGACTGCTAAGAAGTCAACTAAGAAGGTTGCTAAGGACACCAAGAAGGCAGCTAAGACTGCTAAGAAGTCAACCAAGAAGGCTGCAAAGAAGACTAGCGCAAAGTCAACTTCAGCAAGCAAGACCAGCTCAGCTAAGTAATTAATTTGAGCAAAAATAAAGGCTCTGTCATCAAGCACGATGGCAGAGCCTTTTTTAGTCTTTATTTACTTCCGGGAAAACGTACTTTTCCATGTCAGCCAGGCAGTCAGCGATCGGCCGCTTGGTTGGCTTGAAGTTGATGATTACGTGGTTTAAGCCTTCCTCGCGCTGCTTGCGCCAGAACTGGGCCATGCTCTTGGCGCCCCCGCGCAGGTAGATCTTGTTGAAGAGCTCGCATGGGGCGTCCGGGTCATCCAACAGCTCAACGAAGTTTTGGTAGCCGAAGGGATGCCAGTTGCCGTCCTCATTCAAATCATTCAGCTTCTTAACCGCCGGCGCCGTCTCATCTTCGCCGATCCCATGCCAGATCCAGGCGTCCGGCTCGTTAGCCAGCCAGGAGAGCTCCTGCCGGCAGCGGCCGATCGCCATCAGCGGCATTGAGTAGCCCTCTTCAAGCTGAGGCACAACGCTCAAAGACCCGGTCAGCTTGCTGTAGTAGCTGCCGCTGAAGTGCAGGCGGTTGGGGTGTGTCAGAGACTTCTTGGTTAAGTCCCAGCCTTCTCTGAAGATCTCGCTGCGCTCATTCCAGTCCCGGCCAAAAGCCTTAAACTCATTCTTCCGGTCCCCGCTGACCAGGCCCAGCAGGAAGCGGTGCTTGCTGAGCCGGTCGATTGACACGGCGGCCTGGGCCACGTGGATCGGGTTCCGCTCAGGTAAAATGAAGCCGGCAGATCCCAAAACAATCTTGTCTGTGGTCATGGCCAAGGCACCCAGGGTCGCGATCGGGTCCAGGCCCTGGCCTACGTCCCCAAAGTATGGGTCATAAAAAGGCACATCTCTGATCCACAAGGCGTCAAAGCCGGCAGCTTCTGCTGCCTTGGCGCAGGCAAAAAGGTCACTGACATCCGGAATCTGGCTGTCTGGGTAGCCCTTAAAAGGGGCCATCAAGCCGAAAGTCAACTTGCCTGGCTGAAAGACCCGCTTAAAGCCCGGGTGGTTGGCAAACTTCTGGGGATAGGTCACGCTTTTGCCCTCGCTGCCTGCTCCTTGAAAAAGAGGGCTGTCGTCCTGGCCCAGAATCTGCAGGTTAGGGATGTTCAACTTCTTTTCTTCTTCAGCCATTTTTCTGCCTCCGTTAATTAAGGACAAAACTGATGTAAACCAAGGCGCCATAGCGCTGGTTGACAGAATACTTCATGTCGCAGAAGACGCGTAGGGTCCGGGCATCTGCCGTCAAAATCTGGCAGTCGCCCCTAAAGCGCTCTTCATCAACTGCTGACTCAACAAAATCCGTAAACTCCTCCTTGACCCTGGCCTGGTCGCCCGGGGAAATTAGGTTGAGCAGGGACTGGCCGTAATAGTCGTAGAATTCTGACGACAATTCGCAGCCAAACAGCTCCAGCAGGCTCTTGTTAACGTAGATGGCTTCTTTAGTATCCATCTGCATGACCAAAAGGGGAGTCGGGTCGCCCGCTGCCAGGGCTCTTAAACCCAGGCCCAGTTGGTTGTGGTGCTTCTTCTCCGACAAGCTGGACTTGTAGCTGGCAAAATTGTTCTTGCCGGCAATTTTCACCTCATACAAGGCCGCGTCGGCGAACTTCAAGGCCTCTTCATAGTCCTTGGCCTGGCCCGGGAACTCGCTGTAGCCGATGGAAACGGAGAAAGGAATTGCTTCTCCGTTGTTTTCTACTTCCTGCTTTAAAACAGACAGTCCCTTGATGGCTGGCCGGTTGTCGCTCATCTTGCCGGGAAGAGCCACGACGAATTCGTCCCCGCCGTTTCTGCCGATGATGGCCTTTGGCCCGAAGCACTTCTGCAAGTTCCTGGTCAGCTGGACTAAAACCGCGTCCCCGGTCTGGTGACCAAAGACGTCGTTGATCGACTTGAAGTCGTCAATGTCCAGCATGATCACCGTAGTCTCCTTTTCCCCCTGGCTCGCCAGCTTCCAGTCAAAGCCCTGCCGGTTGTAAGCCTGGGTCAAAGGATCTAGGGTAGCTTCTCTTTCCAGGATCCGCCCGCTGATCCGCCGGCTGATAACCCAGAGCATGAGACCAGCGATAGCGAAGTCGATGATCGCGATATAGCCCATGAACCAGTTCCACTTGTTGTAGCGCCAGCCCTTGGCCGGAGCCAGCTTCAAGAGCCATTTGCTGTTGTCAGCAGTCGTGAAGCTGTAGGTGATCGGCTCGTGGAGGCTGCCCTTTTGCATGACCTGCTTGTAGCTAGTATTTAAGGGAGAAACTTGCTTTTCTAATTCGTAGCTGTAGCCGGCTGATTTAAGGTTGGCCGCGGTGGAGGAGAAGGTTTGGGGGATCTTCATCACTACAACGCCGAAGCCCCAGAACTGCTTCTTGCCGTTTTTCTTGATAAAAATCGGCGTCCGCATGACCAGGCCTTTTCCGCCCTGCTTAAGAGCAATTGGCCCCTGGGTCACGGTGACCTGGTGGCTGATCCCGTAGCGGCATAAGGGACCGCGGACCGGGTCGGTCAAAAGGTTGATCTTGCCAGCTTCATTTCCTTTTAAAGGGTAGATTTCCGTGACTTTCCCTTTAGGCGCCAGCTGCAGGTTGCTGGCCGCTTCGTTTTCTTCTAAAAGGTCCCTGGCCACGGTGGAGAAATTGGCGACTTTGCCATTGCTGGCTAAAACTAGTTCCTTCAGAGTCGTCGACAGGGTCAGGGCGTTCTTGATCTCGCCCTTCAAGGTCCTGGAGAAGCCGGTTGCCAGGGCCTGGGCCTGGTCGCGCTCGGCTGCTTTCTGTTGTTCCTGGACGTAACTGAGCAAGCTGAGGTTGAAGACGACCAACAAAATCAAAGTAGCCGCGATAAGCAAGTGGTCGTTTCGGTTTGCTTTCCTAAGCTGTTTAAACATTGCTGAATTACACCTTATTCATCGTTATAATATAATTTATTTTTAGTTATAATCCCCTTATTTAGACATATGTCCAAATCGTTGAAGGATAATCCTACTGTTCAGTATACTATAGCGGATAGCGTTAGTACAAATTGATAAAATGTTATGTTGCTGAGAAAGCAATTAGGAAAAAATCGTTCGCCTTTTTTAAAAAAGTGCATAAAAAATGTTTAAATTCACGAAAAGCCTTGTCAAAGACTATTTTACATCATACAATAGTCTATGCAAGAGTAAGCGGTTGCTTTTAATAAACTCTTGAGTTTTTCACTTGGAGATAAATGCATAGCTGTTTTTTGTTTACACTTTTTAATATGGCTATTCTCTAACGGACGTTTCAATTGGGAAACGTCTTTTTTGTGTAGGCAAAGGCTAATTTTTTAATAATTAGGCTAGGGTTAAAGAGAAAGTTGCCAGCTGAGTGCTATAATAGGTTAGATCAGTGGCGGCCGTTTTGCCGCCGCGAATAGGAATCAACAAACTAAGTGAGGTAATAATATGGCAAAAATCGGTGTTTTGGGAGCAGGTACTTGGGGCATGGCACTGGCCCGGATGCTCAGCAACTCTGGTCATGAAGTGACCGTCTGGTCAGCCCTGCCGCAAGAAGTCGACGAACTCTCAAGAACTCGTCGCCAGAAGAACCTGCCAGGTATGGTTATTCCTGACGAAATTAAATTTACTAAGGAAATTGCGGAAGCCTGCCAAGGCAAGGATATCATCCTGTTCGCCGTACCATCAGTCTTCGTCCGCTCAACTGCTAAGACTGCTGCGCCGTTCATTCCAGACGGGCAGATCATCGTTGACGTGGCTAAGGGGATCGAACCAGACACCCTTTTGACTTTGACGGAAGTCATCGCTGACGAATTGAACAAGGACGGCAAGCATGGCAATGTCCACTACGTTGCCCTGTCTGGTCCGACCCACGCTGAAGAAGTGGCCAAGGACCTGCCAACTACCATCGTTTCCGCCTGTGAAGACCAAGCTGTGGCCGAAAAGGTCCAGGATGTCTTCATGAACAAGAACATGCGGGTTTACACCAACTCTGACCGCTTGGGCGTTGAGCTCTGCGGGGCCTTGAAGAACGTAATTGCTTTGGCCAGCGGGATCTGCTCCGGCCTGGGCTACGGGGACAACATGCGGGCTGCCTTGATTATCCGCGGGATGGCGGAAATCAAGCGCCTGGGCCTTAAGATGGGCGGCAAGGAAGACTCCTTTGACGGCCTGGCTGGCATGGGGGACTTGATCGTTACCGCTACCAGCAAGGAAAGCCGGAACAACAATGCTGGCTACTTGATCGGAAAGGGCAAGAGCGCTGAAGAAGCCAAGAAGGAAGTCGGCATGGTCGTTGAAGGGATCAACGCCATTCCAGCCGCCTTGGAACTGGCTGACAAGTATGACGTGGAAATGCCAATCGTTTTTGCCGTTGACGCCGTGGTCAACCGCGGTGCTGACGCCCGGGAAACCGTTGATGCCTTGATGCTGCGGGAAAAGAAGTCAGAAATGACCAAGTAATAAAGTTAATTAAGAAGTCTGCGGAAGCAGGCTTCTTTTTATCTTTTATATTCTTTTCTCAAAAAAGGCAAAAAGCTCTCATAAACATTTCATTTTATTACAACTTATGTTATGCTTATGACAGGTGGTGACTTTGGATGGAAAAGAACATGATTGGCAAGTATTTGCGAGACCTGCGCCGGCGGCGGGGGATGAGCCAGCAGGAGCTGGCCCTGGCCTTGGGAGTAAGCAAGCAGACCATCTCTAATTGGGAGGTTGGCCGCAAGGTGCCGCGGATGAAGGCTGTTGAGAAGATAGCGAATATTTTTGGCGTGTCCAGAAACAGCATTCTGGCTGGGCTGCCGGTAGAAATGCTGGAACAAGGGGGGCAGGAAGACCGCAGGGTGGTCGACCTAACCGACCGCGATATCCGCTTGACCTATCTGGGCCAGCAGGTGCCGCGGGAATATATTGACATCATTGAGAAGCTTATGCGCTGCGATATTGCCGAGCGCGATGCTCAATAAGGCGGGAAGTTCTCGCCTTTTTCTTTTATCCAAGGGGGAGGAAGCCTTTTCAAAGGAAGTAGTATAATGAAAAAGTGATATTTAAAAAATAAGGGGGATAGAACGATGAAGGAGAAAAATTGGCTGACCTGGCTGACGGTTTTGGCCCTGGTCGTGGGCTTTGCCGCCATGGGCGCCAGCGTCTGGCTGAGCACGCAAGCTGCCAAGCAGACCCAGAGAAACAGCCAGCTGGCTGGCCAGCTCTACCAGGCCAGCCGGACTAAGAGCCAGGAAGCTTTCAGCATTAAAAAACGCCTGGACAAATTGGCGAGCGATAATTCCAGTTTAAAGAAGAAAAATGCCCGCCTGGCCAAGGAAAACCAGGCACTTAAGCAGGCCAACCAGGACCTGCCTGCTGCCAGCGTTGCTGCGGGGCTGAATGTTTGGGAGACAGAAGAAAAGAGCGGCGAGCTCCAGCTGGAGATCGATAACCAGACTGGGCAGGCGGTGAGTGACCTGCTGGTTTTGGCGGTAGCGGCCAGCGGCCGGATTACTTTAAACAGCTTGCCGGGCTATTTCCCAGTTGGTGGGGCCAAGCCGCGCTACTTTTACCGGAAAGAAGTGGCGATTGGCAAGACGGAAGGAAGTTTGACCGGCGCTTACGCGGGTTCTGACTTGGTCAGCCTCTTTGCGGACGCCAGTGGCGTCTACTGGTTCAAGGGGAACCGGGGGCAGGTGAAAAAAATCGGAAGCCAGGCCCACTTCAAGAAGCTGCTCCGCCAAATCAGCTTGAACAAGCTGGAAGAGAGCCCGTTGCCGGTGAAGAAGATGGAAAAGAAGAAAACGAGTAAGAAAACGACTAAGAAGACTGAAAAGCAGTCCAGCAAGAAGAAAGCTGAATAAAAGAAAAGAGGGGCCCCAACTTAGTTGGGACTCCTCTTTAAATAGATGTGTAAAAGGGGATGACATATGGCGCTTCGATGCATTTATGAATAGAAAGGAATCGGTAAAAATGCGAATGATGTTAGAAGTGTTTGAAATGAGTCGCCCGATATGCCAACATATTGTACCAAAACTGTACAAATAAGATAAAAGAGTATGTGTGTAAAAATGCAATAAGAAAAGAGTATGATATAAAACCTTCATAGGAAAAGGTAGGGTCATCTCTCTTGCCTTTTCCTAATGCCAATATTACACAGGCCCTTGCAAAAAATCAAGAAACATGCCTTAGCGCAGGGCCCGGCGGTAGCCGGCTCTTTTGGCTTCAGTTTCGGTGCGGAAGTAGACCGCGTTGGCTGAGTTCATATGGTAGCCGGCCTGGCCTGGAACGTGGTAGATCTTGGACCGGCGGTTACCAACAATCCGGCCGGTGGTAGAGGTCTTGATCTTCTTTTTAGAAGAAGTGGACTTTTTAGCAACGGTCTTTTTAGCAACGGTCTTTTTCGCCGCGCCGGTAACCAGGCTGGTACCGTTTGAATAGTTGAGCTTGACGCCGTCCTGGACGTTGAAAATGTAGACGTGGAAGCGGACCGCGTTAGAGCCGGTGGACTGGGCTTCCATTTCAACCCCGCGGGCTAAAAGCTCCCGGCCGCGGAAGATTGGCTTGACCCGGTAGCGGATGTAGTGGTGGCTGGAGGATTTGAGATAGCTGGCCACCTGGTTTTCGTACTTGAGCATGCCTGGGTCGTTTAATTGCCGGGTCCCGGTGATCAGGTTCTTAGGGTTGTTGTTTTGCCCGGTCAGCTGGTAGCCGATCAGGTGGCTGCGGTTGTAGAGCCAGCCGCCGGCGATCTTCTTGTTGTGCCAGGCGGTTGGGTTCCAGTAAAGGGGCTCTCTGGCCTTGGTCGGCATGAGCCGCTTGTTCAGCAGGGCATCGGCTTCCCCGGCTCGGTTTAAAGAGTCCAGCTTGTGGTAGCTCTGCCAGGCCCCCTTTTTAGTCGACAGGGTTTTCTTGGAAAAAGCTGGCCGGTTCTGGTTGACGGTGATAACTTTTTGCCCCTGGTAGTCGCGGTCAGCCAGGCTGCTGGCCTTGGAGGGACTGGCCACGAGGAAGCTGGCTGAAGCCAGTAGGAGGGCCGTTATTTTTTGCATTGTTTTCTTCACGGAAATTCCTCTTCTTTACAAAATTACTTTAGTGTTAGAACAAACAACTTTGTCATTCTAACATGATTACATAAAGAAGGAATAGGCGGAAAATATATTACAGAAAATATTGCTTTATTTTCTTAAGTGAGCTTGGAGAATCAGCGGGGCTTAAAGTGATTTATCTTTAAATAGATAAGTCAATACAAATGCTACAAAAAATGTGAAAGAAATGTTGTAAAATAAAAGTATTGCTTAGTGTGCTTATTAGCTGGCTGAGTAAAATGTGTAAATATTCTATATTTTTAAGTAATAGACAGATTATTTTTTAGAGGAAAAACTTAAGATTATGAAAAAGGAAGAAAAGAAACACGGCCTGTTCGGCAAAGACTACTTGATGCTCTCAGCAATGACCATTGGTTTGCTTGCTGGCGCGGGTAAGGCACAAACTGTTAAGGCTGATACTGTTGAAAAGGCAACGACTGAAGTCAAGGCAGCAACTACTGCAACTACTGCAACTACGACTACCGCCAACACTACGGCTGCTCCGACTAACACTACTGCAGCAACTACTACGACTACGACAGCTGATACCACGACTGCAGCTAATAACAACACCGCAGCTGGCACTAACAACACCAATACCGCGAATAACGGGACTGCCAACACTGCAACTGGCAATACCAACCAAGCTACTACTGGTACGACCACTGGCACTCCAGACCCAACTAACCCAGGTTCAACCGGCACGACCACTGGCACTCCAGACCCAACTAACCCAGGTTCAACCGGTACCAACACCGGTACTAAGACTGATACTAAGAGTACTGGTAACACGACCGACAACCCAGGTTCAGCCAGTGACAACACCCAGACTCACCCAGGCTCATCTACTGGCAACACCTCCAGTGATGAAACTTCAGAACTTGGGAAGCAAAACATCAGTGAAGATGTTTCAAACGAAAACATTGGCGAAGGCTCAGTTATTAACAGCTATTTGACCACGCAAGCTGCCAAGGACAACTACGCCAAACTGAATGACACTGGTAAGAAGATCGTGGCTGCTGCTTTGAGAGAAGGCAGCACTTTGGAACTGGACAAGCTGACTGACACGCAGATCGCTGCCTTGAACAAGATGGTTCTGAACAAGACTGAAGACAGTCAGTACACTTTGAAGGACTACGACTCAATCACCAAGAAGATCGTTGAACGCGACAGCAGCTCCCAAATTCCACTCTTTAAGGGGGAAAAGGTTGTCAACATGCCTGGCCTGGACAAGGTCAAGGACGCTGAAACTGGCGAAGAAGCAACCATGGACATTTGGGACTCCTGGCCAGTTCAAGACCCAGAAACTGGCTACGTGCAAAACTGGAATGGCTACCAGCTGGTTGTGGCCATGATGGGTATTCCGCACAAGAGCGACAGCCACTTGTACCTGCTTTACAACAAGTATGGTGACAACAACTTTGCTAACTGGAAGGTTGCCGGCTCAATCTTTGGCTACAACAATGACCCGGCAATTGGCCAATGGTCCGGTTCAGCTATGCTTAACGCTGACGGCTCAATCCAATTGTTCTACGCTAACGTCGTTGCTCAAGAAAGCAACAACCAAAGAGTTGCCACTATCACGGTCAACATTGGCGAGAACGCTGACGGTGTTTACATCAAGAACACTGAAAACGACCACATTCTCTTTATCGGTGACGGTACTGTTTACCAAAACTTTGAACAATGGAAGAACAGCGAAAACCGTGGTGCCAACAACCCACAAATGCGTGATGGCCACGTCTTCAAGGACAGCGACGGTACTTACTATTTGGCCTTTGAAACTGCTACTGGTGACCTTGGCGATGACCCAGAAGGTGCTGACAATCTTTACGACTGGGGCAGATATGGCGGTAACGCGGCTTACAACGTAAGTGAATTGTTCAAGCTGCTCAACAGCACTGACATGAGTACTAGAGCGGCCGTAAGTAACAGTGCTATCGGTTTGCTCAAACTTGACATGAGCGACCCTAAGAATCCTAAGGTAGCTACTAACGAAAATGGCAAGCAAGTCCTGTACAAGCCGCTTGTTAAGACTGTTCTGTCCGGTGATGAAATCGAACGGCCAGACTTAGTCAAGTTGAATGGTAAGTACTACCTCTTCGTTGATGCCCGGGTCAACCATGCCAGTGACACAGACTTGGCTGTTAAGACTAACATCGCAGTTGGGGACAACGTTACCATGCTGGGCTTTGTTTCTGACAAGGTAGACGGGGACTACGTTCCTCTGAATGGTGACGGTCTGGTACTTGGCGCGTCTGTACCATCAACTTGGCGTACTGCTACTTACTCATACTACGTAGTTAAGATCAATCCGGCCAACTTGAAGAGCGACAAGATTACGGTTAATGGCGTAACCTATGACAAGGATTACTTTGCTAACCACGTTGTTTTGATCAATGCTTACATGGGCAACCGGGGCGAAATTGCCGGCAAGGGCCTTAATGCAACTCTTGGACCAAGTTTCTTGGTTTTGATCGATGGTGACAAGACGACTGTCTTGGCCAACTCAGTTACTGACCAAGGTGTTTGGGATTGGAACGAAAATAGTCCGAAGCCTGAACTGGCAGCTGCGTCCTTAAAGGAAGCCAAGCGGTCAACTGACAGCTTCAGCTACCAAGTTAACAAGGACGGCAACTGGTACCTGTACAACGATTCAACTGATGACGGCTCAATCAAAATGCAGACCGGTTTCCAATACCTGGCTGGCCAAAACAAGACGGTTTACTACGATCCAGCTACTGGCCAAATGCTGTATGGCCTGCAAAAGATCGACGGCAAGACTTACTACTTTGCTCCAGGTTCAGGCGCCCGGTTCGGCGGTCAAATCAAGATCGACGGCAACTGGTACCTCTTCAGCAAGGAAGATGGCGTAATGCAAACTGGCTTCCAGTACATCACTAGCCAAAACAAGACGGTTTACTACGACCCAGCTAGTGGCCACATGCTGTATGGCTTGCAAAAGATCGACGGCAAGACTTACTACTTCGCTCCAGGTTCAGGTGCAAGAGTTGTCGGCCAAATTAAGATTAACGGCAAGTGGTACATGTTCGACAAGAAGACCGGCGTAATGCAGACTGGCTTCCAGTACATTGCCAGCCAAAAGAAGACTGCCTACTACAGCCCTAAGACTGGCCAAATGCTGTACGGCCTGCAAAAGATTAACGGCAAGTGGTACATGTTTGACAAGCGCTCAGGTGCTAAGATCAGCTACCAAACGGTTGGTACTTACATCCGTTTGAAGCACAACGCCGCTCTTTACTCAGCTAAGGGCAAGAAGACTAAGGCTAAGAGTTACAAGAAGGGCCTGTACACCAAGTCTGTTGGCATTCGGATCATCAAGGGCAAGGTTTACTACAAGCTCAGCAACGGCAAGTACATCAAGGCTGGCAACATCACTGTCGGCAAGAAGCGGACTCTTAAGAAGAATGCCTACATCTATGTCAAGAAGGGCAAGAAGGTAAAGGCACTTAAGGGCCTGCAAAAGAAGGGCAGCACGAAGTACACTTACGGCTCTGTTGTGATCTTCCAAGGCAAGAAATTCTACGCAGTAGCCAGCGGCAAGTACATCAAGTCCGCAAACTTCTAAAATCAAGTAAGCAGAAAAATCCCGCGTCAGCGGGATTTTTTCTTTGACCAAGATGTGAAAATACTCTTCAAAAAAGATAAAAATCTGTCTGCCAGCGTCCATCTGATACCAGTTTAACTATAATGGAGATAATAATTTTTATTTCAAAAGAATAGGATACTGGTGAAGACTTTGAAAAATGACAACAATATAAACACCAGAGTTGGCAAGCGGAAGAAGCGTGGTAAAGCCAAGCGCGTCTTCTGGAGCATCCTGGCCGTCTTATTGCTTGGGATTGCCGGCTTTGCTTACTACGAGTACCATACAGTCAAGAACGCGGCAGATTCAGCTTACAAGTCTGGCGGGATTAGCAGTGCAGAAAACGGGAGCAAGAATTCCGTCATCAGCAGCTCCAAGCCGATCGCAATCCTTTTGATGGGGACTGATACCGGGGCTTTGGGGAGAACTTACAAGGGCCGGACCGACTCCATCATGGTTGCGGTCTTGAATCCAAAGACCAAGAAAACGACTCTGGTCAGCTTCGAAAGAGACCAGCAGGTCAACCTGCCTGACTACCCGGACAAGTCGCCTTCCAAGTTGAACGCGGCCTATGCTTACGGCAATGCCAAGGAATTGGCCAAGGTCTTGAAGAAGTACTACAATATTCCGATTAATGCCTACGTCTTGATTAACATGGGTGGCCTTAAGACCATCGTCAACAAGGTCGGCGGGATCGATATTGCTCCGGTACTGTCTTTTAGCTATGAAGGCTACACCTTTACCAAGGGTAAAACGACTCACATGGACGGGGCCAAGGCACTGGCTTATTCCCGGATGCGGTATGATGACCCAGAAGGTGACTACGGCCGGCAAAAGCGGCAGCGGCAAGTTCTTTCCGCTCTCTTGAAGAAGGCTGAAAGCGCGACGACCTTGCTGAACTCCAGCTTCATTTCTTCCCTGTCCAAGCAAGTGCAAACTGACTTGACTTTCAGTGACATGACTTCTATGGCAAAGAGCTACCTGGCAGCCACAAAGAACTTGAAAACTGATTATACCCACGGTACTGGCTATATGCAAAACGGGGTTTCCTACCAGAAGATTTCTGTTTCTGAGCGGCAGAGAATCAGCAACTTGATCAGAAAAGCCCTGGGGCTTAAGACCAAAAAGGTAAAGACTGACTCAATCGATACTTCAACTAGCAGCTCGACCAGTTCAACTAATTCTAGCAGCTCAAGCAGTTCTGCCGGAAATACCCCTGGTAGCAATGCTGGCGGTTCAACGACTGCTCCTGGCTCTGATACTAATACCGGTTCCAACTATAATTCCAATTACGGGTCTAATTATAATTCTAATTCCACTTACAATTATGGTTACGGAACGCAGGACAGCAGCCAAAATATGTACGGTCAAAACACTAGTACCGGCTACTAATCATAAAAAGTTGCAGAGGAGTTAAAGGCGAGCTTTGACTCCTCTTTTTGTATATGGCTTTCAATCAATAGAGTTTAAATGGCAGGGAGATCTGCTAAAATTGAAGTGTTAGCGGGCATTTGTCTAAGTTTTTTTAAAAAAACAGAAGAAAGTGGATTTGTCTGGTGCAGACCCGGAGTTTTTATATATAATGAAACTATTGCATCTATTCTAAAGATTGGACATATGGTGAAAAGCTGTGAATGAGAAAAAGTTAAATACAAGAACTGAGAAGCGGAAGAAACGCAACAAATTTTGGCGGATCTTCTGGACTGTCGTTGGGGTAATCGTGCTTGGCCTGGCTGGCTTTGCCTGGTATGAATACAGTTCAGTTAAGAACGCGGCCAATACTGCTTACCGTTCAGGCGGGATCAGCAGCGCGGAAAACGGGAGCAAGAACGATGTCATCAGTAGCAAGAAGCCGCTGGCAGTCCTCTTGATGGGGACGGACACCGGGGCTTTGGGCAGAACCTACAAAGGCCGGACTGACTCCATCATGGTCGCGGTCTTGAACCCAAAGACCAAGAAGACCACCTTGGTCAGCTTCGAACGTGACATTCAAGTCAACCTGCCGGACTATCCGGAACACTCACCGTCTAAGTTGAACGCGGCTTACGCATACGGTAATGCTGGTGAACTTGCTAAGGTGCTGAAGAAGTACTTCAACATCCCGATCAATGCTTACGTGTTGGTTAACATGGGCGGGCTTAAGACCATCGTCGACAAGGTTGGCGGGGTTGACATCGCGCCGGTTCTGAGCTTCAGCTACGAAGGCTACACCTTCACCAAGGGCCAGAAGACCCACATGGACGGGGCTAAGGCTCTGGCTTACAGCCGGATGCGGTATGATGACCCAGAAGGTGACTACGGCCGGCAAAAGCGGCAGCGGCAAGTGCTGCAGGCCCTGGTCAAGAAGGCCGAATCAGCCCAGACGCTGCTGAACACCAGCTTTGTTTCATCGTTGTCCAAGCAGGTTCAAACCGACTTGACTTTCAGTGACTTGACTTCCCTGGCATCATCGTACTTGCCAGCCACGAAGAATGTCGTAACTGACTACACCCACGGCACTGGCTTTATGCAAGATGGCGTATCTTACCAGCAAGTGTCTACGACGGAACGGCAAAGAATCAGTGACTTGATCAGAAAAGCCATGGGCCTCAAGACAAAGTCAGTTCAGTAATTGCAAACAATTTAGAGAATGCTGGATGCGATCATCCAGCATTTTTTGTTTACAGCTACAGCCTGCTATTGATAGTGCACAATACAAGTAAAAGATGTTATACTTGGTTATAATGCGGTTAGTGGTGTCTTTAGTAAATGCGTTGAAGAAAGCGCAATTTTGTGTAAAAGATAGCAAAAATTGTTTAGTTATTAAGTTGTACGGGTAATAAATGAGTAAAAAAGAGAAATCGTCCAATTACGAGAAAAAACTGGGCACCTACAAGTATATAAAGAGATTCTTGGACATTGTCGGCAGCTTGCTGGCTCTGGTAGTTTTCTCGCCGATTTTCTTGATTCTGTCTCTGATCATTAAGAGCCAGGACGGCGGATCAGCCTTTTTTGCCCAAGAAAGAATCGGTAAGGGCGGCAAGCCCTTTATGATGTACAAATTCCGTTCGATGCGAATGGATGCGGAGAGAATTTTAAAAAGCGATCCTGATTTGTATGCCAAGTATGTAGCCAATGACTACAAATTGCTGGCTGATGAAGATCCAAGAATTACTCCGATTGGCCGCTGGATGCGGCGGACATCAGTTGATGAACTGCCGCAGTTTGTCAATATTCTCAAAGGCGACATGAGCATCATTGGTCCACGGCCAGTGGTGGAAAAAGAACTGGAAGAATACGGTGACCGCAAAGACAAGTTTCTCTCGGTCAGGCCAGGTGCCATGGGCCTTTGGCAGGCAACAGGTCGGAGCAACATCAGCTACCCGGAGCGCTGTGACGTTGAGCTGGAATACATCGACAATATCTCTTTTGGATATGACGTAAAGATTTTCTTCCAAACTATTTTCAGCATCTTCAAAAAAGAAGGAGCTTACTAAAACAGGGGGAAACTAGTGAAAATTAAAGTATTAGTCGCGGCACACAAGCAGTTCCCAATGCCGGCTGACTCTGTCTATCTGCCGGTCCTGGTTGGCGCGGTCAAGAACTACAAGCCGGGAATTGATTACCAGCGCGATGATGCTGGTGAAAACATTTCGGCCAAGAACCCCTATTATAATGAACTGACAGGGATTTACTGGGCCTGGAAGAACTTAAAGGACGTTGATGCGGTGGGCTTGGTCCATTATCGACGCTATTTTTATGTTAAGAAGCCTTTTACTTTGGAAAATGTTGCCAAGGAGGCTGACTTTGCCAAATTGCTTGAAAAACATGATGTAATCGTTCCAACTAAGCGGAACTACTACATCGAAAGCAACTATGACCACTATGTTCATGCCCATCCGGCAGAGCCCCTGGACAAGACCCGTGAAATTATCGCGGATGCCTATCCAGACTATCTGCCGGCTTTTGACATGATGATGAAACGGCGCAGTGCCCACATGTTTAACATGTTCGTCATGAAGAAAGAGCAGTTTAACGATTACTGTGAATTCATCTTCAGCGTTCTTAGCAAGCTGGAAGGACAAATAGACATTTCCAGTTACTCAGTCCAGGATCAGCGGGTCTATGGCTATATTTCTGAAAGATTGATGGACGTCTGGCTTTACACGACCAAGCAGAACTACACTGAGATGACCTGGGGCCAGCTGGGCGGCGAAAAGAAGATAGTGAAGGGGATCAACTTGATCAAGCGCAAGCTTGGCATTGGCAAGAAGCAGACCCACTTTTAAATAAAAGGAGCAAAACAAGTATGAGCAAGTATTTAGTAGTTGGTGCAGGTCTTTTCGGTGCTGTCTTTGCGCGCGAAGCAGCCAAGCGGGGCCACGAAGTTACGGTAATCGAAAAACGTGACCACATCGCCGGCAATATCTACACTAAGGAAATTGACGGTATCCAAGTCCACCAGTACGGGGCCCACATTTTCCACACCTCAAACAAGGAAGTCTGGGAATATGTCCAGCAGTTCGCGGAATTTAACCGCTACACCAACAGCCCGGTAGCCAATTACAAGGGCAAGATGTACAACCTGCCCTTCAACATGAACACCTTTACTCAAATGTGGGGCGTCCGGACGCCGCAAGAAGCCATGGACAAGATCAATGAACAGCGCTCTGAAATGGCGGGCAAGACCCCGCAAAACCTGGAAGAACAGGCTATTTCTTTGATTGGCCGCGATATTTACGAGAAGCTGATCAAGGGCTACACGGAAAAGCAGTGGGGCAGAAAGGCAACTGAACTGCCGGCCTTCATCATCAAGCGGGTGCCAGTTCGCTTGATTTATGACAACAACTACTTCAACGATGACTACCAGGGGATTCCTAAGGGCGGCTACACCAAGCTGGTGGAAAACATGCTCAAGGATGACAAGATCACGGTTGAACTGGATACTGACTTTTTCGCCAAGAAGGACGAGTACCTGCAAAAGTTTGACAAGGTCGTCTACACTGGCCCGATCGATGAATTCTTTGACTATCGCTTGGGTGAACTGGAATACCGGTCCCTTCGCTTTGAAACTGAAGAAAAGAACGTGGGCAACTACCAAGGCAACGCGGTGATCAACTACACTGACGCCGAAACGCCATACACCCGGGTGATTGAACACAAGCACTTTGAATTTGGCAAGGGTGACCCGGACAAGACAATCATTACCCGGGAATACCCAGCTGACTGGCACAAGGGTGACGAGCCTTACTACCCGGTCAACAATGACAGAAACAACAACTTGTACGCTCAGTACAAGGAAATGGCTGACAAGGAAGATGCCAAGGTTATCTTCGGCGGCCGCCTGGGCCAGTACAAGTACTACAACATGGACCAGGTCATCGCGGCTGCTTTGGAAGCTGTTAAGGAAGAATTTTAGGAAGCAGCTGCATGAGTAAATTAGGAACCAAGGATGGCTTCGCGGCCCAGAAGAATGCTTTTGGGGACAGCGACCACGTAGTTTACGTTGAAGGCGAAGATTTAAAAAAGCTGAAGCAGACCCTGCTGGGGATGCTCCAGGATTTCATGGCTGTTTGCGCCAAGTATGACCTCAACTACACCCTAAGCGGTGGATCAGTCTTGGGCACGATCAGACACCGGGGTTTTATTCCCTGGGATGACGACATCGATGTCAACATGCCTAGAAAAGACTTTAACAAGCTCAAGGAAGTTTTTGACAAAGAGTTAGGAACTGGCTATAAGCTCCTTGCCCCGGAACTTACCCCGGGCTATGGGGCAGCTGCCAGCCGCTTCATCAAGAAGGGTACGGCTTACCGGACCTTTAATGATGTTGCTGAACCAAGAGAGAACTGCGGAATCTGCATTGACATTTTTGTCCTGGAAAACACTCCGGACAATGCCCTTGCCCGCAAGCTCAGAGGCTACTGGAGCCTGGCGGTTGGCTACCTGCTCAGCTGCCGGAAGGTTTATGACTACTTGCCAAAGCTTTTGGAAATCCAGGACACGCCAGAAGTCAGAGCGGCTTTTGCTAAAAAGTACAAGATCGGCCGCTTCTTCAAATTTATTCCTTTGGATACAGCCGCTCACTGGACCTACAAGGTTTACTCCGGCTGCAAAAATGACAACTCCAAGTACGTGACGATTCCCAGCGGCCGCAAGCACTACTTTGGAGAAATGGACAGCCGGGAGAACATGTGCAAGACCACGGAAGGGACTTTCGAAGGTATCAAAGTCAAGCTGCCAGCCGGGATTGAAAGTTACATGACCCGCCTTTACGGCCCGGACTACATGACTCCGCCGCCAGCAGCCAAGCGGGAAAAGCACCCGCTCTTTGAATTCAGCTTGGGAGAAGACAAGGATTAATGAAAAAGTACCAGATTTTTGAAGTTTTCAGTTCAGACGACACTGCCTTGGGCAAGGCTCCGTCCGATATCAATCAGATCGCGGAAAAGGCAGGCTTTGAAAGCCTGCGCTTAGTCCGGGTTTGCGCCGGAAAGAAGGATGCCCTTTCCCGGGTTCGCCGGCAGCTGCACTACCGCTTCAGCTGGCAGAAGCTCTACAAGCAGATTGAACCTGATTCTATCGTCCTCTTCCAAGCTCCATCCCGGGACCACCAGCTGCAGCGGGAAGAAACCCTGGCCAAGCTGAAGAAAGAAAAGAAGGTTAAATTTATCTACCTGGTCCACGACGTGGAAGAGCTGCGGCAATTCTTCTATAAGAAGTTTTTCGCGGAAGACTTTGAGCAGATGATGAAATATGCTGACTGCTTGATTGTGCATAACGATTCCATGAAGCAGTTCTTCATCGACCGGGGCGTTGCGCCAGAAAAGCTGGTTACCTTGGGGATTTTTGACTACTTAATCCCGGATGGCGAGATCAACCAGGCCAAGTTTGAACGGGCTGTTTCTGTCGCCGGCAACCTGGATGTCCGCAAGACCCAGTATTTGAACGATATCGGCAAAATCGACGCCAAGTTCAACCTTTACGGGCTGAATTTCACTTTGGATGCCTACAAGAATGTCGAATACCATGGGGCCTTTCCAGCCGATGAAATTCCCAAGCAGCTGAATTCCGGCTTTGGCTTGATCTGGGACGGCAGCAGTATTGAGACCTGTGACGGGCCTTTTGGCAACTACCTCCGTTACAACAATCCCCACAAACTCTCCTTGTATCTGGCCTCAGCCCTGCCAGTTATTATCTGGAGCCAGGCAGCTGAAGCCAGCTTTATCAAGAGCAGGAATTTAGGCTTGACCATTGACTCTCTCCGTGACCTGCCGGAAGTTTTAAAAAATGTGACGGAAGAAGAATACGCAACTTTCGCGGCTAATGCCAGAGAGGTGGCTAAACAGCTGAGAGCAGGTCATTTTACCAAAACTGCCTTGGAAAAGGCCGTTAAGAGTTTAGAAAAGTAAGACACGAGTAAAAGAACAGGTGATAGCGTGAGTGACAAGTTGAAGGTGCTTTTGATCCGGGGGATGCTCTACTACGATGGGGTGACCTCGGTTGAATACGAATGGATCAAGACCCTCCGCGACCGGGTGGACTATGATTATGTCCTGCTCGATCCAGACAAGAGTATTCCTGAAAAAGAAGCGGCCGTGGAGGCCTTTGGCGTTCATGTCTACCCTTTACGCTATTCTGGCAGGAACTCTTTTGAGAGCCACCGCAACCGGGTGGCCGTGGTTGACCAGTTTTTGAAAAAGCACCACTATGATGTGGTTCATATCGATACTGACCTGCCCAGCCGTTATGACATGGCCAAGGTAGCCCGGGAAAACGGCGTCAAGCGCGTGATCGTTCACTCCCACAATGCTCTGCAGCATTTGCACGGCATCCAGAAGCTGCCTGGCTTCGTTACTTATGAACGTAGGCAGATTGCCCGCTATGCCACTGACCTGGCGGCCTGTTCTAAAGAAGCGGCTGCCTGGCTCTTTAATCCTAAAGACCAGGGCAGAGTCCGGATCATCCACAACGGGATCAGCCGGGACCG
Organism: Lactobacillus delbrueckii subsp. bulgaricus; assembly: GCF_046938665.1. Lineage (GTDB taxonomy): Bacteria > Bacillota > Bacilli > Lactobacillales > Lactobacillaceae > Lactobacillus > Lactobacillus delbrueckii_C. The sequence goes on from NZ_JBKZCD010000005.1 coordinate 81,197, forward strand.
CTATGTCTTTAGTGAAGAAAAGCGGCAGGCAACCAGAGAAGAGCTGGGCTTAACTGCTGACCAGCTCTTGCTGGGCAATATTGGCCGCCTGGCTGACCAAAAGAACCAGCTTTTCTTGGTAGACATTTTTAATGAACTGGTAAAAAGCAAGCCGCAAGCCCACCTGCTTCTGATTGGGAACGGGGAAAAGGAGGCAGACCTGCGGGCCAAGATCAAGGACCTGGGTCTTGAAGACAAGGTGACCATGATCTTGTCCACGGACAGGATTCCAGACTACTTATTTGCTATGGATGCCTTTGTCATGCCATCTCTTTACGAAGGCCTGCCGGTAACCCTGCTGGAAGCGCAGACGACCGGCCTGCCATGCGTGATTTCTGATGTCATCAGCTCAGAAATGGACTTTGAGGGCTTAATTTTCCGGGAATCCCTGCAGGCTGATCCAGCTGCCTGGGCTAAGTTGCTCGCGCAAGTGGCCAGCCAGGCTAGCGGCCAGGACCGGCGGAAATTTGCCAGCCAGCTGACCAAGTTGGGTTATGACAACCAGGAATCTGCCGAGCAGGTTTATCAGATGTACTTGGGCAAGTAGTATCAGATCGGAAGCGTTAATGAAGAATCCTAGTATTAAAAAGAATATAGTTATCAGTACCTTGTACCAGATTCTGGCGATCATTACGCCGCTGATTACGGCGCCTTACGTTTCCAGAGTCATCGGGACTGACGGGATCGGGGCCTACAGCTGGACTTCCTCAATCCAGACCTACTTCTCCCTGGTCGCGGCTCTGGGGACAGCGTCATACGGGATGCGGGAAATTGCCCGTAACCGCAATGACGTCAAAAAGCGGAGCCAGATTTTTTGGGAAATTGAACTTCTGAGCGTCTTTACCTCCCTGGCCATGCTGCTGTTATGGGGAGTTTACCTGGGCTTTCAGACCAACTACCGGGTCATGTTCCTTATCTTGACCTTGAACCTCTTTAACACCATGCTGGACATCTCCTGGTTCTTTGATGGCTTAGAGCAATTCCAGTACACGGTGACCAAGAACGCCTTGGTTAAGGTGGCAGGGGTTGTCTTGATCCTGCTCTTCGTCAAGAGTCCTAAGGATACCAACCTTTATGTCTTCATCATGACGGGGACGACCTTGCTGGGGACCATGTCTATGTGGCTGGAGCTGCATAAGTTCGTGGTAAAAGTTCCAATCAAACTGGCTAACTTGAAGCGGCACTTCCATGAAACTCTGATCTACTTTATTCCGACCATTGCCACCTCCATCTATACTTATATGGACAAGACCTTGATTGGCTTCATGACCCAGAACAACGCGGAAAATGCCTACTATGAGCAGGCAACCAAGATTATCAACTTGACTAAGGCAGTGACTTTTACCGCTGTCAACAATGTCCTGGGGGCCAGAATTTCCTACTTGTTTGCCAAGAAGAAAGAGAAGGAAATCAAGCAGCGGATCCAGGGTTCCATAAACTACATTCTCTTCATTGGGGTGGGGATTGGTTTTGGCCTGCTCGGAATCGCGGATACCTTTGTGCCGGTCTTCTTCGGTCACGGCTGGGATAAGGTGGCGCTTTTGCTTCGCTTATTCAGCCCGCAGATCGTGATTATCGGGATTTCCAACTGTCTGGGTTCGCAATACTACAACCCGGCTGGCCTGCGGAAGCAGAGCGCGGTTTACATTATCATCGGGGCAGTCGTCAACTTTGTCTTGAACCTGTTCTTGATCCCGCGCTTTGCCAGTGCCGGGGCAACTTTTGCCTCAATCATCGCGGAATTGACAATCAGTCTGCTTTACCTTTACCATGACAATGGCTACTTGGAGCCGGCTTATATTGGCAAGGTGATCTGGAAGAAGCTGATTGCCGGAACTCTGATGATGCTGGTCATCCTGGCCTTGAATCCGTTTGGCCATCCTGGCATCATCAAGCTGGGCATCCAATTTGTTTTAGGCGCGGGTACTTACCTGGCGACCTTGTTTATCTTGAAGGATGATTCTGTTGGCCTGCTTAAGAAGATTTTGGGCAGGGGATAAGGGAGATTTTAGAAAAGACAATGGACAATATTAAGCTCAAGCTCTCAGACGATTTTTTCAAAGAAGAAGTCAGAAATGACTATACAGTCAGCCCGGAAATGAAAAAGATTTGGGCCGTGGAACTGGATCTCTTGGATCAGCTGGACCGGGTCTGCCAGAAATATGACATTCCCTGGTACTTGTCAGGCGGCTCGCTTTTGGGGGCGGTGCGCCACCACGGCTACATTCCTTGGGATGATGACATCGATTTGATGATGTACCGGAAGGACTTTGACCGTCTGTGCGAAGTGGCTAAGGATGAATTTGCTGAGCCGTACTTCTTCCAAACTGAAGAGACCGACCCCGGTGCTATGCGGGGGCACGCCCAGCTGCGCAATTCTTTAACCACGGCCATCCTCAAGTCGGAACAAAATTTCCACTACCAGTTCAACCAAGGGATTTTTATCGATATCTTCCCATTGGACAATGTGCCAGATGATCCAGAAGAGCGGCAAGCTTTTGTTAAAAATGTCAACCAGCTCAAGCACCGGGCCCGGCAGTTCTACAACTACTGCAACGGTTACCCGAATAAGAATTTGTCCGGTCTGAAAAAAATTCTCCTTTACACCAAGTTCTTTTTTGAAAAGAAAAAGAGCAGTGGCCGCAACATTTACTACGACCGCTTTGCTAAGGAAATCACCAAATATGATGACCAGGACACCCAAGAAGTCATGATGGTCATGTTGGAGACGGAAAAATGCTGCTGGAAGCGCGAGTATGTGGCCAATCCAGTCAGAGTACCGTTTGAGATGCTCAGCCTGCCGATTCCAAAGGACTATGATCCTTTACTGACCAAGCAGTACGGCAAGTGGAATGTCTTTGTCAGAGGCGGGTCTATCCATGGCTCAGTCATTTTTGACCCAGACAAGTCTTACAAGGAATACCTGAAATAGGGGACAAGGAGCAATTATGAAACGCGTAATTACTTATGGAACATTTGACCTGCTGCACTACGGACATATCAACCTGCTGAGAAGGGCCAAGGCCCAGGGCGACTATTTGATCGTTGCCTTGTCTACTGACGAGTTCAACTGGAATTCCAAGCACAAGAAGACCTACTTCTCATATGAGCAGCGCAAGCAGCTGCTGGAGGCCATCCGCTATGTTGACTTGGTTATCCCAGAAAAAGACTGGGACCAAAAGCGCAGCGATATGCATGAATACCACATTGACACTTTTGTCATGGGGGATGATTGGAAGGGCAAGTTCGACTTTTTGAAAGAAGAGGGCGTCAACGTCGTTTACCTGCCAAGAACCCCGGAGATCAGCTCATCCAAGATCAAGCATGACCTGTATGATGCTAACGAGGTAACTGAAGAAAGCAAGTTATCTCACGATGATTTGGATACTGATCCGGATCATGCTAAAAAGTAAATCAGCAAAGTAAAAGAGCATTCCCAGCGGAATGCTCTTTTAATATCTAAAAAAACTCTTTCAGCCCTAAAAGTAAAGGTTGGTATAGTTAGTCCCGGCGAAAACTCTCTGCTCTCTAAGGTCGTTTAAAGTAGCATACCAGAGAAGAGCCATGGCCATTAAGTAGACCGGGTTGGTGGAGATGTTGGAAATAATGATTTCCAACAATAATAAAATGCTGATCGGTAGAAGGTAGCGGCGGCTTGGGGCAAAGAGGGTGGTAAAGAACGGTACCAGGAAGTAAAGGGCCAGGTAGAGCCCGCCAGTAGCCATCAAAGTGGTCAGCCCCATGCTCAGACCGTTGTTGGCCCGGTGGAAGGCAAACATCTTGATCAAGGCTCCTTCATTGCCAAAGCCGACCCCGAAGACTGGGTTTTGGCTCCAGAGAGTCAAGCCGATCCGCAGGTCATCAACTCTGACTGAGTAAGAGGAACCGCCGGATTTTCTGATCCGGATAACGATAACTCCTAAGACCAGCAAGAGCAGGAAGACTGGGATGACGATCTTCAAGTTGAGCTTTCCTTGCGCTTGCAGGTATTGCAGGAAAGAAAGCAAGACAGCAAAAGCACCGAGCAGGATTGCGGTTGCTGACAGGGTTGTCAGCAGGGTGACCAGGATAAGACCAATCCGCCAGAAGGTTTTGGATTTTTTGATAAAAAGCTCGATGATCAAACCGTTCAAAAGGAAGAGGGTATAGCCTGGAGCTTCAGTAAAGATCCCCGTGTTTCTGATCACGTGGTGGCCCAGGTACATTTGATCCTGTAAGGGCTGGTGGAAATAAAGGTAGCAGTAGCTGGTTGTAAAGTGGGGGTTGTTGGCCCAGTAGTAGTTGGTGTCAACGGCACCGATCCGCAGGCCCAGAATGCTGCCAAAGAAGTAAAAGAAGAGTGATACGCCAGCCACGATCAAGACGATGTTGGCATAGCTATTCCAAATGAGCTGCCCCATATTATGCCGGTAGTAGACAAAGGCAATCAAAAGAGCCGCTGTCAAAGGCAGGCAAAGGTTGGAAAAGTACTTAAAGGGGTTGGCCTGCGAGAAAAAGATAAAGACAAGCAGGTAGCAGACTGTCAAAACGATGAAGGACAAGTCTTTAAAGTTATAGGAATTAGTCACCAGAACCAAGAGAAGCCCAATCCCTAAAAGCAGGTAGCGGTAGGTCCCGATTGGGATAAAAGCTCCCTTTAAGTAGTTCCACATGACTGTCGTCGACATGACCGACAGGATGACGATGATATAGGCCATGACCGCGAAGAAGCGGTCACCGGCTGATTTGATAGACTTCACGCTAACCTCCTTATCGGTAACTTCTGCGCAGGCGCCAGTAAATTGATCCCCAAGTTGCCAGCAAGAAGCCGGTTGCTGTGCCGATCGCGGCTGCAAACTTGATATTCGGGTAGCTCTTGACAACGTTGGTCTTGTCTTTGAACTTGATGGACTTGACTAGGACGGTTGGCAGGATTGGCTTTAAGTACTTGCGCCTCTTCTTCTTGGTCGGCATAGCCTTGCGCCCCCGCTTGTATTCAAGTTTAAATTCTTTCTTGAAGTTTTTGGCCACAACCTTAAGCGTCTTCTTTGCCTTTTCAGGCGAAGAACTAGTGACGGTCAAGGTATAAGTGTTGGACCGGGGAGTGGAGCAGACGGTAATGTTCTCGCGCAGAGCCGTCGGCGAAACGTTGTCAATTTCATCGGTAGTATGATCGATGACGCCGGGGCTGATGGCGATATTTTGAAAACCGTTGGCTGCCTGCTCGTTTTGACTTCTGGCCTGCCGCTTGGTAAAGCCGCCTTGCGTAATTTTGCCCTTGGCCACGAAATCCATGCTGGCGGTGTATCTGGCTGGAAGCAAGTAGTTGGCAGTCCCGTAAGCCAGGCTGCCAAACAAGGCTGTGCCGATAATGATCAGCAGCAGATTCTTCCAGATCAGCTTGGCCAGCTCTTTCAAAGTGAGCGTGGTGTCAGCCATACTGTAAAAATTGTTCACCTAGATTTCCTCACATTCTTATGCAGATGCATTGGTTAAAAAAGCATGCTGGTTTGCACAATACTAACTTCCAAGTATACCACAATAATTTTATTCTTCTTTTTAAAGAAACTTAAAAAATACGGAGAAAGAAGGAAGGAAATATCTAAATAGGCGGATTGTTAATTCGGTTCAAATGCTGGATAGATCTGTTAAAATGAAAGTAATGGCTAGATTTTTGCCGATAATTTAACTTTGAATAAAAAGCTGTATTGAAAGCTTGACAGTAAAGCTGGAAAACGGCTGAAGGAGTAAAAAATGGTAGTAGCATTATTGACGGCAGCCGGCGTTGGCTCACGGATGAAGCAAGATATTCCCAAGCAATTCATGCATGTGAACAACAAGCCAATCATCATTCACACGATGGAAGCTTTCCAGAAGCATCCTTTGGTTGATGCAATCATGGTCGTTACCCTGCCGGCCTGGATGGATGTCTTGAAAGTCTATGCTAAGCAGTTTAACATCAGCAAGCTCAAGTGGGTCGTGCCTGGCGGGGCAACCGGTCAGGAATCAATCCACAATGGCCTGGAAGTCCTGTCCAAGGAACTAGGGGATGATGAAGTCGTCTTAATCCATGACGGGAACCGTTGCAATGTTTCCCAGGAAATCATCTCTGACAGCCTGGCTACCTTTAAGGAACACGGCAGCGCGATTACCGCTATTCCGTGTGTGGAAGCAGTTTTCCGCAGCGGCGACGGCGGGATTTCTTCAACTGACTCAATTCCGCGTGAGCAGCTTTACAGAACGCAGACGCCGCACGTCTATACCTTGGGCAAGCTGCTCTGGGCTCATGAAGAAGCTGGCAAGCGCGGCATTACCAACACGGCTGCAACTTGCACCTTGATGCAGGCTTTGGGAGAAAGAGTCTACTTCTCCAAGGGGTCAGAAACCAACTTGAAAATTACGACGGTTGACGACTTGATGATTTTTGAAGCCCTGCTTTCTACAAAGAAAGACGAGTGGCTTAAGTAACGAGGTAACGATGAAATACACTGAACAATATTGGGATGACGTAGACCGCGTGCAAAAGGCAGTTCCAAATCTGGAACTGCTTTTTGGTAAGAAATTATTTATTACTGGGGCAACAGGGATGATCTGTTCAGCCTTAGTTGACGTCTTGCTTTGGCTGAACAAAAACAGGGATGCTGAAATCAAGCTGATCCTGGCCGGCCGCAGCCGTGAACGGATGGCAGCCCGCTTTGCCGGCTTTAAAGAAGGAAAAGACTATGTCTTTTTCCAGTACGATGCCACCAAAGAAGCAGATCTGAATGTAAAAGCTGACTACATCATCCACGGGGCAAGCAATGCCAATCCTTCTTACTACGTCAGCCAGCCAGTTGAAACGATGCTGGCCAACTTCAATGGCCTTTACTCCCTGCTGAAGATGGGCAAAGAGCAAGGTGCCAAACGGCTCCTGTACCTGTCTTCCAGCGAAGTTTACGGGAACAAAGATAATAATAATCCTTTCAAAGAAGAAGACTATGGTTTTGTGGATATTTTAAATCCCCGGGCCTGCTATCCAAGCGCCAAGCGGGCGGCAGAAACTCTGTGCGCATCCTTTAGCCAGGAATATGGCCTGGAAACGGTGATTGCCCGGCCGGGCCACATTTACGGACCCACCATTACTAAGTCTGACAGCCGGGCATCCGCCCAATTTACCCGCAACGCAGTCAACCATGAAGACATTGTCATGAAGAGCGCGGGCCAGCAGCTGCGGTCATATTGCTATACTTTAGACTGCGCGTCGGCGCTTTTGACCATCCTGCTTGCTGGCAAGAGCGCCAATGCCTACAACATTTCCAACCGGAATTCCGTTGTTACCATCCGCCAGCTGGCTGAAGCCTTAGCTGAGGCGGCCGGGACTCAGGTGATTTTTGAAAATCCGACGGACGCGGAGAAAAAAGGCTACAACTTGATGACTAATTCCTCTTTAGATGCTGAAAAGCTGGAAGCCTTGGGCTGGCAGGCTGAATTTTCTTTAGAAGAAGGGACCCGGCGAACGATTGCTAGCCTCAAAGCTGAGCAATCACTTCGATTTTAGGAAAGGTGAATAAAAGGATTGACAGTTATGTATAGCTTTAGATAAAATTATAAAGGGTAACTATTTTGAATATAAGTAAATGGCAATTCTCGCGCCAAGACACCAAGGCGATGAAGGGTATCGCGATTTTGCTGATGCTGCTGCACCACATCATGGCTTTTCCGGACCGGATTCCGACTAAATACCAATTTGCTTTGCCGGCTACGGCATTAAAACATTTGCAGTTGGTTGGCAGTTTCGGCAAGATCTGCGTGTACATCTTCATGTTCCTGGGTGGCTTGGGCCTTGCTAAGCAGATTGAAGCTCATAAATTCCACTTGCTGAGGAAGATCTGGAACCTGTACCGGGTTTACTGGCGGGTATTTTTCGTGTTTGTCCCGCTGGGCTTCTTGTTTTTCAGCCAGCAGCCGCGGTATTCGCGGGCATTTATGTGGAATCGCTTTGCTGATTTCTCTCTTAGTAAATTCATTCAGAATTTGACCGGCTATGCTTCAACCTACAACGGTGAGTGGTGGTTTGTCCGCGTCTTTGTAGCAGCAATTGTGCTGGGCAGCATCTACTATTATTTGACAGAAAAGATCAATAACGTCTATGTGGAAACAGGCCTGGTTTTGCTGCTGTCTGTCTTTACGGTCAGGTTCCTGCCAGCTTTGACTAAGCTGGCGCCATTCAACAGCCTGGCTTCCAGCTACCTGTGGACCCAGCTCTTTATGCCTAATGCATTTATCTGCACCTACTTGTTTGGAATCGTTTTTGGCAAATATGATGTTTTCAGCAATCTCCGCCGGCTCTTTAGCGGCTACACGGCCCTTTGGCGGGCGGTGATCGGAATTTTGCTGTTAGTTTCAGCCTTTTACTTCCAAGAAAAAGTATTTGGCAATGTCAGCGACGTGATGCTGATCATCACTCCGGTTTTTATGACAGGCTGCCTTTTGCTGCTGGATCTGGCGAAGTGGCCGCGGAAGATTTTTGAGTATTTTGGCCGCTTGAGCACAAATATGTGGCTGACTCACACCTTCTTTTGCTACTACTTCTACCCGTTCGCGGTAGCGGTTTTCTGGTCAAGAAATCCTTTGGTGGCTTATCTGACTTTGCTGGTCATAACAGTCTTGGCTAGTCTGCTCTTGGACATGTTTTACTGGGGTCTGGAGAAGCTGGGGAGCAAGCTGCCAGCCTGGCTTAGAATAAGGAAAACAAGGTAGTGAGTCTTGCCAGAATATAGATATTCACTGTTTGTTTAACCATGTCGTTAGAGTTTTTATCTATTGTTTGCAATAAGGAAATGGAAAAGTGAAAAAAGGTTATAGCCTATTGACTGCTCTTCTGCTTGCCGGCAGTTTGACTGGCCTTGCGGCCACTAAGGCCCAGGCAGCGGAAAAGAGCGGTTTTGTTACGGAAAACGGTGTAACGGTCTACTACGATGCCAGTGGCAATCTGGTTCATGGAAAACAGAAGATTGATGGCAAGTGGTACCTGTTCGATGATGAAACCGGCGCGATGAAGACTGGTTTTCAGACGATTGCCGAGCAAAAGAAGACTGTTTACTATGATGCCAATGGCCGCATGGTTTACGGCAAAAAGAAGATTGACGGGCATTGGTATTGGTTTGACAGCAAGTCCGGCGCGATGAAGACAGGTTTCCAGACTGTGTCTAAGAAGTCTTATAAGACGGCCTACAAGTGGGTAAAGAAGCGCGGCAAGTTAGTTAAGAAGAAGTACAAGAAAAAGACGACTAAGAAGTACAAGACTTATTACGCGACAAACGGCCAGCTGCAATATGGTGAACAAAAGGTTAATGGTAAGTGGTACTATTTCAGCAAGAAGACCGCTTATATGACTACAGGCCTGCAAACAGTTGGTAAGTCTAAGAAGTACTATGCTTCAAACGGGCAAAGAAAGACCGGCTACCAAAAGATTAAGGGCAAGGGCTACTACTTTGATAAGAAGAGCGGCGCGATGTTCATCAAGAAGTTTGCCTTTGTCGGTGGCCGAGACTACTATGCTTTGTCAAACGGTGTTCTGCACGCCCCAACTTGGCACAGCCAATTTACGCCAATCTACGCGCCAGAAGGCTGCGCGGTTGCGTCTTCAGCAACTCTCTTGAGCATCAAGAACCGGTCCTTCAACATGAGATATGCTTACAACAACCTGCCACAATACGGTGGTGTTTACTCAACCGCCAACTTCCGCGGTTTGCTGTCAGCATCAAGCTTAACAAACTATATGAAGAAGTTTGACAGCGGCTTTACCAATATTACTGGCAGCAGCATGGCGAAGATCGAGTCAGTCGTAAAGAGCGGACACCCAGTGCTTTACTACGGCTTCTCAAGCTACGAAACTTACTTCCGCAGCAAGCATCATGCTAAGGTAATCGCTGGTTACAAGAACGGCCGCTTCCTGGTTTACGACCCATGCTACTACAGTGCTGGCAGTGGTTCCAGCCACAGAAACGCCTACGACTACGGCGCTATTGCCTGGGTTCCAGTTTCAACCGTTACTAGAGAATCAACAGGTGGTTCAAACAACGGTACGATTATGCTGAACTAATCGGCTATATTCAAAAAGAGTACGTGATTTTCCACGTACTCTTTTTTGTCGATATTTTTCTATTTTTTAAGCGATAGCGGCAAGAGTTGGCCTTGTATCTTGTTTTCCAGCCATTTTAAGATAAAGCTGCCCAGGTAGGAGAGGGCGATCATGACCAGGTATTGCCAAAGAATATACAGGGACATGTGGTGGGCAGTAAGGAAAATCCGCGCCGAAACATGACCCAGGTATAGTTCCAGGGACAAGGCTCCGGAAATTTTAACAAAGCCTTGCAGGAACTTGGTGAGACTGATCAACTTGCAGAGATAAAGGCCAATGATCATCAATGGAAAGGCCCAGAGGCTGTTGGTCAAGCGGATCCAGTAGGGCAGAGGCAGCCAGATGCCAAAGTGAATGTTGTACTTGCAGTACATCAATAGTGCTGTCGCGAGCACAAAGAGGATGATCTGCCAGACAGTAAAGCGGTCATTTTTCTTAATTCGCGGCGCGAAGTAGCAGCCCAGAACAAAAATTGGCACTCGAGCCAGAGCAATATCCACGTTGTCAAAGATTACGTGATTTAAAGCAAAAAGCCCCCAGGAAGAGAGCGCGTAAATAGATAAAACAGCTAAGAGGCGGAGAAATCTTTTTCCTTGGCTCGCGGTATCTAAGAATTTGAACAAGAGGGGAAAAAGCAGGTACATCACGATGATGAAAAAGATGAACCAGTAGGTTGTATCGGCATGGTCGATAAAATTGAGGAAGAGCAGGTCCCTAATAAAGGTTAAAATGCCTGTGTGCAAGTGGATAAAATCCCGCCAGGCGAAAAAGGGTACCGAAACAAGCAGGTAGGCTGGCAGGATTCTGACTAGTCTTTTCTTGTAGAACTGGCGAATATCATCGTTTTTAGTCAAGGAATAGAAGAGGCCCATCCCGGACAAAAAGAGGAAGAAGTCAACCCCGGTCGAACCAATGTAGTAGTCCCAGAACTGCTCTGATTCCAGAAGCAGGTGGGCGCTGCGAATATGTTCGAAGTAGTGGAAGACCATGATGCCAATGATTGAAAGGCCAAACATGCTGCTCCGATAGCGGCTGAAGTCTCCCCAGCTAATTGTAAATTTGTTCTTATTCATTAAGCTTTCCTTTGACATTTTCTCCATATCGCATTCTCTTTTGAAAGCACCGCCGATTGGCGGAAGGGAAAGTATGATCTGTTGAATGCGGAGGAGTTAGTATTTTTCCTTTCTTCTGATAGCAAATTGTAAACAATATATATTATACGATTTTTAGCTATTTATGATAATTCGAATTTAACAATGATGAATCAGGAAAATGCTGAAGATAAAAAAAGAGTGCCGGGAAAGCACTCTTTTTAGCAATTAGTAAAATGTATTAGCGGTTTAGTTAACGGTCTGCTTGGCCCATGGTCGCTGGAGCAAGAGGATCAAGCCAATCCCGAGCAGGTAGCCGGCGATATCGAAAGGAAAGTCAGTTGGGTCGAATTCCCGGCCGGGAACCAGCAGCTTGCTGGTCTGGTCAAAGAGAGAGAAGGCGGCTGACAGGGCCAGGGCTGACCAGGCATAGCGCTTTTGCCAGCGGCTGAAGAAGTAGCAGGCACTGGCGCCGAGCAGGAAATACTCGGCCGTGTGGGCTAGCTTCCGCATCATGTGGTAGATCGGATACTCAGCCACCATAGTGCCGGTCAGGTGAAAATGAACCTTCTCAAACAAGTTGACGAATTTCAAGGTCAGCTGGGCTGACTGACCGGAATTCTGGAAAGTCAGGCCGCTGATCAGCAGGACCGACCCCAAGCATCCTAAAAAGGCTAAAATTATGTTTCTCTTCCGCATTTTCACCCTTCCTCTCTGGTTAAACTGACTTCAAGATTAACACGAAAATGCATTAGTTGAAACTTTTAGCCGGAATAATTACCATTTCTTTAGCAATTAATCCAAATAGATTATTCTGAGTCTTTAGATTTGAAGATCCAGAACTTGCTGGCCACATAGTTGACAATAACGACAACCACGTTGGCTAGGATTTTGATAACCATGCTGTTTAAGTGCATTTGTTCAGCGAAGATGAACATGATGGCCATGTCTAAAAGAGCAGTCCCGATTCTGGCCGCAAAGAAGCTGGCGATTTCGCTGGCGTATTCCTTAAAGGTGGATGCCTGGCTGTGGAAAACCCACTTGCGGTTGGTCAAGTAGGCAAAAACGATCGACAGGAACTGGGCCATGATCGTCGCTGGCATGATGTCCCACTTGAAGACGCTGTTGCAGAGCCAGTAGGAGAAGATGTTGACCAGGGTGGTCATGACGCCCCAGAAGACATAGGGGATGATATCCTTGTACTTGCCCCACAATTCATTGATTTTTTCTTTGTCCATGTTTCTTTTTCTTTCTGTTGCTGATAACAATTTTTTAAAAAATACCGTAGAAAATGATAACACAAATTGTACGGGGATGCAGGGCAAAGAAAAAGCCCGCCAGCATTGCTGACGGACTTGGTGAGTTAGCCTAAGGAATTACTTCTTCTTGGTAGTTTTCTTAGTGCTCTTCTTGCTTGACTTCTTAGCAGTCTTTTTCTTAGTTGATTTCTTCTTAGAAGACTTCTTGGTGGTCTTCTTCTTAGTAGACTTTTTTGCAGTCTTCTTCTTTGAAGTTACTTTTTTACTACTAGCCTTCTTAGCAGCCTTTTTAGCTGCTTTCTTAGTAGCTTTTTTAGTAGTCTTCTTAGCTACTTTCTTCTTGGTAGACCTCTTAGTTGCCTTCTTGGCAGTGGTCTTTTTAGCTGCTTTCTTCTTAGTAGCCTTCTTGGTTGCCTTCTTAGCGGTAGTCTTCTTGGTAGAACTTGCCAAAACCGCCTTGGTGTACTTGCTGCCGTGCGCGTTCATCTTCGGGAAGCCAGTTGATGCGGTTGCCAGATATACAGGAGCGTTCCGGAACCAAGCCTTGTGCAGGCCAAGGTCAATTTTATTTAACGGTTTGCCTTGCCCGTCCAGAGTGTCAGGGATCCCGCTGTCTCCACGGTCTAGAACGTTAATGAAGGTGTTGTTGCTTGCCGTTAAAGAGTTGACTACATCTTTACTATCGAGGGCTGAGTAACGGTAGTGGATTGGCGCCATGTGCTTGTAGTAAGTCGGCGTCGTGTTAGTGGCTACAGCCGTGTTTTCAAAAGTGGATCCCGTAACGTTTAGGTTTTTATAGTTAGACTTCTTGCTGGTTTCGTCGATGCTGTGGTTGCCGACGCTTGCCCCATAAGGGAAGGTAGCCCGCTTGTCTAAGCCGTTAATCATGGCCCCGCCAGTCAAGCCATTCTTTTCTGGCCCGAAGTAGCAGTTCTTGATCGTGGCGTTTTGGGTGCCGGCCCCATCATACATGTTCTTGCCAAAAATTGACTCGTTGACGTTAGGGTCACCGCCCGCGTCTTCCTTGGTAGCAACGCCAAGCTCGATAGCTTCTGAGTAGACGCCGTGAGGATCCTTATTTTTGGTATAGATAGCGTTCCAGCCAGCCTGGTTGAAGCCAGAACCAGCGTAGCCATAGAAGCGGCAGCCGTCCCAGGTGATGTTGCTGCAGCCCATAAGGTCAAAGACATGACGGTCGTAGTAGTGAACTTGGTGGAAATTCATGTTTTTGAAGGTCACGTTCTTGGTGTGGAGCATGGAAACCTGCAGACCACCGTTGTAGTCAGAGCTTACGACACCTTGGGAGTTGACTGAGCCTTGAACAGAACCGTAAATGTTCAAGTTGGAAATGACTTGGTTCTTGTGGTCGCCTTCAACCGTCCAGCTGGTTCTGACCGTTTCCGGCCAGTCAGCGTTCCAGTCGATCTTCTTCTTAGTGCCGTAACGGCGGTTGATCATCATTTTGGTCCCGTTGAAGTCAATGTTGCCAGTTGACTTACCGGTGAAGTCAAACTTGACACCACGCATCAGCTTCAAATCAGCATCCTTTGGGAACTTGATCGGAGTAGAGTTCTCAAACTTGAATTCCAGGAGGGAGTCTCTGACAAAGACATTTTGACTGAAGAACTTGTCAATATCTGCCTGGCTCTTGATGACGTACCGGCATTCAGCATCAGTCGGCACATAAAAGGCCTTGGCTTCGCCATTGCCCGGCAGCAAAGCCTTAAACTGGCTGGTCTGGGCAGCACCAGCCGTTAAAGCCAAAGCTAAAGCCCCGGCAGCCAGCATTTTCTTCCCAGAGAAGAAGTGCATTCTGTTCATAACTTTTTCCTTTCCAAAGAAAAACATTCAATGATTGTCAATGGCCGGCAAGCCCGGAATTCCACCTATTTCAATGGATGGATAGGGCTTGCCAGCCTCTTTTTACTTAAATTCGTAAAACAAAAGTTTTTGCTCTGCTTTTTGCCAGTTGCTATTATGCGTAATCAACTGGCAC
>NZ_JBKZCD010000006.1:0-67205 GCF_046938665.1 Lactobacillus delbrueckii subsp. bulgaricus
AGCTTCAGGTGCATCTGGTCACTCAGAAGACAAGGCAGAAGCTTTGCAAGTTCAAGCAACTTCAAGTGCTTCAGTTCCTGAAAACGCACCAGACACTACTTCAGGTGCTTCTCACTAAGAGAGATATAAATAAAGAAGAAAGCGAAACCTTTTGGTTTCGCTTTTTTCTTGCTTGCAAGTATAATAAAAGAGGCAGACATACTAGGAGGTAAATAAATGCAACAATTTGGTGTGATCGGTTTATCGGTCATGGGCAAGAACTTAGCCCTCAATGTTAGAAATCACGGCTTTTCAGTCTCCGGCTTCTCCATCGACAAGCCGGAAGTCGATGCTTTGGCCAAGTACGAGGACGACAAGCTGAAGCCTTGCTACACTTGGGAAGAATTCGTTGATTCTTTGGAAAAGCCCCGCAAGATTTTGGTGCAGATCATGGCTGGTGACCCGGTTGACCAAACCATTCAGAAGCTGATCCCGCTTTTGGACAAGGGCGACATCATTATTGACGGCGGGAACTCCAACTTCCACGACACCAACCGCCGCTACCATGAATTAAAGAAGCACGGCCTGCACTTCATCGGCATGGGCGTGTCCGGTGGTGAAGAAGGTGCCTTGAACGGCCCGGCCTTGATGCCAGGCGGGGACAAGGAAGCTTATGAAGAAGCAGCACCAATCCTGACCGCGATGGCCGCTAAGACTGAAGACGGCCGCGCCTGCGTGTCCTATATCGGGCCAGAAGGGGCGGGCCACTACGTCAAGATGGTCCACAATGGGATGGAATACGCGATCATGCAGGAAATCTCAGAAGTCTATGACATCATGCGCAAGGCAGCTCACAAGTCCAACCAGGAAATGGCAGATATTTTTGCCGAATGGGACAAGGGTGACTTGAACGCCTACTTGATTGAAATTGCTTCACAAGTTTTGCGGCAAAAGGACGACTTGACTGACGACGATGTGATCGACCACATCTTGAACGTTGCTTCCTACAAGGGGACTGGCAACTGGATGCTGGAAGATGCCATCAAGCTGGGCGCTCCAATTACGGTGGTAGCGGAAGCCGTTTTGGCCCGCTTCATGTCCAAGGCAACGACCCGTGAAGGCAAGGAAGTCGTTTACGACGGTGAAGTTGCCAGCGACTTGATCGACAACTTGGGCAAGGCAATGTACCTGGCGCAGATCGTAGCTTACGCTCAGGGCTTCCAGCAGTTGACCATGGCTGCTAAGGCTTACGACTGGGAACTGAACTACCCGGCGATCGCGCAGAACTGGGAAGCGGGATGCATCATCCACGCCAAGACCCTGTACCACATTGAAGATGCTTACGCTGACGGCAAGCAACTGGACAACCTTTTCCAAGACCCATACTTTGCGGGCGTGATGGAAAAGAACCTGCCAGCCTTGAGAGCAGTCGTTAAGCTGGCAGCGGAAGCTGGCGTGCCGACTCCAAGCTTCAGCGCGGCTCTGAACTACCTGGAATCAATCTTCAACCCAAGCCTGCCGGCCAACATGATTCAGGCACAAAGAGACTACTTCGGTGCGCACACTTACTACAGAAACGACCGCGAGGGCGTTTACCACACCGAATGGTATGAAGAAAAATAACAAACAGTATTGATGAAAAGAGTGAAACTTCGTTGGAAAGTTTCACTCTTTTTGCTTGCATAGCTAATAAAGCTAGATACAAGGAATATGGATTAGGGGAAGTTATTATTAAATTGGAATATAAAACTAGCCACGGCTATCTTATGCTGCTCTTTTTACTAGGAAAAGCGTTTTAATATATAGTTGACAAATAAATCTGTCAGAAATACACTGAAAGCGGTTAAAAAAGATATAGGGGGAGCATGTTATGGAGTTTATTCGATCGCACAAAAAGTTATTGACTATTTCTGGCTTAATTGTCGTTCTGCTGCTTGGGACATTGTTGCTGTTAAAGCACGTCGATAACAGCGCCAGCACGATTTTGGAAGCTAGAATAACGGCAGACGATGACTCTGGAACTAGATTCGCGACCATCTATGATAACGGGAAAGTCGAAAAAAGCAGATCCAGTCAAAACAAGCAGTTTGTTAAGCCGATTGAAGTAGATCCACAAGTTTTTGTGGAGCATACGGACAAGAAAAACAATATTTATTTAACGGTAAACGAGAAAGAGCTGAGGAAAAACGAACAGGTCTCTTCTGATGAAAACTGGGTCAAGCTAACTAAGCTGATCGCCAAGAGAAGCAAGCACGCTATTGCGATGCTGAGCCTGTTTAAGCTTGGCGATGACTACTATGTCTTTCTAAAATACAATGCCGGGCTTTCAGATGAGGGCAGCCTTTATCAGTACAAGAGTAGCTTGACCAAAGTGGCTACTCTTGATTCCGGCAAAATATCGGGCTTAAAGAAAAAATGAGCGAGTAAAAAGCAGTCATTGGTGAAAAAATACTGGCGGAAATAAAATTATATTTTTAATGATTTCTCCCTTTTTAAAAAGGCGAGATAAATATATGACTGAATAAAAAGGTTCTGTATAAAAACGTGTGTAAATTGACTGAGAGACTTATGGCTTCTTCCTAGATAATTCCATTAATCTCAGGAAGAAATATTCATCGTCTGGATATCCATAACCCTTGCGTCTCTCAGTTTTGATCTTGTTGTTAATACCCTCTAATTTGCCCGTAGATATCCTGTGCTTAGCGAATGAATAGATTCCTGACAGGTGGCGCTGTAAGAGCCGGGCAAACCACTTAAAGTGGCTATTCTCAGTCTCGATACAAATATCAATGATGTACTCGAGTTTAACGCACATCTCCACTTCGTCATTTGAGCTATATGCCTGATCCAATAGGTCTTTGACGATGTCTATTGTGAAGAACAATCTGTTTTCTTCTAGCAGCTCGTCATACCAGCTCTCATTATCACCGTGAGCCCTAATCTCTGGCTTATTGAAGATTTCACCAGGCACGGATACTAGCTTTCCTTGTCGAGCGTTCTCGTCCTTTTGAACTAGGGTGGATCGTTTAGACATCAAGATATAACGAGAGTTCTTAAGCACTTTGGCGGCTCCTGGAGTACCTTCTTCAGCCAGTCGCTTTTGTTCATCCTTACGGATTTCAGAAACAACTTTATCGTTGAAGTTCTTGATGATATGGAAGCGATCATAGACAATGTCTAGCTTGGGATAGCGCTCTTTGAAGGCTTCCTCAAAATCTGAGTTCATGTCACAAGCAACTGCTTCAACCTTAGACATCCACTCATCGCCAACATGATCCATAAACTCATAAACAACGGCCTTCTTCTTGCCATGAGCTAAGTAAAGAATGTGCCCAGTTTCCCAGTCAATGATTACAGTGGCGTACTTATAACCATCATGCAGTTTGAATTCATCTATGGCTAGGTATCTTGCCTGTCTTTCAGGTTTAATGAGCGTCTTTCCATCGGTTGTAAATTTAGATAGGAGTTCCTTGTGAATTGACTTAACTGTCATTTTATCAAGGCCAGTAAGTGCAGCGACTTGTTTTAGAGTGTATCCATCGCTTAGTAAGTGCTCAGTGCATTCTTTTAAAGCCTTGGTAATTCGATAACCATCGGCTTTAAAGGAAATAGGCTGACTTCTAGTATTGAATTTACAATCGGTGTTGAGACAACGAAAACGTGCGTAAGATACCTTAATCTTAGTATGTTCTATTCCCAGAGGAACGTGCTTAAGGGTAGTGACTAAGGTCCCATTCTTTACTAGCTTCGCTGAGCAATCAGGGCAGAAACCAGGTTCACACTCAGCTAATTTCCCAACAAAGATTTTCTCATCATCATTTTGAATTGGCATACCCACTTGAATAAAGTCGGTTAAACCAGATTCGAAAAATAAGACACCTTTGTTAGCTTCAAAGTCTTGAGTAAAAACTGTCTGTTCTGTATAATTCATAGTAAGAAGGGCCCCCCATGTTTTTGTGGTTATTAACATTGTAAGGGACAACCCTTCTTTTTTGTTGTCTATTTTTTACTATTTACACACGAATTTATACTGAACCAATAAAAATAGCCTTAAAGCCGCGTCTGGCATGATGCTAGAGCATGTGTCAATGACTTTTGCTTGAATTTTTTGTTTAAATTCATGTTGACAGTAATTATATGTGGAACTATACTGAAAGCGATTAAAGGGGAAGAAAAAATATAAGGGAGGAGCCGTATATATGTATATTATCAGGCAACAATGGCTGCAGGACAATGCTATACGTAAGTGGTATTTCCTAGCAGCCATTTTAATTTTATTTGGGGGATGCAGCAATGCGATTGGAGTGAGAAATGCTCCACAAAGCCAGTGGCTGGAATTGACTATATTCTCGCGCTTTCTTGTTTTCAGCTTGCTAGTCCCTGCTCAAATGTTGCTTTTACTGTGCGCTTTTCGAATTCGGTTGCAGGATATTTATGTTACTGGGAGCAGGCGGATAATTTGGAAGCAGCTGGAGTACCATTTGGCGATGGCTTTGCTCGTGACTCTTGTGCCATGGGGAGTCGGCTGTCTAATGGGCATGTGTCTCAATGGCTGGGGACCAACTTTAGAAGCAATAGCAGGTGAGATACTGATTCGCTATTTGTATCTGGCCTTGTCTTGCTTGGCGACGCTACTGATTACTAGCTTTTTCTTGCTGGTAAGTAATCAAACTTGGGCGTTTTTATCTGGCTTTATTTTGAATGGTATTTCTTTTGGTTTAAACGTTAATCGCCATCTATCTTTATTCTATGATTTCCTAATTCCAAATACATATTTTTTGCTATTAGTTATGTTCCCAATGTTACTGGTCTTGATTTTGATCTTAGTATTTATCGTACGGTTAGAGATCTTTAGAAAGGATTGGTAAACCACAACTTGAAATTATAATTATGTTTGTGTGGACCCTGATCTGGGCTTTGCTGTACGTGTTAGTTGACAGTAAGCACGGCTGGGTCTAAAGGAGGAAGAATGTTTATTGAGTTAAAGAATGTAAATAAGGTCATCTCAGGCCGGCAGCTACTCAGTCAAGTCAACTGCAAGATTGAGGCTGGCCAGATCGCGGTTTTTGAAGGGATCAACGGATCTGGGAAGACCTTGATTTTAAAGACGATTTTGGGCTTGATGAAGGTTGATGGAGAAGTTTTGGTAGCTGGCAAGCAGGTCAAGCCGCAAGATGCTTATCCGGTCAAGGCTGGGATTCTGATTGAAAATCCCAGCTTGATTACAGACTTCACGGCAACGCAGAATATGGAGCTTTTAGCCAAGCTTGATGAGCATATTTCTGCAACTGAAATCGCAGAACTGCTGAAATACTTTGACTTAAGCCGCTTTCCTAATGAAAAGGTCAAGAAGTTTTCTTTAGGGATGAAGCAGAAGCTGGGTATTGCTGAAGCTTTCTTAGGCTCATATCCGCTGATTGTATTAGATGAACCGACCAACGCTTTGGATAGCGATAGTATTGATAAGTTGGTGGATTTGATCAAGTTGCGGCAAAGCAAGGGATGCACTTTTGTCATCGCCTCACATGACCGGGATTTTGTTGAGCACGTGGCAACCAAGCGCTTTAAAGTTGAAGAAGGTGTGGTTCATGAAGCGTAAAGTGTGGCTGGCAGCAGCCATCGTCTTGTGCGTGTTGGCAGGCCTGCGCTATTGGCAAGTAAATGCTAATCCTGTTTGCTGCGGGGTAGACAAGGAAATTTTTGTCAAAAAAGGGCAGGAGGTTCATGCTCCGGGAATCGACTTTAAGATTTTGTCCGCCAAGATGGTCAAAGGGAAAGAAAACGTCTATTTGACTGTAAAGGTTGATCTGAAGGATCGTGGCTATTACGCGGATGGCAAGCATGGAATAATCGCCGTGGTTAACAACATGTATTTCAATATGCCATACAGTATTAGCAATTCATCAAATAACGTAGCGATTGATGGGAGAGGGCATAAAATATCTACTTGGAATTTAACAAACAAGACGCCTCAGCCATTGACACTAACATTTACCAATCTGAGAGACTGGTACGATACAGAAAACGCACCGGCTAGATTCAGCTTTTTGGTTGGGGATGGCAATGGGTATAAGAAATATTCACTGCTTTTGGAATGAGGGAAGACAGAATGAGTTTATTATGGTCAAGATTAAATAAACGCTGGTTTGTCGCGGCAATCGCTGTTGGAATGGCAGTAAGCTTGGGGCAGATAATCGTCAACTGCTACACTGGCATGGCGAATATCGACTCTCCTTACACCCGCTGGCTGTCAATTAACACTGACTCATCTGCAACGACAATTTTCTTTATCCTCTTGCCCTTCTTAGCTAGTATTCCAGCAGGAAACATGTTAAAAGAGGACTTAGACAGCGGTCTATTCAATAAGTTTAAACTGCAGGTACCTTTAGCTCGTTTGATTAAGCAATATGCGGTTATGGCATTTGTGACTGGTTTTGTGACCATCATGATTCCTATGCTTTTTAACTTGCTGGGGTATCTGTTGATTCTTCCCAATTTTAAGCCGGATAATTTGCTGAATATCAATATTGGGATTTTTAACTTCAACACCATGCTGGTTTCCTTGTACTATAGTCACCCATTTGTTCACGCGTGTCTGAATATTTTGCTGGCTTCTATCTGGGGTGGTTTGTTCTCGGTATTTGTCTTAGTCAATTCGGTTTGGATTAGAAATCGCTTTGCCTCATTAAGTACAGCCTTGGTTTTAGAGCTGATCTTAATGGAATTGGATGCCGTTTTACCAATTGATGATATGCCAAGCATATCACCTACTGATTTCTTGCCAGAGAATGGCAGCCGTCCGCTGTTATGGCTGACAGCTTTGATGACGATAGCGTTAGCTGCCTACTGTATGGGGATGTATAAGTTGGCTTGCCGCCGGGCCGTGCTGTAACTTTCGCAGATGAAGTAGGTAATCAAAATGACTAGTCAGTATGACTTGTTTCCATGGCTTGATAGAAAATATACTTTTTCGGTATATTTTATTTAACAAATTGTGAGTAGTTGGAAAATGATAAAAAAGCGTGTAAAGGCATTGGTATACCTTTTTATAGTAATTGATGGTGGGTTATATATTCTATTTGATTTTGAGTGTATTGATGCTTTGCTTAAGCTGCTAGGCGTTAAGTCTGCGATCAGCATAATCCTTAGGTGGATCATAATTGTACTGGCCATTGCATATGAGATCTTTATAGATAGATATGATGAAGATCAGCGCAAACATGAGTAATAAGTGCAAAGATAACGCTAAAGAGCGAAACTCCATGTTGGAATTTCGCTCTTTTTTACTCAATTTCTGCTAAAAAATTCTGCCAGCCTGCTTCGCCAGCAGCATCGTCTTTGAAAACGCCGGCGTCGGCCAGGACCTGGTCAAAGACGTCAAGCAATTCCTGCTCGAGGATTTGGTCAACGTTTCGCTCGTTGAGGTCAAAGACGACCAGGTCGTCATTCATATTGCCGGAGCAAACGGCGATCTTCTTGTCTGCTCTAGGGCCGTAGGCAGCATAGGTTCCCAGACTGATCGCGCAGGGAAGACGTGGCCGCCAGTGTAGTCGGTGTGTTCGCCGATAATGTTGATCCGGCCTGGAGAAAAGAACAGATCGGCTGCTGGTTGCTTAAAAATTTGTTCGAAATTATTTTTTAAAAAAGCTGTGTTCATTCTTGATACCCTTCGTTATGGTCTGTCAGTTGATAGTCTTCCAAGCCCGAGCGTGTCCGGATAAACCGGCGCCTTTAAGGCGACTGTTTATTCTACGTGAACGGCTTTAAATAGATACCGAACGCTGTCATAGTCATGCTTGAAAATCTTGTCGAAGAAGCCGGCACGCATCAGTTCCGCGCCGCTGAACCGGCAGCCGCTGGCTTGCTCTTCATAGATTGCTTCAGGAATCAGCCCCGCCAATTTGGTGATTGAGACGCGCGGCTGTGCTTGAATCTGGTTGACGACCACGGTTACCAGCGCGGTCTTGCGGTCAGGAGCCAAGAATTCCCAGGCGGCTTTTTGGCTGGTAAATGGTGAACTTAGGCGGTATAGTTCACCATTCATGATCAAGTCACGGATTCTCTTGTAATCAGCAATCTGGTTGGCAATCGCGGCTTGTTGGGAAGAGTCAAGCTTGGTCAAGTCTAATTCATAGCCCAGCATGGCGCTCGCGGCAACATTGTAGCGGGTCTTCAGGGGCACGACGCGGCCGGTTTGCTGGTTGGGCACGTCTGAAACGTGGGCCGTCATGACTGAAGGCGGGTAGACCAGGCTGGTGGCATATTGGATCTTCGTGCGCGCCATGGCATCCGTGTTGTCGCTAGTCCAAGATTGCGGCATGTAATAGGCCCAGCCTAAGTCAAAGCGCCCGCCGCCACTGGCGCAGCCCTCAAACAGCACCTCTGGAAACGCGCTTACTAGCCGGTCTACTAGCTGGTAGACGCCTAAGATGTAGCGGTGGCTGAATTCGCCTTGGTTTTGCAGGTTTGCGGCATAGAGGTCAACCAAAGGCCGGTTCATGTCCCATTTGACATAGTCGATACCATTTTCAACAATCAAGGTCTTTAGCTGGGTGAACAGATTCTCGCGGACTTCTGGCAAAGTCAGGTTGAGGATGTATTGCCGCCGTGAAGGGAGCGGGGCGTATTGCGGCACCTTGACCAAATAGTCAGGATGCGTACGGTAGAGGTTTGAGTCAATTGAGATCATTTCGGGCTCAACCCAAATGCCAAACTTAAGCCCTAAATCATGCACGAAGTCGCTGAAATGCCGCAGTCCATGCGGGAATTTCGCGGGGTTGGCAACCCAATCGCCAAGCGAGCTGTCAGAGGCATTGCGGTGGCCAAACCAGCCGTCGTCCAAGACAAACAGCTCCATTCCTTCTTTGGCAGCCTCTGTTGCCAGGGGCTTGAGCTTGTCTTCATCAAAATCAAAGTAGGCTGCTTCCCAGCTGTTGACCAGAATTGGTCGCGCTTGCTGCTTGAATTGGCCACGAACCAGGTTGTGCTTGACCAGACCATGGAACTGCCGGCTCATGGCGCCAAGCCCCTCATGTGAGTATGTCAGCCAGACTTCAGGCGTTTGGAATTCTGAGCCGGCTGGCAAAGTCCATGAGAAATTCTCATCGTTGATGCCAGCCAGGATGCGCAATTGCCCGAATTGGTCTTTTTGAATCCAAAAGCCGTGATTGCCGGAATAGACCAGGGCAAAGCCGTAAACAGTGCCCGTTTCTTCAGTTGCCTGAGGTGAAGTCAGGGCGATAAAGGGATTTTCCTGGTGGCTGGAAACACCGCCGTTGCTGGAGATTTTCTTGAGGCCGATGTTGATTGGCTCAAGCTGCAGCTGCCGCTCGCCCATATGGGTGCCAGGCAGGGTCAGCAAGTCAAAATCGGCTGCCGGCAGGTCCACTTGCATCGAAGCGACGCGGTCCAAAGTGAGGGTTGCTGAGCCAGTATTTTTGACGCGGACGGACCGCGTGATAATGTCATAGTTGGCGAAAATCGTGTAAGACAGGATTACCTTCGCGCTGCCCGCAAGATCTTTCAAGACGATCTCAAGCGTCTGTGCTTCGGAAGGATCGTTGAGATATGCGGCTGGCAGGCCAGAGAGCTGGGGCTTGCCGTCAGTGATCGTCCAGTTTGCGACCCGCAGCTGGAGGGCATTGGCCCCATTCTCATGCTTGACCTGCAGGGCAGGCTCGCGCAGGTCCCCATCGCCACTTGCGGAAAACTCACGCGGCAGGACGTTGGGCGAGAAGGCACGGTCACTGACGTCGGCCAGGTTGGGCATGAAGTCGCGCTTGATCAGCGGGTAGGAAAGACTGCCGTGGTAGTCAGGGATGGCCTGGCCAAAGTAGACTGATGAAAGCAGGCCTTCAGTAATTTTCATGATGTAGGAGACGTGGCCATTGTTTAAATGAAACAGCTGTCTCTTTTGGTCAAAGGAAATTAAGCTCATGATTTTTCTCCTTTATGAAAAAAAGACCTTCACGGGGTGCGAAGGCCTTTCTTCAAGATTAAGCGTTTAATGTCAGGACGTCGTCACCGTGCTCTACTTGTTGGTTAGCCTTGCGGTTTAATGAGGAGTATGAAGCAGAGTTGGTAACGATTAACATGACGGTTGGATCATAACCGGCATCCTTGACGGCTTGAACGTCGACCGTTCCCAGCTTGTCGCCGGCATTGACCCGTTGGCCTGGGCTAACGAAGCTTTCCATATTCTTGCCCTTCAGCTCAACGGTGTTGATTCCGACGTGGATGAGAATTTCGGCGCCGTTATCGGATTGAATTCCATAGGCGTGCTTTGTTTCAAAAGCAACGGTTACTTCGCCAGAAACTGGAGCATAGATCGTGTTATCGGTAGGAATGATAGCAGCACCATCGCCCATCAGTTTTTGAGAGAAGACCGGGTCATTGGTTTCAGACAAGTCTTCCAATTGACCGGAAACAGGAGCGGCGACGTTTTCTGACTTAAGAGCGGCAACTTTGTTGTCTTCTGCGGCTTCTGCTGCAGGTTCACTAGCGTTGTTGGCAGCAGAAGCGGCTGGCTTGGCAGCGCTGGCTGATTCGAAGCTGGTGTCTTTCTTAACGGCAAACATCCAAGTCAAGACGAAGGCTACGCCGAAAGCAATCAGGTTAACCAGAATGTACAAAGGCAATTGGTTGTTAAGGTACAAGAGCGTCCCTGGAATACCAGTCAAGGCCATCCCAGTAGCCTTCAAGTGGAGGATTGAGGCGAAGAAACCACCGACGCCACCGCCGATCATGGCGCAAACATATGGCTTGATCAAGCGCAGGTTGACCCCGAAGACAGCTGGTTCAGTAATCCCCAAAGAAGCAGACAAGGCTGATGGGTAGGCAACTTGCTTGATTTTCTTTGAAGCAACTCTAAGACCAACGGCCAGGACGGCACCGGCTTGGGCCATGTTGCCGCAGGTACCGATTGGGTTTAAGTAGTCCCAGCCGGTTTGTGACAGCATCGTGATTTCCAGGAAGTTCAAGATGTGGTGAATCCCGAAGATCCCCAACAATTGGCCGAAACTGCCGTAGATCAAGCCGCCAATGCCGAATGGCAGGTTGAGCAGCCATTGGACAGCGACCAAAACGGCATTTTCAACGGAGTGGAAGATTGGCCCAATGATGAAGAGGGCTAAGATCAAACCGGACAGCAAGGTCAAAAATGGCGTTAAGATCAAGTCCAATGAGTCAGGAATGTGCTTCTTGAGCCATTTCTCAATCTGTGAGCCCACGATCCCAGTAATAAAGGCAGGAAGGACAGATCCTTGGTAGCCAGTGACTTTGATGAAACCGAAGAACATCAAGGCCTGAGCCTTGCCAGAACCAACATCGTAAGCGTTTGGCAGGGATGAGCTGACCAGCATCAAACCCAAGACGATCCCCAAGACTGGCGAGCCACCGAAGTTTTTGAAAGTGGACCAGGCTACCAAGGCTGGCAGGAAGGCAAAGGCCGTGTCCGTCAGTACTTGGGTAAAGGTGATAAAGTTGGCTGGAATCGTCTTGCTGGAGAGGCCAACCATGTGCAAGAGGGCATCTTGAGTCAAGAGCCCCCGCAAGCCCATGAACAGACCGGTCGCAACCAGGACGGGGATGATTGGCACGAAGACGTCACCGAAGATCCGGACAGCCCGCTGGAAAGTCATCTTTTCTTTAGGGGCATCGTCATCAGCTTCAACGTAGCCATCCCCGCCGCCGATCAGGGCGGCGAATTCATCGTAGACCTTGTCTACCAGCCCAGTCCCCAAGATGACTTGGTATTGACCAGCATTGTAGAAGCTGCCTTTAACCTTTGGCAGGTCTTCAATCGCGTCAACGTCAACCTTGTTTTGGTCTTTGGTGATGATCCGCAGCCGCGTCGCGCAGTGCATGGCGGACTTGACGTTTTCTTTTCCTCCGACATGGAGCAAAATCTGTTTGGCTAATTCTTTATTGTCCATGATTGTTCTCCTTAATATGAGTATAAAGTGCTGTTAAGGGTTGGCGTGATGGTGATCCGGCGCGTTTCCTCCGTTGTGAAATATCGCAAAGAGAAGCAGTGCTGGCCATGGTTGACGTATATTTCTGCAGCGGAAGCATCGCAGAAGATGCTGAGCTCAGCTACTTGATCAACCGTGAGGCATTTTTCTTGCCAAGTACCATCGGCCCAGTTTTTGCGCTGGATTTGCAATTGGCTTCCTTGCCGACAGATTGCGATCTGATCAGAAATCTTGATTGTGAAGTCTTGATTCTCAACCAGGCATTCCAGTTCGAAAGCCTGGCCAGCAGTGACCTCGCCGGTGACGGTCTGGGCCTTCTGACGCAATTGCTTGATTTCGGCAACCGGGTACTGATAGAGGTGACCGTTTTTGAAATGGAGCTCACGGGGAAAAGTCAGGCAGTGGATGTAGCCAAATTGCTTGGTTGGACACCGCGCTTCTTGATCCTCATCCATCCGTGACATCCAGGCGGTCATGATCTGCCGGCCTTGGTCGTCCTTGAAAGTCTGCGGAGCGTAGAAGTCCCAGCCATCATCGAGCGGTTGAGCCGCGGCTTGCGGACTGAACTGCTTGGTTTCTGGGTCAAAGCTGCCAAGCCAATAAAGAGCACGGCTGCCAAATTCTAGGTCGCCTTGATCAATTGGGGATCGCTTTTGAACTCCGCAAAGAAGGACTCCTTGCCCATCTGTTTCAAAGTAATCGGGACATTCAACCATTTGCAAGAGAGTGTCATCTTTGAAAAAGACGCCCTCGTCAGTCCAATCAACCAAGTTCATGGAAGAACTGAGATGGATTAGACCCTCGGTTTGCGTGCTTTGAGCCCCGATAATGCACCAGAAGCGGCCAGCTTGCCGCCAGACCTTCGGATCACGGAAATGTTCGGTATACCCAACTGGGGTTGGGTAGACTCGGTCAAGCTTGACGAAGGTCCGGCCGTCTTGGGAGACGGCGATTTTCTGATAAGTCTTGCGTTGGCCATCAGGCTTAGTGTTGCCGGTATAGAAGAGCCAGAGCTGATCATCATCAACCAAGCCGCTGCCTGAATAAACCCCATCTCGATCAGTTGCAGTGTCAGGCAATAGAGCCGGACCGGCATTTTGCCAGTGAACGAGGTCGGTTGACGTGAACAAGCCCCAAGCCTTGTAGCAGTGATTTGTTTCAAACCTGTTCCATTGATGGAAGAAGTAGTACTTCCCTTGGTAGCAGGTCAAGCCATTGGGATCGTTCAGCAGACCGTGTTCAGGCTCAAGGTGAAATTGATTTTTATATGTATTTTTCACGTTTTAGCCCTTTCCTTTGGTTTGCGCTTTCATTTAATCTACACTGATATCATAGCCTGAGATTTCGCTTTCAAAAATAGCCAAAACACGGATAAACATGTAAATTTCTCAGATCTGTTATATAATCAAGGGACAATGAAGCATTACTTGAGACAATACACGGACCGGTTTACCGAATTCAGCAATAAAAACATTTCTGACTTGATTTTGTATAGCTGCGGGATCGAGTATTGCGAGCCTAATCACAGCTATAGCTTGAAGAGTCGGGATTATCACTTTATCCACTTTGTCAAAGAAGGAACGGGCACCTTGGAAATCGACGGAAAGGAGTATCATGTTTCCAAGAATCAGCTGTTTATTGTTCCCGCGGGCTACGCCTTCAAGTACACGGCGGCTAGTGATGATCCTTGGAAATATTGTTGGTTTGGCTTCTTGGGCATCAGGTCAAACTTTATTTATGATGTTTCCAAGAAGCAGCAGTATGTGTTTGACTGCCATAGCGCGGTTGCATATGAGAACATTATTCGCCAGATTCTGGATACTTCGGACAACAGTTTCAGCTCTTTCTTAAAGATTAATGGCTTAATGTATACCTTGCTGGGAAATGTGGTTGATGAGATTGGCATTTTGAACCGGATGCAGCAGCAGTCCATCTCAACATTGGCCATGCACTACATGGACCTCAACTATCAAAACCCGATCCAGATTACTGATGTGGCGGAGTTTATTGGCGTGCATCCCAATTATCTGACAACGGCTTTTCATAAAGAGCGGGGAGAGTCGCCTAAGCGCTACCTGACTGAGCTGCGTGTCCGCAAAGCTAAGGAGCTGCTGGTTGAGACCGGGGATCCGGTCAATATTATTGCTGCCTCGGTCGGTTTTGATGATTCTAGTGCTTTTTCCAAGTTCTTTAAGAAGGAGACTGGCATCGCGCCGAAATTGTACCGCGACCAATATTGTTAGCTGATCACCAATTGCAAGAATAAATTGAGCGCCTAGCATAACTGCTAAAAGCAAAGATAACTCTAGAGAGCGAAGCTCCGTGTTGGGTTTCGCTCTTTTTCTTATGGACGAATATGATGCAAAATAAGCCAAATTTGACGTTTGTTCAGCAGAAAATGTCTCCTGGATTTATAATGATCGCGTAAGCTGATTAATGCTTTTTAGGAGGAAAAATATGAAAAGAAACAAGATTTTAGCTTCAGTTTCAACGGCTGCTTTAGCCTTGGGAATGTTGACAGTCATTGGTGAAAAGCAAGTCAATGCCGCGGACAATGATGATCCCGCTGACATCGTAACGGTTGTGAACTATACTCCGGCTAAGTCAGCCGTAACTGCCGTTAAAACCAGCTATAACGCCAAGACCAAGTCATTGACAATTGCTGGCAAGGCCAAAGGCGCGAGCAAGGTGGCTGTCAGCTACAATGCCAAGGCACTTAAGCCGGTCAAGGTAACCAAGAAGGGGCAATTCAAGACGGCCGTCAAGTTTACCGGCTACAAGGACTTCACTCTTACCGGCTTAAACGCCAAGGGAAAGGCGGTAACCAAGGCCTACGTTTTGACCAAGGACAACTACGCTGCCGCTAAGCCAACCCTGCTTAAGGCTGACCGGACCAAGAAGGGCCTAACCTTTACGACCGATGCCAAGAAGAAAACTACTTTAAAGTTCTACTACAAGAACAAGCTGGTCAAGAAGGCTAAGTTGACCAAGGATAAGCAAAAGGTCTTCTTCTCAGCCAAGTCACTGAAGGGCAAGAAGGGAAACTTCAAGGTCATTGCCTCAGCTGCTGGCAAGAAGAGCAGCCAAGCTGCCCAATTCAAGATCATCGGCGTTGGCCAGGCAACTGTAACCAACTACTAAAAGCGAATATAACTCTAGAGAGCGAGACTCCATCCGTGAGCTTCGCTCTTTTTCTTTTGCCCTTTATCTGACGAAAATGACGCGAAAAGCGGCAAATTTGACGGCTTTCGTTTACGGCCCGCTCCTTGGCCTACA
This sequence comes from Lactobacillus delbrueckii subsp. bulgaricus, assembly GCF_046938665.1. Taxonomy (GTDB): domain Bacteria; phylum Bacillota; class Bacilli; order Lactobacillales; family Lactobacillaceae; genus Lactobacillus; species Lactobacillus delbrueckii_C. Next base: position 15,228 of record NZ_JBKZCD010000006.1, read on the forward strand.
ATTGCCTTGTAAGTTGATTAGATGAGGAGCAAAAACAATGTTTAACTTTATTTTGGAAATGGAAAAAATCCTGGAACGTGACGGCAAAAGCGCCAAGCGGCACCGCAGAAGACAGCACAGATACAGCTTCATCTGTTTCCACGGCAATGATTAAAGCTGGAAAAATCCGCCTGTTTTCCCTCGACCGCCGGCAAATCCTGGCAATCCTGCTGAGCTGCCTGGCCACTGCCTTGTCCTTGAAAATTCCTCTCTTGCTAAAGCAAGTGATCGATCATGGAAAAATGCTTTCCCGGACAAGCAGCCTGGGCCAGATCGGCTTCTGCCTGCTCATTGCCAGCCTCTTGGAAGCCGGCAGCCAGTACCTGCTCAGCTTGGCCGGAGATGAGCGGATCAGAGACCTGCGCCTGCTTTTGCAGGAAAAACTCCTCCGCCTGCCTTGGAACTACTATAAGGAAAACAGCCGCGGCTCCCTGCTCAGCCATGTCCTAAACGACAGCTCAGTGGTCAAGGACTTTACCGTCAGCGTCCTGCCATCCGCTTTGGTCAGCCTGTTAACGGTTGCCGCCAGCCTGGGGATCCTGCTCAGCCTGGACGTCAAAATGACTCTGGTTATCGTTTTGACTTTTGCCTTGATTGCCAGCAGCGCCTTTCCTTTAGGAAAAATCAACGAGCACTTTGCTTATCAAAGCCAATCCAAGCTCAGCCGGGTATCTGCTGATTTGGATGAAAATCTGGCCAATATCAAGCTGATCAAGCTGACCAATGCCCAAGCCGGCGTTTTGCAAAAATTCCGCGGCGACTTGCAGGACTTGTTTGCCCTGTCCCGAAAGACTGACGCGGTTTTCAGCGTGACTGGCCCTCTGCAGACGGTCTTGACCCTGGCTGGCTTTCTCCTGATTCTGCTCTACGGCAGCCAGCGCCTGGCTAATGGCAGCCTGTCTTTGGGGATGCTGAGCTCATTTATCATGTACATGTTCGGCATCATTTCTCCGATCAACAATTTGGGCAACTTTTACATGAGCTACGCTGAAGCCCGGGGCTCCTTGAAAGCGATCAGCTTCATCCTGGCCCAGCCGGATGAAGCTGATCCCGGCCAGGAGCTGCCGAAAAAAGCCGCTGATCTCAAGGTCCGCGCCCTGACTTTTGCCTATCCAGGCAGCCAGAGCCCGGTTTTGCGGGACTTATCCCTGGACTTTAAAGAAGGGGCGAAAACAGCTTTAGTTGGCCCATCCGGGGCCGGCAAAACGACCTTGATCAACCTTTTAACCCGTTTAGAAGCTGGCTATCAAGGGCAGATCCTGCTGGGTGACCTGGAAGCCAGAAACTGCCGCTTGCCTGCCTGGCGGGACCTCTTCAGCGTGGTGGCCCAGGACAACAATATTTTTGCTGGTACAGTCGCTGACAATTTGCTCTTTGGCTTGGAAAAATCCGTCAGCCGGTCGGACATGATCCAGGCCCTGCAAGCAGCCAACCTTTGGCCGGAACTGGACCTGGACACCCAAACGGGGGAGGGCGGCTGGAAGCTGTCTCTGGGGCAAAACCAGCGCCTGCAGCTGGCCAGGGCCTACTTGCGGGATGCCCCTTGCCTAATCCTGGATGAAGCCACGGCTAACCTGGATCCCGAGTCTGAAGCCAAGGTCAGCCAAGCCGTTGACCGGATTGCCCGGGAAAAGATTGTCATCATCATCGCCCACCGGCTGTCGACGATCGCCAATGCTGATAAAATCTACTTTTTAGATCAAGGTCAGATTCAAGCGGCTGGCCGGCATGAAGACTTGCTCAAGCAGCTGCCGAAGTACCGGGCCTATGTTGAAGACCAGCTGCGGCCTTTGGAAAGCAGGTGAAAGTAGATTTTACATGTCCGCCTAAAAGGGTTATGCTTTTTTATATGCAAAAAAAGGTGGGCAAAAATCGTATGGAGAGTGAAGACAGACAAACGCGCAAATCCAACCTGCGCTTATTATTCGAAGCCCTGGTCGTGGGCCTGGTGGCGGGCATCGTTGTCGGCAGCTTCCGCTGGCTGATCGGGCAGACCCTGGCCATGTGGCAAATAGGCTACCAGGCAGCGCATACTAACCCAGCCCTCTTGTGGCTCTTAGCCGGGGGCGTTCTGGCCAGCGTGATCGTGGCCGGCTTCTTAGTCAAGCAGCAGCCCCATGCCGGCGGGTCCGGGATTCCTGAGGTAGAGCTCCAGCTGCAGGGCAAGCTGCAACTAGCTTGGTGGCCAATCCTTTGGCGGAAGTTCATCGGCGGGGTCCTGTCGATCGGGTCTGGCCTCTTTTTAGGCCGGGAAGGTCCATCAATCCAATTGGGTTCAACGGTCGGCCAGGGGGTGGCTCAGGGCTTCAAGGCTTCAAAGAGCGACTCCCGGGTCCTCCTGGCAACCGGGGCGGCCAGCGGCTTGTCCGCGGCCTTCGGGGCACCTTTGGGCGGGGCCATGTTCATCGTGGAAGAAGTCTTTCACAACTTTTCCCCCCGGGTCTGGCTGAACGCCTTAGCTGGGGCGATCATGGCCAACTTTGTGGTTTCTAATGTCTTTGGCCAGACTCCGGTCTTAGCGATCGACTACAAGCACAGCTTCCCCATCCTCCAGTACTGGCAGCTGCTCTTATTGGGGGCTTTCTTGGGCTTGATCGGCCGCTTCTACCAGTGGGGCCTGCTCAATTTCAGCCATGTTTATCAAAAAATCACCATCCTACCGCGCTGGCTGCACGGGATCATCCCGGCCCTTATCTTAGTGCCGGTCATGTACTACTTCCCAGGCTATATCGGCGGGGGCAACAACTTGATCTTGAGCTTGAACCAAATTCACGCCGTAAATGTCCTGGTCTTGATCTTCCTCTTGCGGATCAGTTTTTCCATCGTGTCTTACGATTCTGGCCTGCCGGGCGGGATCTTCCTGCCGATCTTGACCATGGGGGCCCTCTTGGGGGCGGTTTATGGCCAGTTTATGGTTGACCTGGGCCTTTTGGACCAAAAATTGGTCGTCAACTTGATCATCTTCTCTATGGCCGGGCTTTTTTCAGCCATCGTCCGCTCGCCTTTTACTGCCATCATGCTGATCGCGGAAATGGTCGGGTCACTGCTGCACCTCATGCCTTTAGCCGTGGTCTCAGTTGCCGCTTATGTCGTCAACGAACTGCTGGGCGGGGTGCCGATCTATGAAAGCCTGGCTGGCCGGATGCAGACCAAAGAAGACAACGACTATGTTGGTGAAGCAGACCAGCTGACTGTTTCCATCTATGAAGGCAGCCAGTTGGCTGACCACCAGGTCAAGGAGATTGCCTGGCCGGACCGGACTCTGGTCAAGGTTATTCACCGGGGGCAAAAGGATATTATCCCTGATGGGAATACCAAGTTGCTAGCCGGCGACCTTTTAGTCTTGGAAATCGATGAAAACCAGCGGGGCCTGGTCTATGACAAACTGGCCATCCTGCAGGAAGCCAAAGAATAAAGAAGAAAATGCATCAGAAAAAGCCTCGACCGGAGTTGAGGCTTTTTAGCTTGGCAAAAATAAGCGGAGTCTTGTAAAAGCTAATTGATCAGCGAGTTAAAATCTAGCTGCTTGTCAAAGCGATTGAGGTTAGTTTCGTCAATGGTGTGTGACACGATAATCATCGTTCGATTGCCTTGATTGAACCAGTCAAAGAGCATATCCCAGAAAACAGCACTGGTATTTTCATCAAGGTTCGCGGTAGGTTCATCAAAGATAAGGGTTCTGCTGTTTGATAGTAACCCTCTAAGCAGAAGGACTCTTCTTTTTTCACCTGTTGAGATACTTGCAGCATCAGCTGAATCTAGTGTGCTCTTTTTCAATAGTTTGGCACATAATGCTAATTCATCATCTGAAGGTGTGCGGTCAAAAAATATATTTTCAAGAACTGAGCTATTGAATAGGGTATTCTCCGCTTGCACAAAACGGATGTCCTGAAAGACGTTTTTATCGGCGGCTTGCCCAAGTGGAGCGTTGTCGTATGCAATGTCTCCGCTATCGTAAGGCTGCAGGCCGGTCAGCAAATGCAGGAACAAAGTTTTCCCGACCCCGCTTTTACCACGGATGATGTAGCTATGACCGAAGTCGAATTGCATATCTCGGTATGAGACTTCTTGGCTGGCTAATTGAACTGCCACATTTTCCAAAGAAATTTTCTTGGAAAATCCGATTGGCTCACGGTTGGCACTGGCGTTCTGAAGCACGTATTGATCGATATCATTTCTTACCGCCTTGGTGCTGTTTATTGAAGAGCTGTTGCGGGATAAGGAAAGAATAGGCATGCTGAGCTGATCAACTAGGCCAAGCAAGGTGATAACTGACGACAGTCCTAATTTTCCATGGCTGACCAGCAGCAAGGAGAAGACTAAAACTACAAAACTAGAAAAATAGGAGATAAAGGAGTATGAAGCATTAAGCGCGTATTGCTTGCCCTTTGAGCTTCTTTTTAAATTTCGTTCAGTTTCAAGTGATGCTTGAGCATTTTTTAGTACAAAGGAGCGAAGGTTAAAAATATGAACTGGAAGAATGTTTGAAATGATGTCTTCATATTTCTTCAGATTCACCCCTACTTGATCCATGTACTTCTTGTTCAGCTTGGAAATATTCTCTTTGAACACTTGGGTTACGCCCAGAGGAATGAACATGAGAGCAAGGATGATAATTGCTATAATCCAGTTGATTGCGGCAACTGCCACAAAGACAAAAACGACCCTGAGAGACAGGTAAAGATTGTCAAACCACGCGTTGTAGTATGGATATTCCAGGCTGTCGATAGAATTGGTTAAGAGCTGGGTAGCCTCTTTATCTGAACTGGCTTGCTTATATGGCTTGAATTTGGTAACAGTACTTAAAACTGATTTCTTTAACTCAAAGAAGGTCTCTGAAACCAGTTTGTTTTCATACTGCCATTCCACGTAGTAGAAGGAAACCTCAATTGTCATTACCAACGCGAACAATAAGAAGCTGACTAACAACTGGGAGCTTTTGCCGGATACAGCTTGCTGGAACATTCTCCCTTTTAGGAACTGGATGTATGTTGCTGATCCTACAGAAACTGACAGTATCAGCAATAGAACGACAAGCTTAGCGTTTTTTACATGATAGATAAACTGCTTTTTCACTAATATATACACTTTCTTGAAATTTTTACGATCCGTTCGTTAATTTTTGATTAACTCGTCTCATCTTACTCACATCATGCTACAATTTTTACTGAAGTCAACCTTTTTTATGAAAAATACTGAAAAAATAGCAGGTTTAGCAGATTTACATTTTATAGCAAAATTATTATAAACGGCCGGGTTAGAAATATTAAGACAAATCTATCAAAAAAGACGCCCCGAGCGTATCAAGAGCAGATACGTTTGAGGCGCCTTTTTAGCTTGGCAAAAATTGTTATTGTTATGGTTTAGACGTTCAAGATCAGGAAGTAGATCACGAAGACTACAGCCAGGATCCACATCATTGGGCTGACTTCCTTGGTCCGCTTGGCAGCAGTCATGGAGATCGGGTAAATGATCAGACCCAGGGCCATCCCGTCAGCGATGGAGTAGGTCAAGCCCATGCCGATCACGATCAAGAAGGCTGGAACAGCGATTTCCAGCTTGTCCCAGGAGATCTTGGCCAGGTTAGCGGCCATCAAAACGCCGACGATAATCAAGGCTGGAGCAGTAACCGTAGTCGTTACCACGCTCAAAAGCGGGCTGAAGAACATGGACAAAAGGAAGAAGATACCAACCCAAACGGCAGTCAAACCTGACCGGCCGCCGGCAGCGATCCCGGATGAAGATTCAACGTAGGCGCCAACCGGTGAAGTACCAATGATGGAACCAGCCATCATGGCCGTTGAGTCAGCCGCCATGGCCTTGCCGATTCTTGGCATCTTGCCGTCCTTGTCAACCAGGCCAGCCTGGTGAGCCAGACCGATCAAGGTACCAGTGGTGTCAAAGAAGGCCACCAAGAGGAAGGTTAAAACGACCGTCCACATCTGCACCGTGTTGATGTCGCCCAGGTGGAAGATGGCTTGGCCGAAGCTTGGCTTCAAGCTTGGCGCCAAAGAAATGACAGAGGTCGGCATCTTGCTTTGGCCAACCAGGATGCTGAAGATTGAAGACAGGACGATCCCGATGAAGATTGCGCCTGGCACCCGCCGGATCATCAAGACGATGGTTACCAGCAGACCGAAGATGGTTACCCAGGTAGCCGGGTCCTTGAAGGAACCGATAGTTACCAAAGTAGAAGCGCTGTTGACAACCAGCTTGCCGTTTTGCAGGCCCAGGAAGGCGATGAAGATCCCGATCCCGGCGGAGATGGCAAATTTCAAGTCGTTAGGGATGCTGTCCACGATCAGTTCCCGCAGCTTGAAGACCGTAATCAAAATGAAGATGATTGAGGCCACGAAAACAGCCGCCAGGGCAGTCTGCCACTTCACCTTCATGCCGAGGCAGACAGTGTAAGCGAAGAAGGCGTTAAGACCCAAAGACGGGGCAGTAGCGATCGGGTAGTTGGCAAAAATACCCATGATAAGACAGCCGAGCGCGCTGGCCAGGGCAGTTGCCGTGAAGACCGCACCCTTGTCCATCCCGCTGGCGCCCAAGATGCTGGGGTTGACGAAAAGGATGTAGCACATCGCGAAGAAGGTCGTCAGACCAGCGATGAACTCCCGCTTAGGGTTTGAACCGAGCTTGTCGAGCTCGAAATACTTGTTAATAAATTCCATTTGATCCTCCAGTAGGTAATGTTCGGAATTTCCTCCAATAGAAGGAGATATTTCTACCTTAACATGGAATTAACCAGATGTAAATACGAATCATAATTTTATTAGTGATTATAAAGTATGCTTCCATTATTTTTAACCGCTAAAAAGCGCTTGAGCATGGCAACTCAAGCGCTTTCCTTTTATTTTTTCACTTGCTTTTAAAAAATCTAAACTTAGCTTAGATATTCAAAACCTTGTTCAAGAAGTTCTTGGTTTCTTCTTCCTGCGGGTGGTCGAAGATTTCCTCTGGCGTCCCCAGTTCCTTGATCACGCCGCCGTAGAAGAAGGCAACCTTGTCAGCCACCTGCTTGGCGAAGCCCATTTCGTGGGTGACCACGATCATGGTCATCCCTTCCTGGGCAAGTTCCTTCATAACGTTCAAAACGTCGCCGACCATTTCTGGGTCCAGGGCACTGGTCGGTTCGTCAAAGAGCATGACATCCGGCTTCATGGCCAGGGCCCGGGCGATGGCTACCCGCTGCTGCTGGCCGCCGGACAGGGTGGTCGGCTTGACGTCGGCCTTGTCGTCCATGTTGACCATCTGCAGGTACTTGTGGGCTTCCTTGATGGCCGTTTCCTTGTCTTCCTTGCCCAGTTCGACCGGAGCCAGGATGATGTTTTCCAGGACGGTCATGTTCGGGAAGAGGTTGAAGTGCTGGAAGACCATGCCGATATTTTCCCGGATCTTGTTGATGTCCGCCTTTGGGTCAGCCAGGTCGGCCCCGTCGACGAGGATGTGGCCCTTTTGGAATTCTTCCAGCTTGTTGATGCAGCGCAGGAAGGTGCTCTTCCCGGAGCCGGAAGGACCGATGATGCAGACTACTTCGCTGGGCAGGACGTTCAAGTTGGCGCCCTTGATGACTTCGTGAACGCCATCGTAGCTCTTGTGCAGGTCAGTTACCTGAACCTTGTATTTTTCTTCCATGGAAAAAGCCTCCTTTTAACTAATGTTGCATCTTCTTTTGAATGTAGTTGGACAGCCAGGTAAGCAGGGTGATGATGATCAGGTACATTACGGCGATGATCAGCCACATCTTGAAGCCCTGGAAGTTCTGGGCGATCAAGGTGGTACCAGTTTGCGTCAAGTCCATGACCCCGATGGCGGAAAGGATGGAAGTGTCCTTAAGAGTGATGATGAACTGGTTGACCAGGGATGGAATCATCAGCTTGAAGCCTTGCGGGGCAACAACCTTCCACAGGGCCTTGTAGTAAGGCAGACCCAGGGACCGGGCCGCTTCCCACTGGCCCACGTCAACTGATTCAAAGCCCCCGCGGACGATAGCCCCGATGTAGGCCCCTTCGTCCAGCATCAAAGTCAGGATGCCGGCAGTAAAGAGGGGCAGCTTGTGGCCCAGCAGGGTCGGCATACCGATGTAGATAAAGAAGGCCAGAACCATCATTGGAATACCACGGAAGATGTAGATGATTACGTTGGCCAGGCCATGCCAGAACTTGTGCTCAGCGATCCCCATGATCCCGAGGATCAAGCCGAAGACCAGGGCGGCCAGGATGCCGACAATTGACAGTTCGATGGTCATCCACAGACCTTGCAGCAGAGCGCCGGCGTTGTCCTTGATCAAGCCTAAAATTGAAGTATCAGCTACGACTTGGCTCTTAACCGCCTTCTTGCTGGTGTACTTGTTGACGATCTTCTTTAAGCGGCCAGTCTTCTTCAGCCAGGCCAGACCGTCGTTGAACATCTTGAGGAGTTCCTGGTTTTTCCCCTTCTTAACAGCAAAAGCCAGAGGGGCGTTAGCCACTTGCTTGCCGACGATGCGCAGGCCGGTCCCGTTGGCAATCCCATAGCGCAGGGACGGACCATCATCGAAGCAGGCGTCAGCGTTGCCGGCCTTGACGTCAGCCCAGGAAGTGTTGGAGTTGGTGTAGTACTTCAGCTTGAAGCCGTACTTCTTTTGGACGGACTTGGCATAGATAGCAGAAGTGGTCCCGGTCTTGACGTTAACCGTCTTGCCCTTGAGGTCCTTCATACTGGTGATTTTGCTGTCCTTGGCCACGGCCAGGCAGACCCCGTCAGTGTAGTAGGAGTTGCTGAAGTCGATGGTCTTCTTTCTTTCTTCAGTCACGCTCATGCCGGCGATCATCCCGTCGATCTGGCCAGACTGCAGGGCCTGGACGTCGGCGTTGAAGGACATGATCTTCAGCTCGTACTTGAACTTTTCGTGCTTGGCGATTTCCCGGAGGATTTCGATGTCAATCCCCGGGTTCTTGCCATTGTAGGTACCATCCTTGTCTTGGATTTCAAAGGGCTTGAAAGTCTGGTCGGTACCGATGATGTAAGTCTTCTTGCTGGCAGCCTGGGCCTTGGGCGCCGTTAAGAACAGCGCGGCGATGAGCAGGCTGACTGGCAGCAGGAGAAGTTTGCGAAGTTTCTTTAAATGCATGTTATCTTTTCACCCTTTTTCATAAATAGTTTCTTCCGCTAAAAAAACAGATTGTCAATATTGTATCACGTTTTTAAGAAACAGTTCATTTTATGCAACTTATCTTTGGCTAAAAGCAACCGGTACCAATTTTCTTTTTAAAGTGAAATCCCATATAGAATTAAAAAAATTCGTTCTGCAAGGCTGAAAACTAACTAAACAAGGAATTTAGCCTAAATAAAAAAGCCCCCGTCAGGGGAGCTTCTTAAGATGAAAATTCGATTGATTCAGTGGCAATTTCACCGGCCTGCCAGTTTTTTGGCAGCTTGCCCACTTGCTTGAGCTTCTGGGTGATCTGGTCCAGGACTTCAGTCCGGTCGCTTTCGCTGGCCATGAAGTCGTAGTGGTCGCCGTCGATCATCATCTTTGGTGAGTAGTCGTAGTCGTCGTACCACTTCTCATAGTAGCGGAGCATCCGCTTGTAGTAGTCTTCCAAGGTCGGGTCGAAGCTGAGCTGCTCGTAGGACCGGCCCCGCTTCTGGATCCGGCTGATCATTGTTTCATAGGAAACATTGATGTGAACCAGGAGGTCAGGATGGCGCTTAGGCATCCGCTCCAGTTCCTTCATCATGCTTTCCAGCAGCTCATCGTAGGTCTGGACTTCCAGGTCATTGGCCCGGCCGATGTCGGCATTCATATGGAAGAAAAGAGAATCTTCATAGATGGACCGGTCCAGGACGTTGTTGTCGTCGCTGAGGGCTTTTTTAATGCTGTGGAAGCGCGTGTTCAAGAAGAAGAGCTGCAGCAGGTAGGTGTACTTGAGGGGGTCCTTGTAGAAAAGCGGGAGGACAGGGTTGTCATCGACGCTTTCGTAGAAAGGCTTGGTCCCCAGATATTTGGAAAGAATTGCGGTTAGGCTGGATTTACCGGCTCCAACGGGCCCACTTAATACAATAACGGTCATCACGTTCCTTCTAACAACTAACTATAAATTACCGATTTCGCGCAGCTTGTTGTCGATGATGTCCAGAACCAGGTCCTGGTCATCGATGTTGTCGACAAAGTCGTACTTGTCACCATCGATCATCATCTTTGGTGAAACGTCATATTGTTCATACCAGGGCTCGTAGTAGCGCAGGAGGTTCTGGTAGTATTCCTTCAAGCCCGGGTCGGAGTCGAGCTGTTCGAACTCCCGGCCCCGCTTGCCGATCCGCTTGAGCATGGTGTCAAGGGAGACGTGGATGTAGATCAGGAGGTCCGGCTTCTTGCGCGGATTGCCTGGCACGTCTTCCATCATGTTGTCCATCAAATCGTGATAGATTTGGTATTCAGTCGGGTCGGCCACACCGCTGTCGACGTTCATGTTGAAGAAGAGCAGGTCTTCGTAGATGGACCGGTCTAAAACGTCGTTGTGGTTGCCGGCGGCAGCGTTGATTTCAGCCAGCCGCTTGTTCAAGAAGTAGGTGTTCAAGAGGAAGGTGTACCGTTTCATGTCTTTGTAGTACAAAGGCAGAACCGGATTGTTGTTGACCTCTTCGTAATATGCTGTTGAGCCAAGGTGCTTGGCGAGGATACTGGTTAAACTGGATTTTCCGGCTCCAATTGGGCCACTTAAGACAATAACGGTGATCACACTCTTTCTATTCATACTATACTAGATCTACGTTGCTCTAATAGTTTATTGCAAGATATAGTGCCTTAGCAAGCTTTTTGTCCAAAAAGATTTTTTATATGATAAAGGAATAATTTGCCTGGAGGAGGGATGGTGTTTCACGTGGAACAATAACATGAAAGAACCCTACCGGATTAGGAATCCAGTCGTCTATGTGGTGATTTCGGAAAAAATAAACTAAAAGGATCTGCCTTCTGTTGAGGCAGATCCTTTCGTATATGCTGTTTAGCGGCCTTTTTTAGAGTAGTTGATCAGATACTTGGCCAAAGCAATTAGGCCGAAGACTGCCAAAATGACTACGATGACCGTCATGATTGTAAACCAAGGCATTTTAATCACTCCCAATGTTAAATCCATAATATCTGTTACATATTATATTATCATTGCTTTTGTTTTTGCAATCGCTTTCCAAAGCTTTAGTAAAAAACAGGGGCATCTTCTTACTGAGAAGATACTCCTGTTTTACTTCTTATTTAAGCAAGCTCGCAGCTGCCTGGTCGGCAATCACCGTAACGTTCGGGTGCTTTTGCAGGACGCTGGCCGGGACATCCGCAGTCACTGGCCCGTTAACCATGGCCTTAATGGCCTTAGCCTTGCTTTCCCCCTTGGCCAAAAGGATGATCTCCTTAGCCGCCATGATATTGGCAATCCCCATGCAGATGGCGCTCTTTGGCACTTCATCAATGCTGTCGAAGAAGCGGGCGTTGGCCTTGATCGTACTTTCCGTCAAAGCAACTTCATGAGTCACGCTGTCAAACGGCGTCCCCGGTTCATTGAAGGCGATGTGCCCGTTTTGCCCGATCCCTAAGACCTGCAAGTCTACCGGGTTCTCTGCCAAAATCTGATTGTAGCGGCCGCACTCTGCCTGGATGTCCTTTGCCTGGCCGTCTGGCAGGTAAGAGCGCTTGAATGGCTTGTGCTGGAAGAGATGCTGGTTCATGAAGTAGTGGTAGCTCTGCGGGTTTTCCGGGCTAAGACCAACGTATTCATCCAAATTGACGCTGGTCATTTGACTGAAGTCGAGTTGGCTGGCCACAATCTCCTGGTAGAGCTCAACTGGTGAAGACCCGGTTGCCAAGCCTAAGGTCTTGGCCCCTTCGTCAACTGCCTTTGCCAAAAGGTCAAAGGCCTGCTTGCCTAATTCACTGGCATTTTTCACAACGATAACTTTCATGATAATCACGACTCCTTGATTTTTTACTCACTCATATTGGTATAGTCCATTCTAGTTCCGTGGAGATTTTTTGTCAAGGTATAGACCAATAAATCTTGGTAAAATCCAAGTTCTTTTTTCCAAAAATTGTTCCCTATGTACTATGCTTAGAGGGAAGAAGAAATAGAAAGAATAAAGCAAAACAGAAAAACAGGAAAACAGGAAATATATGGAGGCAAAAGCATGAAATACATGACCGTCAAAGGAGAAAAACTGAGCCAGTTGGGCCTGGGCACCTGGAACATGGGGGAAAATGCCAGCCGGCGGGAGGAGGAAATCGCGGCCATAAGGTACGGCTTGGCATCCGGGGTCAACGTGATCGATACTGCTGAAATGTACGGGGAAGGACAGGCTGAAAGCCTGGTCGGTGCAGCCATCAAGGACCTGGACCGGAGCAAGCTCTTCCTTATCTCCAAGTTCTACCCCTGGCATGCCAGTCCTGATGACCAGAAAAAAAGCCTGGCCGCCAGCTTAAAGCGGCTGGGGACAGACTATCTGGACCTATATCTTTTGCACTGGAAGAGCGATTATCCTTTGGCAGAAACCGTCAAGGGCCTGCAGGATTTGCAAAGAGCCGGCCTGATCCGCCACTGGGGCGTTTCCAACTTTGACACGGCTGACATGCAGGAGCTGGTAGATATCGCTGGAGAAGGGGCCGTTTTTGCCAATGAAGACCTCTATAATCTCGATAAGCGGGGCGTTGAATATGACCTTCTGCCTTGGCAAAAGCAGCACGACATTGCCTTTATTGGCTACTCACCCTTTAACTCCGGCGACGGACAATCCATCCCCGTTAAGGCCAGCTTAAAGCAGATCGCTGACGAGCGGGGCGTGTCCGTTCACCAAGTATTGCTGGCCTGGACCATGCGGACCGGGCAGGTCTTGACCATTCCCAAGGCCAGTTCAGTTGCCCACATGCGGGCCAACCTGGCCGCCGCTGACCTGGTCTTGACCGCCGGTGAACTGGCCGCCTTGGACCGGGATTACCTGCCACCGAAGAGCAAGCAGCCTTTGGAGAGCATTTAATTTTTTGCATACAGGAAGCAAAATTCCCGCGGAAAGCTGATAAATAAACGGATAACGGTTGACAGCGGCTAAAGAGAACACTATCATGCAGTTTGTAAAAATATCGGGAAAGAAAAGAGTGTAACTGCATGAAAAATAAAAAGAATATTGCTTATTTTATTTACGCTGTTTTAACAGCAGCGATTCTGGTCCTGGCCAGAAAGCATTTCGTTGAGCTGAAGGGGAGCAGCCTGGATCTGGCGAACACGGGCTATTATACCTACTCCGTCAGAGACCAGATTTTGTCCGGAGACCTGCTCTTCTTTGACTGGGTCAGCGTCATGCTGCCGCGGCTGGACCTGGCCGGGGTTGAGCCGCTCTTGCTGACCCGGCACTTGAGCCGGAAGCAGTTTACCCTGCTGCGGCTGAAGTGGTCCTGGCCCTACCTGGCCTGCCTGTTTGTGATCCATTTGATCTACTGGCCGGGCAGCTGGCTGGCCGCCGTATCCCTTATCCTGCTCTTTGCCGCGGCTGCCGGGATGACTCTCTACCAGCGCCGCTATTTAGGCGGGATCAAAGACAGCATCTGGGTCTTCGCGGTCTTCGCGCTTTTGCGCCTGCTGACGACATTGCTTTTTAAGATCTGAAAAAGCCTTACTCCACACGGAGCAAGGCTTTTCGCTTGCTTTAGTTTTTGACCATACCTTGCTTGTCGCGCTTGATCAAGCGCAAAACGCAGGCAAAAATCAAGAGGGTGAAGACGAAGAGGACGATGAAGGCGGCTTGTGAACCCATGACCACTTGCTTGCTCTGCCCCTGGTAAGGACTGCCGGCGATGGCAATGATCACGGACATGGCCGCGGTTCCAATTGAGCCGGAGTACTGCTGCAGCATGTTGAAGAGGGCGTTGCCGTCGGCGATATGCATGACTTCCAGCTGCTGCAGGCCGATCGTCATGGAGTTATTGTACATCATGCTGAAGCCGGTCATGAACATGACGTGGAAGATCACGATCAAGGCAATGGAGAGCTTTTGGGCAAAAATGATGTAGAGCAGGATGCCGGCCATGGCCAGGAAGCTGCCGATTAAGAAGAGCTTCTTGAAGCCCTGGCTGTCCAAGAGCCGGCCCATTACCGGCCCGAAGAAGGCTGACAAAAGGCTGCCCAGGAGCAGCAGCATCCCGCTGGTCAAGGCACTGGTCTTCAGACCCAGTTGCGCCAGGTTAGGGATGACGAAGGTCAAGCTGATCTGGATGAACTGCAGGAAAGTGTAGATGAGCAGGCCCAGGTTGAAGCTGGTATTTTTCAAAACAGCAATATTGATGATGTGGGCCTTGCCTTCCTGCTTGGCCAGCTTGAAGAAGATGACAAAGGAAATGACCGTGACCAAAAGCCCGCCCCAAACCAGCGGACTGGCAAAGCCGGAGCTTAAGTTGTTAACGGCCAGGGTCAAGGCAACCAGAGCCAGGACGATCAAGAGGTACTCGCTGAAGTTGAAGTGGTCCCGGTGAGCTTCATTGTCGCTCATGAAGCGGGCCGCGATGATGCAGAAGATGATGGTAATCGGCAGGGTAAAAATAAAGTTGAACCGCCAGTTAAGAGCTGCCAGGCAGATCCCCCCGTAGGTCGGCCCCAGTGACGGGGCCAGGGCGACGATCATGCCCGCTGTCCCGACGAAAGAGCCCTGCTTGGCCCGGGGCACCTCCAGCATGATGATTGAGAAGAGCAGGGGCATGGCGATCCCCGTCCCGATCCCTTGAATGACCCGGCCCAGCAGCATGACTGGCAAGGTATTGGACAGCATGCAGATCACCCCGCCGATGACTGAGGCCGTGCCCGCCGCGATGATCAAACTCTTGAACTTGAAGCTGCGCTGCAGGTAGGCCGCCAGAACGATCGTCAAGGTAACGGCCAGCAGGTAGGCCGTGGTAATCCACTGCACGTTGTTCAAAGACTGGTTGAAGACCTTCATCAGGGTTGGGAAGGTCACGTTCATTGACGTTTCGACCAAAACCCCGCTGCAGGCCACGCCCGCGGTCCCGATGATCGACCAGATCACGGAAGGGGCGACTTTTTCATGAGCTTCCATTAAATTCAAACCTCCAATAAAAAAAACTCCAATTCAGCGAATCCGGGCCCGAAAGGGTCTTTGGATTTAGCCAGAATTGGAGTCATACTCTAATATTCCAGTGAACCAAGCTCCACAAAGCTTGTTTTAAAAACTTGTCATTAATTTACTTTAGCATTTTTTCGGAAAAAATGTCAGTAAAAAACAGGGCCAAAGCCCTGTTTTCTTTATTTCGACTTGATGTAGTTTTGCCCGTCGGCAGCTGGCCCGACAGTCTTGCCGAAGAAGATCACCAGAACGATGATCGTCAAGACGTAAGGCGCGATCTGCAGGTAAACGGATGGCAGGCTGGAAATGCCTGGAATCTGGTCCCCGATGATACTCAAGCTTTGCGCGAAGCCAAAGAAGAGGGAGGACAGCATAGCGCCGATTGGGTTGTAGCGGCCGAAGATCATGGCCGCCAGGGCCATGAAACCTTGCCCGGCAATAGTGGAAACTGAGAAGTTCCCGGCAATTGCTTCAGCGAAGACGGCCCCGCCGATCCCGCCGAGGAAACCGGAGATCAAGACGCCAGCGTAACGCATCTTGTAGACGTTGATCCCCAAAGTGTCGGCAGCTTGCGGGTTTTCACCGCTGGACCGCAGGCGCAGGCCAAAGCGGGTCTTGTACAGTACCCAGTAGAGGAAGATGGACAAGATGATGGCCACCCAGGCAGGAGCTGAAGTGTTCTTGAAGAAGATTGGCCCGATAACCGGGATGTTGGCCAGGCCAGGGAAGGAGAAGTAGCCGAAGTTTTGGTTGATGTTTTCGGTCTGCCCCTTGTTGTAGATGGCCTTGACCAGGAAGACGGCCAATGGCGGCGCCATCAAGTTCAAGACCGTCCCGGAAATAACGTGGTCAGCCCGCCAGTTGACCGTGGCAACGGCGTGCAGCAGGGAGAAGATGATCCCGACAATCCCGCCCAAGAGGGCACCCAGCCATGGAGTAGCGGCGCCGAAGGTTGAGGCGAAGCTCAGGTTGAAGACGATGGAGGTGAAGGCCCCCATGGTCATGATCCCTTCCAAACCGACGTTGACGATCCCTGAGTTTTCACTGAAGGTCCCGCCCAAAGCGGTGAAAATCAAGGGAGCTGAATAAACTAAAGTTGATGAAACGATTAAGGCTAATACAGTCACGAAGTTCATTATGCTTCCCCTCCTTTTTGCTGGTCATTGGCGGCTTGCCGGCTGGCGGTTTCCGCCGTGGCAATATAGGTCGCGGTCTTGTCAGACTTCTTTTCCTTGAAAAGGAGGCCGACAGCCCAGCTGATGGCGACGAAGAAGATAATGGCAGCGATGACGATAGAAACGATTTCAAATGGAATCCCGGCTGCTGTCTGCATCCCCAGACCACCGATCTTCAAGATAGAGAAGAGCAGGGAAGCCAGCAGGATGCCGATGGCGCTCATGCCGCCCAAAAGGGCAACGGACATGCCGTCCCAGCCGATGTCCAGGGTAGTCGTTTGGGTGAAGTAGTTCTGGTAGGTCCCCAGACCTTGTACAACCCCGCCCAGGCCACAGAAGGCACCTGACAGGAGCATGGAGATGATGATGTTCTTCTTGTCGCTCATGCCGGCGTAACGGCTGGCGAATGGATTCAAACCAACCGCCTTGATTTCAAAGCCGACCGTGGTCTTCTTCATCAAGAACCAGAAGATGACCAGGGCAATGATGGCCAGGAAGATACCGCCGCTGATCCGGGAGTCGCCGAACATTTCGCTCAGCCACGGAATCCGCAGGCTGCCGTTGGCCCCAACTGACTTGGTGGTGTCGGTGTCAACGCGGAGGCTCTTGCTCATGACGTCCTGGTGCAGGTATTGGCAGAGGTAGAGGACGGTGTAGTTAAGCATGATGGTTGAGATAACTTCGTTGGTCCCGAAGTAGGCCCGCAGCCAGCCGGCAATCCCGGCAACCAAGGCACCGGCCAGGATGCCGGCGATGATTTCAAATGGCAAGAGGATGTAGACGGGCAGGCCCTTGAAGGCCAGGCCGATCCAGATGGCGGTCAGCCAGCCGGCTTGCGCCTGGCCCGGCAGACCGATGTTGAAGAAGCCAGCGGCTGAAGAGATCTGGAAGCCGATGGCGATAAAGATCAACGGGGTGGCGTTACGGATGGTTTCCCCGATCCCGTTGGCTGAGCCCAGGGCACTTTCAAACATTGAGCTGTAGGCCTGGAATGGGTCATAGCTCCAGACCAGCATGATGATGGCCCCGACTAAAAAGCCGGCAATAACAGAAACGATCGGCACTAAAAGCCGCTTGGCTTTAGGGCTCACCTTAATCATTAGCGGCAGCCTCCTTCTTGGTATTCTTCCCGGTCATAAGCAAACCGAGTTCAGTTTCACTAGTCTGGTCAGGCTTGACTTCACCTGATTCGGCCCCGTCGTGCAGGACGACGATCCGGTCAGACAGCTGCAGGATTTCGTCAAGTTCGTAGGAAACAAGGAGCACGGCCTTGCCGGCGTCTCTTTGCTTCAACAGCTGGCTGTGGATGTATTCGATGGCCCCGACGTCCAGGCCCCGGGTTGGCTGGAAGGCAATGATCAAGTCAGCGTCCCGGTCAAGTTCCCGGGCGATGATGGCCTTTTGCTGGTTACCACCGGACAGGTCGCTGGCTGGCAATTGTTCGCTGGTCGTGCGGACGTCGAACTTCTTGATCAGTTCCCGGGCGTGTTCCCGGATGGCCTTTTCGTTCATGATCCCGTGCTTGGAGTAAGGCTCCTTGTAGTAGGTCTGGATGGCAATGTTCTCAGACAAAGGCAGTTGCAGGATCAAGCCGTACTTTTGCCGGTCGGCAGGGATGTGGCCGACGCCGGCTTCCGTGATTTGGCGGACTGGCTTGTTGGTCAAATCCTGGCCGTTGATGACGACTTGGCCGCCTTCAACATGGCGCAGGCCAGTGATGGCTTCGACCAGTTCGTCCTGGCCGTTGCCGTCGATCCCGGCCAGACCAAGGATTTCCCCGCCGCGGATATTGAAGGAGAGACCCTTGACTGCTTCGGTCCCCCGGTCTTCGTTGACGTGCAGGTCCTTGACTTCCAGGATACTTTTGCCCAGATTGAGGGGAGCCTTGTCCAGCTTAAAGTTAACATGGTGGCCAACCATCATTTCGGCCAATTGTTCGTCATCTGCATCGGCAACGCTGACGGTTTGGATGGACTTACCAGCCCGGATGACGGTGACCCGGTCGGCACTTTCCTTGATTTCCTTCAGCTTGTGGGTGATCAAGATGATGGACTTGCCTTCCTTGGCCAGGTTCTTCATGATCTTGATGAATTCAGTGATTTCCTGCGGCGTCAAAACGGCAGTTGGTTCGTCGAAGATCAAGATGTCGGCTCCGCGGTAGAGGACCTTCAGAATTTCAACTCTTTGCTGCTGAGCGACGGTGATGTCAGAAATCTTAGCGTCAGGGTCGATGGCCAGGCCGTATTGCTTGGACAGGGCCAGGATCTTTTCTCTGGCGGTCTTGAAGTCCAGGGCCAGGCCCTTGGTGGTTTCGTGGCCTAAGATGATGTTCTCCAGGACAGTGAAGGCCTGGGCCAGCATAAAGTGCTGGTGCACCATCCCGATCCCCAGGCTGGTAGCGACGTTTGGGCCGGAGATGTTGACTTTCTCGCCCCGCACGTAGATTTCACCAGAGGTTGGTTCGAGCAGGCCGGAAAGAATACTCATTAAAGTAGACTTGCCGGCGCCGTTTTCGCCAAGAAGCGCCAGGATTTCGCCCTTGCGGAGCGTGAGGTTGATATCGTTGTTGGCTTTAAAACCGTTAAAGTCTTTCACGATATGGCGCATCTCAATGATGTTTTTGATCTCTTTTTCCATATGACAAAACTTTCTGTAATTACTTTTACAAAAAACACCCCGTAATATTGCGGAGTGTTTCAGATTGACTACTATATATTGTGCTACTTACTTGGAGCAGTTGCAACTTTAATTTTACCAGCCAGGATTTGCTTGCGGGCAGCTTGTACTGCCTTCCAGGTCTTGGCATCAAGGTTCCCCTTAGTGACAGAGACGCCATCGTGAGCTAAGCCGTAGGAAATTACCTTACCGCCAGGGAATTTGCCCTTGTAGGCTTTGTCAGCGATGTCCTTGCATGCGAAACGCAGCCCCTTTAATACGGAGGTCAGCGTGAAGTTGGCCTTCTTACCGTCTTTTGAAGTGTAGTTACCCAGGTTTGCCTGGTCAACGTCAACACCGATGACCCAGACCTTCTTGGCAGCCGTGGTTGCCTTGTTGCGGGTCTTGGCTTCGGTGAAGACACCGTTACCGGCGTTGCCGGCAGCTTGGTAGATGATGTCAGCGCCGTCAGTGTACATTGACTGGGCGATTGACTTGGCCTTGTCGGTTGAGGTGAAGTTGCCGATGTATTGGTCGTAAACGGTGATCTTCTTGCCTAAGGCCTTGGCACCATCCTTGACACCTTGCTTGAAGCCGGCTTCGAAGAGTTCCAGGACGCTGGACTTGGCCCCGCCGATGAAGCCGACCTTGTTAGTCTTGGTGGTGTAGGCAGCAGCCAGACCGCCAAGGTAAGAAGCTTCGTTGCTCTTGAAGGTAACTGAAGCAACGTTCTTGCGGCCAGTGATAACTGAGTCGATCAAGACGAAGTTCTTCTTAGGGTACTTCTTGGATGCGGCTTTAACTGAGTCAGTCAGCATATAGCCGACACCGTAGATGGTTTGGTAGCCGGCTTGGGCAGCTTGCGTCAGGTTAGGGGTGAAGTCAGCAGCAGATGATGATTCAAAGTACTGGTAACCGCCCTTGCCTTGCTTGAGGCCGTGTTCCTTGCCGTAGTCCTTGAAACCAGACCAAGCGGCTTGGTTGAAGGAGTGGTCGTCAACACCGTTACCGTCAGTGATCAAGGCGATACCGTGCTTGGTGTCCTTGTTGACGGAGGTGTTGGACTTCTTGCCGGAGCAGGCAGTCAATACAGCAGCGATTGACAGGGTGGCTGCCCCAGCGGCAACCAATTTCTTGTAATTAAAGCGCATAGCGAAATTACTTCTTTCTTTTTCTTCTTTTCTTTTTTATAGACGAACGATTATGTATTAAAGATAGCATTTAGTTTGGAAAAAAGCAAGAGGATAGATAGGCGAATATTCGTTTTTTTGGACGGATTTGGAGAAAAAATTTTTCAGAGGCTAAGAAAACGGTTGATTCACGAACAAAGCAGCAGCTTTGTATAGACCGGTTCCCGGACTGGGAAGTTTTAGGCAGTTGTGATACAATTAGTAGCAGATTAGAGAATCAGGAAAGTTAGCTAATCTAAGGCAGCCGCGAGGTTGCCTTTTTTGCTACAGTTTTAACAGTTAAGAAAAAGGCACCCATCGAATGATGAGTGCCTCTGTGTTCTTGGCAAAAATTAAAGAATCAGGAAAGTTAGTTAATTAGTTTTTACCAGGAAATTTCGTAGAGATTGTTGTACTTGGTATAAGGATCGCCGTTTGAATCTAATGCGTGATAGGCAACGGTGAGATAGACATGGTCTTCACCAATGACTTGCAAGCTTTCGACTTCAGAGTGGCAGCCCTTGTGGTCGATCTTACCCCAATCGCTCAAGTTGACGCTGATCCACTGGTCTGCAAAGGAGCGCTTGTTGGCTGGAATCTTGATGATCTGTTTGT
Source organism: Lactobacillus delbrueckii subsp. bulgaricus (assembly GCF_046938665.1). GTDB lineage: Bacteria > Bacillota > Bacilli > Lactobacillales > Lactobacillaceae > Lactobacillus > Lactobacillus delbrueckii_C. The sequence continues at coordinate 35,980 of NZ_JBKZCD010000006.1, forward strand.
GGTGGGTTGTCCATTTTTTGTTTTTATATTTTGGAGCCAATTGACTAGAGATATAGATGTTGCCGTAATCATCCATATCAAAACCTTGGTAAGAGTTGATCAAACTGCTTAAGTTAGGGTAGTAGAACGACTCAAGATAGGCGATGTTACCCATATTGACGTAGTTATTGCCATCGCTAAGTGAGGCAACTTGGTCCAGGGCCTTGTTGATCACATTCAGAGAGTAGATCGTGAAGTAGCCGTTGCCAGAATTGTCAATGGTTGCTAAGAGAAACTTTTGATGGTTTGGTGATACGGCGGCTTCCGCTCTGACAAAATTCTCCCCGGGATATGGATGACTGCCCGCACGGTTGAGGTAAGCCAAACGCGGAAAATCTAAATGACTGCTGTGGCTTCCTTTCTGTGCTTTAATATCGACACGGGCGATTTGCTTATCCCATTTGATATTAGTTTCTTTCCTCTTATATTTCTTAACACCGATAAACCATTTGTTCGCCATACCAGCATATTCCCAAGTTTGCGTGTGTCCCGCTGCGACATCGCTTAAGTGTAAGATGGTATCAGTCATATCACCCGTTTTACCGCGTACGACATAGGTGTCTTCTTGCTTGTTTCTCAACTGAAGACAATAAATGTAAGTTGAACCAACATTAGCTTTTTGAACGGCTGAATGATGGTGTGGATTCAGCTCTACTGTCTTCTTGAGCGAAATGCTTGTGGTTTCTTTAAACTTAACCATAAAAATTAGTCCTCCTATTTACAAATTTGTACATTGGCTTCTGCCAGGTACAATATGATTTTAGCACAAAGTTTTCACCTAGGCAACATATGTTCGAAAGAATAAAACAAGTCACGATAAGGTGACTTGCTAGTTATGGATCAGTTGTCTTGCTTACTCTTTTGTGCCTTAGCTTTCTCAGCTGTTTTATTACTTTCTTGCCAATTGATATCGAGTATGTTGATTCGATAGTTAGGATGGTTATCTTCTTCGATATCCCAAAAAAACATATCGCTATCTTTATCTCGTAAATCGCCCAAAAGGATATACGTTCCTGTGTAGCCATGACCGCTACCTTTTAAACGCGCATAGTATGGTTGGTCGGCATCCCGCCAAGGAGATCCATCATCAGCGGTGAATTGTCTAAGGCCGTCGACCATGACATAATCACCGTATTTATATTTCTTTTTAAGATTGGTGATCTTCTTGGTTTTGCTGTTAAATTTAAATGCGTATGTAGTTTCATCAATCATGGCTTTTTCGCCATTTGAATATTGAGAATGGTTGTTGATCTCTGAAACGTTTCTAGCTTTAATATAGGCTCCATGGCCAATGTAGTAAAAGTAGTGTCCATTGATTTTCTTATAAGGCAGCCAGTATTTTTTGTCAATTTCATAGGTATGATATTTTGTACTATGGAGGAAATAATAGCGGACGTCTTTGTTAGTCCGTACAATTCTGTTTCTGGTTGTGTAGACATAACTGTCCTTCTTTAGGTAACCGAGGGGACCATAAAGTCCGTTAAACCAAGGCATTCGGTTGCCATAACGGTCATAGACATAGCTGTTCCAATTTAACTTCAAAACGACTTGGCCTTTTAAGTAGGGCGTATCGTATGCGGCCTGCACAGTGTTTGCAATTAAAGTAGAAAATCCTAGTAGGGTAGCTAAAGCAAACAGTGTGTTACGTAGTCTTTTGAACATGATTGTCACCTCTTTTTGTAAAAGCGCTTTCTTAATATAATTATAACGCAAGGGCGAAGAAAAAAGGCACCCATCGAATGATGAGTACCTTTGTGTTCTTGGCAAAATTAACGAATCAGGAAAGTTAGTTAATTAGTTTTTACCAGTAAATTTCGTAGAGTTTGTTGTACGCAGTGCAAGGATCGCCGTTTGAATCTAATGCGTGATAGGCAACGGTGAGATAAACATGATCTTCATGTAAGCCTTCGACTTCAGAATGGTGGCCTTTATGGTCAATTTTGTCCCAATCGCTGAGTCAACCGGATAGAACAAATGGCGGAATATTTCCATGTTCCTAGCTCTGCTCTGATGCAAAAAAGAACATCCGGTGATGCGGCTGACAGTAGCAAAAAAGGCCCTGTCATTAAAGGCTTTGTAGACAATATTCCTATTATCGGCAATGTCGTAGACAGTGACAGGATCGATGCAAAAGAAAATATCCAAGGCTTCCGTTCAGCGCATTTTCCTAGTGGTAAACTACCTGTTGGCAAATTGGTAGCAGTTTGCTGTCAAGATGACGCAATGAAGCCTAAAATGCCTAAAGGAACAAGTGCTGTCGTCCTGCTTCGGGCAGAAATCAAAAGCGGTGATATTGTAGCCGTACTTTTGGAGGGGAAGAAGCAAAAACAGATAATATTGCGGCGAATCTCATACGATAAAGACAAGCTGATTCTCTGGCCTATGAACATTGACTTCGATCCAATTTTTCTTGATGAAGGCCAAGGAGACCAGATCTTAGGCAAGGTTATCCAGTACACTTGATTTAGCGGCGCTGACAGGAATAACAGTCAGCACCATTGCACTGTACGAAGCAGGCACATTTCCGATTCCTAAACACAACGAACTTCTGAAGAATATAACCAGTGATGATGCGTTTCTCAAGCAGATCATCACCAATAATTCCAAGTGCTTGACTAGTGAGCTTGTTTCTAAGATCCTAGATTATTTGCACAACCATTAATCCAATTACTTAACCAGACGCAAAACGAGATCTCTGTTCTAGAAATCTCGTTTTTTATCTATATTATATGTCATATGTAGCGATCACCCGTGTTGGTATATATGTTGCTTTACTTTTCACAGGCATCGCCGTATAATATATATAAGATTAGAAGGAGGAAAATATTATGGCTAGTTCACAAGTTAATTTCAAAATGGACTCTGAAGATAAAAAAGAAGTGACCGCCATTTTTAACTACTATGGCTTAGATTTATCTACTGGAATTAAAATGTATTTGAAGAAGGTTCAACACAGCTACTCTATCCCACTCGATTTGACTATGGAAGACACTGAACTTGGTCAAGCTATTAAAGATGCCAAGGAAGGAAACTTTGTTGGTGAATATGATTCCGTAGAAAGTTTCGTCAAGGCAATGAATGATGAAAATTAAGCCAACTAATCATTTTTATCGTGCTTATAAAGCATACAAGAAAAAGCATTATCAAATGTCATTGGTCGATGACTGTGTAGCTGCAATTGTCAAGAATGATACTGATTTCTTAAAGTCGCATAAAGATCATGTGCTAATCGGCGAACTGAGGGAACTACATGTCCATCGACAATACAATGATGATTGGTTGTTAATCTATCGCATAGACCAAACAACAGATGAAGTAGTATTAATTTTACTCGATCTGGGAGATCATGATTCCCTGTCTAGAAAAATACATACATAGAGTACAAGAGAAGATCCTAGATTAGTTGCACAACCATTAATACAATTACTTAACAGACGTAAAAACGAGATCCCTGTTTTAGAGATCTCGTTTTCTTTTTGCTATTTTGCATCCCCTACTAGTAGGCTGCTAATGGCATCTTTCCTACACAGGAGGGATGCTGTTTTTTATTTTCTTCTGCGTTCAAAAAACTCAAACCAAAACGGTTCTTCATCTTTGAGGACTGCTTTCTGTTCCACTGTTAGCTTATCGTAGTCAGTCCAAAGGTTATAAACTGTGCTATAAGAAATGTGGAAGAATGTGCGCTTGGTACCGGCTGGTCAGCATCTCTAAATTCATATCCATCCTCACAAGTAAATTGCCGTATGCCATCAACCGTTACATAATCACCGTCCTTGTATTTTTTACCAAGACTTTTGCTATTGAATATGAAAGGATATGTGATTTCAGCAACCATGGCTTTTTCACCATTTGAATATTGTGGCATATCGTTAATGAAAGAAACATTTCTTGCTTTGATGTAGGCGCCATAGCCAATGTAGTAGAAGTAGTGACCCTTAATTTTCTTATATGGCAGCCAATACGAAAAAAGGCACCCATCGATGATGAGTACCTTTGAAAAAATTGTTGTTTGAGATTACTTCAAGTCGCTTACGCTTTCAGCAACCTTAACCTTGCCGTTCAAGATTTGCTTGCGGGCTGCTTGAACCTTGCTCCAAGTCTTGGAGTCGATGTTGCCCTTGGTTACAGAAACACCGTTGCCTTCAAGAGTGTAGACAAAGTGCTTGCCGCCTGGGAACTTGCCTTGGTATGCCTTTTCAGCGATACGTTCAACAGCAACGTCCAGACCCTTCAGAACTGAAGTCAGAACGAAGTTGCTCTTCTTGCCGTCCTTGGAAGTGTAGCTACCCAGGTTTGATTGGTCAACGTCAACACCGATGACCCAAACCTTCTTGGAAGCCTTGCGGTTCTTGTTGATGTCCTTGGCTTCAGTGAAGACCCCGTTACCAGCGTTGCCGGCTGCGTGGTAAATAATGTCCGCGCCGCTGGCGTACATTGATTGAGCGATTGACTTGGCCTTGTCAGTTGAAGTGAAGTTACCGATGTATTGGTCATCAATCTTGATCTTCTTGCCCAAAGCCTTGGCACCTGCTTCAACACCTTGCTTAAAGCCGGCTTCGAACAGTTCCAGGGTAGCTGACTTGGCACCACCGATGTAACCTACGTGGTTGGTCTTGGTAGTGTAAGCAGCAGCGATACCTGCCAGGTATGATGCCTGGTTGCTTTCGAAGGTAACTGAAGCAACGTTCTTTTGGCCGCTGATCACGTCGTCGATGATCACGAAGTTCTTCTTAGGGTTCTTCTTGGCAGCGGACTTGATAGCGCTGGTCAGTTGGTAGCCAACACCGAAGATGGTTTCAAAGCCGGAGCTGGCAGCTTCGTTGGCATTAGGAGTAAAGTCGGCGGCTGATGAAGATTCAAAGTATTGGTAGCCACCCTTGCCTTGCTTCAGACCGTGCTTCTTACCGAAGACCTTGAAACCATTCCAGGCAGCTTCGTTGAAGGAGTGGTCGTCAATGGCGTTGTTGTCAGTGATAAGCGCGATGCTGTGCTTGGTGGTCTTAGTACCAGTTGAAGATGATGACTTCTTGCCTTGGCAGGCAGTCAGCAGAACTGAAACTGAAACAGCAGCAGTAGCGATGGTTGCTAACTTTTTAAATTTAGAAACAGACACGTGATTTCCTCCGTTACAACACGAATGTTTGTGTGACAATCGCGAAAGATGTTTATTTTTATCTTAGTTTATTATAGTGTAAAAACAGAAAAAAGCAACAATATAAGCGAAATTCCGAACTGTTTTTTGATAGCGGTTAACAAAAAAGCAAAACCTGGCTCTCGCAGGCTTTGCTTTCGCGGTTTATTTGAGCTTGAATTTAACCGTATTATCGTTCCAAATTGAGGTTTTGTATTGCAGCTGCAGCTTTTTGGCGGAAGTCTTTGCTTCGCCAACCAAATTTCCTGAAACTGAAGCGCCCTTGTCCAAGGAGCCGGCGTCCAGAGTGTTGTCAACATCCGTGTCAAATGCGTCGAGGTCGGTGTTGTTGCCGTCCGCGTTCAGCTTGAAGTCAAACGGATTGTAGTCCTGGCTTTCATCGGTGTGGTTGGTAATCGTAATATTGATGATCACGAACTGCTTTCCGCTGTCTGGCCGGTTGTATTCACTGCCTTGACTGAACTTGACACTGTTAACCTTGATTTCATATCCCTTGTAAGATGCTTTTTGGCCGACTGAGTAAACCTTGTTCAAAGGGTTGGCTTCAGCTTTTTTCTTAGAGCTGGTCTGGGACTTGGCGGCTGAGTCAGAGCTGCTGTCGCTTGACCCGCCAAGGGCCCCGCTTCCGAGGAAAACGACAGCCAGCACGACTAACAGCCAGAACCACCAGCGCTTATAGAACTTCTTCTTTTGTACGTACACATTCCCATTCTCATCTTTGATTTGCTTTGCCATGATTCCTATTCCTTCAAATTTTTTTACTCTCACATAAACCAGCGACAGTTTAAGTGTAGACTTTTAAAGAGAAGGATTGGTGGGCAGGCAGCCCACTAGAGGCCAAAAGATGAAATCGCTACCGATAAGGCGGCTAAAGCCGTGGTCAAAACCGTGGCCACGAGCAGGTAGCTGATGATGATCCCGCAGGCCCGGGTAAATTTGGACTTGGATGAATGGAAAAGGCACATGCTCTTGATATTGCGGTAGTTGCAGGCAAAAAGGACGATCAAGAAAAGAACCATGAAAAAGGACAGGCGGAGCAGGAAACTGTCAGCTGCTGAGTCGCTCTTGGCGTCCATACTAAAGGAACTAAACAGCAGCAATAAGTAGACACAAGCGGCTGTAAGCATGCGGGCGGGCTGATGGCTGCGGAAGCCTGGCAAAAGCCAGCTGGACCGGCCTAAGCCAGTAATCGCCTCCTTGAATTCCCGGGCACTTTGGTAGCGCTTCTGGCTGTTGATATGGGTAGCTTTTTCAATGATTTCCCGTTCTGGCCCTTTATAAAGGCGGACGCTGGGCAGGCAGCCGGTATAAAGGACGTTCATCAGCACCCCGACTGCATAGAAGTCGCTGGCTGGCCCGCTCTGGCTGAAGCCGAACTGTTCCGGGGCCGCGTAGCCCACTGACCCCAGGATGCGGGTGTCGCGGTCAGCGTCTTCCTGCATGTTCCGGGCGATATCGAAGTCGGCCAGAATCAGCTTTTTGCCATCATAAAAAATATTTTCCGGCTTGATATCCCGGTGAATGATCGGGGGCGTCTGCCTGTGCAAGACTTCCAGGACGTCCAAGAGCTGGCAAATCAAGTCATGGATTTCAGGGGAAGTGAGCTGGTGGTTCTCCAAGTACTGGTCGAGGCGGGGAGAAGTGATATATTCTTCAACGACGGTCAGGCGGTCGCTTTTTTCCAGGCAGACAATCTTGGGAATCGCAGTGTCCAGCTGGGCCAGCTGCTCATATAAAGGAGCGTATTCTAAAGGAAGAATTCGTTCGATGTAAGGAGTCGGGACCAGCTTTTCAACTTTGAAAATTGCCTTGTCATCCGTTACTTTAATCGGAATAGGATTTACATAGTCGCTTATTTTTCCTTGCTTCATCTTATATAAAATCTTTCTGCCATAATGGTAACAACGGGGGTAAAAAATGGAAACCGATAAATTGCTTGCTGCTTTAAAAGCAGACCATATTTCTAATGTACTAGATCAAGTGGCAGATTACAATTTTGCCGGCTACTTGAACAAGCTGATCGAAGACAAGGGGGTTAAGAAGAGTGACCTCTTCAATGAGGCCGCGATTGAGCGCAGCTATGGCTATCAGATCTTGAAAGGGCGGCGAATGCCGACGAGAAACAAGGTTTTGTCCCTGGCCCTCAGCTTGAAGCTGTCATTGAAAGAAACTAACCGTCTCTTGTCTTTGAGCGACAACGGGGCGCTTTATGCCAATGTGAAGCGGGATGCAGTCTTGATCTACTGCTTGGTCCGGGGGATGTCAGTGATTGATACTGACCAGCAGCTGGCCCAATATGGCTACCAGAGCTTGAACGAGGAGGAGTAAGGGGGTAAGATGTGGCAAAGATTAGTTGTTGGAGGAGGAAAGGGTGAAAATGGAAGAGCTGGTATTGATTGCTTTAGCCACTGTTTCAGCTTTGTTTGAGCTGACAAGTTTGGCTAGATTAATGCATGTAAGTTGGGAAAAAGAAGACCTGCTGACGACCGCGGGCTTGGGTGTCTTAACTTTTGAATTCATTTTCGCGAAAGAAGCAGACCAGCAGGTCGCCTTGTATCTGGCAAACATTGTTTTGCTGCTGTCGGCTTTTTACTTTTATCACCGGCAAAACTGGCAAATGCTTCTGTTTTATGGCTTGAGCGTGTCTTTGGCAAATCTGTTGCTTTTACAATCGTTTCTCAAAGCTGGAAGGGGCAGTCTGCTCCTGGTCTTGCTCACCTATGCTGTTCTGGCGCTAGTGGCAGAAGGCTGGCGGCGGCTGAATGAAAAAAGGCACAAGCAGCTGGATTATCTGTTGAAAATCTATCTGCTTTCTAGTCTTTTAGCTTGGGATTTTAGCTTGTGGCTTTTTGGCTGGTCAGAGGCCAGCCTTTTGATCTTGCTGCTTTTGCAGGGTTGCTTGACCCTGTTGGTTTTATTGGCCAACCAGCGGGACTATGAACGGCAGCTGGCTGACCAGGAAAGAGAGAATTTGCGCAGCTATCTGCAGAGCGTCAGAAATAGCGAGGAAGAATTGCGGCGCTTTAAGCATGACTATCAAAACATGCTGCGCAGCTTGGAGCTTTCTTTAAAGAATGACCAGGCTTCAGCGGCTTTGACCAGCTTGAAAAAGTATTCTGATGACATTTTGGAAAGAGAAGAGTTATGGCAGTTCAAGGACGTTGACCGGATTGCTGACCTGCAGCTGCAGAGCTTGGTGATCGCCAAGCTGCAGAAACTCCGCCGCTTGCAAATTCGCTATATTTTCGAAGCCCGGCAGATGATCGAAATACCAGCAGGGATTGATGTATATGATTTGATCAGAATCATTGGGATTGCTTTTGACAATGCTATTGAGGAAAGCCAGGCTTACCAAGCAAGTGGTCAGAGCCCTATTGTTGAGATTTTGTTTTATCGCGATCAGAGAAATTCCTTTGAATTTACCATAAAAAACAAGCTGCGAGACCAGCAAAAAGCTGATCTGCCGGCCTTTGGCCAAAAGAATTTTACCAGCAAGCAAGGGCATGCCGGTTTGGGTTTAAGCAATGTACAAGAACTGCAGAAGAAATACGCGAATTTGTTTGTTGAGTATCGAATTGAAGGAGACAAGTTCATTTTTGGGCTGACTGTCGCATAATTAGGGGGAAAGATGACTGAAATTTTGGTATGTGATGATGACCTGCTTCAGGCTCAGGCTTTGACAAAGGTCGTTAAATTAGCGGGAGAATTTTTAGCGGAGGATTACGGACAAAGCGTTTCTGTTTCAGCAATGGGATCCCCGCAAGAAGCTTTGGCTTACGCGGCTGACCGGCAGGTTCAGCGGGGAATCTACTTTCTGGATATTGAATTTGCCAAGTCAGAAATGGATGGCTTGGACTTGGCTGAAGAGCTCTTGCGTCTTGATTCACAGGGACAGATCATTTTTGTAACCACGCATTCGGAGTTGGCCTTACAGACTTTTCAGCGAAGAATCGGTACGCTGGACTATATCGTCAAAAATGCTGATTTGGACAGTCTGCAGGAGAGGGTTGTGGCGACTTTGCGCCTGGCAATGGAAAGATTGACGCAACTTAATTTGATTAAAAAGCAGACTTTTACCTATAAAGTCGGCCGGCAGCTTAGAAATATCAACACTGATGATGTCTACTACGTCGCGACGACGCCATTTCCACATAAGCTGCAGCTGGTCGCGAAAAATCTGCGGGCGGAGTTTGTCGGCAATCTTAAGCAGCTTGATCAGGAATGTGATTTTTTGCTGAAAATCTCCCAATCATGCTTAGTTAATCCGAAAAATATTGCTGAGATAGACTTGCGCGCCAGGACTATCTCTTTAGTTGACGGGGAGAGGCTGAAATACGCGCGCAGCTGCAGCCGTCAGCTGCGACAGCTGAAGCAGAATTGACCGCTTATGACGGATAAATAACTGGATTTGAATTTCTTGCCCTTCTTTTTTACGTTGAAACTATAATTCTGATTAGGCCGAAAGGATAGTTCGGATGTAAAGGTAGTTTCGCAAGGAGGAGCACATTATGAATTTGTTTAAAAAACTATTTTTTGTAGCATGTATAGGAGTATTTTTAGGGTGTATTAATACCACGGTTGTGCATGCAGATACTGAAAAGAATGATCAAGTTACTATAGATGATGTTCATAAAGCCGATGAGTACGTGAGCGTCAAAGGAAATCGGTTTGTATTCGATGAACAAAAAGCTAGGGAAAAGCTGTCTAGTGAAGATGTTAAAGTCATCAATGATCAAATAGCTAGAGTTAATCAACAGATTGCGTCGAATTCAATGAAAATTGATACGGAATCTAAAGAAATTTATACGCCTGTCAAGTATTTTTCTTTTGCAGTTCACAACAGTAATTACACGACTAAAACATTTTGGTGGGGAAAGAGATATTACTTTACTTCAAATGAAGCTGTGAAGAGAGGCGCCGCTCATTTCAGAAAGATTGCTAATGATCGTGGAAATGATTCCATCTTTTGGAGTGCAGTTGGCGATGCTGTTGCTTATATTTCACCATGGTATACGTTAGCAGCAAACTTGGCATCGTTGGGTGTTCAAGGTGTAGCAAACAGATTTAACCGTGCTGCATCAGACCTTGTTGCTTATAACAATAAGCACCGTAAGAATAGAATTTATCTGGACTTCAATTTTTCCTGTCAATATTCTTTGCACATTTTGAAGTAAAGGTGGAGGAAAGAAATGAATAGCTTGTTTTTGGTAAATTTGTTGATTGGCGGCGGGATGCTGCTGAGCGGCTTTAAGCAGCTGCCGGTGACTTTTAGCTGGCGGAAATTAGCGGTAATTTTTCTGGCAAGCGGGAGTCTGCTCCTAGTTGAAGGGGTACTAATCAGAAAGGAATTTGAAACGGCGCTGGTACTTTTTGTGATTGCGGCTCTCTATTTGCTGCTGGGTCTTGCTGGCCTGGTCATGATATTTGTTAACAAAGACCACCGACGTTTCACGAGTGCAGATTGGCGCGATTTCGCGGCCGTCTTGATCATCAGTGCCTTGCTGGCCTTCTACTTTTTGCGGGATGCGACTTTTAATTTATCCAGCATGCTGCTGCCAGAGGCAATGTTTCTCGCTGGCCTGGTCTTGGTCACTTGGGCCGTTAAAGCTGGGAGAAAAGCTTAATAGATGAAAAAGTGCTGAGCTTCTGCCCAGCACTTTTTATATCCAATTTATAGAAAAAATACCATTTAAGCGAAAAAGGAGTATACTTTCAGTAAAGAATGAAAAGTGAAAACAAGGTGAATGAACAATGAAAAAAGAAATTCCGACCCTGCCCTTTAATTCCTCGCAAGGAATGATCATGTTGGCCGCCAGCATCTATAGCGTGGCCCTGTCCTTCATAGTCCAGGAGTACGTCTCCAGCCCCGCGGTCAACAGTTTGGTCAACAACATCAGCGTTGCCGTGAGCGTAGCCTTTGCCTTGGCTATCGGCAGCTTCGTTGACCAGCATGGTGCCTGGCGGATTCTCTTTTTCACCACCTTGCTTTCTGGAATAGCCTGCCTGCTTCCGCCACTGATTTTTGACCTGGACAAGGCGGCCTTCATCGGCGTCTTGATTGTTGTCGACATTGTTATTTCTGTTATCAGTGAGTTCGACAACGCCGCCAGAACCGTCTATATCGTCCGCAAGGAGAACCGGGAGGCCATCCCCTTGGTGCAGCAGGGGATCAGCTCGCTGAACTCTATCGCTTCAATTGTCGGTTATCTGCTGGTTTTCGTGACCCTCAGCTTTGTGGCTTTGCCCAACTATCTCTACCTTTGTGTTGCCCTTTACCTGCTGGCCCTCTTAATCTGGCTGCGGGTACCGGCTGACCAGGTTGCTGTTGACTCTAAGCCCAGCTTCAGCTTTTCCATCCTGGTCCGCGACATCCGTGAATCAGTCAGCATCGTCTTTAAAAAAGGTATCGCCTTGATCTTTGCTGCTGAAGTCCTGTTTACCTGCCGGAACCAACTGGTCATGAGCCTGGTAATCTTAAAAATCGGCCGCTATGATCCCAAATTCAAGTCGATCCTGGTGATTGGCCTGGGCATCATCTTGGCCGTGGCTGTTGGTGCTGGCCTCAACCGGGCTGTGGTCAGCCTGCCTGCTGGTCTTAAAAAGCTCTCTGTCCTTGCCTTGATCGTCCTTTCTGCCGGGGCAACCTACCTAAGCGGCGGGGCAGGCCGCCAACTTTCTCCCTTTGTTTTCGGCCTCCTGCTTGGCAGCATTTTTGGTACCGGCATCCCCGTCTACACCTACCTGGAAACCAGCCGGATCATGAAAACTCCCGCCGCCTACCAGGGACGGAGCACGGCCCTGCTCTGCTTCGTGGGCATCTTTTTGACCTTGATCATGGCCCTGGTCCTGGGCTTCTTTGAAGGCCGGGTAAAGAGCAGTGTGGCCCTCTACTTCTCAGCTGGCGCCATTATCCTCCTCGTGATCTTCTGCCTGGTCTTGCTCCAGTCTGGCCGCGAAAAAAACGCCTGATACGCAAAAAAGAGTCTGGGAAAAAACTGGACTTTAGATAATTGAAAAAGGTGAAACTCGATGTAATATTTCGAGCTTCATCTTTTTTGATTGGCTGGAAGATTCTCAATACATGACAAAAAGAGATCTTTAGCAGCTCTCTGCTCCAGTATTTAGTAAGATGAGTGATTTGAGATACATAGCAAAAAGGCTTCCAGAAGTTTTTCACTTCTAGAAGCCTTTTTTATTCGTTAGAGTCTTTTTTCCCAGACTCTTTTGTTTGCTTACTTGCTTGGGTGGCTTGGGACGGAAATCTTGCCAGCCAGAATTTGGCTGCGGGCAGTTTGTGCCTGCTTCCAAATTGAGTCAGCCACGTAGCCCCGGGTCAAGTAGACCCCGTTGTGCTTCAAGCCGTAAACCAGCTGCTTGCCGCCTGGGAATTTGCCCTTGGCTGCCTTAGTGGCAATGTCCTTAACCGCTACGTTGACCCCAGTCATAACGCTGGTCAAGCAGAGGTTTGACTTCTTGCCATCCTTGGACTTGTACTTGCCCAGGTTTGATTGGTCAGAGTCAACCCCGATGACCCAGACCTTCTTGCTGGAGTTAGCAGGCAGTTCTTCGTTGACTGACTTGGCTTCACTGAACAAGCCTTGGCCGGCTGAACCGGAAGCGTGGAAGATCACGTCCGCCTTCTTGGCAAACATGGCCTTGGCAATTGACTTTTCCTTGTCAGCGGCTGTAAATGAGCCGACGTATTGGTTCAAAATCGTGACCTTCTTGCCCATCTTCTTGGCCGTGTCTTGGACACCCTTGGTGAAACCAGCATCAAACAAGTCGACAATGTCCCCATGAACCCCGCCGATAAAGCCAACCACGTTGGTCTTGGTGGTCCGGGCCGCAACTACCCCGGCCATGTAGGAAGCATCTTGAGACTTGAAGTTGGCGGAAGCCACGTTCTTTTGCCCCTTGATCACGTCGTCAATGATAACGAAGTTCTTGTCAGTGTGCTTCTTGGCCGCTGAAGCAATTGCCCCCTTAAGTGAGTAGCCAACGCCAAAAATCGTCTTGTAGCCAGCTGAAACTGCCTGGTTGATGTTTGGCGTGAAGTCAGAAGCTGAACCGGAAGCAAAGTATTGGTAACCGTTGGTCCCCCGCTTTAAGCCCTGGGACTTGCCGTAAGCTACCATCCCTTCCCAGCCGGACTGGTTGAAGGAGTGGTCGTCAACCCCGGCGATGTCAGTGATCAAGGCCACGCTGGCTGAGCTCTTCTTGTTGGAGCCGCCGCCATTTTGCTTGGCCCCTGAGCAGGCAGTCAGGGCAATCCCTGCTGCTAAAACAGTACCAGTAGCCAGAACTTGCTTGAATTTGATTTTCTTCACGATAAAATCCCCCTTAAATTTAACACGATTACGATCTTATCAATATTTGGTAGTCGTGTCAAAAGGACACCCACAAGATAAAGTGTTGATTTGACGGGATTCTCTTTTTTGCCAAAAAGCCCTCAAGATATATGGCTCTAAGCGGGAAGGGCATACTAGAAAAAATAAAAAATTACCCGGATTTTTCCAGGTAATTTTTAAAAAGTTAAAAGACATTTAGTAGTTTGCAAATTGCCAAGGCGATGTAGCCGGCCACGATCAGGGCCATCACGGTGAAGTGGCGGAGGCGGTTCATGACGAACATGCCGGCGAATTCCCGCAAAACCGCGTTGGGCAGGTAGTAAGGGCGGGTGTAAGAACCGATCCCGTTGGCATCCAGCCCTGCCTTTTTAGCGTAGATGGCTGACCGGAAGACATGGTAGTTGCTGGTAAAGAAGCAGGCCTTGAAGTTGTCATTGCCATAGTCGTTGTAGGCCACGATCTGGGAAAATTCCATGTTCTGCTCGGTATTTCTGGACTGGTCTTCCAGCAGGATCAGTTCCTTCGGGACCCCCCGCTTGATGGCATAAGCGGCCATGGCTGCTGCTTCAGAAATTTTCTCATTTGGACCCTGGCCCCCGGACATGATGAACTTGGGCAAGGGCTGGCCCTTTTCCTGCTGGTGGTAGGCAAACTGGATGGCCCGGTTGATTCTGGCCGCCTGGATGTTGGAAATCTGGTCCCCATGGATCAGGCCCGCTCCCAAAACGATCAGGTAGTTCTGCGGGTAGCGGCGGGGAACGATCTGGTAGAGCAGGAGGTTGACCAGGAAGTTGTACATGACGGCTGCCAGGTAGACCGCGACCGTTGGGAAAATGTCCAGGATGAGGCGCAGGCCGGTCGGCGTGCTGCGGGCGAAGTGGCCGATGAAAATGAAGACCCAGAGGCCCAGCATGGCCCCGGCCAGGATCAAGGTCAGGAGGTTGGGCAGGGTATGGCTTTCATGCTTCAAGACCACATAGGAGTTCCATAAAAGCAGGATCCAGGAGAAGGAGACGATGACGGCCACGGTTACTGCCAAGATCGCTAAAACCCAGAGGTAGACCTTGCGGAAGCTGGGCAGGTTGGTGGCATAGACCAAGAAGGTGAACCAGGCCCCCAGCGAAGCGATGAAAAAGGTGAAAAAGACCCCGTTGATCAAGCGGCGCGGGTCGCTCAGCCAGGAAAAAATAAAGGTTACCGCGGCAATCGCCACTAAAATGGTAAAGTAGCTGAAAGCCCGGTTCTGGCTGAATAGAAATAGCAGTGTGTTTAATCCGGATGGCATTTTTTAGGTCCTCGTCCATATCGTTTAGAAAATTGGTCAAACTTTATTATAATAGAGGATAAGAATTTTTTTGAGACAACAAGGTGACAAACGTGAAAAAAATTGGGCATTATCTCTTTTACCTGATCGAAATCGCAATCGTGTTCGCGCTGTACACGACCCTGCAGGAGTTTTACTTCTACCCGGACATCTTTGGCTTCGGGTCGGCTGAGGCCTTCATCCTGGCCCTCTCGACTGTCCTGGTCTTCTGGTTCAGCTTCTGGCTCTATAAGGGGCAGCTGGATGATGACAATGACTGGGGCTTCAGCCAGGACTTCCACTGGGACTGGCGGAAGCTGGCCACCGCAGTCGGGGGCTTCTTCTTGATGCAGCTGCTCTACATCCTCTTGATGAATCTGATCGGCGGCGGGGTCTCAGTCAACCAGCAGAACCTGGATGACCTCCAGCAGACGGCGGGCCCGACCTACAATATCATGGTGGTCTTAGTTGCCCCGGTTATGGAGGAAATCATCTTCAGAGGGATGTTCTTCAACCTCCTCTTTAACCATGCCGGCAAGGTCGCCAAGTGGGCGGGGATCCTGGTTTCCGGTTTCTTCTTTGCCTTTGCCCACAATCCCTTCTGGTCACCATATCTCCTGGTTTACTGGATGATGGGGGCAGTCCTGGCCTGGGTCTACATGACCACCAAGGACCTGCGCTATTCCATGGCCACCCACATCATGTGGAACATGCTCAGCATTTTAGGCTAGGCCAAAAGGAAAAACAACAATACAACAAAAAGAGAAAAAGAGAAATCTGTTTGGAGATACGAAAAGCAGCGAAGCTTGGCTTCGCTGCTTTTTAGTTTTGCGCTTCGTCTTTTCTGATGTAGTGGTTGAGCATGATTGGTGAGAGAACTGTCGTCAAGATGATGACCAGAATCAAGCTGGAGTAAATGTCCTTTGGGAAAAGGTGGTGGGCAATCCCGATCTGGGCCACGATCAAGGCCACTTCCCCCCGGGAAACCATCCCGGCCCCGACAATGCTGCCTTCCAGCGGCTTAAGGCCGAAGATTTCAGATGAGTACTTACCGGCCCAGTACTTAGACAGAACGCCCAGGATGGTCATGACCACGATGAAGAGGAAGTCCTGGCTGATGGAGGCAAAAGTCATCGACAGGCCGATGTTGACGAAGAAGGTTGGAATGAAGACTGAGTAGCCGATCGCGGAGACTGAGGAATTGACTTCCGCTTCCTGCTTGGTCTGCCGGATGGCCAGGCCGCCGAAGAAGGCCCCGACCACGGCGCTCAAGCCGACTAATTCAGCAATGTAGGCCATGCCCAAAGACAGGATCAAAGAGGCGATGACCACAGAGTAGCTGACATTGATTTTTTCCGCCAGCTGCATGAACTTCGGCGCGATGAACTTGTAAACCAGCCAGACGAAGACGAAGTAGAGGGCTTCAAAGAGCAGGTTCAGGAAGAAGTTGTTGGTCAGGCCTGACTTGCCGCCTTCATGGCTGAAGGTGGTGAAGAGGCTGAGGACGATCACCGCCAAAATGTCATCGACCACCGCTGCCCCCAAAATCGCCGTCCCGGCCTTGGTCTGCAGCTTCCCGGTCGCCCGCAGGACTTCCACGGAAATGGAGACGCTGGTGGCCGCGAAGACGATCCCGATAAAGAGGGCTTCCAGGAACTGCATCCCGAAGAGCAGGGAGGCCCCGCCGATAAAGAGGATAGGGAGGATAACCCCGACCGTGGCCACCGTGAAGCTGATCTTAAAGTACTTCTTCAGCAAGTCCAGGTCACTTTCCATCCCGGCTAAAAACATCAGCATGATAACCCCGATGTCGGAGAAGAGAGTTATCGTTTCGTTAGGGTGGATCCAGCCCAAAAGAGCCGGTCCCAGCAGGATCCCCGATAAGAGCTGGCCAATGACCGGGGGCCAGTTGAAGCGGGCAAAGACTTGCCCCAGCAGGGTCGTCATCAGCAAGACCAGTATCAGTTGTCCAATAAATTCCATATTGACCTCCGTTTCAAAAAGGGCTGGAAAACAAAAAACTCCCAAGAAAAAGCTTCTTGACCCAAAGAAGCAAATTCTTGAAAGTTTTGAAACTCCAACCTCTGAAAAATGTTATGTTAACTAATAATACTTTAGCAAGAAATTGGAGAAAAGACAAATTTTATAAACCCGTTTGTTTTGGATTCTTCGGTTCGGTCTTAGCCAAAAGGGCCAGGCAGATGGTGATCATGTCGACCACTTCCTGCAAAACAGCGCCCCAGAAGGCCGGAATAAGACCAGTGAAGGCCACCAGTTCCAGAAGGATAACGACCACGATGGCAGTGATAACGTCGATTTCAGCTACCTTCATGGTGTGCTTGGCAATGGCCACGGCATCGTTGATCTTGCTCAAGTCGTTGACCATGATGACCGCGTCAGCACTTTCGCTGGCCGCGGTAGCCCCCTTGGCCCCCATGGCAATGCCGACGTCAGCAGCCGTCAAGCTTGGCGCGTCGTTGATCCCGTCCCCGGTCATGACGACTGGGCGGTTTTCAGGCGCCACGTTCTTGATGGCTTCAATCTTCTGGGCTGGCAAAAGGCTAGCCCGGACGTCATCGACGCCGGCCACGTCAGCAATAGCTTGGGCCACATCCTTGTTGTCCCCGGTCAGCATCATGATGTGCTTTGCGCCTTGCTTGCGCAGGCGGGCCAAAGTTTGCGGAGTTTCCGGCCGCAGCTGGTCCTTGAAGGTGATGCAGCCGGCGTACTTGCCGTCAACTGAAACGTAGACAGCAGTAGTCTTGGCCTTGTTTACGTTAGCGTCAGGCGCCACGTAGGAAAGCTTGCCGACCATAACGCTCTTGCCGTCAACGGTCCCGCTGACCCCGTTACCAGTTGATTCCTGCAGGTCGCTTACGGCTTGGATCAAGTTCTTGTCAGTCCCTTGAACCAGGGAGTTGGCGATGATGTGGCCGGATTGCTGCTCAAGGCTGGCCGCGTAGCTTTGGATGGTTTCCTTGTCAAAGCCGTTTTCCGGCAGAACGTCTTGGATGACCAATTGGTTCTGGGTCAAAGTACCAGTCTTGTCGAAGGCAAAAGTCTTGGCCTTGGCTAATTGTTCCAAGGTTGGACCGGACTTGACGATGATGTGGTGCTTGGACATGGAGCTCATCCCCGCTACCAGGGCAACTGGAGCGGCGATCAAGAGCGGACATGGGGAGGCCACGACCATGACTTCCGCGAAGCGGGTGAAGTCCCCGGTCGTTACCCAGGCAGCGATCCCGATAATCAATGAAATGATAGTAAATGGCACGGCATAGCGGTCCGCCATCTTGACGAACTTGGCCGGCTGGGCAGCAGAAGACTTAACCAGTTCAACGATGGACTGGTATTCAGAGTCCTTGGCCAGCTTCTTGACTTCCATGGTTACGGCGGTTTCCCCGTTAAGGGAACCGGACATCAAGTCGTCGCCGACCGTCTTGTCCACCGGAACTGATTCCCCGGTCAGAGATGACTGGTCAAAGGCAGAGCTGCCTTCAATGATGGTCCCGTCGACTGGCACCTGCTGACCTGGCTTGA
Organism: Lactobacillus delbrueckii subsp. bulgaricus; assembly: GCF_046938665.1. GTDB lineage: Bacteria > Bacillota > Bacilli > Lactobacillales > Lactobacillaceae > Lactobacillus > Lactobacillus delbrueckii_C. Next base: position 54,362 of record NZ_JBKZCD010000006.1, read on the forward strand.
TCAAGACCTGGTCGCCGATCTGCAGGTCGTCAACCTTGACTTCAACTACCTTGCCGTCAACCAGCTTGCCGGCTACCCGCGGGTTCTTGTCCAAAAGGGCCCGCAGTTCCCGGTTGGCCTGGCCGGTCGCGTAGTCTTCCAGGCTTTCGCCACCAGTAGACATGACCAGGATCATCCATTCAGCCCAGTAGTCCCGGGTAATCATCATGGAGATGACTGCGATCAGGGCCAGGACGTCGATGCCCCAGTGCCCTTCTTTCAAGTCCCCAAACATTTCCTTGGCTAAGGAGATGCTGACGTAGGCACCGGCAATGTCGAACAAGACCTCCGCGATTCCCGGAATGTGCAGGACATTGTCAGTGATCAGCCCAATCGCCCCGAGAACCAGGACGACAATGAATTTCCATTGGCGTTTCATGATTATTCCTCCTAATAGTAAAAATAAGGAGTGTGGACACACACTTTTTTATCTAAAAAGACAATATATCTTATTAGATATATTTTAGCACAAATTGGATTTCTTACACTGAAAATGCTTATGATTGTATTGTTAATTCCCGGCTTCTAATTTAAGGATCTGCTTCTTGTCAACTGTGACATAGTGGTCGTCAAAAGTGTGGGCCAGGTAGTTGAAGGCCTTGAACCATTCTCGCCTGGTGATCATCCCTTGAAAGACCCCCTGGTCGTCGACGACGGGGAGGAAGTTGTTGTCAACGAGCAGGTGGAGCTGGGTCTCGATGTCTTTTTCCGTAAAGTTGATGGAAACGAAGTCAGTCTCCATGACATCCTTGACCTTATACTTGTTCAAAGGCTTAACGGAAATGCCATCCAGGTCCAGCATCTTGTCGGTGATCATGGCCAGGCTTAAGAGGCCAGTGATCTGGCCCTTCTTGTTCAAGACGGGAATCTTGGCGTACTTGACTTTGGTTAAGATCAAGAAGGCATGGTAAAGGGGATTGTCTTCTTCAACGATGGCAATCTTGCTGGCCGGAATCAAAAAGGAGCCGGACTTTTCCGCGAGAACGCGTTGAATAGCTGCTGAAATCATCAACCTAATTCCTTATATTTTTTCTATGCTAATTTTTGTTTTGACATAATTTAAGTATAAAACTATTTGGGAAAAAGAAAAGAAAAAAGAAAAGGCCTGCTCGCGCAGGCCTAATTGGTTTTCATCTACTTTGGAGGAGTAAGAATGAATGAAATAAAAAAGTGGGAGTATTTGTAACGAGTTCTACCAGCTCGTTACATTGTTTATCATACAGGGTAATTCTCAATAAAGGGTTTGGAATTCCTTAACAAAGAGTAAAGAATTGTTTGCGGATCTATAAAGACCGAAAAAGGTCCCTTCAGGCAACAAAAAAGCTCACGCAACGCACGTGAGCCGAAAGGGATAGATATGAATCGACTATGGAGTCAGTCGATATTTTTCATTTACTTTGGAGGAGTATGAATGAAAAACAAAAAGTTGAGTGTAGTAACAAGCTCTCGCTTGCTACAATCATTATATTATACTGGAAATGTGAACAAACTATGATATTTAGCGAAAAAGTTCAAAAAAAGCCGAAAAAATTGCTTCGCCCCTGGCCAGGCTTGTTAAGATAGAGGGGAATTTTCTTTTTTAGGGGAAAAATTTTAGAAAAAAGGCCGGAAGGAGGGCCAATGGGCAAAAAAGACAGAAAAAGCGGAAAGAAACTAGTCAGCCGGAAGAAGCACCATTTTCACCGGAAGCTGCGTCTGCTGATTTTTAACCTGATCCTGCTGGCAGGCCTGGCAGCCTGGGGCTATTACTGGGCCTATCCGGCTTACAGGCAGTGGCAGATGAAGCAGGCCATGCTGGCGGCCCGGCCCAAGCTGACCAAGGCCAAGGACGGGACCAGCACCAGTCCGGCCTGGCACAAGCTGGCGGCCTACCGGAAGGCGATCCGGGACAATTACAGTTTCGTCTACCAGGCCGCCTACCAGACCCCGAAAAGGACGACGGTGGGCCAGGACGTGGTCATCCCGGGCCTCATCTCAACGTGGAGCTATGACTACCAGGCGAAAAAGATCACTTCAGCCAGCGCCATGACCCCCCAGGGGATCGCCGTGGCCTACAATTATCTTTTGATCACGGCCTATGACGGCCAGCACCGGCATGCTTCGGTCATTTATGTTTTAGACAAAAAGACGGGGAAATTTTTGAAAACGGTCCGCTTGCCCGGCCGGCAGCACCTGGGCGGGATTGCTTACGACCCTAAGGGGATGCAGATCTGGCTGACCGGGTCAAAGGACGGGCAGTCAGCCTTGATGTCCTTCTCCTTGGCCAAATTGATCGAATACGTGGCCAGCGCCAAGACCAGTGACCAGATAGTCTATGACCATGAGATTCCAATCAACTCAATCGCCAAGGCCTCAGCTCTGACTTATTATGATGACCAGCTCTTTGTCGGCTACTTCAATGAAAATGGCCATGGCAAGGTCGCCAGCTACAAGCTGGCCCGGTCCGGCCAGTACAAAAACACCATCACCACCAGTGAGATTTCCAGCATCAATGAGTCCGTTTCCTGGTCTGACCCGGACGGGACGACCAGTATGAACAAGCAGATCCAGGGCCTGGCCATCTACGGGGATAAAATCTTCCTCAGCCAGTCATATGGCAGCCAGGATTCCAAGCTCTACATCTTCCCGATCACGGCCGTGAACAACCTCGACGAGTCAAATGCCGAGCAGGTGGTCAGGATGCCGCCTTACTTAGAGCAGATCACAGTCTATAAGGGCCAGCTGCTCTGCCTCTTTGAATCGGCCTCCAGCCAGTATGCCCGCCAGGATATCACGGTCATGGACCGGACCCTGTCGGTCAATATTAACGCCCTGCTGGACAATAACTGATAAATAGCGAACATCAAATAAAGGAGATAATAAAAAATGGATAGCCAACTTGCTAAGAAAATCATCATCGACGTGCAGATTTCCGGCTGGTCCTGCCTGATCCCGGCCAGCGGCCTGCTCTACCTCTACCAGGTCACTCATTACGCCAGCTTCTTGTGGGGCCTGGTTCTGGTCGTTTTGTACGCGGCCTACGTGCTGGCGACTGCCAAGCTGGATAAGTGGCATTCCCCAAGCTACGTTTTGCGGATGAGCTTGATCGCCATGTTCTTCGTCGGCTTCCTGCCTTCAATTCCGCTTTTGTTCTGCTACAGCCAGGAGCGTAAGGCCGGGTTGAAGTAGCTTTTTACAAAAATATAAAGTGAAAGACTGGTTTTTTGTGTTTTTTAATACGTTAAGAAATGGTAAAATGTCAGAAGACTGTGAACGAAATATGAATTATGTGTTACAGTTGACTGTAATCAAAAAGTAAGTTGTGTTGTTTCATTCTGTTGGGATAGCAGACTCTGGTGAAAAGAAGAGGAGATGAGCTTAATGGAAAACAAGACACCAGTCAGCCGGGGGAAGGTCATCCGGTCTTTTATCCTGCGAACCCTGCTTTACAGCCTCATTTTATTAGGCTTGATTTATTTGTATGAATATTGTGGCTTGGGTTCAACTGGCTTTATTTACAATGAATTTTAGGAGAGTTGAGTGGAAATGAGAAATATTGTCAAGACGATCGATGAGATCGCGCAAAGAGAACCAGACCGGGTTGTTTACGACTACCTGGGGCAAAAGAATACCTACGCTGACTTGATCAAGCGGGCTAACAGCTGGGCAGCCTTGTTAAAGGAAAAGGCACCGGCCAAGGTACCCGTTATGATTTGGGGCGGGCAGACTTTTGACATGCTGGCTTGCTTCTTAGGTTGTGTAAAGAGCGGGCACTGCTACGTGCCAATCGCCGACTATTCTAACGCTGAAAGAATCGACCTGGTCAGAGAAGTTTCTGCTTCCCCGGTCTTGATTGCTATCAGCGACTTGCCGGAAGTCGACCTGGGCGACTTGACCCTGCTTACGCCGGATGACGTTCCAGAAGAGGGGACAGCGGATGAGGCAGACTACGTCAAGGGCGACGAAAACTTCTACATCATTTGTACTTCCGGGACGACCGGTAAGCCTAAGGGAGTCCAGATCAGCCACGACAACCTGGTCAGCTTCGTTGACTGGGAACTGAAGGACTTTGACCTGCCGGACCACCCGCGTTTCTTGGCCCAGGCTCCTTACTCATTTGACCTGTCAGTCATGAGCATCTACCCGGCCCTGTTGAGCGGCGGGGAACTGGTTGTTTTGCCCCACGAAGTGACGGAAAACTTTGCCCAGCTCTTCAAGGCCCTGCCGGAAACCGACGTAAATGTCTGGGTGTCAACTCCGTCCTTTGCCCAAATGTGCTTCCTGGACCGGACTTTTGACTCAGGCCACCACGCCGGCCTCAGCCACTTCCTCTTCTGCGGGGAAGAACTGCCCCGCAAGGAAGTTGAAATGCTCAAGAAGCGCTTCCCGGACAGCCGGATTTTTAATACCTACGGGCCAACTGAAGCGACCGTGGCAGTCACGCAAGTGGAGATCACCCCGGAAATTCTGGAAAAATATGACCGCCTGCCAATTGGCTATGTCAAGGAAGATACGGAAATCACCATTGACTTCAGCCAGGGCGACGACGGCAAGAGCGGGGAAATGATCATCGCCGGCCCGTCAGTTTCCAAGGCCTACATCAACAACCCGGAAAAGACCGAAGAAGCCTTTTACCAGGAAGACGGTGTTCAGCACTACCGGACCGGGGACGTGGGCTACTTTGACGGGGACCTGCTCTTCTACAAGGGCCGGATCGGTTTCCAGATCAAGTTCAACGGCTACCGGATCGAACTGGAAGAAATCAACTTCTACATGAACCAGAATCCGCTGGTCCGCCACGCGGTTGCTGCCCCGATCTACAAGCCTGACCACACGATCAAGCAATTGGTAGCCGTGGTTGAGTTAAACGACGGGGTCAGCCGTAAGTTCGCTGAAGGGGCCATTACCAAGCAGATCAGAGACGGCTTGACCAAGGACGTGATGCCGTACATGATCCCGCAGCGCTACCTTTACCAAGACGCCCTGCCGATCTCCCAGAACGGGAAGGTCGACATCAAGGCGGTCATCAAGGAGGTTAACCAGGAGTGATAAATCTGCAACCATATGAAAACCCGCAGTACTTTGTCTACCTGTTGATCGCGCTTTTGCCTTTGATCATCGGCCTTTACTTCGGCAAGCGCTACAAGTGGTACGAAGCCCTGGTCTCCCTGGCTTTCATCTTCCTCATCTTCGACGCGGACAAGTGGCAGCAGGGGGTAACCTTGATCTGCTATATCGTCTACCAGTTCCTGGTGACCTTTGCCTACCAGCACTACCGGAAGAAGACGGGGAAGGCCAATAAGACCTGGGTCTTCTGCCTGGCCGTGATCCTGGCCATCCTGCCTTTGGTCGGGGTGAAGATCTGGCCGATCGTGCCCCACAAGCAGGGGATCGACTTTGGCTTCTTAGGGATTTCCTATTTGACCTTTAAGACGGTCCAGGTGGTCATGGAGCTGCGCGACGGGACGATCAAGCAGGTGGATCCGGTTATGTACGCCCGCTTCCTCTTGTTCTTCCCGACCATCTCCAGCGGCCCGATCGACCGCTACCGCCGCTTCGTCAAGGACTATGACAAGGCGCCGAGCCGGGAAGACTACATCAAGGATCTCTCTTACGCGGTCAGATACCTCTTCCAGGGCTTCTTGTACAAGTTCCTCCTGGGCTGGTTCTTCGGAACCTACTGCCTGCCATACCTTAAGCAGCAGGCCATCCTGGCCGGGCGGCTGTATCCTTTGCACCTGTCCTGGTGGCTCTTAGGGGTCATGTACTGCTACTCAATGTACCTGTTCTTTGACTTCGCGGGCTACTCCCTCTTCGCCGTGTCGATTTCCTACTTTATGGGCATCCACACGCCGATGAACTTCAACAAGCCTTTCGCGGCTCACAACATCAAGGAATTCTGGAACCGCTGGCACATGACTCTGTCCTTCTGGTTCAGAGACTTCATCTTTATGCGCTTCACCTTCTTCGCGATGAAGAAGCGCTTGATCAAGAACCGGAACCGGCTGTCGCAAGTGGCCTACCTGGTCAACTTCATGGTGATGGCGGTCTGGCACGGTTTGACCTGGTACTACATCGTCTACGGTCTTTACCACGCCCTGGCCATCATCATCAACGACATCTGGCTCCGCTTCAAGAAGAAGCACAAGCTGGTCAAGCACAACAAGTTCACCGAAGCGGTGGCAATTTTCGTGACCTTCAACGTGGTCTGCCTCAGCTTCCTGATCTTCTCAGGCTTCCTGAACAACCTGTGGTTCAACGTGCCGCTGGGCAAGTAATTTTTTAAAAAATCAACAGAAAACAAAAAAGAAAAAAGAAAAAGATCTAAAGAAATAGATTTAACAAGAAAGAGGAAAATCATGGATATTCAAAAGCAAATCGTTGACATTTTAGCTGAAGCAACTGGTGAAGACTTCTCAGACAACATGGACCAAGAACTCTACGAGAGCGGGATCATGGACTCCATGTCCACTGTGCAGATGCTCTTGACCCTGCAGGAAACCTTCGACATCACCGTTCCGGTTTCTGAATTCAACCGCGACGACTGGAACACCCCGAACAAGCTGGTTGAACAGGTGAAGAAACTGCAAGATGAAGAATAAGACAAAACTTTGGCTGATCTTTGGGCCAGTCATCTGCGCGGTGCTCTTGCTGATGGGGATCTTATCCCTGCCTTGGGAGCGGACCTTCTCAAAGGGCAGCCTTTTCCAGGCCGCCGCTTCGCAGACCACGACTGTCTTCAAGGGCAAGGCCATGCGGCAGAAGGCCTATAAGCAGGGCTACGTGCCTTTTTATGGGTCAAGTGAACTGTCGCGTTTTGACAACATGCACCCGACTGTCCTGGCTACCAAGTACCAGCGTTCCTACACGCCTTTCCTGCTTGGGGGAGCGGGCAGCCAGTCCCTGGCTCAGTACCTGGGGATGCAGGAGGCGCCAAGCAAGAAGGCCGTGGTGATTATTTCACCGCAATGGTTTACGGCAGAAGGGCAGAACCCGGACGCCTTTAGCCTCTATTACTCGCCTCTGCATGCCAGCGACTTTATTTTGAACGCCAAGGACACGGAAGCTGACCGCTACGCGGCCCGCCGCCTTTTGCAAATGCCAAGCGTGAAGAGTGAGCACGTGATCCACCATGCCCTGCTGGAAATCGCGGCCGGTGTGGGGATCTCCAAGAAGGAGCGCTACTACCTCCGCTGGCGGCGGCAGACCTACTCCACGGAAGACAAGTTCTTTACTTCCCTGCAGCTGCGCGACCGCCTGCCAAAGATTGAGCAGCAGGGGGCCAAGCTGCCGGATACTTACTCTTACGAGGGCTTGAAGAAGGCCTCAGAGAAGGAAGCCAAGAAGAATACCAAGGGCAACCGCTTTGGGATCCGGACTGGTTTTTACAAAAAGCGCTTGAATGCCAAACTGCTCAAGAAACTGAAGGGGAGCCAGAAGAAGTTCAACTATGTTGAATCTCCGGAATACTCGGACTTCGAGCTGCTCTTGAACCAGTTCGCCAAGGACAAGACCCAGGTCCTCTTCATTATTCCGCCAGTTAACGCTAAGTGGCAGAAGTATACTGGCTTGTCACAGAAGATGTATGACACGGCCACGACTAAGATCAAGCACCAGCTGATCAGCCAGGGCTTTGACAACATCTATGACCTGTCCAAGGACGGCAAGAAGAAGTACTTCATGGAAGACACCATCCACCTGGGCTGGAACGGCTGGCTGGCCGTTGACCAGGCTGTCAAGCCTTTTATGGCGCAGAAGTACACGGAGCCGGAATACGCGATTAACGACTACTACCTAACCAAGACTTGGCGGGAAAAGAAAAAACTGCCGACGGTGGCTTTGACGAATAAAGACGTCCTGGCAAAATTAAAAAAATAAGCTTTCGGGGCGAAAAGATTGTCCGAAAGCCAGTTTGAGTATATAATCTATCTTGTGTCAAATGCTTAGGCTGTTTTCTCCGGTAGCGAAAACAGCCCTTAATATGTGGTTTGCTTTGGCACGCACTGTGTGAGCCTAATTCCAATGTTGGTGGAATTGGGCTTTTTTGTTTGCTATTCAAGCCAGTCGTAGCTGCTGAAGAACTGTTCCAGCTGGTAGTCGCTGCCGTCTTCGCTGTCCTTGAGCAGCTGGGCGATCCGCTTTTTGCCCAGTTTTTTGACCAGCAGGCCCTTGACGGCCTGGTTGATGATGGCGTCCTTGTCTGTCCCGCTTTGGTCTTGGTAGGCTTGAAGCAGGATGGCCAGGTCGTCATCCAGGTTGAATTTGACTTTAGTCATGTGGTCCACCTCCTCTTTTAGGGAAATTATAACATTCTTAAGCATTTTTCCGCCCTTAGGGGGAAGAAAATTGACCTGGATCAATTTTTGCCGAGAAAAAACTTGCTATACTTAAACTATCAAAAAATAAGTAAGTCCGATGGGGAGGTAACAATATGGTTAAAATGACTTTTAGTCCGGAAGCTGGAGAATTTTTGCAAAAGAAGCAGGGAAACAAGGCAGTCTTGCTCCTGGCTTTAAATGATGGGTCCAACAAGTACTCACTGCAAGGCGGGACTTGCACGATCGGGGCTAACTTCCAGTTCGTCGCCCTGGACCAGGCAGACGCGGACTACCAAATCAAGATCGACAACGCTTTGGGCTTGGACTTGTACACGGGCCAGGCGGAAATGGGCTTCTTGGATGACAGCTTGAGCGTTGGCGAACAGTACGGGATGCTGTCCTTGAGCGACGGCAGCGGCTTGATTGACAGCGCGGTCGGCGTCAACGTTTACGAGCCAAGCGAACTTACCGCTGAACAGATTCAAAACGGCGCCAGCTGCTAAGAACATGAAAAAACATGACTTCGGAATTTGCCGGGGTCATGTTTTTTGTTTTTGCTCGGATTAATTTTTTCTAGGCAGGTTGGTGTCGTTTTCGGCTTCCTTGATGGCAACTTCGTTGGCGCGGAGAATTTTAATCCGCTTCTCCAAAGTTTCCCTGGTGTAATCAATGACCAGTTTGGTGAAGGGCGCTTCGTTGCCGTTTTCCTGGTAGTCGCTTAAGGCCAGCATGTACTGCTCCCGGGATTTCGCGTCGGGCTGGATGTTGATTACCGGGTAGCCACTCTCTGTCAAAGCAAAGTTCATTAAAAGGCGGGCGGTCCGGCCGTTGCCATCTGAGAAGGGATGAATGCTGACAAATTTCCGGTGCAGGTCAGCTGCGTACTGGACGGGATGCTCTGCTTTTATCGCGGTTCGGGCCCAGTCGATTAATTCAGCCATGGCTGAATTAATTTCAAAAGGTGCTGTGTAGTGCAGATATTCTCTGCCTTTTGGCCATGCTTCTACTACCCGGTAGACACCAGCCATATTTTTGTTCTTGGCTGTTTCCAAAGTAGCTAGCCGGTTTAAATCTCTGACTACGGCCTGGGTTAGGGGCTCCTTTTGCGTAGCCAGGTCGATCATGTAGTCGTAGGCTTGGCTCAAATTTACGGCTTCAAGGGTTTCAGTCAAAGATTTGCCGTGGATGGTAATGCCGGCATTGATGATGGAGTCGGTCTCGTATCTGGTAAGCGTGCTGCCTTCAAGAGCGTTTGAGGTCCAGACGTGTTCCAAACGGATATCTTGGTTTAGCAGGTCAACTTGTTCTTTGCTCAAGGGCCGGTATTTGGCCATGTCATTTTTTAAAGCTGTCAGCTCGGCCAGTTCTTTAGGAAAAAGTTCGGTCATGCTTGTCCCCTTCTTTTTTACTGGAATTAAGTCATTCTACCATCATTTTAACCGAAATGCGGAGTCATGTTTTTTGTTTTGCTTGACAGAAGCTGGGAGGGGGATTAATATGACAACATGTCATATGACAAGTTGTCATATTTTTGTATAAGGAGACGGATAGATGACTGTTCTTGAATTAAAAGACGTCAAAAAGTACTACAAGATGCCGGGCGGGGGCCAGTACGAGGCCTTGCGCGGGGTCAATGCTAAATTTGCCGCCGGGGAAATGGTCGCCATCGTCGGGGAATCGGGGTCAGGCAAGTCGACCTTGATGAACACGATCGGGGGCCTGGACTCTGACTTTGAAGGAGCCATTTTATACGAAGGGAAGAACCTGCGCGATTTTTCCAAAAAGGAAATGGTCAACTACCATAAGAAATCAATCGGTTTTATTTTTCAAAACTTTAACTTGATCCCCCACCTGGACTTGATCGACAACGTGTCAATCGCCATGACCCTGTCCAACGCGGATGAAAAAACGCGCCGTGGCCGCGCGGAAGAGCTCTTGACCCAGGTGGGCCTGAAGGACCACATGCACAAGAAGCCCGATCAGTTGTCCGGCGGGCAGAAGCAGCGGGTGGCCATTGCCCGGGCTTTGGCCAATGATCCGGACGTGATCATCGCCGATGAACCAACCGGGGCCCTGGACGCGGACACGACTGACGTGATCTTGAACATGATCAGAGACATCGCGGCTTCGGGCAAGCTGGTCCTGATGGTTACCCACTCAGACAAGGTGGCCAGCCACTGCAGCCGGGTTCTGCGGATCGACCAGGGGCAGATCGTCAGCGACCAGGAGCAAAAGCCCCTGGACCACCACTTGGAACAGAGAACTGAAGTTAAGATCCAGCAGATGAACCTCTTTAAGGCGATCTCTTTGGCTTTTAAGAACATGAAGGCCAAGTTCGGCCGTAATGCCCTGGTTGCAACTGGGATGGGGATCGGGATTATGTCCGTGATTCTCATGCTCAGCCTGGGCAAGGGGGTTACCTCTTATGTCAGCGGGCAGATGAACACCTACTCCAACCCCCTGGTCGCGGAAATCCAGAAGACTTCCAGCCAGAAGATGCGCCAGCAGGGGATGCAGGCCCAGCAGACAGGGGACAAGGCAGCTTTGGCCAAGCAGCAGCAGAAAAACATGGCTTCCCTGTCCGGGACCAGCAGTGCTTCGGCTTTTAGCCAGAAGGACTTAAAGAAGCTGGAGAAGATCGCCCATGTCCAAAAGCTGCAGAAGGGCTACAGCGCGATTTCCCTGGGGACCAACCAGTTGAAATATGGCAAGAAGACGGCCAGCATGATCTACCTCAAGACGGTCAATGACGGGATCGCCAAGTCAGAGGTCAAGAAGGGCCGCCTGCCAAAGGCTGGCAAGGACGAGGTCATGATCGACAGCGGCAGCGCCGACAACTTGGGCAAGAAGATCTTAGGCAAGAAGGTTAAGGCAAGTTTGCAGATCGGGACCAAGACCATCACCAAGACGGTCAAGGTAGTCGGGGTCTATGAAGCTTCCGGCTCCGGCCAGGTCAGCACCCTGCTTTTGCCTTACAGTGACTTGGCCAAAATCTTTAAAGACAACGGCTTGACCTTGAAGGCAAACGTGGTCTACTTGACGGCAACGGACAAGCAGTACACTTCTTCTATCAAGCAGGCAGCCAAGGACAAGGGCTTTGCCGGCTCAATGCAGGAGCAGATGACGGAAATGTTTGACAGCATCCTGAGCGTTTTGACTTACGTTCTGACGGCTATCGCGGCAGTTTCCCTTTTGGTTTCAGCCATCATGATCCTGGTTGTCTTGAACATCTCGGTAGTCGAACGGACCCAGGAAATCGGGGTCATGAAGGCCCTGGGTGCCCGGCGCAAGGACATCCGGCGGATCTTCTCCAGCGAAGCCTTTTTGCTGGGCCTGGCTTCCGGGATTGTCGGTATTGCTTTGACCTGGCTTTTGGCCCAGGGGATCAACAGCTTCACTCAGTCAGCCTTTAAGGCGGCCGTGGTCAGCTTGACCCCGCAATACGCCTTGACTGGTTTGCTCATCAGCGTCATCATCAGCATGATCGCCGGGATCCTGCCAGCCAACCACGCTTCCAAGCTGGATCCAGTTGAAGCTTTGCGGAAGGAGTAAAAAATGCCCAGCCAGACTTTTTTCAACCTGCCTAAGGAAAAGCAGGACCGGATTATGGCGGCGGCCCGGGAAGAATTTTTTACCCACAGCTTCGATGAAGCTTCCATCAACCGCTTGATCAAGGCGGCGGGGATTCCCCGGGGGAGCTTTTACCAGTATTTTGCGGATAAGGAAGACGTCTACTTTTACCTGGGTGACCAGATCAGCCAGGGGATGATCGAAGGCGCCCGGAAAGAATTAGCTGCTTGCGGCTATGATCCTTTTGCCCTGGCCAGGAAGGTCCTGCCCCAGTGGCTGGATGAAGTCTTCTATGGGGGAAACGCGGCCTTCTTCTACCGGAAGATCGATATGCTGCACTCCCAGCAAGTGCCCCGGCCCAAGCAGGCAGAAGACCCGCTGGCCTGTCTGTCGGCTCAGGAAATTGCCGGTTTGACAGCTAAGGTTGCTTTGCGGGACCGGACTGACTTAAAATTTCTCCTGCACAGCCTGCTCTTGGCCTTCCTCAGCTGTATTAGTGAAGGGGCAGGAGACTATGAAGCCGGCCGGCCCGTCGACACGGCCAAGCTGGCCCAAGTCCTGGACCGCCGCTTGAGCTACCTGGAAAATGGCTTTAAGAAGAAAGCCGGTTAGAATAAGAGCAAGAACTAAGAAACCGTGGATTTAGCCCACGGTTTTTATTTTTTACCGGAGAAAAACATTTTTTTGAAAAAGTTTTCTGGTAAAAATGACCTAAAAGCGAACTAAAAAACAGCTTCAGCTGGATTAAGACAGATAAAATTAAACAAAAGGCAAAAGTAAGAAAAAACGAAAATGACAACTAAGCCGTGTGTTCACATAATAAACCGAATAAAATGACCAATTTGACGAAAGGATAAAAAGAAGGTAAAGTATTATTTGTCTTGAGCGAGCCAAGTGCTTAAAGCAAGATAAAAATAAATATCAAAAACTTGTTGACA
>NZ_JBKZCD010000007.1:0-64260 GCF_046938665.1 Lactobacillus delbrueckii subsp. bulgaricus
AAAAAGACTACAGTCCCAGTAAAAGGACTGTAGTCTTTTAGTTGCTATTTGAATGAAAGGTCTTTGTAACCATGGATAGAGACATTTTTGTATTGCTTAGCTAATGCCTTAGTTGGATAGTAGTTTGCCCAATTGTAGCCATTGAAGTATACTAAGACACCGACTTTTTTACCATTGATACGACGATTGACACGCCGGAAGGATGGGAAATGCTCTCTCATTGAGTACCAATAGCCAACGCAAAAGTAACGCTTCTTGTAAATACGGCTGTAATAACCGGCGACCCAGTGCTTGGATGCTTTTTCAATAGCTCTGTTCTCAGCTATTTGTTTCTTTGTCTGAGCGTAGTAATGGTAGCTAGGATAGCCATTGCGAGCATAGATGTGCATATTGTTTCCTAAGCTACCAGAAAATGTGTATTTGGTGAATTTAATGACATGTTTGTTGCTATCACGACCTACATCATAGCTATACCATTTGCCTCTTAAGTCTTTAGGTACAACGATCTGTTTACCTCGACCATATTTTACAGCGGAAACGGTTTGAGTATTATAACTGATAATAGTAATCAGTCCAAGCATAGCGCTCAAAACAGCTAGTACTCTTTGAAACTTCTTCATTCTTTTTTACCTCATAATTGTGAAAACCATGTTCACTAATTATGATACAACTTTATGTTAAGAGAAAGAAGAGAATTATTAATGATTTTGACTAATAATTCATTCATCACTGCGAGTGTACATCATGATCAATTCAGCGTAGTATTCTGGATTTTTGAGCACTTGTTTAGACCAAAAGCGCAATACTGTCCATCCCATTTCTTTAAGCTTTGTATTGACTTCTTGATCCCGCTTCATGTTGCGCTCGATTTTAGGAATCCAGTAGTCACGATTGCTCTTTATGTGTTTTTTGTAGTTTTCCCAATCATAGCCATGCCAGAATTCTCCATCGATAAATACCGCAACTTTGTATTTGGTGAGTGCAATGTCTGGCTTTCCCGGAAGATCTTTATAGTTTTTTCGGTAGTGAATGCCATTCTTCCAAAGGATTTTGCGAATGATGACTTCGTCCTTTCCTTCGGTAGAATGAACCTTGGACATTCGTTTGCTAGTCCTAGGGTTGGTCTTAAATTCATACGTCACAGGCTATTACCTGCCTATTCTTGAGGAACTAGTCAATCATATAAATGTTGCTAGTGCCAGGAAGTTTGATGTTTGGCACCCAGAGTTTCTTCCCTTCGGGCCAATTCAATTCTGGATTGTCACCGTTTACTTGATAGAGCGTTAAGACAAACTTGTCGGTAAATGCATTTGTAGCAGCCCAGTCATTTGGTGACAGTAAGGCCCGCATGCCATAGGTAATGTTACGGTCTCGTCTTACCATAAGCATGCCTGTAGCAAGTGGAGTCTTGTGCATTTCAGATTGAATCATGCTCTTGTATCCAGCAAAATTGAAGTTGTCATCTTCAAATTTGTCTAAAATCTTGATAATTAGCTGAAGAGGAACTGCTTGAGGTGCTTCAGTTCCATCAAACTTTTCCACCATTTTGGAAATCTCATCAAAAGTATTATTGTGAGGATTTGACGGGAAGTGGTTGCTGTTGCCTGGAAGAATGTTAAGCAAAGATTTGTCTAACACATTTTCACGTGTTGGATTTAATCCGTCAGGATAGCTGATAGTAATTTTTTCTCCTTTTCGGGCTTGCTCAACGATTGCGTTGTTTGTCTCATTAATTTCAGAGAACAGGTTGTACAGCTCGTGAGTAATAAAGAGACTGATAAGCCCCTTATCGCGATCATACCCAAACATTCTGTTGTGTTGCCACATTGTGTCTGCTTGTGGGTGTTTGCTCGTGCGTGCGTAATAGAAAGTATGTAGCTGACTAAACGTTACGCCACGACCAAGATTGGTACCACCAACTACGAAATTACACCCGTTTGCATAGTCTTCACTTGTATCAGCGCTTGAACCGTTTAACTTAACGATGTTGAATTCCTTCTTACTCAAGATTTTTTGAACGAGTTGATAGATATCTTCAAAAGACTGCTTTGGATCTTTTACAGGAGCAAGCGTGTCATATTCTTTCTTCATTTCATCTTTTAACTTAGGATCATCGGATGATTCAGAAAGCTCGTCAAGTACATTGCTGATTTCCCTTGCCGTTCTGTTGTGTTCTGACTGCAAGCGGCTTGTATGAATTAAGCAATTAGACACTTCATGACCCGTTAGGAAGAGTTGTGCCGTTACAACTAAATGTCGAATGACAACATCACGAGCTAAGTTTGAAGCAGATTCGCTGTCAATAAAGCGCACAAAATCTGGTGTTTTGTCTTTCGGAAAGAAGAAGTTGCCGCCAAGATAGGCGTCTCCTGGTTCGAAGTAGTCTACGAAAAGGGGATGCCAGCCGGAGATGCTTGATTGCAATAACAAGGATTGAGGAGTACCAGTCATTTGCAGGTAGATGCTGCTTTGGGCTGTATCAATAATATCTTGAAGATATTTATTGATCGATGACACTTTGTCTTGATTGACCTTGGTGTTCAAAGATGCGGCGTCTGCTTCATCGTCAATGATAAATAGTGGATTTCCTAAAAGCATGTTTGTATTTCTGAATCTATTTGCCCATGCTTTAAGAACTCGGTAATTCTTTTTAACAACAACTACTACGGGTTTATCACCGTGGTTCCTAAATTTTTGTTCTTCATTTTCGTTGCATACTACGAAATCCGTCAAGTCGTTTTTTGCCCGGTCATAGGTTTGATCTTGAAGAGTAGTATTGTCAGTAGTCAGAAACAGAAAGAAGGGAAATCCGAGGTCAACGGCTTCACACATTACCCCAAAAACATGTCCAGTCTTCCCAGATTGAATGTTGCCAAATAGGAGTCCCATTTGATGGGACGCATAGTCAAATTGTGACAGTCGTTTTTCTCCTATTTGCTTTGCGGTCTTTTCAATTGAATCAGCAAAGCCGGTTTTTCCTTCATTTCTGATTTTATCTATATAGTTATCTAAGTAGCCCATCAATTACTTCCTTAAGCTAATCACAAAAGTGGATCGTCCAAACATCTAAAGGCTCTTCTGTCCAGTTTTTCTTGTCCAGGCGGTTCTTTTCATTTCGTTTGAAGACTTTGCCAAGTCTCTTCTCATTGGTCTTGTGTAATTCGAGCGTCGTCATGTGAGACTGTTTGAGCATCTCCTCAGTTACCATACCAAGTCTATCAGGATCGCCATCTTTATTATCAAAAGGCTTTAGCAGCCCAGATGCAACTAAGCGACCTTTGATCCATCTACCAAAGATACGGTCATTACCATATGCTGTCAACTGCTTGTTATTTTGAGCAGTGGTATGTGCTTCGAACATGTATCCATCATCGGTTACCAGGAAAAACGGCTTGTCTTTTGGGTAATCAGGTTCACGGGTGATATCTACGCTAACAGTGATTTGGGTTTCGAACCAGTTTCGTGGAGTAACTTTACCGTTCTTGCCTTTTCTGCCGTTTCCGTAGCACACATTGATATTGGAACTTGCAAAGTCTTTTCTATCCGTACTGAAACGATTTGCATACTTTGGAGCTTTGATTGGAATGTGAAAGGAAATATCGTTCTCTTTTTCGTTGAAGTGTTGAACTGATGATTCAGTTAATTCAGATACATCTTCAATATTGGTCAATAAGTCGTTTCTTTCGTGAACAGTCTTGATCTCATCAATTTTCTCTACAGTGATACAACATTTCTCTAGCAAATTGGTGATAAATACAGATAGCTCTTGATTCTCTGCGATGTCTTCAGTCGTTTTAGAGAGTTCGTATTGACGTGAGGTACGGCTGGTTGGATCTAAGGCACCTAAGTTTGCAGATCCTAGAATGCTGAGAAACGGTTTGCCATCTTTCCAGAAGATGTACAGCTTGCCGTGATATTCCATACTTCTGACAATGTATAAGTCACCAATTCCACTGGCTTGCCACTTTTTGTGAAGACGAATTATTTCATTGCGAATGCTGCTGGGTATTCCATCAACGGAATACATTCCGCAAATCAGCTTAACGTCTTTAATATTATATTTTTCTACAAGTTCATCGACTTTTTGGAGCCCTTTTACAGAAACATAGCCTACTGCAATCTCAAGCTTATCAGATTGTGCAAGAGATTCTTCAAATTGTTCTGATATTACCTTCTTGCCACTTGGTTTAATCATCGGTCTAATATCTGTATACAAAATTGACATCAGTCATACCTCATTTCTAAGAAATTGAAACTATATTCTTATTAGTTCCATGCTCAATTAAATTCTATCAGCTAAAAAATAGTTTGTCAGAATTATGTGGTGCGCGTATTATTTGGCTGTATTACAGTGGAAATAGAGGTACGGTACATTATTATTGCCTGCTGCGTTCAAAAAAGGTAAAATGTTAGCATAGTCATATGCCAAAACAAATGTTTTGATAATGATTTTTGTAGCAAGAAAACTGATT
The DNA here is from genome assembly GCF_046938665.1 of Lactobacillus delbrueckii subsp. bulgaricus. Classification (GTDB taxonomy): domain Bacteria; phylum Bacillota; class Bacilli; order Lactobacillales; family Lactobacillaceae; genus Lactobacillus; species Lactobacillus delbrueckii_C. The sequence continues at coordinate 4,473 of NZ_JBKZCD010000007.1, forward strand.
ACTGAGGAGCTCAAATATGATTTTTAGGACTGCTGAACTTTTTGCTGGCCCTGGTGGTGGAGCGTATGCCGCCAAGCAAAGCCATTTCGTAGACAAGAACGGCGTAGAATGGGGATTTACCCACGCTTGGGCTAATGAATATGATCCCGACACTGTTGAAACCTATAAGCGGAACATTCTTAATGATCCAGATGCAAAGACAGTCTACTGTGAAGATGTTCGTAATTTTAATCTAGATGACGATGAGAAGCTTGGAAACATTGATGCTTTAATTTTTGGTTTTCCATGTAATGACTACTCAGTGGTGGGGAAGCATAAAGGTCTTGAAGGGACTTATGGTCCACTTTATAGCTATGGCGTACATGTTTTGAAGAGATATCAGCCTAAAGTTTTTGTGGCTGAAAACGTTGGTGGGCTGACGTCGGCAAACCAAGGTGAAGCCTTCATTCAAATTTTGAAGGCATTGCAAGAAGCTGGTTACACTCTGACACCAAACTTTTACAAGTTTGAACAGTATGGCGTTCCTCAGATGCGACACCGTATCATTATTGTTGGGATCAGAAACGACTTAGCGGAAAAGGGGATCAAGTTCCATGTCCCAGCACCGACTACGCCAAACCCGTCTGACTACAAGACGGCGGGTGAAGCATTGACTAATCCACCGATTCCAGCTGATGCGTCAAACAATGAAATGACTCATCACAACAAACGTACTGTTGATATGCTTAATTATATCCCTGAAGGTGGCAATGCATGGTCGTTGTCTATTCCAGAAGAATTGCGTTTGCATGTTAAGGGGGCAAAACTCTCCAACATTTATAAGCGCTTGACCTTCAATAAACCGTCTTATACGGTAACGGGTTCTGGCGGTGGTGGCACTCATATGTATCACTGGAGTGAAAATCGCGCTCTAACAAATAGAGAGCGTGCGCGTTTACAGACTTTCCCAGATGACTACGTATTTGTTGGTGGGAAAGAAAGCGTTCGTCGCCAAATCGGTATGGCGATTCCTCCAGAGGGGATGAAGCATATTTTGATGGCCGTGCTTAAGACGTTTGCAGGCGTAGATTATCCGAGTGTTGAACCTACTGAGCGTTTACAGCCAGAAATCCTGTTCAATGTCAGTGGTAGCGAAGTCGCAAACTTAGTTAAACATTAATAGAGCATAAGAAAACTGTTTCCGGTAAGAGCTGGAAACAGTTTTTTGTATGTATTCAGACTAAGTTTAAGCGAATTCTGTTACATCCTTGACATCGTAGCGAACCGTGTCAGGAACGACTTCACTTGGGTCCGGCTTGCCAATGGAGATGGCCATTACCGGAATGTATTGTTCTGGATTTAAGCCAAATTCTGCGGCTGCTTTGCTTGCGTCATAGCCGGCCATTGGGTTGGTTTCGTAACCGTGTTCACGGGCAACCAGCATCAGTTGCATGGAGACGAGTGAGGCACCGGATAGACTTTCTGTTTTGCATGATATCTTTAAAATCGTTGTTCATTTTATTACCTCAAAGAATGTACGATTACATCTACATTGTAACCGATTGCACATAATAAACAACCATGTTTTACTGAAAATATTTTGTATCATCCGAACCGGAGAAAGCGTTATAATATAAGTAGTAGGAAATGGTCAGAGATGTGTGAGAAATAAGGTGAGCGTAATGAAGATGAAGCATGCTAAGAGAATTGCCCTTTTGCTGGCTTTAGGCTACGCTGGTGGCCAGGCTTTGAAGCGGTCAGCCCCGTTCTTGAAGGGGGTGCAGGCAGGTATCCTCATGGAGAAAGAGAAGAGAAAGCTCATGGAGAGCGAACCTGTCCAGAAACTTAAGGAATTATCTGATAAATAGAAAGATATCTTGCATACCAAAAAAAGGATCTACCTTCTCGATGAAGATAGATCCTTTTTCATATGTAATTTACGTTTTAGTAAACGATCACTGGCATGTGAACCGTAACCGCGTCCCAAACAGACTTGATTTCACTTGGCCGGATGTTGACGCAGCCGTGTGACCCGCCTTCCAGGTAGGCCGTGCTTGACCAGTCGGTCCGCCATGAAGCGTCGTGCAGGCCGCAGCCGCTCATGGTAAATGGCATCCAGTAGCTGACCTTGGAAGCGTAGCTCGACCCGTCATCGTTCTGCCCTCGCAAAGTCGCGTCCTGCTGCTTGTACATGATATACCAAACACCAGGTGGGGTGGCATTGTCGCCCTTGTTGGCCGTCCCTGTAACCACGTCAGATACAGTTACGACCACCTTGCCGTTGACCACTACCCACATGTCCTGGCTGGCGATTGACACAACTACATAGCTGTTGCCCAGCCCGTTGTTGCTCTTGCCGTAGCCCAAACCTTGCGTGGTGTAGCCTTCGCCATAGATGTGGTTCTTCCCGTCAATGGTCTTCTTGCCAGTCTCATAAGCTGACAGAACCGCCTTCTTGGCGCTGGCCGTCCAGATCCCCCAGCCGTAGCTTTGGTTGGTAACGGTGATGGTTGACCCGGTTGGCGTCTTGAACTTGTAGCTCTTGCCCAAAGTCTTGACTTCCTTGTTCATGGCCTCCAGTTTCGCCGTCAGCTTGCTTGCGTCGTCGTAGTGGACAGCGCCGTTGTAGTAGCTGACTTGGGTCAAGTAGTCCTTAGCTGCCAGGGTAAAAGTCTTCCCCGCTACAGAGTAGTTCACGCTGGCCGCGGTAATGGCCTTCAGCTTGCTCTTGCCCTTCTTCAGAGCCGTGTTCTCGTAATTGTAGCTCTGGTCAGTCGGCAGCTGGGTGTACTGCTTGTCAAAGTATTTCTGCACCCGTTCCTTGCTGATAGTTGTCAGCTTGCTGTCGCGGACAGAAGTAATCTTGCCGTCCTTGTAGACCAGCTTGTTCACGGCCTTGGCCTGGATCTTTTCGACCGCTTGGTCAACCGTCAGCTTGCCCACCTTGACGCCATAGATAGTAACGTTGGCGTTGAAGTGCTTCTTGTTATATGCCGCCTGCTTCTTGTTTTCCGCTAGAACGGTTGCCTGGTGCTGTTGGTAGGCATTGTGCCCCCAAATACCAGCGCAGGCTAGGGCGATAACCGCCAGGCCCGCGATAATCAGATACTTGCTGCCTTGAGTGTTTTTCTTCCGGTAGTCTTTGCGAGAAGTCATTAGTAACTCCAATCTGTTCATTAAAAAGATTGTGTTCAGTATAACACGAATCGCTTAGCGATTAAAATGTACGGAGGGATTTTTTAATATCATTTTAAAACTTCGTCTCCGCGATATCGTCCTCCGGCCGGTGGCCTTGAATCCGGATCAGTTGCCAGGCAAAAGGACTTTCCTGCTTCTTTAACTGAACCGTCAGGACTCCGTTTTCAAAAACAAAATCACATTCTTCCCGGCCGTCGATCCATTCGATCCGGTTTGGTTCTTCCGTTAGGCCTGTCACCTTGACCTCTGCAGGATAAGGGGCCTTTAAGAAAAGGTAGGCCTGGTAGGGCGCGTGCCGGTTGGTCAAGACAAAAGCCTCTGCCGCGTCGGCTGACAAGGCACTTTCCTGGCCTTCATTGACCGCGTGGCCAAACTTGTGCATCCAGGCGTTCAAAGCGTCTAAAGCCGCCTGGTCAGCTTCGTCTTCACCGTCCACGTCAACGACTAAGGCCTGGCCGGCCTTTCTGGCAGCTAGCAAAGCGTCCACGACTTCATCTGCCTTGTAGTGCTTTCCAGCTTGGTCTGGCAGGTAGGCGATGGTGTACTTTTCGCAGGCCGCTTTTAATTCTTCCCGGCCGCTGACGGCGCGGGCACCGATGTCCCTTGCCCGGCGGACCAGAGCATCCGCGTTTACATTTGCCCCAGTTGGGTTAAAATTTAAGATAATCGCAAAATCAGGGTTGATCATGCTTGCTCCTCCTTATTGTTAAACACATGTTTTATTTTACTAGATTATTAATAGGATGTAAAAAATGAAGATTGTAATTTCCCCCGCTAAAAAAATGCAGACAGACGGCGGCTTTTTGCCGAAAAGCCAGCCCGTCTTCCTCGACCAGGCTGAGGAGCTTTGGTCCTATTTGCATTCCTTAGATCAAGCTGAGCTGGAAAAAGTCTGGCGGGCCAATGCCAAAATCACCGAAGAAGCCCGGCAGATGCTGGCTGCTGACCTGACTCAGCCGCAAGTACCAGCCCTCTTTGCCTACAGCGGTCTGCAGTACCAGTACCTGGCCGCTGATGTTTTAGACCAAGCCGGACTAGACTACCTGGATCAGCACCTGCGCGTTTTGTCCGGTCTTTACGGCAGCCTTCACCCCTTTGACGGGATCGTGCCCTACCGCCTGGAAATGAAGAGCCCCCTGCCTGCCTTTAAGTATAAGAGCCTTTATGAATTCTGGGGAGAAAAAGTTTACCAAGAGCTCTACCAAGATGATTCCGTGGTCCTCAACCTGGCTTCCAAGGAATACAGCCGCCTCCTGGCTCCGTTCTTAAAAGAGGGCGACCGCTTGCTTGAGGTCGTCTTCCAAGAAGAGAAAAACGGCAAATGGCGGACTCAGGCAACTCATGCCAAGATGGCCCGGGGCCGTTTAGTCCGCTGGCTGGCGGAAGGGGGCCGGGACTTGTCCGACCTGCCGGACTTCACCGACTTCGGCTATGCCTTTGCCCCTGACCAAAGTGGGGCAGACCGGGTCGTTTTCCGGAAGAAGGCATGACGATTTTTCACAAAGTACGAAAAAAGAAAAAAATTTTACACTTTTAAAAGGTTGGGAAGCGCTTGCTGACCGGCCTTTTTCCTTTTGTGCAATAAATCATAAAATTGACAACGCTTTCAGATGTGATTTAATAGAAACAGAGATTGAAACACAAAAAAGAAAACTGTAAGGTGAGCTAGAATGGAATATCATAAGTTAACTGCTGAAGACATTGAAAACTTGCGGCCAATGATTGCCGACCCAGAACGTTTTATTACTGAAGTAACTGAACACTGGGACCACGACCAATTCAAGACTGTCCGGGCTATGCCTGACCTGGTAATCCAGCCAACCACGGCTGAAGAAGTAGCCAGCGTTTTGAAGTATGCCAGCGACCACGAAATTGCCTTGACTCCACGGGGCAACTCAACTGGTTTGATGGGGGCTAACTTGACTGTGCACGGCGGGATCTCCCTGGACATGGTTAAGATGAACAAGGTTATCGACTATGACCCAGCCAGCTTGACCATCACTGTTCAACCAGGCATCCGTCTGAACCAACTGGAAGAATTTTTGGCAGACAAGCCATTTACCTACATGCCAGCACCAGCTATGCACTGGGCTACTGTAGCCGGCAACATCAGCACCAACGCCGGCGGCTTGAAGGCTATCAAGTACGGGGTAACCCGTGAACACATCCGGGAAGTTAAGGTTGCCTTGACTGACGGCAAGGTCTACAAGTTCGGTTCCAAGTCAGTTAAGTCATCATCCGGCTACTCCTTGAAGGACCTGATCATCGGTTCAGAAGGGACTTTGGGCGTCATCACTGAAGCTGTTCTCCGTCTTTACCCAAGACCAAAGCACGCTTTGAACGCCATCATTCCTTTCCCGACTCTGGACGATGCCATCCAATCAGTGCCAGCTATCCTGGCTTCCGGCGTTGTGCCAACCACTGTTGAATACATGGGCCGCAAGGTCTTGAACCTGTGGGAAAAGTACTACGACGCAACTTTCCCAATCAAGGAAGGCGACGGCTTCATCATCCTGGGCATCGACTCCTTCACGGCCAGCGACGCTGAAGCCCAATTGGCGCAAGCTTTGGAAGCAGTCAAGCCATTCCACGCTTTGAAGGAAACTGTCTTGAACGCTGAATCAGACGAAGCCAAGACCATTTGGGACGCCCGTGAAAAGCTGCTTTTGGCCATCCAAAAGTCAACTCCGAAGATGGACGAAGTCGACGTTTCCGTGCCGATCAACAAGATTCCATTGGTTCTGCACCGGATCGAAGAACTGGAAAAGGAAGAAAACATGCGGATTCCTAACTTCGGCCACGCTGGCGACGGTAACCTGCACATCTACCTCTGCTCAGACGACATGACTGACGAAGAATTCGCCAAGAAGGGCGACACCGTTATCTCCGAACTCTACAAGACCGCCAAGTCAGTGGACGGCAACATGTCCGGTGAACACGGGGTTGGCTACGCCCGCCAGAACTACTACGAAGACTTCTACGGCAAGGACTACACCGACTTGCTCAGAAAGGTCAAGGGTCTCTTCGATCCTAAGGGCATCCTTAACCCAGACAAGATCTTCCCGTTAGACTAAAGCACGGTCCCTCCGCGCGGCAAGCTTCAAAAATCCGAAGCAAAAATAATCAAGAACTAATCAACTAAGCAAATCAAGAATTAACCAAAAACCGAAAAGAACAAGTACCTAACAATAAGTACATAAAAACAAAAACAACAAAACAACATTTTAATTTTTAAGCTTCACAAATTAATTATCACAGGGAAGGGCTGCTCCGGCAGCCCTTTTTTGTGCAAGAAAAATGACATCGCGTCACTTTTCTTGTTGACATGGTGTCACTTTAGGCATATATTAGAAAATAGTTGAGGGTGACACGGTGTCATGGAGGTAAAAATGGTCAAGGCAACTTTTGAGAATTTAAGCAAAGACAAGCAGGACCGGGTAACAGAGGCCCTGCTCAAGGAATTCAGCGCCCATACTTTGGCCAGCGCCCAGGTGGCGCGGATCGTCAAGGAAGCCGGGATTGCCCGGGGGGCCTTTTACAAGTACTTTGAGGATTTGACGGATGCTTACCAGTACCTGTTCAAGCTGGCCATGCGGGACCTGCACACGGGTCTGACCGGCCGGATGGGGGCAGACGAGCTCTACCAGATGACCAAGGACTTTGTAACCAAGGCTACTGGCAGCCAGTACTATGACTTGATCCGCCTGCACTACGCGGCTAACGAGGCCCTTTTGCCAAGCAAGAAGCCCCGGCAATTGCCGGCTTGTGCTTGGGCAGCTATGGCTTTGTCGCATGAGGCGATCAAGGATGCGCTGCTGGACCCGGAGAATGCCGCTTTTTACTTAGACCGGGAACGTGAGGCTTTAGAGAAGCTGTTTAGTAAAAAGGCGGACTAGGGGAAAGATATAAGAAAGGAAGAAAGCAGAAAAAATGTTTTTAGCATTAAAAGAGATCAAGCATGAAAAGAAACGCTACGGCTTGATTGTCTTCATGATTTTTTTGATCGCCTACATGATTTTGGCAACCTGGGGACTGGCTTACGGCTTGGCCCGGGAAAACACGGTGGCCCTGGAGGGCTGGCAGACCAAGAGCGTGGTTTTGAACAAGAATGCCAACCTGTCCATGAACAGCTCAATTTTGACCAAGGATGACCTAAAGAAGATCGACCTGACGGACAAGGAAGCCGTGGTCGGCGAACTGCAGGTAGTGGCCAAGAAGAAGGGCAAGACCGGGATTAACGCCCAGTACATGGGGGTTAAGAAGGGCGAGTTCATCTACCAGGATCAAGACCTAGTGGCCGGCCGCCGGGCGAAGAGCAAGTATGAAGTTACGGCTGACAGCCGCTTTAAGGACAAGGGCTACAAGCTGGGCGACAAGGTGACCTTGAACGGGTCTGACCACAAGTACACGATCGTCGGCTTCGTCAAGGATGCCAAGATTAACATTGAACCGATCCTGTATGGCTTTTTGCCAGCATGGAAGGAATTGAAGAACGTGGCACCGGGGATTGAAGCTTCCGGGATTATTTCTCAGCGGAAATTGTCTGTTAAGGGGAAGAACTTCAAGACTTACGGGGTTAAGGAATTTACGCAAAAACTGCCAGGCTACTCTGAACAGAACCTGACTTTTGAATTGATGATTTCTTTCATGTTTATCATCTCTCTGGTAATCGTGGCTGTCTTCTTGTACATCCTGACCATCCAAAAGCTGCCAAACTACGCGGTATTGCGGGCCCAAGGGGTACCAGCCAAGACCTTGATTTGGGCTACGGTCAGCCAGAGTCTGCTTTTGGTAACAAGTGCCTTGGTCTTGGCTCTTTTGGCTATCTGGGGCACGGCGGCCGCCATGCCGGCTTCAGCACCGATGGCCTTTACGCCAAGCATCTTTGTGGCAGCGATCGGCGGGATGCTGCTAATGGCATTACTCGGCGGACTCAACCCAGTTAGAACGATTTTGAAGATTGACCCGGTACAGGCAATTGGAGGCTAAGATGGCAGCGATTGAAATCAAGAACGTGAAAAAAGTTTACGGGCAGGGGGATGCAGCGACAGTTGCCCTCAAGGGGGTTGACTTCAGCGCTGATACTGGCAACGTGGTCCTGTTGATGGGGCCAAGCGGGGCCGGGAAGAGTACCCTGCTGACGATTATGGGCGCCTTGCAAAACGCAACCAGCGGGCAGGTGGAAATCGACGGCCAGGACATCAGCCAGTTGAAGGAAAAGGACCGCAGCCGCCTGCGCCTAAACAAGCTGGGCTTTGTTCTCCAGGCCTACAACCTGGTGCCGTACTTGACGGTTAAGGAACAGTTCCAGTTGGTGGACAAGGTGAAGAAGACTGGCAACTTGAGCCAGAAAGAATTAAAGGATCTTTTGGCTGACTTGGGGATTGAGAACCTGGTCAAGAAGTATCCGGAAAATCTGTCAGGTGGGCAGAAGCAGCGGGTGGCAATCGCCCGGTCCATGTACGCCAACCCGAAGATTTTGCTGGCCGATGAACCAACGGCATCGCTGGACAGTGAACGGGTAGAAGAAGTTGGCCGCTTGTTTAAGAAGCTGGCCAAGGACCACGGGAAGGCGATCATTTTGGTCACCCACGACCCGCGGCTGGAAAAATACGCTGACCACATCTACGACATGATGGACGGGCAGTTGACACAAAGAAAATAACAGAAGAAGGCTCCGCTCAGGCGGGGCCTTTTTTGACCGGATACGCAGAAAAATGACCGGATTTGAATTTTTGGCGGAAAAAATCTGGAAAAAGAGTATCCTTAAATAAGAAAACGAGTGAAAAATGTGAGGTCGTTAGGGATGGAAAAATTATACGAAATCTACACTGGCGGAGCTGAGGACAGTTTCGAAGTCGGGAAATTATTGTTTGAAGAAAACGGCTGGCAGCTCTACTTGACTTTGGATGAGTTGGGCCGGGATGATTCCCTGCTCCTAATCAAAAAGTCAGCGGTCACGCGGCTCTTGGATCAATCAAATTATTTGGCAGAGATCCAGCGCCGGCGGAAGCTGCTGGCGCAAAAAGGCCTGGCAGATCCTTTCAAGCTGGAAGACAAAGTTAGCTTAACTAAGTCAGTTGAAAGCTTTATGGACTTGTTGCCTGGGCAGGTTGTTTATTTTGGCCTGGAAGGCGAAGATTACCAGCAATGGGGCTATATTGATGAAATTTCTGCCGGGCAAGTTAATTTTGCGGCATATCCATCTGGCAAATACAAGCCTTTTGCAGGAGAAGTTGCTGTCAGTCAACTCCGGCGGCTAGCCGCTTTTTCAGGTGAATGGCTGCTGGACAATCCTAAGTTGCGGGATACTGAAGATGCAACGGAAGTTAGTTTGCGTGAAGTTCATCTGAAAGAAGATCCTGATTCATTTGCGGTTGGCCGGCGCTTGTGTGCTGATGACGACTTCAGCTTGTATTTGACTGTCGACGAAATTGGCCGGGATGACTCATTGCTGCTGGTTAAGAAGTCGGCCGTTGACAGAGTAATTGAACGATCAGAGTATTTGCAAGATGTCAGCCGTTGCCGGCGCCAGCTTAAGAAAAAAGGATTAGAAGATCCTTTTGAAGTTCAAGGTAAAGCAGCAAACATCAAGCAGATGCAGGACTTCTGGCGATTAGCTGCCGGGCAAGTCGTGTCCTTTGTCATGAAAGATGAGGAAGAAGCGGAATACGGCGTCTTGAAGAGCAAGGAAGGGGATGCCTTAAGCCTTGAGCAATACCCGTCTGACAAGTACGAGACTTTTGCTGGCCAGATCAACCTGGCTGAAGTTGACCGCTTGGAAGCCTTTGGCGGAGAATTGACTTTGGAAAATGACAATTGTTAGCGGGAACATATAGTAAAACTACCATCAAAATGATAAACTAGACAATGATGATTGCGCTTACATATTTTAGTCTGAATATCATTTTGAGGTTGATTTATGTTTAGAATTTTTGATTTGCTAAGGAGCAGGGCCCGGCTGAGCAAGGTTCTGGCTCCGGTCCAGGGTAGGCTCTTTCCGCTCGCGGACGTCAACGATGAGATTTTTGCCAGCAAGGGACTGGGTGAGGGCTTCGCGGTTCAGCCGTCCAGCGATTTGATCTACGCGCCCTTGAACGGCACGGTTACTTCCTTGTTTCCGACCAACCATGAGATTGGCATCCGGACCAAGGAAGGGCTGGATCTCTTGATCCACCTGGGTTTGAACACGGTAGAGCTAGGTGGGGGCGGCTGCGACATTTTAGTTGAAGCCGGCCAGGAAGTTAAAAAGGGGCAGCTCTTGGCGACCATGAACCGGAAGCTGCTCCGCGGGCTCGGCTACGACGATACGGTGATCGTGACTTATACCAACGACCAGATCCTCAAGGGGGTCTCGGCACCGGTCTTCTTTAGGGAAATCAATGCCAAAAGAGCGGTCCAGACGATCAGTTACCATTAGTGACAACAAAACAGGCGTGAAAGCAGCAATGGTGCACTTTCACGCCTGTTTTAATATGCTTTTTTACAAATTCGGGTCCATCTGGAAGCTGAGCGGGGAATCGCCTGTTTGCTCAGTAATCAAACTGCTGATCAACTTGTTGTAGATGTCCGTAACCGTCTTGGCCATCTTGGCATTGGCCTCATCCGCGATCGCCGTGGCCTGGCTAGGATTGGCGTGCAGCTTCTGGTCGTATTCATAGCGCAGGCGCAAGACCTTTTCTTTGGCTTCAGTTTGAGCGTTGGCCAGTTCCTTACCGTACTTGCCCCAGTTCCGGTCAACCAGAACCCCGGCCAGCTTGAAGATCCAGTAGGCAGAGTTCGGGCTGTAGTCGACCTTGCCATTGCCCCACATGTAAGGCACCTTGGTCCCTTGCGGGAAGAAGGGAATGTAGACGCTCTGCGCCGTAACCCCCATGGCCAGCCAGTGGTACATGTCCTCGCCCTTAAGCTGCAAGAGGTGGGATTCCTGGGTCGTCGCCACCCCGATTGGCCGGAAGGTTGCCTGGCCCGCGTTTTTCGGGTTAGTCAGGTCGTATTCCGTATTGCTGTAGTGGCTGGCCAGGACCGTCTGGGCGTCCTGGATGCTCAGCGGCCGGTCTGCCTTTTGAATAAAGGGCAGGTCAAAAGACTGCGGTTCTTGCTTAACTGACGGGGTCAGCAGCTTTTGCCCGTACCAAACCCGTGGGGTGTTATAGTGCAGGTCGCTCTCGCTTCTCGTGCCAAAAATCTCCCGCCAGTTGAACTTGGCTTCCTTTGGCCACAGCTGGTGTTCATAAACGAATTCCTGCAGGCCGGCTGAATAAAGGAAGTTGGCCGGATCGTTAAAGTTGATCTCTTGAATTGACAGCTGGTTGGCAACCACCGTGTAGGAGTCGTCCGGGATTCTCTGGGCAAGCCAGTGGTGGCCAGAACCGATTTCCAAGTACCAGGCCTCGTCTCTGTCCGCAAACAGAATCCCGTTTGATTCAGCCGCCCCGTACTTTTCCACGATCTCGCCCAAGCGCTTGACCCCTTCTTGGGCCGTCTTGACGTAAGGCAAAACAATAGTCACCATGGCTTCTTCCAGCAGGCCCTTTTCAGGGTCAAAGGGGTCGATAGCCAGAACCCGCTCGTTGGCATAAGCACTTTCCGTAGCACTCATTGCCACATGGTACTCATTGATCCCGTCTTCTTCAAAAAGCCCGTACTTTTTCGTCCATTCTGGAGTGGATGAATATGCAAAGGCTTCCTCTGGCAAAGCAATTGTGAACTTGTTATCATGCGACTTAAAAGTCTGGGCTCCTGCTTGCCGCTGGTGGAAGGCCAGGTGCTTGGGCCAGGCCGTCCGTGAGTCTTCATTGCGGCCAATAATCACGCTGCCGTCAAGGCTGGCCTTTTTCCCGATCAAGATGGAAGTGCAGGATGAACGTCCGTGTGTTGTCATAATTTGTCCTCTTTTCTCCTTGTGCTCTTGTTTAGATTTTACCTTATTTTGCCTCCGCCCGCAGGGACGAGGGTTTATCTGCTTAACTTTTTACTAAAAATACGCCGTTGGTTAGATATTGTGCTAATATATAAATTGGTACGAATAAGCATTTTTTATAAGCTGATTGTCGATGATTCATTAGTCTAAGCTAATAGAATCAGCTGGAAAAGCTTGTTCTGGTTAGGAATGAAATAGTAAAGTGTTTACAAAATATGATGAAATTAGGTGGAGCAGATGATGGCCAGAAGGAAAGAGATTGATCGCGAGCGAATATTGGAAATCGCCTACAAGAAGGCCTTGACCGACGGGATCGAGAACCTGACTGCCCGCAGCATTGCCCAGACTGGCCACTTTTCAACTCAACCGATCTATTTGGAATTCAAGAACATGGATGGCCTGCGCAAGGAAGTGCTTAAGCGCGTCTCCCGCACCTTGCGCGATGAAATCCTGCAGAAGAAATTTATTGGCGAGCCATTATACGATGTTGACCTCTCCTACCTGCAATTTGCCCGCGACCACCGGAGCCTGTACTCAACGATTTTCGTCAATGGGGAATTTGGTGACGACTTAATCCGCGATACCTTGATGGACCTGGGCCACACCAAGGTTCGCGAACAGTACCAGCGCGACCTTGACCCGGAACTAGAGAAGTGGCTCATCGCCCTTAACTGGATTATCGTCAACGGCCTGGCCGTAATGCTGGTCGATGGCCTGATTGACTATGACCAGGACAACTTCGTCCGGATCATCAAACGGCAGCTGGAAAGCCTTTTTGACCGTTGATCCATTTAAAAAATCAAACTATCAATCGGGCATTTCTATCCTTGTAATTTTTTCACAAAAACCCTGCTGAAATCCCTTTAATTTGGGTATAATAAGGGGAGTAATGGAAAATCTGAAAGGTGGTTTTTATGAAAGTTTTAGCTCTTAACGGATCTAACGCTGACAAGTCTTACAACGAAATGCTGCTGAAGTTCATTGCCAAGCACTTCGCTGATAAGTATGATTTTGAATTCGCGACCGTGAAGGGGTTGCCGATGTTTAAGGAAGGCCAGGAAGACCCGGCTGACGTGGCCAAATTGAGTGACCAAGTTGCCGCTGCTGACCTGGTTTTGATCGGGTCACCGGAACAACAGCACTCAGTAACCAGCGCTTTGAAGAGTGCCCTGGAATGGCTGTCAACCAACACTCACCCCTTCAACGGCAAGCCAGTCGTTATCGTGTCAACTTCACCGCTGGCCCAAGGGGCTGCCCGGTCACAGACCAAGCTGAAGACGATTTTGGCTTCCCCAGGCCTGCACCCGGTTGTCTTCAACGATGACGAATTCATGATGGGCGGGGCAGCTACTGCCTTTGACGAAAACGGCGATTTGAAGATTTCCGGCACCGTTGACTTCCTGGAACACTTCTTTGACGAAGTCGACGCCTGGTACGCACAAATCACGAAGTAAGTGGGGGATTTCAAATGAAATTATTAGCTATTGTCGGAACTAATGCCGATTTTTCTTTCAACCGTCTGCTCTGCCAGTTCATCGCCAAGCGTTTCGGCGATAAGGCGGAAATTGAAGTCGCTGAAATTGGCGACCTGCCAGCCTTCTACAAGGAAGGGCAAGCTGATGCCCGCGTTGCGGCCTGGCGGGAAAAGGTTGACCAGGCTGACGGCTTGATCATCGCTACTCCAGAATACGACCACGCTATTCCAGCTGCTTTGAAGAGCGCTTTGGAATGGCTGGGCAGCCACGCTGGCAGCAAGGTTATGGCCTACAAGCCAGTCTGCGTGGTTGGCGTATCCTTGGGCGGCCAAGGCGCTTCCCGCGCCCAGGAAGATGCCCGGGAAATCCTGCTGGCTCCGGACATGACGGCCAACGTTTTGCCAGGCAACGAATTGCTGATCGGCCGGGCCTACAGCAGCTTTGACAAGGAAAGCGGCGACCTGGTTGACGAAGCTGCAATCGCTCAGCTGGACAAGGTTATGGAAGCCTTCTTTGCTTTCGTTGCCCAAGTCAAGAAGTAATGTAAAAGAAAAATTGCAAAATAAGGCGGATAGCTTGGCGCTTCCGCCTTGTTTTGTTTTAAAATTGTAGGAAGAAGTGAAGGAGGAGAAAAGATGGCAGAGGAACTTTTACCCTTGAAAACAGTCCGCAATCCCCGGGACCTTGGCGGCTATACCGGCTTTGCCGGCAGGAAGATCAAGGCCGGACTTTTGCTGCGGACCGGGACGGTCGCGGCGATTAGTGAAGAAGATGGCAATTATTTGCGGGCCCGCGGGGTGAAGACCATCATCGACCTCCGTTCTCCGCAAGAATGCCGCAAGCGGCCGGATAAAAAGCTAGCCGGGATCCAGAACGTCAATATCCCCGTTAACAGCCGGGACCAGACCAAGGCCGGGGCCAGCCTGGCGGAATTAGCCAGGCAGTACGGCTTAGACCCCCTGGCGGGCTTCCGCCATATGGTGGAAAGCTACCGGCTGATGGTGACGGAAGAGCATGCCCAGGCGGCTTTTGGCCAGGTTTTAACCTATCTGGCTGAAACTGAAGGCGGGACTATTTACCACTGTTCAGAAGGCAAGGACCGGACAGGCCTGGTGACTGTCTTTTTGCTGACAGTCTTGGGGGTTGATCCGGAAACCATCCGCCAGGACTATCTTTTATCTGCCCCCTACCTTAACGGCTACCGGGCCAAAAGGGACAAGGAAGCCCGGGAAAACGGGGAAAGCCTGGTGCAGCGGGCCAATCTCAGGTCTCTGGGGACGGTCAACAATGAGTACTTAGATAGTGCCTTGATCACTATCGACCAGGAATATGGCGGCATGGAAGCCTTTTTGACCCGGCAATTGGGCGTAACGCCCGTCCTTCGTGACCAGCTCCGGGCCAAGTATCTAGAAGAGTAAGGATTTTAAAAATGGGAATCATCAAATACATATCAACTGACCAAGTCATGGCCCAGCACAAGGCCATGGGGACCCACATCAGCCTGCAGATCTACGGGGCAAGGGAAGACCCGGAAAAGATTCTGGACCAGACCAAGGCCCTGATCGACCACTTTGAAGACCTGCTGACGGTCAACCGCAAGCCGGACCACCCCCGCTACGGCCTGTCCGAAGTCACCCGGGTCAACGACCAGGCGGGGAAAGAGCCTGTCCAGGTCTCCAGCAGCGTTTACGGCTTGATCAAGCTGGCCGTTGAGACCAGCCGGGAAAACTTCGGCTTCAACGCCTTAATCGGCCCCCTGGTCAAGCTCTGGTCCATCGGCTTTCAGGATGCCCACGTGCCAAGTGACGCGGAAATCCAGGAGAAAATGAAGCTGATCGACCCTTGGATGGTCGAATTAAATGACGATGACCACACGGTCTTTTTGAAGCAGGAAGGCATGGAGCTGGACCTGGGCGGGATCGCCAAGGGCTGGACGGCCGACCGGATCCGGGACCTCTGGCGGGCCTATGGGGTCGAAGCCGGCATCATCAACCTGGGCGGCAATGTCCTCTTCGTCAACCCTTGCCCGAAGCGGGCCAACGGGATGTGGACGGTCGGCGTCCAGGATCCTTTGAAGCCGCGGGGAGAAAACATCACGGCCATGATGATCCCGGAATGCTCCGTGGTCACCAGCGGGACTTACGAGCGCTTTTTGGAAGTGGACGGGCACAAGTACCACCACTTGATCGACTCCCGGACCGGCTACCCGGTGGAAACCAACATCGCCGGGGTGACGACCTTCACCAAGAATTCCGTTGACGCGGAAATCGAGTGCAAGCGCTGCTTCTTTGCCGGCCAGCCAATTGCCAACTGGGTCAATGACCGCCGCTTAGGCGCCGTTTACGTTTATAACGATGAACGGGTGAAAAAGGTCGGCCTGGATTACTAAAGTAAAGCAAAAGCAGCCTCACCTTCTGGTGAAGCTGCTTTTTCCTTAGGCCGTGGTCCGGCTGACGCTGAAGAGAGTCTTGAAGACCCCGGTTGACAGACCGGGCGTGTCATTGACGATGAAACTGAGCAATTGGGAATCGCTGATCAGCTGGCTCAGCTGGCTGACGCCGACTGAGTTGAGGATGGACAAGACCACGTACATGAAGAAGTAGGAGGCCACGAAAGAAACGATGGCCCCGGCCGTGTGGTCCAAAGTGGCCGTGAAACCAGTCTTGGTCTCCTGGGCGGGCAGCCAGGCCTTGAAGATCTTGGCCACCTGCTTGAGGATGAAGAAGAGGGCGAAGAAGGCCCCGAAGCGGCAGGCCTGCAGGACCAGGCTGGAGTCGCCCGCCTGCCCCTGGACGAACTGGGTGTAGATCAGGTTGCCGACCGGATTCTGCAGCATGATGGCCAGCATGAAGACCAGACCGGCGAAGATCAAATTGACGATCCGCTTGGAGAAACCTACATGGTAGCCTTTGTAGGTCTGCCAGGCGATGTAGAGAATGACGAAAATAACTAAGAGCATCTTTAATATCCTTTGTTTTTAGCTGTAATTTTCCATGGATTCTTTTTGACCTTCAAGCAAAAATAATCCATAATTGTTAAGATAGTTTGTGTAACATTTTTTTGCGCAAGATTGCTTTTTGCGTTACATTTAAGGGTGTGAAACACGGTTTCACAGGTGAAAGAATGAATCCTGAACTTTTTGCAGAAACATTGTCAAAATATAATTTTAAGTTGTCTCCTGTCCAAGAGCAACAATTTAAAACATATTTTAAGGAATTGGTCCGGGTCAACGAACATGTCAACCTTACCCGGATCACGGACGAAGACGAGGTCTACCTCAAGCATTTCTACGATAGCGTGACTCCGCTCCTGCTCTGGCCAGAGGTCTTTGCTGAAGGGGCAAAGCTCTGCGATGTCGGGGCCGGAGCCGGCTTTCCGTCACTACCAATCAAGATCCTCCGCCCGGACCTGGAAGTCACCATCGTTGACTCTTTAGGCAAGCGGCTGAACTTCTTGTCTGACTTGCTGGAGAAGCTGGGCATCGAAGGCGTGAACCTGGTGCACGGCCGGGCTGAAGATGTGGGACAAAACCCGGACTACCGGGAGAAGTTTGACCTGGTAACTGCCCGGGCTGTGGCCAGAATGAGTGTTTTGAGCGAATACTGCCTGCCCCTGGCCAAAGTCGGCGGCAAGTTCCTGGCTTTAAAGGGGCCGCGGGCTGACGAAGAATTGGAAGACGCCAAGAGTGCCCTGGAGAAATTGGGCGGCGAAGCTGTCTTCAGCCGGGTCTTCACCCTGCCAGGCAGCGCTGAAGAGCGGACCCTCGTCCTGGTTGACAAGGTCAAGGCAACTCCGGGCAAGTACCCGCGCCAGGCAGGCACGCCAAACCGGAAACCTTTGTAGTTTTTTGGAGGTGCCCAAATGGCTTTTGGTTTTTTCCATCGAAATGAAATTCCCCAAAACAAGCAGGTCCAAGACCTGCCTTTAGCGGAAATCCATCCGAACCGCTACCAGCCAAGAAGGACTTTTAGCGACGATTCCATCCAGCAGCTCGCCCAGACCTTGCAAGAAGAAGGGCTCTTGCAGCCGATCATTGTCCGCCAGGACCAGGGCGAATACGAAATTATTGCCGGCGAGCGCCGCTTCCGGGCGGCCAAAAGCCTGGGCTGGGAAAAGATCCCAGCGATCGTGAACAATCTTGATGACCAGCAAACCGCTTCTTTGGCCTTGATCGAAAACCTGCAAAGGGAAAACCTGAATCCAATCGATGAGGCCCAGGCTTATGAGCAGCTGATGCAGCTCAACGACTTGACCCAGACCCAGCTGGCCCAGGACATCGGCAAGTCCCAGTCCTACGTGGCTAACAAGCTCCGCCTGCTCAAGCTGGCAGAACCCGTCCAAGAGTATCTGGCCAAAGGCGAGCTCAGCGCCCGCCATGGCCGGGCCATTTTGGGCTTAAGCGAAGAGGACCAGGTTAAATTGGCTGAAGAGATTGTCGAAAAAGGTCTCAGCGTGAAAGAGACGGAAGAGCGGGCGGCCAAGCTGGCCAATCCTAAGCCAGCCGTTAAGAAAAAGGCGGTGGTCCGCTATGGCCGGGACATGCAGCTGCAGATTAACACGATCAAGCAGGCGGTTAAACTGGCCAAGGAGTCCGGCGTGAAAGTCAAGGTTACTGAGGCGAAGAGCCCGGATGAGTACCAGATTACTATCGTGATGAAGAATCAGAGAAAGAAGAAGGAGGACTAGCATGGGCAGCGTCATCGCAGTCGCCAACCAGAAGGGCGGCGTTGGCAAAACCACGACGACCATCAATTTGGCCGCTTCCATTGCTAAAAGAGGCTACAAGGTATTGATTGTCGACATTGACCCGCAGGGCAATGCCACCTCAGGCTTGGGGATTGAGAAGTCGACCATCGAGTACGACATCTACAATGTCCTGATCGATGAAATCCCGATCGCCTCAGCCATCAAGCCGACCAGCAGCAAGAAGCTGGACATCGTGCCGGCCACGATCAACCTGGCCGGGGCGGAAACCGAGCTGATCAGCATGATGGCCCGGGAAACCCGCTTGAAGGGGGCTATTGAAGACCTGGGCGACAAGTACGACTTCGTCTTTATCGACTGTCCTCCTTCTTTGGGGCAGTTGTCCATCAACGCTTTTACGGCCAGCCAGTCGATTTTGATTCCGGTCCAAAGTGAATACTATGCCATGGAAGGATTGAGCCAGCTGCTCAACACCATCCGCTTAGTCCAGAAGCACTTCAACAAGGACTTGGGCGTGGAAGGGGTCTTGCTGACCATGCTGGATGCCCGGACCAACCTGGGGGCCGACGTGGTCCAGCAGGTCAAGGAATATTTCGGCGACCGGGTCTACAAGACGATCATCCCGCGGATCACCAAGCTGGCTGAAGCGCCAAGCTACGGGGAGGCAATCACGGAATACGCGCCAAGTTCGCGCGGGGCCAAGGTTTATGATGACTTAGCAAAAGAGGTGCTGAAGGCTCATGGCAAGAGACTCAAGAAATAAAAAACAGGAAAAGAAGAAGGGCGGCCTGGGCCGGGGCTTGGGGGCGCTTTTTGAAGAAGAGCCCCAGGTAAAGCCGGCCGAGGAAATTGAAGACCTGCCTTTGGCAGAAGTCCGGCCTAACCCTTACCAGCCACGGAAGAACTTCGACGAAAAGAAGCTGGCTGAACTGGCTGAATCCATCAAGGAAAACGGGGTCCTGCAGCCGATCATCGTCCGCCGGTCAGTCGGCGGCTACGAGATCATCGCCGGCGAGCGCCGCTGCCGGGCTTCCGAATTAGCCGGCCAGGCCACCATCCCGGCCATCATCCGCCAGTTTGACGAAAGCCAGATGATGGAAGTGGCCATCTTGGAAAACCTGCAGCGGGAAGACCTGACTCCTTTGGAAGAAGCCCAGGCTTATGAAATGCTGCAAAAGAACCTGGGCTTGACCCAGGAAGAGGTTTCCAAGAAGATGGGCAAGTCCCGCCCTTACATCACCAACTACCTCCGCCTGCTCACCTTGCCGCAGAAGACCAAGGGCCTTTTGCAAAGAGGGGAATTGTCCATGGGCCAGGCCAGAACCCTTCTGGGCTTAAAGGACAAGGACAGGATCGATGAACTGGCCAAGCGAGTGGTTAAGGAAGGGATGCCGGTCCGCAAGGTCGAGGCGCTGGTCGCCAAGATGAACGAGCGCGGGCAGAAGCAGAAGAAAAAGAATGCCGGCAAGTCAGCCTTCGTGCGGGCCAGCGAAAGCCAGCTGGCCGCCAAGTTCGGCTCGCCGGTAAGCATTACGGAAAACAAGACGGGGAAGGGACACTTGTCAATTGACTTTGCTTCCCCGGATGAACTGAACCGGATTCTGGATTTGTTAGGTGTGAATCTCGATGACTAAAAATATTACTTTTGACTTGGCGGACACGGTTGAAATGAAGAAGCCCCACGCTTGCCAGACCAACAACTGGGAGGTCCTGCGCCTGGGCGCCGACATCCGCCTCAAATGCATGGGCTGCGGGCACGTCGTCATGATGCCGCGGGCTGACTTCAACAAGAAGGTCAAGAAGCTCCTGGCCAAGAGCAATGATCCCGTCAACTTGAAGAACGATTTTTACGTGGCCAAGGAAGACATCGCCCGGCCAAATTTCGGCTAGGCATTGACTAATCTGGCCAAAAGGCCAAGAATTAAACACGCAAGCAAGAAAAAACAAGAAAGAGGAATTACAAAATATGGCTTTAACTGCTGGTATCGTCGGTTTGCCAAACGTCGGCAAGTCAACTCTGTTTAACGCAATTACCAAGGCGGGCGCGGAAATGGCTAACTACCCATTCGCGACCATTGAACCGAACGTGGGGATGGTTGAAGTGCCGGACAAGCGCCTGGCCAGAATCCAGGAACTGATCCCGGCCAAGAAGGTTGTCCACACGACTTTTGAATTCACCGACATTGCCGGTTTGGTCAAGGGGGCTTCCAAGGGTGAAGGCCTGGGCAACAAGTTCCTGGAAAACATCCGCCAAACTGACGCCATCGTGCACGTGGTCCGGGCTTTTGACGATGAAAACATCACTTCCGTCTCCGGCAAGGTTGACCCGGAAGAAGACATCGACACCATCAACCTGGAACTGATCTACGCTGACCTGGACTCAGTTGACCGCCGGATTGGCAAGGTGCAGAAGATGGCCCAGCAAAAGGACAAGGAAGCCATGGCTGAATACAATGTCCTGCAAAAGATCAAGCCAGTTTTGGAAGCCGGCGACCCGGTCCGGTCCATCAAGTTCACTGATGACGAAGCCAAGATCGTCAAGGGCCTCTTCCTCCTGACTTCCAAGCCGGTCATCTACGTGGCCAACATCGCGGAAGAATCCATGGCTGATCCGGAAAGCGACAAGTACTACCAAATCGTCAAGGCCCACGCCGACAAGGAAGGGGCTGGCTGCCTGGGCATCTCCGCGGCTATCGAAGAAGAAATTGCCGGCCTGGACGATGAAGAAAAGGCAGAAATGCTGGCGGCTGAAGGGGTTGAAGAATCCGGTTTGGACCGCTTGATCCGGGCTGCCTACCACCTGCTGGGCCTCAGAACCTTCTTTACGGCCGGGGGCAAGGAAACCCGGGCCTGGACCTTCCACCAGGGCATGAAGGCACCGCAAGTCGCCGGGGTCATCCACTCCGACTTTGAACGGGGCTTCATCCGGGCCGAAGTCGTTTCCTTCGAAGACCTGGACAAGTACGAAAGCATGCAGAAGATCAAGGAAGCCGGCAGAGTCCGCCTGGAAGGCAAGGAATACGAAGTCCAGGACGGCGACATCATCGAATTCAGATTTAACGTATAAGGCGGGAGACAGAAGTGAGCGAAGAAAAGCAAGTTAAGAACGCTTCTCAAGCCAAGCTGCAAAAGCAGGGGCAGGCAGAAGCCAAGACGGAAAGCATCAAGCAGGAGAAGCCGGAAGAACTCCGGGGGAAATTGTCCAACAAGAACAAGGACTACATCTACCGCTTGAAGAAGGAACTGGTTGCCGGCGGCATGAGCGAAGGCGACGCTGACGCCCAGATCGACGGCCTTTTGCCGGAAATCTACGACGCCCAGATCAAGGGGCAGCCGGCCAACGTTTTGTTTGGCGCCGCGCCTAAGCTGAAGGCCAGCCAGATCCTGCACCCGGTCGTTAAGCCGGAAAGGGTCCCGGACAAGCTGGTAGCCCTGGATGGGGCCCTCTTCTACACGGCTATGCTGACGGTTCTGTTTGGGATCCTGCAATTGTTCACGGACAACAGCAAGTCTACTTCCTCCGGTTCCGGGATCCTGACCTTGATCGTGATGGGTCTGGCCATGGGCTGGTACTTCACCAAATACAACACCTGGATGCAGCCTGACCCGAAGACCGGCAAGCCGGCCTGGGGCAAGGTGATCTGGGGCCTTTTGGGGTCACTTTTGATCATCATGCTGATCGTCTTTGTCCTCTCAATTCCGGCCTTGTCCGTCATCAACCCGGTTCTGCCCGGCTGGGCTGACATCCTGGTGGCCGCTATTGCTTACGGGATCCGCTGGCTGGTTCGCCGTCACTACGGGATTGAAGGGACCTCCCTTAGCCCGGACAAGCTGACCATGAAGAAAAAGTAAATCAATAGCGTGCTTTTTAATCCTAATGGGTGTAAAATAAATAAGCTGATAAGTATAAAATAAATAGATGCTTAGCATCTATTTTTTTGTTTGACGATTTTTTAATAAAAGCGATGAGCAGTAAAAGAGGGAGGTCATTAATGCTTAAGACTTTACTGAAGTCCGTCCGCCAGTACAAAAAAGAGACGCTCTTGTCTCCTTTGTGCGTGGTTGTCGAGGTCTTCATTGAAATGTATATCCCATATATCATGGGGCTCTTGATTGACAACGGGATCAACAAGGGTGACATGGACTACGTGCGCAAGATGGGGTTGTTCACCATCCTGCTGACCCTGGTCTCCCTGGTCCTGGGGGCTAGTGCCAGCTACTTCTCAGCCCACGCGGCAGCCGGCTTTACCGCCAACCTCCGCCAGGACATGTTCTATCACATGCAGGACTTTTCATTTGAAAATATTGATAAGTTCTCCAGCGCCAGTCTGGTGACCCGGCTGACGACCGACACCAACAACATCCAGCAGGCCTATCAGATGAGCATCAGAATGGCCGTCCGGGCTCCGTTCATGATGCTCATTTCCCTGTTCATGGCCGCTTCGATCAGCTGGAGACTGACCCTGGTCTTCCTCGTGGCTGTTCCGGTTTTGGCTCTGGCCATGATCTTGATCATCAAGAATGCCCGGCCATACTTCCCGAGAATCTTCCGGGCCTATGACGAACTGAACCGGAAGGTCCGGGAAAACATCCGCGGGGTCCGGGAAGTCAAGACTTACGTCCACGAAGAAGAGCAGATCGAGAACTTTGAAAAGTCCACCAGCAAGATCTACAAGCTCTTCAGCCGGGCCATGTTTATCATGGCCTTCAACGGCCCGGTCATGACCCTAATGATCGATGCTGTTATGCTGGCCCTGTCCTGGTTCGGGGCAAAACTGATCGTGGGCCATCAACTGGCAACCGGCCAGCTGGTTTCCATGTTCTCTTACACCATGTCCATCTTGATGTCCTTGATGATCCTGTCCATGATCTTCACCCAGCTGATGATGGCCCAGTCAAGCGGGCACCGGGTGGCTGACGTCTTGACGGCCAAGCCGACTATTGTCAACCCGGCCAAGTCACCTTTGACGAGCGTGACCAACGGGGAAATCGTTTTTGACCACGTTGACTTCAAGTACGACAAGGAAGATGCCCACTATGCCTTAAAGGATATTGACCTGCGGATCAAGTCCGGGGAAACTTTGGGGATTATCGGGGAAACCGGGTCTTCCAAGTCAACCTTGATTTCCATGATTCCCCGCCTTTACGACGTGACCGGCGGGGCAGTCAGAGTCGGCGGTCACAACGTGCGCTCTTACGATCTTAAGACCCTGCGCGACAACGTGGCGGTCGTTTTGCAAAAGAATGTCCTTTTCTCCGGTACTATCAAGGACAACCTCAAGTGGGGGAATGAAAAGGCCAGCGACGAGGAAATCGTCCGGGCAGCCAAGATTGCCCACGCTGACGGCTTTATCCGGGAAATGCCGGACGGCTATGACACCATGGTCGAACAAGGCGGCAACAATGTTTCCGGTGGGCAAAAGCAGCGGATCACGATCGCCCGGGCCCTGTTGAAGAAGCCGAAGATCCTGATCCTGGACGACTCCACCAGTGCCGTCGACACCAAGACTGAACGGGAAATCCGGGAAGCCTTGAAGCGGGACCTGCCGGAAACGACCAAGATCATCATTTCCCAGCGGATCGTCTCCATCAAGGATGCCGACCGGATCGTGGTCATGAACCACGGAAAGATCGAAGACGTCGGAACCCACGATGAACTGATCAAGCGCAACGACTTGTACTCATCCATCGCCAAGTTCCAGGAAGAAAACAGCAAGTAGGTGATAATCGATGACTAAAAAACAAGCTCAGCAACCATCACAAATGCAGACCTTGATCCGTCTGCTGAAATACGTCTACCGGGTTAGCCCGGCGTCTTTGATTATCTCCCTGGTCTCCGTGATCATCAGCGCGGCGGCTTCCGTTGCCGGCTCCTTGTTCATTGAACAGGTTATCGACCGCTACATCACGCCCATGCTTAAGCAAAAGAGCCCGGACTTCGGCCCTCTGGCTCACGCGGTTTTGCTCATGGCCGGCGTTTACGCCATCGGTCTGGTCGCCAACTACCTTTTCACCTTGCTGATGATGGTCTTGTCCCAGCAGGTGCAAAAGCAAATCAGAAATGAAATGTTTACCCACATGCAGCGGCTGCCGATCGCCTTTTTTGACCAGAACGAATACGGCGACATCATGTCTCGCTACACTAACGACATCGACACCTTGATGCAGATGATCTCCCAGGCCCTGCCGATGTTCGCTAACTCTGTCTTTTCAGTAGTCTTCGTTTTGGCGGGGATGTTCTACCTCAGCTGGCAATTGACCCTGGTTTCCCTGGTAGTGGTTCTCCTGTCCTTAGGCGTTGTCCGCTACTTGACCGGCAAGTCCAGCTATTACTTTGACCAGCAGCAGAAGACTGTGGGGACGGTCAACGGCTACAACGAAGAAATGCTTAACGGCTTGAAGGTCATCAAGGTCTTCTCCCATGAACC
Source organism: Lactobacillus delbrueckii subsp. bulgaricus (assembly GCF_046938665.1). GTDB lineage: Bacteria > Bacillota > Bacilli > Lactobacillales > Lactobacillaceae > Lactobacillus > Lactobacillus delbrueckii_C. The sequence goes on from NZ_JBKZCD010000007.1 coordinate 29,180, forward strand.
GGAAGCCAAGGCCGACTTTGACCGCTACAATGACCAGCTGCGGATTGCCTCAAGCAAGGCCAACACCTATGCCACCATCTTGTTCCCAATCATGGGCAATATCGGCAACCTGCTCTACGTTTTGATCGCCTTGCTCGGCGGGGCGGCAATCTTAGCCGGCAACATTCCGCTGACCTTGGGGGCCCTGGCTTCCTTCATGCAGCTGTCCAAGGGCTTCATCATGCCGATCGCCCAGATCTCCCAGCAGCTGAACGCTATTGTCCTGGCCATTGCCGGGGCCCGGCGGATTTTCCAGGTCCTGGATGAAAAAGTTGAAGTCGACGACGGCCAGGTAACTATCGAAGAAAAGCCGGGCGTCAAGAATGCCTGGCAGTGGAAGATACCGACCGAAAACGGCTTTAAGTACGTGCCAGTCAAGGGCCACATCGTCTTTGACCACGTCAACTTCGGCTATGTGCCAGGCAAGCAGATCCTGCACGACATTTCCCTTGAAGCCAAGCCGGGCATGAAGGTGGCCCTGGTCGGGGAAACGGGGGCCGGGAAGACCACCATTTCCAGCATGATCAACCGCTTCTATGAAATCAATTCCGGCACGATCACTTACGACGGGATCGACATCAAGGACATCAAGAAGGATGACCTCCGCAAGTCTGTCTCCATCGTCTTGCAGGAAACCCACATGTTTACCGGCAACATCATGGAAAACATCCGCTTCGGCCGGCCTGACGCCTCAGATGACGACGTCTACCAGGCAGCCCGCCTGGCCCGGGCCGACGAGTTCATCCATGACCTGGATGACGGCTATGAAACGGTGATCGACGGGGGCGGCAGCGACCTCTCCCAGGGGCAGCTGCAGCTTCTCTCCATCGCCCGGGCCATGATCGCTGACAAGCCGGTCATGATCCTGGACGAAGCCACCAGTTCCATCGATACCCGGACTGAGCGCCTGGTGCAAACCGGGATGGACAACCTTTTGGCTGGCCGGACCAGCTTTGTTATCGCCCACCGTCTGTCCACCATCGTCAACTCCGACTTGATCATGGTCCTGGACCACGGCCGGGTCCTGGAAGCCGGCAACCACGACCAGCTTCTGGCCAAGCAGGGCTACTACTACGAGCTCTACACCGGCAAAAAAGAAATCCAATAAGAGCGAATCTTATGTTTTGCTAAAATCCAAGTCAGAGCGTACGTCAAAGTACGCTCTTTTTGGTATATTGGTTAAAATAAAAGGTACAATATAGGATAGATAAGTTTGGAATAGAAGAGGTTTTGCAAATGAAAATTCTCGTTGTCGATGATGACCACGAAATCGTGGAACTCTTAAGCATTTATTTGAAGAACGAAGGCTATGAGCCGCTTGCCGCCTACAATGGCAAGGAAGCTTTGACCAAGCTCTCAACCACGCCGGATATCGCCTTGATGATTCTGGACGTGATGATGCCGAACATGTCAGGCATCGATGTGGTCAAGGAAGTTCGCAAGGATTCTGACATTCCGATTATCATCGTCAGCGCCAAGACTGGCGACATGGATAAGATCCAGGGCCTGATCACCGGGGCCGACGACTACGTGTCCAAGCCTTTCAACCCCCTGGAAGTCATGGCCCGGGTCCGGTCCCTTTTGCGCCGCAGCCAGAAGCAAGTCAAGGAAGAGGAGCCTGACGTTTTGGAAGTCGGGCCTCTGATCATCAACAAGGACTCCCATGAGGTCAAGACGGTTGAAGGTAAGGAAATCCAGCTGACAGCCCTGGAATTCGGCATTCTTTACCTTTTGGCCAGCCACCCCAACCGGGTCTTCTCAGCTGATGAGATCTTCGAGCGGGTTTGGCAGCAAGAGTCCATTGTCAGCGCCAAGACGGTCATGGTTCACGTTTCCCACTTGCGGGACAAGATCCAGAAGGCCACCGACGGCGAAGAAGTCATCAAGACTGTATGGGGTGTAGGTTACAAGGTTGAAGCCTAAGCAAGACAAAGAAAAACAAGTCGTTCAGGGCAAGCGGCCCCGGGTCAAGCTGACCGCGGCTGAGAAGAGCGAGCTTTTTGCTGAAGGCGTGGTGACGGTCATCATCATGCTGCTCTTGAATATGTCCGTCATCATCCTCTACCATTTAGCGGTTCTGCAGGACAAGAGCCTGGTCAACGGCATTTATTTTTTGAAAAAGACCATGACGATCGGACCGGGCTACCATATCTGGTCCTGGGAAAGAATCGGGATCATTTTGATGGGGATCGCTGACGTCATCGTCTTGTACTGGCGCTTAATCCGCCGCTACCACCAGATGCAGCTGCGGCACATCATTTCCGAATTGCACTATATTGCCAACGGCCACTTTGACCACCGGATTTCCTTCAGCGTCAACACCGACATGCAGAAGGTGATCGATTCCATCAACTCCCTGGTTGACTCAACCGTGGGGGCGATCAATGAAGAAAAAGCGATCGAGCAGTCCAAAGACGAACTGATCACCAATGTTTCCCACGATATCCGGACCCCTTTGACCAGCATCATCGGCTACCTGGGCCTGCTGAAGAACGGGGCTGTGACCAGCCAGGAGGACATGCTCAAGTACATCAATATTGCCTATGACAAGGCTGAGCAGATGAAGTCCCTGGCCAATGACCTTTTTGAGTACACCACCTTGAAGTCGACCAAGACCAAGCTGAACGTGACCCCGATCAATATCAAGGGCATGATGGAGCAGGTGGCGGCCGGCTTTGAGCTGGAAGCGGAGAAGAAGGGCATTGCCTTTATCGTCAAGGCTCGGCCGGATGACTTGATCGTCAACGCCGACGTGGAAAAGCTGGTCCGGGTCTACAACAACTTGATCTCCAATGCCTTAAAGTACGCGGCTGGGGCCAGCCGGATCAACCTGGTAGCCAATTTGATCAACCACGAGCAGGTTGAGCTGCGGGTGGAGAATAATGGGGAACCGATTCCCAAGGACAAATTGAAGAAGATTTTTGACCGCTTCTACCGGGTGGAAAGCTCGCGCAATACCAAGACCGGGGGCACGGGCTTAGGCCTGTCCATTGTCCAGGGGGTCGTTGAGCTGCACGGGGGGACGATCCGCTGTGAATCAAACAAGGATTGGACCAGTTTCATCATTCTCTTGCCCCGGGATCCCCAGGCAAACAACTTCGCTCTTAGACCTGTGGTATAATTTGAACTGAATCTTAATTGACAGTGAGGAGTAAAAATGAGCATCTCATTAAACACCTGTATTTTAATCTTAAAAGAACACCACCTGCTCAAGTCCAGTGCCGTCCAGGACACTGTCCAGACCAGAATGGAGGCAGTTTCTTATGACTCACGTGACGTCCAGAACAACAGCCTCTTCTTCTGCAAGGGGGCAGGCTTCCGGCCAACCTACCTGACCATGGCCAAGGAAAACGGGGCAATTGCCTACGTGGCTGAGCAGCCATACCCGGAAGGCACGGGGATGCACGCCTTGATCGTCCGCAACGTGTCCAAGGCGATGGCCCTTTTGTCAGCTGCCTTCTACCGCTTCCCGCAAGACGACCTCTTCCTGGTTGGCTTTACCGGGACCAAGGGCAAGACCACTTCCGCCTACTTCTTAAAGGGGATGCTGGACCAGCTCAACGGCGGCCGGACTGCTCTTTTGTCCTCAGTCAACAACATCCTCGGGCCGGCTCCGGAAGACACCTTCAAGTCCAGCTTGACCACGCCGGAATCACTGGACTTGTTCAGAGACATGCGGCGGGCAGTTGACAACGGCATGACCCACATGGTTATGGAAGTGTCATCCCAAGCCTACAAGAAGAGCCGGGTCTTTGGCTTGACCTACGACCTGGGCTTCTTCTTGAACATCAGCCCGGACCACATCGGGGTCAACGAGCACCCGAACTTTGAGGACTACCTCCACTGCAAGCTGCAGCTTTTGGTCAACTCCCGCAAGTGCATCATCAACGCGGAAACCGACCGCTTCGCTGATGTTTACGCGGCAGCGACGACCACGACCAACCCGGACAGCATCTACCTGTTTGCCCGGGACGGCTTTGAAAACCCGGATCTGAAGAAGCCGATCGACTTCCGCTACAAGTCCGTGGAAACTGACCTGGCTGAAACCAAGTTCACCTTGACTACGGCTTCAAGCAAGGCCCACAAGCTGCCAATCTCTGGTGAATACACTCTGCAGATGATCGGCGACTTCAACGAAACCAACGCAACCGGCGCCATCATCGGGGCTGGCCTGGCCGGGATGAGCTATGAAGACTGCGCCAAGGGGATCCGGCACGTGACCATCCCAGGCCGGATGGAAACTGTCACGACCCAAAAGCACGGCTTGATTGTGGTGGACTATGCCCACAACAAGGCCTCCATGCTGGCTTTGATGCGGTTCATGCGCCGGGAATTCACCAACCCCCGGGTTATCGTCGTGGTCGGCGCGCCTGGGGACAAGGGGATTTCCCGCCGGCCGGGCTTCAGCGAAAGCTTGACGGCGGAAGCTGACAAGGCCTACCTGACCACGGACGACCCTGGCTTTGAAAATGCCCAGGACATCTGCGAGGAAATCGATGCCGGGATCGACCACTCCAAGTGTGAAACGGTTATCGAACTGGACCGGGAGAAGGCCATCAAGGAAGCTATTTCCGAAGCTGGCCCGGACGACGTGGTCCTGCTCTGCGGCAAGGGGGCTGACGCCTTCCAGAAGATCCGCGGGGTAGACACCCCATATGCCGGCGACATTGTTATCGCCCGGCAGGTGGTCCAGGAATTAGAAAAGTAAGGATTGATATTTAGTGAAGCATTTCTTTAGCATTATTGGCGGGATGGGGACCATCGCGACCGAAAGCTATGTCCGCTTGATCAACCACCGGGTCAAGATCAGCAAGGACCAGGACTACTTAAACTACATCCTGGTCAATGATGCCCAGGTGCCAGACCGGACGGCCTACATCAAGGACCACAGCCAGCCGAATTTTTTCAATGCGCTTAAAGAAGATGTTTTAGGCCAGGCCAAGCTGGGGCCGGACTTCATGGTCATGCCCTGCAACACGGCCCACTACTTTTATGACGACCTGGCGGCTTTGACCGACATTCCCTTCCTGCACATGATGCGGATTGCCGTGCACCAATATGTCGACCAGTTTCCAAACAGTCCCAAGATCGGCTTGATCGCGACTGAAGGGTCAATTTACGACCACCTTTATGAAGATGAGATCCACCGGGTGGGCCGGGAAGTTGAATTCGGCGGCCCCGAGATCCAGCCGATGGTGACGGAGTTGATCTACCGGGACATCAAGGAGAAGGGGATCGTCGACAAGGAGCTCTACCATGAGATCCTCCGCAAGATGCACGACGAATATGGCTGCGACGTGATCCTGCTGGGCTGTACGGAACTTTCCTTAGCCCAGGAGCAGGCACCGGACCACCCTTACCAGGTTATCGACCCCCAGTCGATCATCGCTGACGTGTCGATCGAACTGGCTCTGGCGATCAGAAACGGGCAAGACCCCCGCCAGGCCTGCCAGAAATATCTATATGACTAAATAAAAGACCAGGGTTTCCTGGTCTTTTTTGCTTGATTTTTAGCATTCAGTCAAAAACAGTCAATTTTTTAGGAAAATCGCTCATTTTTGACGGAAAATGATTGCTTTTGATTGAGAAAGCCTTTACAATAGATAATGAGGTGAGATAAAGATGCTGACGGAAGAGCGGCAACAAATGATTGCCCATTATGTAGACGAACATCAGATTTGCCGCGTAACGGAACTTTGCCGCTTGACCTCGACATCCGAGTCGACGATCAGACGCGATCTGAGTGAAATGGAAGACCGGGGCCTGCTTAAACGGGTCCACGGCGGAGCGCAGAGCCTGCAGACTTTTGGCCAGGATGTGGCCCAGCAGATCCGCTTTAATCTGAACAAGGATGACAAGCTGGCCATTGCCCGCCTGGCCGCCAGGAAGGTCCACCCGCACGACTATCTCTTTTTAGACGCGGGGACGACCGTTTATGAAATGGTTCCCTTTTTAAAAGAGATCAGCGGCCTGCACGTGGTGACCAACGGCCTGGAAACGGCCCTGGCCTTGACTGACGCTGGAATTGACTGCTGCCTTTTGGGCGGCCATGTCAAGCGGCAGACCCACGCGGCCATTGGCGCGACCACTGTCTCCCGCCTGCAGGAGCTGAACTTCAACGCGGCTTTCATTGGAGCCAACGCCCTGAGCCCGGCCGGCTTTTTAACCACGCCGGACACTGAGGAAGCTGCCGTGAAAAGGACGGCTATCCAGCAAAGCCAGCAGGCTTTCGTTTTAATCGACCGCAGCAAATTTAACGCGGTAACTTTTGCCGAATTCGCCAAGACCGACCAGGTGACCATCATCAGCCGCCTGGCGGCTGGCGACCGGGAGAAGTTGCCAGTAAATATTCAACTTGAGGAGGCTGAATAATGATTTACACCGTGACTGTCAACCCAGCTTTGGACTACGTTCTGCAACTGCCAGAAGTCAAGGACGGGGAGACCAACCGGTCAAGCGACACCCAGTTCTTAGCTGGGGGCAAGGGGATCAACGTTTCCCAGATTCTTAACCAATTAGGCGTGGATAACACTGCCTGGGGCTTTGTCGGTGGCTTTACCGGCGAAGAATTGATCCGCCAATTGAACGTCAAGAAGATCAACAGCGACTTCGTAAGAATCAGTGACGACACCCGGGTGAACGTTAAGATCCACGCCCAGGAAGAAACTGAAATCAACGCGGCTGGCCCGGACATTACCGACCAGGAAGTCGCAGCCTTCAAGTCCCGCCTGGACGACCTGGAAGCAGGCGACGTCGTTGTTTTGAGCGGTAGCCTGGCTCCAAGCCTGCCAACTGACTTCTACGAAAGCCTTTTGCCTTTGATCCGGGAAAAGGGGGCGGAATTCGTCGTTGACACGACTGGCGAAGCCCTGCTGCGTACTTTGAAGTTCAATCCATTGGTTATCAAGCCAAACCACCACGAACTGGCTGACCTCTTTGACACCAGCTTCTCATCAACTGCCGACATGCTGGAAGCAGCCAAGAAGCTGCAGAAGCTGGGCGCGCAAAACGTCATGATCTCCATGGCTGGCGAAGGTGCTTACCTGGTAACTGCTGACCACGTCTACCACGCCAACGCGGCCAAGGGTACGGCGGTCAACTCAGTTGGCGCCGGGGACTCCATGATTGCCGGTTTCGTTGGCACCTGGTTTGAAAAGCACGACGCGGCTGAAGGCCTCCGGGTCGGCAGCGCCTGCGGCGGGGCTACGGCTTTCACTGAAGACATCGCGGTCAAGAGCCAAATCGACGCCGTATTGCCGCAAATCAAGATCGACGTCGTTGAATAAAGGGAACAAGAAGTAACAGAGTATTTTTTAGTAACTGAGGGAAACAAGATGCGGATTAAAGATATTTTGAGCCCAGAATCCATGATTATGGACTTGCAGGCTACCACCAAGGATGAAGCCATCAACGAAATGGCCGACTTGGAAGTAGCTACGGGCATCGTCAACAACAAGGAAAAGTTCGTTGAATCCATCTGGGCCCGGGAAAAGGAATCCACTACCGGGATCGGTGGCGGGATTGCCATGCCTCACGCCAGAAACGAATACATTAACAAGGCCCGGGTGCTTTTTGCCAAGAGTGAAAAGGGCGTGGACTTCGACTCATTAGACCAGCAGCCAGTCCACCTCTTCTTCATGATCACTGCCCCAGCCGGTGCGGACAATACCCACTTGCAAGCCCTGGCTAAGCTGAGCAGCCTCTTGATCAACCCTGACCTGGTTGAAAAGCTGAAGGCAGCTAAGACGGCTGACGAAGTTATCGACCTCTTCAGCCAGGCAGAAGCTGACAAGGACAAGGAAGACGCTGAACGCGAAGCCAAGCTGGCCGCTAAGAAGGAAGCGGAAGCTAAGGCAGCTAGTGATGAAAAGCCATTGATCGTCGGCGTTACTGCCTGCATCAACGGGATCGCCCACACTTACATGGCTGAAGAAGCCCTGATCAAGGCCGGTGAAAAGCGCGGCGTTGAAGTCCGGATTGAAACCAACGGTTCAGAAGGCGTTAAGCACGAATTGACTGCTGACGAAATCAAGCGGGCTAAGGGTGTTATCATCGCTTCCGACAAGCAGGTCAAGATGGCCCGCTTTGACGGCAAGGAACTGGTTAAGCACCCAGTTGTTGACGGGATCAACAAGCCAGACCAACTGGTTGACGACATCCTGTCCGGCAAGGGTAGCGTTTACCATGCCGAAGCTGGTGAAGCCAGCGAAAGCTCAGCTGCAAGCGACGGCAGCGTATGGTCAACTATCTACCGGCACCTGATGAGCGGTATTTCTCACATGCTTCCGTTCGTTATCGGTGGTGGTATCTTGATGGCCATCTCCTTCCTGGTTGAACAATACATGGGTGGTGCCAAGAGCCCGGCCTTCATCTTCTTGAACAGTGCTGGTAACCTGGCCTTCGCCTTCATGGTTCCGGTTCTGGCCGGCTACATCGCTGAATCAATCGGTGACCTGCCAGCCTTGATGCCAGGTTTCGTCGGTGGTTTCATGGCCTCAATCACCAACTCTTCCTTGGGCGGCTCTTATGCTGTTAACGTCAACGCTAAGGCTGCTTCACCAGCCGGCTTCCTGGGCGGGATTGCCATTGGTTTCATCGCCGGTTACCTGATCCTGGGTCTCAAGAAGCTCTTCGCTAAGCTGCCGAAGAACGTTGAAGGTATGAAGCCAATGCTTCTTTACCCAATCTTTGGTCTGCTCCTCGTAGCCTTGATCATGTACTACATCATCAACCCGGTCTTCGGTGCCTTGAACGCGGTTATTACCAACTTCCTGAACGGCATGGGCACTGGCAACCTGGTTCTCTTGACCACGGTTTTGGCCGGTATGATGAGTATCGACATGGGTGGTCCTTTCAACAAGGCCGCTTACGTCTTCGCTTCAGGTGCCTTTGCCAACGACCCGACTTCCAAGACTTCAGCCATCTTGATGGCTTCTGTCATGGTTGGTGGTATGGTAGCACCATTCGCGACTGCCATCGCAACTACTTTCTTCAAGAACAAGTTTACTGAAGATGAACGCCGGGCCGGTGTTTCCAACTGGATCCTGGGCTTCTCCTTCATCACTGAAGGGGCTATCCCATTCGCCAGTGCTGACCCGCTGCACGTTATCGTTTCATCAATCGTCGGCAGTGCTGTCGGCGGGGCCCTGGTAGGTCTGTGGCACGTCGGCGTGCCAGCACCTCACGGTGGTTTCTGGGTTATCGCTTTGTCCAGCAACTGGCTGGGCTACCTGGGCGCCGTAGCTGTCGGCTCAATCGTCGCTGCTTTGATGATGGGCTTTTGGAAGAAGCCAGTTGACCAAAAGAACTAATTTTCTCAAATAAAAGAACTCGGATTTTTCCGAGTTCTTTTTTTAGGTAAAAATCGCTTCTTTCGTGTAATAGTCAGTAGAGAGACTAAGCAAAGGAGCGATCTTATGGAACGAATGTGGACAAATTGGTACCTGGCCAGTGAAGAAGTTGAAAATGACGCCGTCGTGCAATCGGCCCAGGCAGCTGAGCAGCTGATCAATCCGGACTATGACCACACCCGGCAGCTGTCTGATCAGAATTTGGCTGGGGTGCGCGAGCTGAACGGCTTGCTGGTCAGCTATAACCAGCTGGGGGCGGCCCAGGCAGCGACTTTGACGCAAGAGCAGTTGGTGAATGCGGAAAATCTATTAGCGGGCGCGGCGGGTGAGTGGCTAGTCGATCGGGCAGTCAAGTCCGTCGCGGCGGCAGTTTTTCATAATGTGATTCTGCCCTGCAAATATGATAAAAATCGGCCAGTTGGCGACAACCAAATTGATAATTTGGTGATTACCAGTACCGGCATTTATTGTATTGAAGTCAAGGTGCGCAAAATTGCGGGGAAGCTTTTCGACTTTAACCGGCTGGGCCGGGGCATTTATGATCAGATTAGCTACCACAAGGAGGCGCTGACGCAAGTCCTGCAACCAATGGGGATCAGTCCCAATTTTATTAAGACGATTGTGGTGGTGATCAACCGGCTGGGGAATGATGACTTCAAGCTGAAGAACCAGGAGGATCTGCAGCGGGCTGGTTCGCAGGTGGTCAAGCTGTCGGTCTTGAACCTGTTTTTGAGCAATGACGGGTTCGCCGTGCTGAATCAGCAGCAGATCCAGGCAATTGAGCAGGCGATTCAAAGCCAGCGCCTGCCTGATCGGCGGACCTATCCAGCCAATGTCCGTTTTAAGTTGACGCAGGCGCATCTGGATAAAGCCAGACAGATCAGCCAGGCTGTCAGGCTTGGAATTCCGCTTGCGCAGAACGTGACGTATCATGGGCGGTTAAATGATTATCCGCTCACGGGCTTGACCGGAAAGCAGCAGAATATTTTGTGGCTGATCGTGGGCCGGCTTTATGGTTTCGGGTGCGGCACGCTTCAGCTGACCCGAAGTGAGTTGCGGACTGGGGCTGGCTATGGCGGGCGTGATTTTTTGCGGCTGGATCAGCAGTTAAGCGAATTGGCTGAGTTCATGCAACAGAGCAAGCTTTTTCAAAAGGCTAAGTATGAAGACAAGAAATTGACGGTCAGCGTTAGCAAGAAGTACTCGTTCCTGTTTAACGGCTGCACGAAGGACTTCACCTGCTGGAATTATCAATTGCTGCGCCGAATCAGCCTGAACAACGCCAAGACTTTGTTCCGCAAGTTGCTGCAAGCTTCAGCAGCCGGCTGCTACCAGGTGTCCTTTGAGCAGCTGCGGGAAATTCTGGCAGTGCCGGATAGCTATTCGAATTATGAGGTAATGAGGAATAAGATTAAGCCCGCTGTACTTCAACTGGTACCATTTTTTGGCAATTTGAGCTACGAAGTGGTCAAGAGCGGTAAAGCGAATAAAATTGTTGGGATAAGTTTCACTTTTGATAAGTTTTCGCCGGAGGAACTGTTGACCTTAAGAGAATGGCACAAATATTCAACCAATATTTCTGCTAATTCGCATTTATCTCTAACCGAGCAACTGAAAGCTGAGAGAATTTTAGAAAAGAATTTCGGAGATTGTTTGAAGTAGGTGTTCTATTTTTTTAGGTTCATGTGGTTCAGTAAAAACTGGGGTTAAAATTTTTTAAAAAGGCCGTGGCTCAGTAAAAATCGGGGCTAAAATTATTGAAACAGGCTGTGGCTCAGTAAAAAGTGGGGCTAAAATTATTGAAACAGGCCGTGGCTTAGTAAAAAGTGGGGCTAAAATTATTGAAAAAGGCCGTGGCTCAGTAAAAAGTGGGGCTAAAATTATTGAAAAATGCCGTGGCTCAGTAAAAATTGGGGCTCGAAGCGATGAACCATCCCCGTTTTTACCGTAGCCCCGTCCAAATTTCGCAAAACTGTCCCCGTTTTTACCGTAGCCCCGTCCAAATTTCGCAAAACTGTCCCCGTTTTTACCGTAGTCACGTCCAAATTTCGCAAAACTGTCCCCGTTTTTACCGTAGCCCCGTCCAAATTTCGCAAACTCATCCCCATTTTTACCGTAGCCAGGTCCAAATTTCGCAAAACTGTCCCCATTTTTACCGTAGCCACAGCCAAATCCCGCAAAACTATCCCCGTTTTTACCTCAGCCAGGTCCAAATTTCGCAAACTAGTCCCCGTTTTTACCGTAGCCACAGCCAAATCTCGCAAAACTGTCCCCGTTTTTACCGTAGCCAGGTCCAAATTCCGCAAAACCATCCCCGTTTTTACCGTAGCCAGGTCCAAATTTCGCAAACTCATCCCCGTTTTTACCGTAGCCAGATCCAAATTCCGCAAAACCATCCCCGTTTTTACCGTAGCCAGGTCCAAATTTCGCAAAACTGTCCCCGTTTTTACCGTAGCCAGGTCCAAATTTCGCAAAACTGTCCCCGTTTTTACCGTAGCCAGGGCTAAACTCCCGCACCGCACCCCGGGCGCCCGCAATTTTGCAAGGAGGGCGAAATTTTGGTATTCTATAACGTTAAAGATCTTTTAGCGAAAAAGCAGTTAGGAAGGAAGAAAAAATGATTAAATTACTTGCAACTGACATGGACGGAACCTGGCTCAACTCCAAGAAGGAGTATGACCTGGACAAGTTCAAGCAAATCATGGACCTGGCCAAGGAAAAAGGGGTCAAGTTCGTCATCGCCAGCGGGAACCAGTATGAAAACCTGGTCACCCGTTTCCCGAAAGAATACCTCAGCCAGCTCTACTTCGTGGCTGAAAACGGAGCCTATGTCTTGAAGGGGCGGGAAATCCTCAACATCGTGGACTTAAACAGCGATGAACTGGCCATGATTCACCAAATCAAGGAGAAGTACGGTCAGGACCACCCGACTGTCTTGGCCGGGGTGAATAGCGCCTACACCTTGAAGAGCTACGGGGAAGAGTTCTACAACTACCTCCACCTTTTTTACCAGGAACTGAAAGCTGTAGATGACTATGAAAGCGTCAAGGACCGGATCTTCAAGTTCACCATCGCGACCAAGGAAGGGGAGTCATCAGCCTTTGCCCAGCAGCTCAAGCGGGAATTCCCGAGCCTGGACATGGTGGCCGGCAGCGACTCAGCCGTTGACATCAGCAAGCTGGGCATGAACAAGGCGGTGGGCCTCAAGCTTTTGGGCAAGCGCTACGGGATCCCGGCTGATGAAATGGTGGCCTTCGGCGACGGGGGCAACGACGTGGCCATGCTGCAATATGTGGGCCAGAGCTACGCGACAGCAACGGCTTTGCCGGAAGCCAAGCGGGCGGCTAACGGGATCATCGGCTCAAGCGATGACAGTGCCGTCCAGGACAAGGTCCTGGACTTGCTGAAGAAGCTATAGAGATACTGATACTAGAGGTAAGTAAATGAGTAAAGCTTTGCAGGTCGTGGACTTGAGCATGAAGTTCGACGACCAGGAGATTTTTAAAAAGCTCAATTTCAGCCTGGAGACCGGGTCTATGACGGCTCTTTTAGGCCCTAACGGGGCCGGGAAGACCACCCTGGTCAGAATACTGATGGGGATGCTGAGCCCCAGCCACGGCTATTTTGAGCTGGCTGACGACGTAAAGGTGGGCTATGTGCCCCAGTTCCGCAATATCGACCCGGACTATCCCTTATCGATCAAGTCTTTTATCGAATTAAACACACCTTTTTGGAAGAGCCAGAAGGTTAAGGACCAGGTCAACCATATTTTGCAGGAGACCCACTTAAAGGGCCTGGCGGACACCAGGATGGGGGAGGCTTCCGGCGGGCAGAAGCAACGGGCCTATCTGGCCCAGGCTCTCTTGGACCAGCCGAACTTCATTATTTTGGATGAAGCCACGGCCAGCCTGGACCCGAAGGCCAAGGAAGAGTTGATGAGCTTGATCGCCCACCTCAACCATGAACACAAGATGACGGTCTTGTTCGTCACCCACGACATTCCTTTGGCCAAGCGCTATATGAAGGACTATCTTTACTTAAGCGACGGGACGGTCAGCCAGGGGAAGATGGAAGATTTTAAGGAGAGTTTCAACTGATGTTTGCCTACGAATTCATGCGCAATGCTTTTTGGGCGGCTACCTTTATCGCGATTACCTGCGGGGTGGTGGGCGTCTATGTCGTGGCCCGCAATTTCAGTTTCCTGGCCCACACCCTGTCGGAAATCGGCTTTGCCGGGGCGGCTTTTGCCGTTTTGATGGGCTTGAAGCCTTTGACGGGGATGCTAATTTTTGCCCTCCTGGGTTCAATTGGGGTCGGGGAGTTGTCCATGCGGACTGAGCAGAAGGAGTCGTCGATTTCCGCGATTTCCGCCTTCTTCGTCGGCCTGGGGATCCTCTTTTTGTCCCTGTCCAGCTCAGCCAGCAGCTACGCGACCAACATTTTGTTCGGGTCCATTATCGGGGTGTCCAGATCCAGCGTCTACCAGCTGGTCGGCCTGTCAGTGGTTGTCTTATTGATTATTTTTGCCATCCAGCGGCCCCTGAACTATGACTCTTTTGACCATATCGGGGCAGCGGCTCACCACATCAATACCGGCTTTGTCGGGGTGGTCTTCCTGGTGGCTTTGGCCATGGCGGTTTCCATTGGCTCCCAGGTGGTCGGGTCCATGCTGGTCTTTGTCCTTTTGACCATGCCGTCATCAACGGCCCGCTATTTGGGCAAGTCGATTCCAAGCATGCTGGCCTGGTCGGTCGGCCTGGCCCTGTTGGGGGTCTGGGCCGGGCTGTGCCTGGGCTACATTACCAACTGGCCGGTAACCTTTTTCATTTCAGTAATTGAAGTCACGGCTTACCTGCTGGTTTATTTCACCCACGCCAGAAAGAAGCGGGCGTAGTCAAATATTGAATTTTAATAATCATCAATACACAGTCTCTGCGCTTTTGAGAGACTGCGTATTTTGTTTTGCTAATATAATCCCCTAAAAACAGTTTATTATCATCTTGAAAAAAGTCTGCTTTTATATATTATACTTTCATTTCAGTAATTGAGGTCACGGCTTACCTGCTGGTTTACTTCACCCATGCCAGAAAGAAGCGGGTGTAGTCAAATATGGAGTTTTAATAATCATCAATACACAGTCTTTGCGCTTTTGAGAGACTGTGTATTTTATTTTGCTAATATAATTCCCTAAAAACAATTTATTATCATCTTGAAAAAGCCTGCTTTTATATGTTATACTTTTTCTAAAAAAGTATTAATTTTTTATAAAAGTGAGGGGATTAAGATGAAAGAATGTCCGAATTGTCACGCTGAAATGGGAGCAGATGTCAATTTCTGTACTAATTGCGGAACTGACCTGCGCCAAGTAGCGGTAAGCGAGGAAAAGCCTGCCCCAGCAACGCTTGAACCAAAAGCAGCACCTGTACAGGAAGCTGAAGTGAAAGCGGAAGATCAGGCTGACAGTCAGGCCAGCGGCCAAGCTATAAATGTGCTGTCCACATACTGGCAGTGGCTGCTACATGCTTGGAAGAAGCCGGCTGAGGCCGTAGCTGCTGAAAAGTGGTACGGCTTGACGACCTTGATTTTGGAAGACTTGTTTTTCATATTGGCAGGGCTTACGGGCATAAACAAGCTGGCTAGTTCATTAACAACAAGCTACCCATATTTTTCATCGATTATTACTGAGTTAAAGTCTAACATCTCTTCGTATGTAATGATCAGTGTCGTGCTGGGGCAAGTGGTAGTTTTGGCTATCAACTACTTTGCCATGAAGCGTTTTGCCAAGTCTGAATTTGACTTTTTGGGATATCTCAACCGGTATGCTCACTTATCGGCTTACAGTTTGATCTTGAATGTTTTGTTCTGGCTTTTTGCTTTGACGGGCAGCTTGAGACTGCAGGGAATTTTGCTCAGTATGACGGCAGTCGTTGGCTTCGTTGCTTTGATTTATGTTTTGCTGGAAGAAAAGGCGGAAAAAATCGACCAGATGCAGTTCGCGCTTGTGATCTCAATCATTGTTTTGATTGTGGTTATGATTGTGGTCAACATGTTCTTCAAGGAATTTGTGTCCAAGATCGAGTCTGTCACTAATCAGCAGATTAGCTCGCTGCTTGGCAGTAGTTACTAAGATGTATCGAAGTGGGAGGAAGTAAAAATGATCTACTGCGCTAAATGCCACGCCCCCAACCAAGCCAATGCCACTTTCTGCGCCAAATGCGGGGCAAAGTTAGTTAAGCCGGCACAATCAAGCCAGCCAACTCAGCCAACTCAGCCAGTCCAGCCGGCACAGTCAAGCCAGCCAACTCAGCCAACTCAACCGGCACAGTCAACTCAACCAACTCAGCCAGTTCAACCGGCACAATCAACTCAGCCAACTCAGCCAGTTCAACCGGCACAGTCAAGCCAGCCAACTCAGCCAACTCAGCCAACTCAGCCAGTCCAGCCGGCACAATCAACTCAACCAACTCAGCCAGTTCAACAGGTTCAGCCAGTTCAGCAAGTTAAACCCGTCCAACCTGTTAAGCCAGCTAAAACCGTCAAAAAGCGGACCGACCTCAAGCAGACCCGGAAGTGGAAGAAGCAAATCTTGCTCATCGTGGCGGTCTTGCTGGCCCTTTTGGCCGGCTACAGCTATGGCAAGTCTTACTACGCCAAGGACAAACAGATCGACAGAATCATCAGCGCGCTGAAGGACCCAAGCAAGGACCTGTCTCCTTACGTCAAGACCGACGACAGCAGCTTCCAGCTGACCAAGAAGAGCGTACGGCCGCTGCAGGAGTACTACAAGGCCAACCAGACCAAGGCCAACAACCTGGGCAGTAAGTGGAAGAATCAGGAAGAACTTGATGCCAGCTTTAAGGACTCCGTTTCTTTAGGCGAGGATGGCCACTACTTTTTCCTTTTCCCGAAATACAAGCTCATGGTTAAGACCTACTCCCCAACGGTCGTGACCAACCACAAAAATTCCACGATCAAGATGAACGGGAAAAACGTGGGCAAGCTGTCTGCTTCCGGGGACTACTACCAAAAGAAGCTGGACCCGGTAATCGCCGGCCGCTACACCTTCTCAGTTTCAGCCAACTTGAGCGGGAAGACCATTTCACCTAGCCCGGTTAAGCTGGACCTCTTCAGCAACCACCGGGTCAGCTTGAACATCACCACTGGCAGCTTCACGGTCAGCAGCGTGCCTAACGGGGAAGTCTACATCAACGATAAGAAGGTAGCCGACCTGGACGACAAGGGCCAGGCCAGCTTCAAGGACTACCAGATCACGTCAGGGATGAGCCTCTACGTGAAAAAGTCCGGCATCGGCAAGTCAGACACGATCTACAACTTTGACCAGTACGTGACTGACCCAGCTGACCAGGCAAATGACTATGACGATGACTATGACAGTGACGATGACTATGACTATGACGATGACGACAGCGACAGCAGCGACCAAATCAAGTCCGTCAACGGCAACTGGGTCCTGACTCCGTCCTGGCCAGGCCTGGCAAGCAGCGAAGACGCTGAAGACCTCCTCCAGGACATCTGGGATGACAACGACAGCGAAGACTGGGTCAACGGCAGCAACAATACCGGCTACATCAGCATCAAGAAGCTGCACGACAACTGGGACGACTCTGACTCAGTCGCTAATTACAGCGAAGTCGTCAGCGTCCTGTCCACCAGCCCGGCTGGCAACGGCAAGACTTACGTCAACTACACGGTCACCCACAAGCTCTCTTACACCGGTGACAAGGATGACACCAGCGTGACTGACACTTACCAAAAAGGGATCATCAGCCAGGATAGCGACGGCGACTACGTTTTGGAAAAATTAGGTACGCCTAACGCTAAATAGCAAAATTTTTTAAATCTTTTTTGCCGATCAATATAGGCAAGCTTGTTAACAAACGAGTTTGTGAAAAAATATATAGAGCCCCGCAATGGCGGGGCTTTTTTGGATCCTTCTTTTAGCAAGCAAAAACATTGTGAAATAAATTCAAGCACAAACGCTGATATATCAACGTTTTAAATCAATATTCACATGACTTTTTAAGCGCTTTCATGTACAATAATCCTTGTGAAAAATACTTATAGAAGGAGTTATCTGAATGTGGGTTAAATTCATTTTTGCCTTGATCCCGATCGTCTGGCTGATCATCTCTCTGACAGCCTTGAAGATGCCTGCGGCCAAGGCAGCCGTTATTTCTCTTATCCTGGCAATCATTCTGGCCATTACGGCCTTCCAGTTGCCAGTCGTTGACACTTTGACCGGGACCTTGGAAGGGATCCTGGGCGGCCTGTTCCCGATTGTCTACATCATCGTGGCCGCCATGTTTACCTCCAAGGTAACTTTTAAATCCGGCGCCATGCAAAAAATCCAGGACATGCTCTGTGGTCTGACGACCGACAAGCGGGTCCTGGTCCTCTTGATCGCCTGGGGCTTCGGGGGCTTCCTGGAAGCCATTGCCGGCTTCGGGACCGCTGTTGCCATCCCAGCCAGCATCTTGATGACCTTCGGGATCGACCCGATTGAAGCTTCCGTTATCTGCCTGGTGGCCAACACCACGCCAACTGCCTTCGGGGCGGTCGGCCTGCCAGTTATCACCTTGGCCCAGACTGCCGGCCTGGACGTGATGAACACGGCCTTCGTGGTATCTCTGCAGCTGAGCGTTTTGATCCTGGTCATCCCTTACATCCTGGTTGGCCTGGTCGGCGGGGGCGTCAAGGCGATCAAGGGGGTAGGCTTCATTACCTTCATGTCTGGTCTGGCTTTTGCCTTACCGCAAATCTTGGTGGCTAAGTTCGTTGGGGCGGAATTGCCAGCCATCGCCGGCTCCATCGTTTGCATCCTGGTTACGGCCTTTTTGGCCAAGCGGCACAAGGACGTGCCGGAATACTCTGCTTCTACCGGGGACATTGCCAAGCACTCAGCTGGTGAACTGCTGCAAGCCTGCGCGCCATTTATCTTAGTTTTCGTCTTCGTTTTGGCCGCTTCATCATTGTTCCCAGCCGTTAACAGCCTGCTCAACTCCGCGACTTTGAAGTTCCAGGTTTACACTGGCAAAAATGCTGGTCAGTTCAGCCTCAACTGGCTGTCTTCACCAGGGACCTTGATCTTGCTGGCGACCTTCATTGGGGCCCTGATCCAGGGCTTGAGCGTTAAGGAAACTTTTGGCATCCTCTGGGACCTGATTAAGGGGATCGGCAAGACGGCGGTGACTATTTCCGCTATCGTGGCCCTGGCTAAGGTTATGGGCTATGCCGGCATGACCAGTGCCATCGCGGTTGTTTTGGTCAAGGTCATGGGTCCGGTTTACCCATTGATCGCGCCAATCATCGGTGCCCTGGGTACTTTCGTGACCGGGTCAGACACCAGTTCCAACATTCTTTTCGCCAAATTGCAGGCCTCAGCCGCCCAAAGCCTGGGCGTTAGTCAGACTTGGGTCGTGGCCAACAACATGGTCGGGGCGACGGCTGGGAAGATGATTTCCCCGCAGTCGATCACGGTTGCTTCTACTGCTATCGGCCAAGACGGCAGCGAAGGCACGATCTTGAAGCAGGCCTTCAAGTGGTGCGGGCTTTATACTGCTATCATCTGCGTTTTCTTGTACGTGGTCGGTTTGGCAACGGGCCAGCTGCACTTTTAATTTTTTAAGCTGATCTGAAAAAGTAAAAGATTAGCCCAAAAGTAAGCGATTAAATGCTATGATAATCCTTGTAAGTAACTAGTAATTGATAGTAATTTTTTAATGATTGAGGAGATTGCCATGACACGTTATATTAAGGGCTTCCCACAAAGTGAAGCAGACGAAGATTTAAAATTTGTTAACGTTGACGAGCTTGAAGAAAGAGCTAAGGAAGTAATGCCGGAAGGGGCTTACTACTACGTGGCCTCAGGTTCAGAATACGAATGGACTTGGAGAAACAACACCACTGCTTACAATCACTATCAGATTGTTCCCCGGGCCTTGACTGGGATGGATAACCCATCAACTGAAACGGAATTCCTGGGCATGAAGCTGCAGACCCCAATCATGATCTCACCAATTGCTTGTCATGGTATTTCCCACGCTG
The DNA here is from genome assembly GCF_046938665.1 of Lactobacillus delbrueckii subsp. bulgaricus. Classification (GTDB taxonomy): domain Bacteria; phylum Bacillota; class Bacilli; order Lactobacillales; family Lactobacillaceae; genus Lactobacillus; species Lactobacillus delbrueckii_C. Next base: position 48,634 of record NZ_JBKZCD010000007.1, read on the forward strand.
ACGCTGAAGTTGCCACCCAAAAGGGGGCAGCCTTGGCTGGAGCCATGTTTACCTCCAGCACCTACGGCAACAAGCCGGTTGAAGAAATCGCTGCTGCCGCCCCAGATGCTCCGCGGATGTTCCAGCTTTACCTGTCAAAGAACTGGGACTTCAACAAGATGGTTTTTGACGCAATCAACGCTGCCGGCTACAAGGCAATCCTGTTGACGGTTGACGCTTTGGTATCAGGCTACCGGGAAGCCAACCTGCGGACCAACTTTGCCTTCCCGGTACCGCTTGACTTCTTCACCCGTTTCCAAGGCGCCAAGGGCGAAGGGCAAACTGTTGCGCAAATGTACGCTTCCAGCGCCCAGAACATCGGCCCGGATGACATCAAGCGGATCAAGGAAATGTCCGGCTTGCCAGTCATCGTTAAGGGTGTCAACTGTGCTGAAGACGTTGAAGTTGCTTTGACTGCCGGCGCGGACGGCGTTTACGTGACTAACCACGGTGGCCGGGAAATCGACGGTGCTCCGGCAACTATTGACGTATTGCCAGAAGTCGTTGAAGCAGTCAACGGCCGCTGCCCAGTTATCTTTGACGGTGGCGTCCGCCGGGGTTCCCATGTCTTCAAGGCCTTGGCTTTAGGGGCTGACCTGGTTGGTATCGGCCGTCCTTACCTTTACGGCCTGGCTTTGGGTGGCCCGCACGGGGTTGCTTCAGTCATCAACGAATTGAACGATGAATTGAAGATCGACATGCAACTGACTGGCTGCAAGACGATTGAAGACGTTAAGCACGCTCGCTTGACTGACTTCCAGTACGCTGGCGACACCAAGCCATCCAGCACTGACCCGCGGGTGCGCAAGCCATACCCAGTTACCGCGGTTAACCAAATCAAGTCTGAACCAGACGCGGCTACTGGTGCTTCACACCACTAAGATTGAATATGTTTTATTGAGTCTGGGCAAAACCAGACCCTAGATAAATATAAAAGGTGAAACTCGATGTAATATTTCGAGTTTCACCTTTTTTGCTTGCCTTTTGTTTTTCTACAAGGAAATTGAACTTTTTTAAAGAGAATCGACGTAAAAAGCGTACTAGTTAATGGAGATAAAAACAATAAAAGAAAAGGAGGACCGTTGTATAATATGAGTAAGGATGAACATTTGAATCCATATGAGCCGATTGGCATTACGGACGACTTCATGTTTTTCGCGGTGATGAGCGATGAGGAGATCTGTACCAGGCTTTTGCAGGAATTGCTGCCAGAGCTCAATATCAAGCGGGTGACGACAAGAGCTCAGTCACAGATTAAGGGTGGCCGTGAAGATAAGGGCATCCGGCTGGATATCCAGGCTTTTGACGAACAAGGGCGGGTTTACGACATTGAAATGCAACTGTCAAGAAAATTCCACCCCAAGCGGTCTCGCTACTACAGGACCCTGGTTGATATGGTCAGCTTGCTGACCGGAGATGACTACGATGACATGCCGATGTCGTTCGTGATCATCTTTTCTCCCTTTGACCATTTCGGAATTGATGAGAGGGTTATTGAGTTCATCGAATACAGTCCGAAACATCATCTGGCACTTGGCGATGAAATGCACACCCTCTATGTCAATTCAAAGGGGACGAAAGGCGAAGTTAGTCCGACCTTGCAGAAGTTCTTAGATCTGATGAATGGCCAAGTTGACCGCAAGAACGATCTGATTGATGCCATCGCTGAGAAGATGAATTATTACAATCATAATCAAGAATGGAGGGCGAACAGATTGGAATACGAAACTACTTTACGCCATGAGCGTAATGAAGGCATCGACGAAGCAACCGTAAAAAATGCCTTGAGCGTAATGGTAAAGTTTAATGTAACAGCTGAGCAGGCATTGGACGCATTGGATGTTCCAAAGCCCGACCAGCCTAAGTACTTGCAGATGATGAAGGAAAAAGTTTAACAGCAAAAAACGAAGCTACTCACTTTGAGCAGCTTCGTTTTTGTTTTCTACAATTTTTTGATCAAGTCAGTAAATTCGTCCAGTCTTTCTGCAAAGACCTTGAAGGCATCTTCCAGGTAGTCGGACTTGGTCATGTCGACGCCGGCCTTCTGCATGATGTTGATCGGGTAGTCGCTGGAGCCGGACTTGAGGAAGTCCAGGTACTTCTCCTTGTCTTCCTGGCTACCGTAAGTAATCTTGTTAGCCAGGGCAGTTGCGGCGGCAAAGCCGGTCGCGTACTGGTAGACGTAGAAGTTGTAATAGAAGTGGGGGATCCGGGCCCATTCCAGATCAATATCGCTGCCCAGGCTGATCGCCGGGCCGTAGTACTGCTGGTTGAGCCGGTCGTAGAAGCCGCACAGGTAGTCAGCCGTCAAGGCTTCCCCCGCTTGGTCGCTTTCATGAATGAACTTCTCGAATTCCGCGAACTGGGTCTGCCGGTAGACCGTTCCCTTAAAGGAGCTTAAGTAGTAGTTGAGCAGGAAGGCCCGGGTCTTTGGATCCGTCACCCGGTCCAGGAAGTAGTTGGTCAGCAGGTTTTCATTGGTCGTTGAGGCGATTTCCGCGACAAAAATCGGATAGTCCCCGTACACGTATGGCTGGTTTTCCCGGGTGTACATGCTGTGGACTGAGTGGCCGGTCTCGTGGACCAGGGTGTAGAGGGAATCCAGGTCCCCCTGCCAGTTCAAGAGCTCATAGGCGTCGGTGTCATAAGCCCCGCCGGAGTAGGCCCCGCTTTGCTTGTGCATGTTAGCCACGTGGTCGATGCAGCGGTTGTTGAAGAGGTAGTCGACGTGCTTGACATAGTCCTCGCCCAAAACCTGCAGGGCCTCTCTGGCCTGGGCCTTGGCTTCAGCGAAAGTGTAGCTGAGGCTTGGCTTGCCAGTGATTGGCACGTACATGTCCCACATTTGCAGGTCGCCCTTCAGGTCCAGGATTTCTTCCCGCAAGTTGACATAGCGGTGGAGGAGGTCCAGGTGCTTGTGGACGCTGGTCAAAAGCTGGTTGTAGACGTCGACAGGGATGTTGTTTTCTGACAGAGCCGCGGCTAAGGCGTCCTGGTAGTGGTGGGTCTGGGCGTCAAAGTTGTGGGCCTTGACATTGCCGGCCAGGGTTGAGGCAAAAGTTGACGCGAACTGGCCGTAGCCAGCGTAAAGGGCGTCAAAGGCATCCTCTCTGACTTCCCGGTTCTGGGACTGGATCAAGATGTCGTAGTTGGCTTCCGTCAGTTCCACTGCTTCCCCATCTTCATCTTCAATGTAAGGGAATTGCAAATCGGAGTTGGTCAAGACGTTGAAGGTGTTGGCCGAAGCTGACAGGGCATCCCCGGCCGCCGATACCAGCTTCTCCTCTTCAGCTGGCAAAACGTGCTCTTCCTGCTTGACGATCTGTTCCAAATAGTGCCGGTAGTTTTCCAGTCTTGGCTCTTCCTTGAAAAAGGCGTCCAGGGCCTCTTTCCCCAAGGCTAAAACAGCCGGCTGAATGAAGGCGACAGCGGCCTGGTATTCAGCAGCCAGGCTCTGGCCGCGGGAATTAAGGGCTAGCTTCTTCTGGTTGCTGGTGTCGACGTCGCTGGCCATGCTGGCGTAGACGTAGATCTTGGACAGGCGGCGGTCAACGGCAAAAATTTTGGTCAAGCGGTCATAGAGGACGGCCGCGCTCTCCGTAAAGCCGTCTTCCAAGGCCGGCAGGGCCTTGACTTCCTGCTTGACTGCCTTAAAGGCGGCCTCCCAGTCCGCCTCAGTCTTGAAGACCCGGGTCAAGTCCCAGGTCTGCTCTTTGGGAACCTCACTGCGATAAGGGATTTCCATACGATACCTCTTCTTTTTCTCATTTCTTCTGGTGCGTTTACGATACTAGATATTCTACACTCAAAGCGGCCTTTTGCCAAAAAAATAAGATAGTCTAAATATTCCCGCGCCTGGTTTATTAAATGCCTTTTTCATGCGAAAATATATAATAGCAAATTATTAAAGGGGTTAGTCCATGGAAGAGCAACATAGCAGAAGACAACAGAAAATTTTTCGTAATGTGACTCTTGTCCAGGCTGGCCTTTTGAAAAAGTCCCGCCGCCCTTTGCCGACCATTATTGGCCTCTTGGTGACCTTTGCCGTCATGATCGCGGCGACCTGGGGGGCGCATGCCTACTTCTCCCTGCATTCAGCCCTAGTGAGCATGAACGGCAATAACGGTAGCACGGCGACCAGTGCCCGGATCGCGGCCAAGAAGCCGATCTCGATTCTGGTTTTAGGAGTCGACCAGGGGATTGAAGGACGCCATGACCAAGGCAATTCGGACACTATCATCTTGGTGACCGTCAACCCGACGACCAAGAAGGCGACCATGACTTCGATTCCCCGGGATACCTTAACGGAGATTCTGGGTGAAACGAGCAGCCAGAGCTACTACATGTTCAAGGTCAACTCCGCCTACCAGTTTGGCGGCAGCAGCGGGTCGGTCAAGACTGTTTCGGCCATGCTCAACGTGCCGATCAACTATTATGTGGAAGTTAACATGAAGGCCTTGAAGAGCCTGGTCAACGCTTTAGGCGGGGTTGACGTCGACGTGCCGTTCAGCTTCAGCTATGACTGGTGTGACTTCCATAAGGGAAAGCAGCACCTGGACGGCCGCCACGCCATCGCTTATGCCCGGATGCGCTATGACGACCCCCGGGGGGACTACGGCCGGCAGCTGCGGCAGCGGCAAATTATCCAGGCCGTGGTCAAGAAGGGCTTGTCCGTCAACGGTTTAGCCAACTACCAGAAGCTGCTCAAGGTTTTTGCCAAGTACGTCAAGACCAATCTGACTTTTGGCGACATGACCAGCCTGGCCATCAACTACAGAAGCGCGGCCAGCAACATCTCCAGCGGCTACATCCAGGGCCACGACGCGACGATTTCCGGAACCAGCTTCCAGATCGCGTCAACTGCAGAGCTGCAGAAGTGGTCCAACAAGCTGAGAAAGAGCCTGGGGCTGCCGACGCAGACCTTGACCAACCAGGAAACCCGGCAGAACAGTCTGAACGAGACTTACAACGGGGTCGACTTCTCCAGCAATGAGACCATCACCAACTACACGATTTATGAAGCCAACTCAATTACGCCAAGAAGCAGTGATTCTTGGTAGTGATAACATCATGCCTCTAGCTTAGCTAGGGGTATTTTTTTGCGCTTATGAGCCTTTTTTGCCCGATAATGACTTCTTGCCAAAAAACAAGAGGGAAGGCGCTAAACTAGTAGGCAAAAGGAGGCAGGGAAAAATGGAAAACCTGATTGAAGAAGTTTTGAATTTGCAGCTGAAGAAGGCAAAGAAGGATAAAAACGGCGACGTCCGCCGCAGCTTGATTTGCTTTCACACTATTTATGGCAGCTTCTACGGCTTTTTTGACAACTTGTTCAAGTAAAAATGAAGTACGCGATCGAGGACTACGTGCCCTTTCTCTTGGCTGAAAAGAACAGCTTTTTTGAAGACGCGGCGCCTAAAATGCAGCCTTACCAGGTGAAGCCGCCAGCAGGCTGGCAGACCTGGAGTGACCGCCACTGGACCTATATGTTGGCGCCAGGCAAGCTGCCAGCGCAGGGCTGGAAGATCCATTTGTCAGCCGGATACAAGGACGAAGAAGGTCTTTTAAGGGCAGCAACTGACTATCTCTTTAAGCAAAAAATCAGCTTCAAGTTCACGGTCAGCCGGGGCGAATGGATCGTCAAAAACTCCAAAAACGCTGACCGGACTGAGTCGGGCAAGTTTATCACGGCTTATCCAAAGGATACGGAGCAGTTCAAGCAGGCCGCGGCTGACCTGGCGGCTTTAACTAGTGAGTATGAATTAGGACCCTATATCCTGTCTGACAAGCGGTATAAAACAAGCAATGTTTATTACCGCTATGGAGCCTTTAAGGAGCTCCGCGATGAGGCGGGCAACTATTGCATAAGGGACGAGCAAGGTCGTCTGGTCATCGACCAACGTTTGCCTTATTACTTGCAGCCAGATTTCGTGTCAGATCCCTTTCCTGCTGAAAAAGAGGCAGGCAGCGGCGATTTTTCCCGCTTGAGTCAGTACAATATTTCGTCAGCATTGCTTTTTAGCAATGCCGGCGGGATCTACCTGGGGCGAAAAGCTGGGCAGAAGTACTTGATTAAGGAAGGCCGGCAGGGGGCCGGGATTGATGCGAACCTGCAGGATGGCTTCAGCCGGATCAAGCATGAAGCAGAGCTCTTAAGGCAGCTGCAAGATTCACCCTATGTTGTGAGGCTGCGGGATTCTTTCCAGGTCTGGATTCATTATTATCTGGTCGAGGACTATCTGCCAGCAGAAAACTTGGACCAGCTGATCAAGGAAAAGTATCCTTTCCGGCAAGATCATGGCCGCTATCTGAAAATGGTAAAAAAGCTGGCCAAGCAGCTGCTTGCGGCGGTAGAAGACATCCACCAGCGGGGGATAGCCATTGGCGACCTGCAGCCGGGCAATGTTCTCTTGGGCAAAAAAGGCCCGGTCCTGGTCGATTTTGAACAGGCGGGGCCACTTGACCAGATTTATGAACCAGGCTTGTCCACGCCAGGTTTCAGCGATCAGCGGGCCAAGACCCTGGGCCAGCAGGATTGGCTGTCCTTGTACAAAATGATTGAATACACCCTTTTGCCGGTCATCGACGTCAGTCATTTGGCTAAAAAGCCGGAAGCAAGCGAAGCAGTCAGGCTGGAAAATCTGGACCAGGCAGCGGGGGATTTTTTGCGGGAATTCAAAAGAGAGTGTTTTGAAAAAGCTGACCTGACTTTGCCAAAGTTGCCAGCCGCGGCAGGGCAGAAATCCCTGGACCAGCTGATTGCGGGCATCGCGAGAGGGATCGACGTAAATATCGATTGGACAAGTCAGCGTTTGATCAAGGGCGATATTGCTCAGTTTATTGAGCCGGCAGGGATGCTGAATATTGAAAATGGGGCGCTGGGCCTGGGCCTGGTCTTGTCCGCTTTGCCGGAAGACCGGGAGCTTTTTAAAAAGTGGTGCCTGGACAATCAAAAGGCAATTTGCCAGGCAAGTGAAATGGAGCCAGGCCTCTTTACCGGCGCGGCCGGGATGGGGGCAGTCCTGTATTCAGAAGTTGACCAGGAACTAGGCAAGAAGTTGATCGATGGAATTGAAGTTGACCAGATGACTGACTTGTCGCTAGAGAGCGGCTTGGCGGGGATAGGTCTGGCCAAATTGTCCCTGCAGCTGCTTGAACCAGATGAGGCGAGAAAGCAGGAGCTGGTAAAAGTTGCCCAACAGATACTGGCTGGCTATGACGCTTGGGAGGAAGCGGGTCTGCTTACTGGAAAATTAGGGATGCTCCTTTACCTCGAAAAAACTGGCAAGTACTTAAAGGAAACTGATTTAGTAAGAGCCGCTGGAAAAAAGCTGGCCGCCTTTTTAGAGCAGGAAGTCAGCCAGATAAAAGGCGGAACTTTTTTAAAAGGCGTGGTCAATGGCGAGGAAAGCTACCTGCCCTACCTTAATTCTGGCTCCTGCGGCTTGCTCCTGGTTTTGCTGGAATTCGCGAAAGACGGGGTCAAGGTCAAAGGCGGCAGCAGGATGATCAAGGACTTGATCGCGACTAACCGGGTTAAATTAGCCTATATGAATGGCTTGTTTAACGGCTTCGCGGGTCTTATGCTGGGGGACATCGCGGCAGAAAGTCTGGGCTATGAGGGCTTTTTGGACGAAAAACTGCAGTACTTGGCCAACTACCTGGTCTTTGATGAAGACAGAATTTTGCTTCCTGGGGTCTATGGCTTGAAAAATTCCCTGGACCTGGCCACCGGGGCTGTTGGAGTTTTGGCCATCTTGCTGGGGGCCAGAGACCACAATTGGGGCAAGTGGCTGCCAGTCATTGGGAATGAGAAATTCTTGTTTGCGGATTAGAAAAGAGGCGCAACTCAGTTGCGCTTTTTGCTGTATTATGGAAACGGTAAACGGACGAAGCGAAGACGGGATGAATAGATGATTTTATTGTATCTGCTTGATGTCAGCACCCTGCTGCTGGCGCCAGCAATTAAGATAGCACTTTTTTTGCGGCTGCTTGACCAGCGGCCCGCTAGCCGCCGGGCTTGGGCGATGTTTTTGGGTATCTGGCTCATTGGCGTGATTGACGGGATCACAATCGAATCGGTTCCGTCCTATTTCATTGACCTTCCTTTCGAAATTTTTGAGCTGACCCTCTTGGTTTTAACCCAGATCAAAGGCAAAAAGGTCAAGCAGGCAGTAAGCTCGGCCTTGATCATCGGCATCCTTGGTTTGCTAGAAGACATTATAGTAAACATCATCAGCTGGTCTTTCCCGGAAACTCTCGCAGCCAGTTTGTGGATTGATCTTGGCCTCCTACTGACTGGCTTTTTGCTCGCATGGCCCCTTTTGCCAAAAATCCGCAAATATATCAGCGACGTCCGCTATCAGACAAACTGCTTGTTTCTGCTGGCCTACCTGTATGTCTCGACAATTTTTGCATACGTCGTTGGGATGCAGGTGAAGAAGATGTCGGTTGGCCTGGCGATCCTCTTGGGTATCTTGGCCGTTCAAGGCATCTATGCCGTGCTTAGCTTTAGTCTCAGCATCAAAAATCAGACCGCCCTTTTAAACGAAGCCGAAGAGCGGCACCTGCAAGCGCAGAACCGCCAGCTCTATGAGTCCAACCAGCAGCTGAAGAGCTACGCGGCTTCTTTGGAGCAGGATGAGGACCGGCTGCGCCGCTTCAAGCATGACTACCGCAATATTTTGACCAGCCTCAAGCTGGCAGCGGCCCAAAACGACTCCCAGCAGCTCTTGGAGAAGCTGAATGAGTACTCAAGGGAAAATTTTGACGAGCATGCCCTGGCCAAGTTTCAAGATGTCAACCATATTCATGATGATTTGCTTAAAAGCATCGTGATTACCAAATTGTCGAAAATCTACGATCAGGGGATTCCCTACCGCTTCAGCTGCCAGAAGGACATCGACCACCTGCCTTTGGTTTCTGAAATGGAAAAAATGGACCTGGTCCGGGTCATCGGGATTTCTTTTGACAATGCCATCGAGGCCAGCAGCGGCTTAAAGGACGCGCGGGTTGAAGCCATGTTCTACCAGGAAAACGGCGATTTCGAATTTGTCATCAAGAACAAGACGGACAATATCCCGTCGCCGCGGATTTTTGAGCCAGGCTACACGAGCAAGGACCAGCATGCCGGCCTGGGCTTAAGCAACGCCTTGGAGATCGTGAACAAGTATGCCGGGCAAATGATCGTTGATATAGATACGACAGGCAACACTTTTACATTTAGTCTGATGGTTCTGAAGGAGGGAGAAAAATAAAGTATCCGGTTTTTATCTGCGATGATGAGCCAGACCAGATCGCTTTGGTCAAGGACTGCATCAAGCGGGCGCAGGTTATTTTAAGCGATGAAGAAGAGCTGGACTTTGCTGTCGTCAAGGCGGCAGGCAGCTACGATGAGGCCTTGGATTTTTTGACCAAAAAGCCGCTTGCCTCTGGCATCTACTTTTTGGATATTGAAATTGGCAAGAAGCTGGACGAGCAAAACGGCTTGGACCTGGGTGAGATCATCAAGAAGCAGGACCCCAAGGCCCAGCTGATTTTCGTGACCAGCCACCAGGACATGGCTTTCCTGACCTTCCAAAGACGGCTGGGGGCCAGCAATTTTATCGTCAAGAACGGTAACGCGGACGACTTGCGCCGGGATGTCACTTATTCCCTGGAGCAGGCGGTGGACGCGATCGCCAAGTACCGCTATATCCAGAAAAACACCTTCAGCTACAGATTCGGTCATGACGTCAGAAACATGAGCATGGGGGATGTGGTTTACGTGGAGACGACGCCGGTTCCCCACAAGCTGCGCCTGGTCAAGACGACCGGCTGGGCGGAATTCATCGGCAAGCTGAAGGAACTGCCAGAGAAGTACCCGGCCCTGGTGCAGGTTAGCGAATCCTGCGTCATCAACCCCGCCAACGTCAAAGAAGTCGATTTGAAGGAGAAAAAGCTGACCTTCATCACCGGCGACGTCCGCTATTTCTCGACCAGAAACAGCCGGAAGGTGCGCCAGCTTTTTCAAGAGAGATAGTGATAAGGAGCTGCTCAAAAATGGACACTGGCCAGACCAAAGTCGATGAGACTTTTTATAATGGAGACTTACAAGATGAACCCGAAGTTGATTTTTCCTATGGCAGAACCAAATTGCGGGTTTGGGAGGGATTTGTGGAAGACCTTTTTGAATATCCTAAAATTCCTAAGTCAGAATGGGGAAAAATGAGCCGTGACTATTTCTTTGAACAAGGTCCTTGGGCAGAAGAGCCTAACTGCTACGTGGACGCGGAAGAGTATTACAATGACTTGCTGAATTATCGCAAGAAAAAATTCCGCTTTGACCAGTCCCGGCAGCTTTGTGACCGGCTCATTGAAATGTTTGCCCAAGCTGCCCAAAAGCATGACAAGGTAAAGATTGTGGTTGAATGAGAGGGTCCAGGGATTCTGGATCCCTCTTATTTTTTCCCTTTCAGCAATAATTTTCCTACTATCCAGGGGGCAAAATACGTTAAGATAGTTGATAGAATTAGGAGGGATTTTCGTGAAAAAACGCTACTATCCATACATCTACGGCGGGATTGCCGGCGTAATGACTTTCATCGCCATGTTCTACATCTGCCGGCACTCTTTCGCCTTAACTAATACCCAGTCCCTGGTCTGGGGCATCATCGGCGCCATCCTGGTCTTCGTAAGCTCGTCTTACACCGAATACGCGATTGCCGAAATCCAGCGGATCTCTGACAAGTACCACCTGGATGAGGAATTCCTCTCCGGCTTAACCAAGCTCAGTCCCAGCTACTTCCGGGTGGCTGACGACCACCTGCACTTGACCGCCCCGCGCTATCTCTGGCCGCGGATCCTTAAGACCCTGCAGAAGTACGACCATGAGCGCAAGCAGGCGGAAAACTTTCACCTGTAAGAAAGGAAAAAAGATTGAGTTTACTGACCGTCAGCGGCTTGACCCAGGGCTTTGCGGAAAAGACCCTGTATGAAGACGCCAATTTCGTTTTAAACAAGGAAGACCACATGGGGGTCACCGGCCAAAACGGGGTCGGCAAGTCCACCTTGATCAAAATCCTGACCGGGGAAATCCTCCCCGATGAAGGGACAGTCAAGTGGCAAAACAAGCTCTCCGTCGGCTACCTGGACCAGTACGCCAAACTGACGCCCGGTCTGACCATGCGGGACTTTTTAAAGACTGCCTTTGACCAGCTCTACCAAGATGAAGCCCGGTTGAATCAGCTGTACATCGACTACAGCGAAAGCGGCGATGAAGCCCTGTTAACTAAAGCAGGCCGTTTGCAGACCTACCTGGAAGAAAACAACTTCTACGACCTGGATACTGAAATCGACCGGGTGGCCAGCGGCTTAGGCCTGGCTGAACTGGGCTTTGACCGGGATGTATCCAAACTTTCCGGGGGCCAGCGGTCCAAGCTGATCCTGGCCAAGCTCCTCTTAGAGCAGCCCCAGGTCCTGGTCCTGGACGAACCAACCAACTACTTAGACGTCGGCCACATTGACTGGCTGGTCGACTACTTGAATGATTTTACCGGCGCTTTTATCGTTGTCAGCCACGACTACGACTTTTTAGGCCGGATAACCAACTGTATTATCGACATCGACTTCGGGACCATTACCCGCTATACCGGTACATTAAAGCAAGCCATGCGGCAAAAGGAAGCCAACCGGCAGACTTATATGAAGGCCTATGCCAACCAGCAGCGGCAGATCGCCAAGACTGAAGCCTATATCAGAAAAAATAAAGCCGGCACCCGGGCCAAAAGTGCCCGCTCCCGGCAAAAGCAGCTGGACAGGATGGAAATTCTGACGCCCCCGCAAAACGGCAAGAAGGCCAAATTTGACTTCCCATACGTGGAAACGGCCTCTAACTTGCTTTTGCAGACGCAGGACCTGGTGATTGGCTACGACCAGGCTTTGGTCAAGGAAGCCTTTAACTTCTCCGTTGGCAATGGGGAAAAGGTCGCCATTACCGGTTTTAACGGGATCGGCAAGACCACCCTGCTGAAGACCCTCTTGGGGCAGATTCCGCCGATCTACGGGGGCTTTGACCTGTCGGCCACGGCTAAGCTGGCCTACTTCAAGCAGGACTTGACCTGGCCCAACCAGAATATGACGCCTCTGCAGTACTTAGAGAGTGAATTTGACCAGAAGAAGCCCAAGGAATTGCGGCAGGCTTTAGCCCGGATGGGGCTGACGGCCCAACTGGTCATGAGTCCACTTAAGGAACTGTCCGGGGGCGAGCAGGAGAAGGTGAAGCTGGCTAAGATGCAGTTTGAGCCGGCCAACCTGCTTTTCCTTGACGAACCGACCAACCACTTGGACAATGAAACTAAGGACAGCCTGCGGAAGGCCATCGTCAACTTCCCGGGCGGGGTCATCATCGTCAGTCACGAACGGGACTTCTTCAGAGGTGACTGGGTCGACAAGGTCGTCGATATTGAAGCCATGAATAATTGATTTAGCTGCCTTTAGGCAGGCTCGCGGTGAAAAAAATGAGCACAGACGCGTACATGAAAAGAGTCGTTCATACTTGTTTGAAGGCTGGCCGCCTCATGTTGGCCGGCGGTAGCGAAATGTACCGGGTGGAGGACACCATGCGCCGGATCGCTGTCAACGCCGGCATCAAGGAGGTCAATGTTTTTGCCATGCCAACCGGCCTCTTTGTCAGCCTGGATGATGGGGAGTGCAGCACGGTGACGGAACTGGAAACCGTGAAGAAGCGATCCATCAACCTGGAGCTGGTCGACCGGGTCAATGAATTCTCCCGGGAATTCGCCGACAAGCGGATTGACCTGGAGGAGCTGGAAGAGAAGCTGCGGGAAATCGAGGAGAATACCCCGACTTTTCCTTTATGGTTGCAGGTCATCGGGGCCGGGATCTTGAGTGCCACCTTGATGGTCCTCTTTTTAGACGTCTATGACTGGGTCGACTTCCCGGTTGCCGGGCTGGTCGGGGCCAGCGGCTATTTGATGGACTCCTGGCTTAAGGGCCACACCAAGGTCCGCTTCCTGGCGGAAATGATCGCGGCCATGGAGATGGGGCTACTCACTATTATCATTAATGGGATTTTTCCGGCCTGCAATGTAAACAATATTTTGATTGGGGCCTTGATGACTCTGGTGCCGGGCCTGGCCTTGACCAACGCCTTGAGAGACTTGTTTATGGGCGACTGGGTGTCAGGGATCGTGCGCATGTGTGAGGCAGCGATGACGGCGATTGCCCTGGGCGGCGGCGTCGGGATCGTGATTAGATTTTTAGGAGCTTAGTCATGCTGGGGATGCAGGTTAGTTTCAACATCTGGGACGTCTTGATCAACTTGGTCTTTTCATACATTGCCACGGTGGGCTTTGCCTTGACGGTGAATATTCCCCACCGGGTGATTCACTGGAGCGGGATCTGCGGCTGCGCGGGCTGGATGGTCTACTGGCTGGTGACGGAGGCTTCTGGCGGGCGGATGATTTCCAACACCCTGGGGGCCTTTGGCGTGGGCTTGGTCGCTGTTGTTTTGGCCAAGTGGAAAAAGTGTCCCGTCACCCTTTTCAGTGTACCGGGTCTGGTGCCGCTGGTGCCGGGAGCGCCGGCTTATATGGTGGTTAGACGGCTGATTGATGGCAAGTACATCGCTGCCCAGCAGATGATGATGCGGGTGGCCATCGTGACTGTGTCGATCGCTTTGGGCTTCTTGCTGTCGACCCTGTTCCAGGAAGCCTGGAACAAGTACATCAAGCGGCTCAAGCTGCGGGAGAAGCTGAAGAAGTAGCTTTACAAGGCTGGGGAAAGAGCGTATAATCGAATATCGACGAGTCGAGGAAAACGCAAAGGTGCGTATTTTTGAGATAGAGGGCATCAGGCCTTTGGCCAGACGCGGGAAGCGTCGATGCTGACACACCCTTGATGTGAACGAGAAGGAGTCACATTTGCCGTTTGGCAAGTGCCTTGAGTAAAAGCCGCTGGAAGCATTACGCTTCTGGCGGCTTTTTTGTCATTTCACGCTATAACTGCTTTCTTCTTGTCCAATTGAGTCAGAAACGGTGACTTTCCAGCCCATTCCGTTCCGGCGGACCGTGACTTCCTTGTAATAAGGGAGGTTAGCGTCGCCCTTGTCTATCTTCTTGCCGGATTTTGCAAAAAGATCCTGGTTCTGCTTAACCGTCCGCTTGGTTGAGAAGCTGCTGACGTAGGTGGTCCCCATGCCAAAATGGCTGTCAGCCTTGACCTGGTTCAAATAGTAGATGTCGCTGTAGCCGTGCTGGGGCAGGGTCCTGTTCAGAACTTCAGTCACCACGCCTTCCTGGGTCGACTTGTAGATCTCGTTAGCCGTAAACAATACGGAAAAGAGGATAAAGAGCCAGATTGGCGAGGTCAGAATCAGCGTGATGATCTTGTGCTCATGGTAGAGCTGCTTGCTTGCCTTCATTTTTTCTTCCTCTACTAATAAAAAATATCTAACAACCATATTTCACCCCTAATTATAATCCCTTTATCAAAAAATCAGCATATTCCAACAAAAAACACGTGAAAGATTCATGCACTTAAAAATTATTCATTTGGCCCTTCCTAGGCGATCGCGTCAGCCTTGGTTGATTCAGTCGTGCCATGCGCGTGCTTTACCGGAGCATAGAGGCTGAAGCAGTAGTTAGCACTTTTCTCCATTTTGTTCAAAAGCAATGTCAAATATAGTTGACATTGCTTTTGAACAAAATATTTGATACTTAATGTAAAGTATATTTGACATCGAGAGTTGAGAAAGGGAAAAATTATGACACTCTTTTTAATCGTGGCTTTAACCACCTGTTTAGCTGTCTACTTTGCCATTAAAGACCGGCAAAATCGCCAGCGGCTGGATGAACGTCAGCTCCTGCTCCGGGGGCGGAGCTACAAGTACGCCTTCTGGACAGTGTTTGTAGCCAATATTCTTTACAGCCTGGCCTGCATCAATTTTGACCGGCCCCTGGCTACGCCTTTTGTATCCAGTCTGGCGACCATCATTCTAGGCGGCACGGTTCTGACTTGCTACTGCATCTTCCAGGATGTCTTCCCAGTTAAGGAACGCTTGAACTTAGCTGCTACCTGGACCCTTATCTTCTTTTCCCAGCTCATGATCCAGATTGGCGGTCTGATGAGCGGAAAAATCAGCTACTTTAAGAATGGGGCGGCAACTGATGAAGCAGTTGGACCCTTGATCTTAGCTGCCTACCTGGCGATCGTGGGCAGCCTCTTGATCAAGGCCATCATCGACCGCCGGGAGGAGGACTAGCCGTGAAAAACCTGCGTCTTAAAGCCGCTCGGGCGGAAAAAGACCTCTCCCAGCAGCAGCTTGCCGACCTTATCGGGGTCTCCCGGCAGACCGTCAGTGCTATTGAGAAGGGCAACTACAACCCGACCGTCAATCTTTGCATCGCTATCTGCCAGGCCCTGGATAAAACTTTGAACGATCTCTTCTGGCCAGAATAGCTGGCTAATAATTCAGCTATAGCCGAAGTTTTTTTCACTGAGATCGCATATAGTTAGAGAATTTTGAGTCGAATTAGTCCATACTGTTGCTTTTTACAGAATAAATCAATTCTTTACCTTTTGTTCGTATCA